>JAUIIR010000013.1 GCA_030431485.1 Alphaproteobacteria bacterium
CGATCACCACGCGTCGTTTCGATCCGCAGGATGCCCACGCGGGGCGTCTCGGGGAATTTGATTGCAAGGACTGTAAAGACGATCAACAAGCTCGCGATGACCATGAAGAAAATCGCGGTCGGCCATGTCCATGCCATCCATGAGAGATCCATCAAAGGGTCCTCCAGTTTGTATTGCGTCCGAGGATGACGTCGAGATGATCAATACGTGGTTTCATCACACTCTCCCCAGGGCAAAGCCCTTGGCGATGTAGTTGCGGACGAAGTAGATCACCAAAGCGCCCGGCACGATGGTCAGGATGCCCGCCGCAGCCAGCACACCCCAGTCGATGCCCGAGGCACCCTGCGTACGGGTCATGATCGCGGCGATTGGCTTTGCGTCCACGGTGGTGAGCGTGCGCGATAGCAGCAGTTCCACCCAAGAGAACATGAAGCAGAAGAACGCCGCCACACCGATGCCGCTGGAAATCAGGGGCATGAAGATGCGGGTGAAGAAATGGCCAAAGCTGTAACCGTCCAGATAGGCGGTCTCGTCGATTTCTTTCGGCACGCCGCGCATGAAACCTTCGAGGATCCACACCGCCAGCGGCACGTTAAATAGGCAATGCGCCAAGGCGACCGCGATATGCGTGTCAAAGAGACCAACCGACGAATACAGCTGGAAGAACGGCAGTGCAAAAACAGCGGGCGGTGCCATGCGGTTGGTCAGCAGCCAAAAGAACAGGTGCTTGTCACCCATGAAGTGGTAGCGGCTGAAAGCGTAGGCAGCGGGCAAAGCCACGGCCAGAGAGATCGCCGTGTTCATCACCACGTAAATGAGTGAGTTCACATAGCCCATGTACCAGCTCGGATCCGTCAGAATCGTGCGGTAATTGTCGAGCGTCAGTTCGCTCGGCCATAGTGTAAAATCGTTAAGGATTTCCGTGTTGGTCTTCAGGCTCATGTTCAGCAGCCAATAGATCGGCAGCATCAGGAACAGCAGGTACAGCCCCATCACGATGGCCGACCCCTTGACCTTGACGCGCTTCTTGGTGCCGCCTGCAGTCAGATCACCGGGGATGCTGTTGGTGGTTGCGTCGGTCATCGCCTCAGCCCTCCCGCTTATCAAGGTTGGTCATTACCGTGTAGAACACCCACGAAATCAACAGGATCACGAGAAAATACATGATCGAGAACGCGGCCGCCGGTCCGAGGTCGAACTGACCCAGAGCCATCTTCACAAGGTCGATGGACAGCAGCGTGGTGGTGCTGCCGGGGCCACCGCCAGTAACGACGAACGGCTCGGTGTAAATCATAAAGCTGTCCATAAAGCGCAGCAGGATCGCGATCATCAATACGCCCATCATCTTGGGCAACTCGATGAAGCGGAACACTTTCCAGCGCGACGCCTGATCGATCTTGGCCGCCTGATAATAGGCATCTGGGATGGATTGCAAACCTGCATAGGCCAGCAGAGCCACAAGTGACGTCCAGTGCCACACATCCATCACGATGATCGTGACCCATGCCGCAAAGGGATCGTTGGTGTAGTTGTAGTCGATGCCAAGTGCCGCAAGCGTGTGGCCCAGAAGGCCAATATCGACGCGACCGAAGATCTGCCAGATGGTGCCGACAACGTTCCAAGGGATCAGCAGCGGCAGGGACATCACGACAAGGCAGAAACTGGCCCAAAAGCCTTTTTTCGGCATGTTGAGCGCAACGAAGACACCCAGTGGGATCTGGATCAGCAGGATGATGCCCGAGAACATTAACTGCCGCCCGAGAGCACCCCACATGCGGTCATCGTTCAGCATTTCCTCGAACCATTCGAGGCCTGCCCAGAAAAACTGGTTGTTCCCAAATGTGTCCTGAACCGAATAGTTGACCACGGTCATCAGCGGGATCACCGCCGAGAACGCAACAAGGATCAAAACCGGCAGGACGAGGAACCATGCCTTTTGATTGACTGTCTTATCCATTACGCGGCCTCCCCTACGGATTGCGCCCCTTCGGGTGCCACGCGCCAATCGTTGACGTAAACATTCACACGCGCCGGATCGAAGCTGACGCGGTTCATGTCGGCACTGACATGATCGTCCTCACCAGCGATGATATTGATGTCATGGCCTTCGAAATTCGCGCGGATGATCTTGTGGCGGCCCACATCCTCGATCCGTCGGACGGTAACCGGCAGGCCCTCGGTCTGGCTGAGCTTGGCGAATTCCGGGCGGACCCCGATTTCGACCTTTCCGCTTGCAGCTTTGTAGCCACCTGCGAGCTGGATTGCCTGAGATCCGACCTGCGCGGTGGTGCCTTCGACCTGGGCCGGTAGCACGTTCATACCGGGCGAGCCGATGAAGTAGCCAACAAAGGTGTGCTCGGGCTGTTCGAACAGCTCTTCCGGCGTCCCAATCTGAACGACGCGCCCGTCATACATAACCACCACCTTGTCGGCGAAGGTCAGCGCCTCAGTCTGGTCATGGGTCACGTAGATCATCGTGTGGCCAAAATCGTGGTGCAGCTTTTTCAGCTGCGTGCGCAGTTCCCACTTCATGTGCGGGTCAATCACGGTCAAAGGCTCATCGAACAACAGGGCGTTCACATCCTTGCGGACCATACCCCGCCCAAGCGAGATTTTCTGCTTGGCATCCGCCGTCAATCCGCGCGCCTTTTTCTTCAGCATCTCCTCCATGCCGATCATGCGGCCGATTTCCTGAACCCGCGCGGCGACATAGGCTTCGTCATGGCCGCGATTGCGCAGCGGGAAGGCCAGATTGTCCTGCACGGTCATGGTGTCGTAGACGACCGGAAACTGGAACACCTGCGCGATGTTGCGTTCGGCCGTAGGCGCGTGTGTCACATCCTGTCCATCGAACAGAATACGGCCCTGTGAAGGATGAAGAAGGCCGGATATAATATTGAGAAGCGTAGATTTTCCGCAGCCAGACGCCCCCAGAAGGGCATAGGCCGCACCATCAACCCAATCATGGTTCAACTCTTTGAGGGCGAAGTCGTCCTCGGTGGTGGGACTGGGCAGATAGGAATGCGCCAGGTTATCAAGTGTGATCTTTGCCATGGTCTGTTTCCTCAGGCCGCCAGCGCATAAGATGCGGGGGCAATCATTTTGCCCTGTTCATCGAAGACATAGACATGTCGCGGGTCGAGCCAGACCGTGAGGTCATCGCCCAATGTCAGGTCATGCACGCCGTGGATCAGACCAACCCAGCGTTCACCGTGATGGTCGAGATGCACAAAGGTTTCGGACCCAGTAAGCTCGGTCACCGTCAGTCGGGTCGTAAAGGCCATCGCATCCGCGGTGTGTTGTCCAATCTCAAGATGGTTCGGGCGGAAACCGGCCAGGTATTTGCCGTCTGGCAGGTCGGCCAAACGCCCCTTGGCTGTCGTGGACTGGTTGTTACCGAAGGTCAGTTGCGCACCGGATTTCGTGATCGGCAGGAAATTCATTGGCGGATCGCTGAACACCCGCGCCGTTGTCGCGTCGACCGGCTGGCGGTAGACCTCTGGTGTCGGACCAAACTGCGTGACCCGCCCTTCCCAGAGCGTCGCAGTGTTGCCCCCCAGAAGCAGCGCTTCTTCAGGTTCAGTGGTCGCGTAGACAAAGATTGATCCGGACTCTTCGAAAATCTTGGGGATCTCGATACGCAGCTCCTCGCGTAGCTTGTAGTCAAGATTGGCGAGTGGCTCGTCCAGCAGCACAAGGCCCGCATTCTTGACCAGTGCCCGGGCAAGTGCGCAGCGCTGTTGTTGACCGCCGGACAGTTCCAGCGGTTTGCGATCAAGCATTGGCGTCAGTTTCATCAATTCGGCGGTTTCGCGCACGCGGCGGTCGATTTCGGACCGGTCGACACCCATCAGCTTCATCGGCGAGGCGATGTTGTCATAGACGGACATCGAAGGGTAATTGATAAACTGCTGATAGACCATTGCCACCTTGCGGTCCTGCACCCGCATCCCGGTGACGTCCTTGCCCTGCCAGATGATCTGACCAGTCGCGGGCACGTCCAACCCTGCCATCAGCCGCATCAGAGACGTTTTTCCCGACAGAGTCGGCCCCAAGAGCACGTTCATCGTGCCTTTTTCCAGCGTTAGATCGGTGGGGTAGATATGGGTCTGCCCCTCGACCACTTTGGACACGCCTTTCAGTTCGAGCGTCATGTCCGACCCCTTATTCTGCGGCCTTGGACAGGGTTTGGCGATGATCTTCCATCCAAATGTCCAAGTCCTTGATCTGTTCGGCGCTCAGTCGCAGACCAAGCTTGTTGCGGCGCCACACCACGTCTTCCGCAGTGTGGGCGTATTCATGTGTTATCAACCAGTGCACTTCGGCCTCAGTCAGCGTTGCGCCGAAATTGCGACCTAGATCAGCGGACTCTTTCGCTGTGCCAAGGATCAAGCTGGCCTCTGTTCCGTAGGCGCGCACAAGCCGGCGCGCCCAGAACGCATCGAGAAACGGAAACGCGTCCTTCAGTTTCGCCACCTCAGCGTCAAACCCGCCTACCGGAAAATCGCCACCAGGCAATGCGACGCCTGCCGTCCACGCGCCTTTGACGTTCGGCAACTGCTCGGCGATTTTCTCCAGCGCGCTTTCCGCAAGACGGCGATAAGTCGTGATCTTGCCACCGAAAATGTTCAGAACCGGTGCTCCGCCATTGGCATCAACCTTCAGCGTATAGTCGCGGGTCGCAGCTGTCGCGCTGCTGGCACCGTCATCGTAAAGCGGGCGGACGCCGGAATAGGTCCACACGACATCTTCGTCGGACAGGTCCTGCTTGAAGTATTGATTTGCAAAGTTCAGCAGGTAGGCTTGCTCTTCCGGGGTGCAGACCGGTTTATTCGACGGGTCGTCATGTTCGGCGTCGGTGGTGCCGATCAGGGTAAAATCCGTCTCATAAGGAATCGCGAAAATGATCCGTCCGTCGGTGCCTTGGAAGAAATAGCATTTGTCGTGATCATAAAGCTTTCGCGTCACAATATGCGAACCTCGGACAAGCCGAACGCCTTCGCGCGAGTTGAGCCGCACCTTGGTCTGAATGATGTCACCCACCCACGGGCCACCCGCGTTCACCAGCATTTTGGCGTGGTGGATATGTGTTTCGCCATTTTCGGTATTTTGCGTTTCGATCCGCCAATGATCGCCTTCGCGCGCCGCAGTCAGCACCTTTGTGCGCGGCAGGATTGTGGCCCCCTTCGCCTCGGCATCACGGGCATTCAGAACGACAAGCCGCGAGTCTTCGATCCAGCAGTCTGAATATTCGTAGGCCTTGACGAAACGATCCTCCAAGGGCGCTCCTTCCGGCGCGTTCCTCAGCGACAGTGTTGCCGTACCGGGAAGAACCTTGCGGCCGCCAAGGTTATCATACAGAAACAGCCCCAGCCGGATCAGCCAGGCCGGGCGACGCCCCTTCATCCACGGCATGACAAAACTTAGCAGACGCGATGTCGGCGTATCGGATTCAAACCGCATATCTTCATGATAAGGCAGAACAAATCTCATTGGCCAACTGATATGCGGCATCGCCCTCAGCAACACTTCCCGCTCGATAAGAGCTTCCCGCACCAGCCGAAATTCGAAGTATTCGAGATAGCGTAAACCGCCGTGAAAAAGCTTGGTCGACGCAGAAGATGTGGCGGACGCCAAATCGTTCATCTCCGCAAGCGTGACACTCAAGCCGCGGCCCGCCGCGTCTCGCGCGATGCCGCAGCCGTTGATGCCACCGCCAATGATGAACAGGTCTGTAGGTTCGACGGACTGGTTGATCACCGCGCGCCACCTCCCAAGGCCACGTTATCCACCCGCACTGTATGCGAGGGGACACACTATTTCGCAAGGCGATTTTTTTCGTTTGTGTTCGCTTTTTACTATGCCCCTGAAAGTAAACGAAATTTGACATTAGTCTTTTGCGACCTAGGCCGCTTATGATCGAAAAACCGGCGCAGGCGAAAAGTGACGTTACGGAATCACGTATGCACCCTGCCACAAACTTGACAGGACCGACCCATCTATGTCCCACGCCTTTCGCCACCGTGACATCCTCGAAATTGCGCGCAAAGAGGGCAAAGTTACGGTCGAAGGGTTGGCCCAGCATTTTGGCGTGACGCTTCAGACCATCCGCCGCGACCTATCCGATCTTGCAGACGAAGGGCGGCTGGAACGTGTACATGGCGGCGCGATGCTTCCGTCCAGTACCAGCAATATTGGCTACGAACAGCGGCAAACGCTCAATGCCAAAGCCAAAGCTGCGATGGCCCGCGCCTGCGCCCAGCGCATTCCCAACAACATCTCCCTATTTCTGAACATCGGGACCAGTACGGAGGCGGTTGCGCGGGAATTGCGCAATCACCGAAATCTGCTTGTCGTGACGAACAACATGAACGTAGCGAATATTCTGGCCGAAACGCAGGAGTGCGAAGTGGTCGTAACTGGCGGCAACCTGAGGAGGGCTGATGGCGGGCTGGTCGGCAAGCTTGCGACCGAAACGATCCTGCAGTTCAAGTTCGATCTGGCGATAATTGGCTGCTCGGCGCTGGATCGCGATGGCGATCTTCTGGACTTTGATATTCAGGAAGTCAGTGTGAGCCAGGCCATCCTGCAACAGTCACGCAAGACATATCTGGTTGCAGATGCGTCCAAACTCAAACGCAATGCCCCTGCCCGTATCGCATCGCTGTCCGAGATCGACACGCTGTTCACCGATGCCGAATTGCCAGGTGACCTGCCAGAAAAATGCGCGGGCTGGGATACCGAAGTAGTGGTTGCAAAGGCTTAGGTGCGGATCGGGCGGGCTGCGGCCAGAAGACCGTCAATGTCGAGATGCGCCTCCATATGCGTCGCGAGTTCGTTCAGCGTCCGATCAACCGTCCGCGTGTAATCCGAACCGCCCGTCTCATGACCCATCTGATGCAGGAACGCTTGCCGGAACGTGCCATCGGCAAAAAGACCATGCAGGTATGTGCCCATGATCCGGCCATTGCCGGACATCGCCCCATCTGGCGCGTCTCCAATTCGCGCGAAGGGGTGCCGACTGTCCGGACCGGTCGTCTGACCGATGTGAATTTCGTACCCGTCAAAGCCTTTGCCGGTCGGAAGGTGAACCGCATTCACCCGCGAGAGTGTCTTTCGCGGGTGCATGAGCGTCACCACGTCAAGCAACCCAAGCCCCGGCGTTGAACCGGCCTCGCCCTCCAGCCCCTCAGGATCGTCAATACGGGTGCCAAGCATCTGAAATCCACCGCAGATACCCAAAAGCCGACCCCCACGCCTGAGATGCGCCCGAATGTCGATGTCCCACCCCTGCGCGCGCAGGAACACCAGATCGGCGCGGGTGGATTTTGTTCCCGGCAACACGATGAGGTCGGCATCCCCCGGTAGCGCCTGCCCCGGCGGCACCATTGTCAGGCGAATGTTCGGCTCGGCCTTTAGCGGATCGAGGTCGTCGAAGTTGGCGATCCGTGACAGCATTGGACAGGCGACATGAAACCCCTGCCCGCCGCTGCTTTCAGACAGTTCGACCGCATCTTCAGCGGGCAGAAGGTGTGCTGCGTCAAACCACGGCAGCACGCCATATCCGGGCCAGCCGGTATGGTCTTCGATGGCGCGGTAGCCGTCGTCAAAAAGCGCAACATCCCCCCGGAATTTATTGACCAGAAAGCCTGCGACCTGTGCCACATCCTCGTCCGTCATGACCGCTCGGGTGCCGACAATCTGCGCAATCACCCCACCCCTGTCGATATCTCCGGCCAGGATCACCGGCACGCCCGCCTCACAAGCGAACCCCATATTGGCAATGTCGCCCCGTCTCAGATTGACCTCGGCAGGGCTGCCGGCCCCTTCGACAAGGATCAGGTCAGCGGTCTGGCCCAGCGTGTGAAAACTGTCGAGCACAACATCCATCAAAGCGCCACGGTCCTCGCGAAAGCGCCGCGCCTCCAGCCAGCCGCGCACCTGTCCCTGAACCACAACCTGAGAGCCTTTGTCGCTTTCGGGTTTGAGTAGCACCGGGTTCATGTGGACCGACAGCTCCCGCCCACAGGCAATGGCCTGCAACGCCTGCGCGCGACCGATCTCTCCTCCATCGGACGTCACGTCTGCATTGTTCGACATATTCTGCGGTTTGAACGGCGCGACACTGAGACCACGCAGATGCGCTGCGCGGCACAGCCCCGCCACCAGCATCGACTTGCCGACATTTGACCCAGTTCCCTGGATCATCAGCGCCCGGGGCGCGGTCTTATGGGATGTCAAAGCTGTGGCCTCATAGCGTCGGTTTCACGCCGGGGTACTGCGTTGAACGAAACTTGTCGATGGGCCCGCTCAGACACTCAGGTCCCGCAAGGAACCGCGCATCCGAACCGTGCTCTGCAGTTCGACGGATGCCCCTGAATTGCGCTTCTCCACGATGTCGATCAACGCCTCAGCCGCGCGGCGTCCCATCTCGCGATGCGGGACATGTACCGTTGTAATCTGAGGCTCGACGATCCGCGCCAGTTCAATGTCATCAAACCCTGTGATTGACACATCTTGCGGCACCGACAACCCTAGCTCGCGCGCGCCCCGTAACGCCCCCACAGCCAGCACGTCGTTGCCGCACATCACGACCGATGGCGCCATGTCCCTTTGCATCAACGTTTGGAAGGCAATTGCCCCGTTTTCGATTTCATAGGGTGTCTCGATCACCGGTACCGCGTCGGGATCAAGCCCGTTTTCACCAAGCGCATCCCGCAGCCCCGCAAGACGGGCAGCGGCGCGGTCATTGCCCTCGGTAATACCGGAAATCATAGCAATGCTCCGGTGGCCGAAGTCGATCACCTTCTGCGCAAGCGCCCGCATTGAAGCCCTGTTGTCAAATCCCACCGTCGGCTGGTCGCAGTCCGGCAGATAGACCCAGGCCGACAGCACCGGAATGGAGCGCGCTCGGAGGTATGCGTAAACCGCCGGGTCTCGGTCATGTCCGATCAGCAGCAAGCCATCGGCCCCCCGCGCAACCAGCGACCGGATCTGTTCTTCCTCGATCTTCGGCTGATAGGCTGAACTGGCGACAAGCAATGTGTAGCCCCGCGCGTGCAGCGCTTCCTGAAACGCCTGCAATCCTCGGGCAAAGATCGCGTTTTCCATCGTCGGGATGATCGCGCCAATCGTAAACGTCCGTTTGGCCGCCATGACGCGAGCACCAAAATTCGGTGTGTATCCAAGCTGTTCGACCGCGGCCATGACGCGTTTGCGGGTGTGTTCGACCACCCGCTCAGGCGAATTCAGACAGCGCGACACCGTCGCCGTCGACACGCCTGCGCTGCGTGCAACATCGTCCAATGTGGGTACGCTCGGCAAATTCGGGATCCAGTTTTCAACACGGGCATGCGGCCCAGACGGAAGCATATCTCACATCATCGAATACGACAAAACCAAATGTAAGCGCTTGCAAGATTCAAATGTAAGCGCTTACACTGCGGTCAGAATCAATCCGATATCCGGAGTTCAGAATGTTTCTTGCGGCCTCTGCCATCGTTTTTGTCGTGTATTTCGCCAACGTCGCGATGGGAGCTTTCGCAAAAACAGCGTTCCTCTCCGACGTTGGTGAAATGTTGGTTCTGTTTGCGGCGTCGATCCTGTTCGTCGTTGCCATTCTGCAAAAAGAGGCTGACCGAAAGAACAAGAACGGCAGCTGAGGTCAATTGGGAGGAGACCAGATGACTGACGAACGTAAGGAACTCGCATCCGCCGAGCGCCGTAATTTCCTGAAACTGGTGGGCACCGGCAGCTTTACAGCTGCGATGGTGGCTGGCGCGGCTGGCACGCTTTGGTCCTCGGAAGCGGCGGCGCAAAGCGCCAACGAAGAGCGTGAACGCGAAAATGCGGCAGAGCACACAATGGTCATTGCGACAGCCTATGTGCTGGGTGCGTCCCGCAGCTACCCGATCATGCAGCTCGACCTGAAGGAAAACATCCAGAACGCCACCAACGGCAAAGTATATGTCAAACTGGCACCCGGCGGTCAGCTTGGCGCTGGCGGCGCCCTGGTTCAGGCGGTTCAGGGCGGCACAATTCAGGCCGCACAGCATTCGCTGTCAAACTTCGCCCCCTTCGCGTCGACCGTGGACCTGATCAACATGCCGTATCTCTGCGGCTCGAACCAGCGCTTCACCAACCTGGTGAATTCGGATTTCTGGAACAGCGAAGTTCACCCCAAGGTCGAAGCCAACGGCTTTAAGGCGTTGTTCTACGTCAATATCGACCCACGCGTCGTTGCCGTGCGCAAAGGCGGTGCCGGTGCGGTTCTCAGCCCCAGCGATTTGGGTGGCGTGAAGTTCCGCGTTCCGGGATCAAAGATGCTTCAGCAATACTACCGCATGGTCGGCGCGAACCCGACTCCTGTGGCGTGGGGCGAAACGCCATCCGCGATCAAGCAGGGCGTGGCCGACGCGCTCGACCCGTCCGTGGGCGCACTCTATGTATTTGGCTTCAAAGACATCCTGAGCCACGTGACCTTCACGCAGGCGGTTCCGGACAGTCAGGTTTACTCGTGTAACCTCGAATGGTTCAACTCGATGCCGTCCGACGTTCAGGAAGGCATCATGTGGGGCTCGGAAATGACCGCGCATCAGAACCTGTCCAAGGTTCCATCCGCCCGTGCCTACGCGATGGCCGAACTGGCCAAGGCAGGTGTCGAATTCCACTCGCTGAGCGACGATCAGCTTGCAGAGTGGCAGGAAGCTGGCGGGTATCAGCGCTCCGAGTGGGACGAGTTCAAGGTGGAACTCGCAGGCTCAATGGACGCCTTTGCCAAGCTCGAAGAAGCGGCAAGCACGCAGGGCAAATACTACGTCCACGACGCGTAACAGATCGGGCGGACGCCGGGCAGCGGCGTCCGCCTTCTTTCTCTTTCCAAACACAGTCTGATGTGACGCGCAGTTTGGCGCGTTCTGTAGGGCTGCGTTCATTGAAAGGCCGCCCCATGTCTGTCTGGCAAAAAATCGACCGGGATGCCGAGCGTTGGCTGTTGCTCGTATTCTACGTGATGCTTGTTATCACGATGGCGATTGAAGTGCTTCGCCGCGAGATTTTCTCGTATTCGTCAATCTGGGGCGAGGAAATCGTCCGCTATTCTTTCATCTACCTCGCCTGGATCGGTGCCGCTGCGGCCGTCAAGGAACGTGCGCATATTCGCATCGACGTGATCATGCACTACCTCGGACCACGCCCGAAGGCGTTGCTTTATATCTTCGGCGATCTGGTGATGTTCTTCGTCGCCGTCATCGCGCTTTACTGGTCGCTGGAAACCGTCCATGTCTCGCTAAAATTCGGCTCGGTGACCGACGGTTTGCGCATCTCCAAGGTGTGGTTCCTGATGGCGGTGCCGGTTGGCTTTGCCCTGATGATCTGGCGTCTCCTGCAGTCTTTCCTGCGCGACTTTCGCTCTCTTCGTGACGGTGCTCCCGTCTACGAAGGCGACAAGCTGTTCGATTGAGGAGCCTGACAGATGCTTTGGCAAACCATGAATCAAACGGTGGAACTGGGCTGGGATTTCTATCTCCCGGTGATCATCTTTGTTGGCCTCATCGCCCTTGCTGTGCCCGTCTGGGCCGCGATCGGCACAGCCGCGATCGCCATGCTGGTGATGTCTGGAGACCTGCCGCTGAGCCTTGTTGGCGAAAAGCTCTTCACCGGGATCGACGCCTTCGCGCTAACGGCTGTACCGCTCTTTATTCTGACGGGTGACGTGCTGGTGCGCACTGGCCTGAGCCGAAAATTCCTCGACGTGGCCGAGGCGCTGACGCAATTCGCAAAGGGCGGATTTGGGTCGGCCACCGTACTTGTCTGCGGCATGTTCGCGGCCATCTCAGGATCTGACGCGGCGGGCGCTGCCGCGGTGGGCCGGATGACCATCGCACGACTGGTCGAGTCAGGTTATCCCCGACCCTATGCTTGCGCGCTTGTGGCAGCAGGAGCCTGCACCGGCATTCTCATCCCACCCTCCATCGCCTACATCATCATCGGCCTTGTGCTGGGCATATCCGCCTCGACACTGTTCTTGGCAGCCCTCATTCCGGGCCTAGCGATCCTGATCTCGATCCTTGTCACCAATGTGATCGTCAACCGAATCCACGGCTATGAAGGCGGCGGCAATATTTCGATGGGCGAATACTTTTCGCGCCTCGCGACATCGCTGAAGTCCGGCTGGTATGCCTTCATCGTCCCCGGCATCATTTTCTACGGCATCTTTTCGGGCCGCCTGACACCAACCGAAGCAGGCGCCACCGCCGTCGTCGTGACAATCATCATGGGGTTCATCCTGCGCACACTCAGCTTTGCCGACTTCCCGGCCATGCTGGTCAGCTCGGCCAAGGTGAACGGTGTGATCCTGCCGATCATCGCCTTCTCTGCCCCACTGGCAGAAGCGCTGGCGATCATGGGTGTACCGCAGGGCTTTGTGACCGCTGTAACGGGCCTGACCAACGAACCCTGGCTGCTGATCCTGCTGATGATCGGCATCCTGATCGCTGCGGGCTGCGTGATGGAAACAACGCCGAACATTGTTATCCTTGCGCCCATTCTCAAACCATTGGCCGACAATATCGGCATGAACGAGATCCAGTTCTGCATCATGATGATCACAGCACTGGGTGTAGGCTTCATCACGCCGCCACTTGGCCTCAACCTGTTCGTGGTCTCCGGTATCACCGGAGAGTCGATCCTCAAGATCGCCGCCCGCGCCATTCCCTTCGTTTTGGGCATGTTCGTGGTGGTACTGCTGATTGCCTATGTGCCAGCGGTATCCACAACGCTCCTGCCGGAAATCTACAAGTAGGACTCATCGAAGATGACACGTGAATATCTCAAGAAAGCGACTCTGACGGCAAAATCGGACGCCTCCGAAGTGCATGAAACCGTCAAGAACATCCTCGCCGATATCGAAGCTGGCGGCGATGACAAGGCGATGGAATACGCCAAGAAGTTCGACCAGTACGAAGGCAATGTGCTGCTGACGGAAGACGATATTGCCGCCGCCATCGCTCTTGTTCCGGAAAAGCTCAAGCGGGACATCGACTTCGCGCACAACAACGTCAAACGCTTTGCCGAGGCTCAGAAAGCCACCGTGTCCGACGTCGAGGTTGAGATCGTTCCGGGCATGATTGCCGGACAAAAGGCGATCCCGGTGGATGCCGCCGGCTGCTATGTGCCGGGTGGACGCTACAGCCACATCGCATCGGCCATCATGACCGTCACCACGGCCAAGGTCGCAGGCTGTCGTCACATCACGGCGTGTTCGCCGCCCCGTCCCGGCGTCGGCATCGCGCCCGCCATCGTCTACGCCGCGCATATCTGTGGCGCGGACAAGATCATGGCGATGGGTGGCGTTCAGGGTGTTGCCGCGATGACCTTTGGCCTGTTCGGTCTGCCTAAGGCGAACATCCTTGTCGGCCCCGGCAACCAGTTCGTCGCCGAAGCCAAGCGCATCCTATTCGGCCGCGTCGGCATTGACATGATTGCAGGCCCGACCGACAGCCTGATCCTTGCCGACAGCACGGCTGATGCGCATATCGTGGCAACGGATCTCGTGAGTCAGGCTGAACATGGCTACAATTCGCCTGTGTGGTTGGTCACGGATGACCGCGCGCTGGCGGAAAAGGTGATGGAGATGGTCCCCGGCCTGATCGACGATCTGCCGGAGGTGAACAGCCAGAACGCCGCCGCCGCCTGGCGCGACTATGCCGAGGTCATCCTTTGCAGCGACCGCGAAGAAATGGCTGCCTGTTCCGACGACTACGCGCCCGAACACCTGACCGTTCAGGCAGAAGATCTGGATTGGTGGCTGAACCGCCTGACCTGCTATGGCTCGCTGTTCCTCGGCGAGGAAACCACGGTCAGCTATGGCGACAAGGCAACAGGCACGAACCACGTCCTGCCCACCTCGGGCGCTGCCAGCTACACAGGCGGTCTGTCGGTGCACAAATACATGAAGATCGTCACATGGCAGCGCGCGACCCGTGAAGGCTCCAAAGCCGTGGCAGAAGCGACGGCGCGGATTTCCCGCCTTGAAGGCATGGAAGGCCACGCCCGCGCGGCGGATGTGCGTCTGGCCAAGTACTTCCCTGGCGTGAATTTCGACCTGACCGCAGATGGCTGACACATCAGACCTGTTCCGGGTTGACGGAAAAGTTGCGCTGATCACCGGGGCCAGTTCTGGCCTCGGGCGACGCGCAGCCCTCACCCTGGCCACTGCGGGGGCCAAGGTTATCGGCCTGGCCCGGCGTCAGGATGCCTTGGAAACCCTCTGCTCCGAGATCGGCTCCACAGCATCATATGTCGTTGGCGATGTGACCGACCGCGGCGGCCTGTCATCGCTGGTCGAGACCATCTCGGCCCCCTTCGGCGCACCTGACATCATTGTGCACGCAGCAGGTATCAACACGCGGGAAGCAGCGGACGATGTGACGTCAGAAGGCTGGGATGTGACATTGTCGCTGAACCTGTCCGCACCGTTCTTTTTGTCTCAAGCGCTGGTGCCCGCGATGAAGTCAAAAGGCTGGGGCCGCATTGTCAACTTCGCGTCGCTCCAGACCACCCGCGCCTTTCCCGGTGGCATCGCGTATGGTGCAACAAAGGGCGGCATCGCCCAACTGACCCGTGCGATGGCCGAAGCTTGGTCGCCACACGGCATCACCGCCAATGCTATCGGTCCGGGCTTTTTCCCGACCGAACTCACGCAGGCGGTTTTTGCCGACCCAGACCGCGCCGCCCGCAATGCGGCGCAGACGTGCATCGGGCGCAATGGCAGCATGGAAGATATTGACGGTCCGATCCTCTTTCTGTGTTCAGACGCATCTGCTTATGTCACCGGACAGGTTCTCATGGTCGACGGAGGGTTTACCGCAAAATGAAGGCGCTCATTTACGAAGGTGTCGAAACGCTGGCCTATCGGGACGTGCCCGACATCACCGCGCGCGAGGGAGAACACCTGATCCGCATTGCAGCGGTTGGCATCTGCGGGTCCGACATGCACGCCTATCTGGGCCATGACGCGCGCCGCCCGGCGCCACTGATACTCGGGCACGAGGCAGCAGGCGTTGTTCAGGGCGGACCGATGGACGGCACCCGCGTGACGATCAACCCGCTGGTCACCTGCGGCACCTGCCCCGCCTGCACAAGCGCACGGGAAAATCTCTGCCCCACCCGTCAGATCATCTCGATGGAGCCGCGACCGGGCGCCTTTGCCCAATACGTGTCGATGCCCGCATCGAACCTCGTCACCGTTCCGGATGCTGTTGCTCTGGACAAAGCGTCATTGGCCGAGCCTTTGGCGGTCAGCTGGCATGCCGCACGGCTCGCCTCGACCGCGCTGCACCCCTCGATGGAGCGCAAAGCCCTCGTGCTCGGGGGCGGTGCAATTGGCCTTGCTGCATCTCTGGCTCTCAAGGCGATGGGAATTGAAACCGTCACAGTCGTCGAACCCAACCCGATACGCCGCGCGTTCCTGATCGATACCTGCGGAGAGACCGCATTGCCCGAACCGGATGGTATGTACCCGCTCATCATCGACGCCGTGGGCTATGCTGCCACCCGCTCAGCGGCGTCTGCCCATGCGCAACCCGGTGGAGTGATCGCGCATGTCGGCCTTGGCGAAGACACAGGTGGTCTGGATGTGCGCCGCATGACACTGCAAGAGATCACGTTCATTGGTACATACACATACACCGCTCAGGATTTCCGCAATACCGCTCAGGCCATCTTCGACGGCAGGCTCGGACCTCTGGACTGGTTTGAAACCCGGCCCTTGGCAGATGGGCCATCCGCGTTCCATGATCTGAGAAATGGCGCAGTTGCCATACCCAAGATCGTTTTGGACCCCTGGGCCTGACAGGCACCAATATGGAGAGCTGACATGTACAAGAAAATCCTCGTTCCTATGGCACTCGACCACGGTATTTCGCCCCAGACACTGGAAGTTGCGCGCGTCTTGTCCGCTGAGAATGGCGAGATCGTCGCCCTGCATGTCTATGAAGCGCCGCAAGGAACTGTCAGTGCATATCTGGACGATGACGTCGTGAAGGCAGGATACGAACGCGCCCGGGCGCGGTTGCAGGAAAAGCTCGACGGGGTGGACGGGGTCACGCCAGCGCTTGTCAAAGGTCACTCCGCCCGGACGATCATCGACTATGCAACCCAGCACGGGTTCGACTGTATCGTGATCGGATCACACAAGCCGGGTCTCAGCGACTTCTTCCTTGGGTCTACAGCAGCGCGCGTTGTGCGCCACGCGCCGTGCGCGGTGCATGTGCACCGCGACGGCTAAGGGATTTTATTCGGCCGCCAGTGACTTGGCGCCATCCCCGTCCCCGGTATTCTGCATCACAAGGGTCCGGGTCGGGAACGGGATATCAACACCCGCAGCGTCCAGCGCTTCTTTGACCTTGCGCTTCATGTCGGCCTGATACTGGAAATAGACCGACGCATCGCACCACACGCGAACCAGAAAATCGACGCTGCTGGAATTCAGGTTGTTCACCTGAATGAACGGCTCGGGGTCATTGTGCGACCGCGGATCAGACATGATGGCGTCCCGGATCACTTGCTCGGCTTGGGCAAGGTTGGCCCCATAGCCCACGCCGAATTCCCATTCCGCGCGGCGGGTCTTGTAGCCCGAGTAGTTCTTGATTGTATTGCCCCAGACCTCAGAGTTCGGCACCACAACTTTGACGTTTCCGATATCCGCAATCTCGGTGTAGTTCAGCGTGATCTCTTTGACCGTGCCAACCACATCGTTGACCTGCACAAAGTCTCCGTTTTTCAAAGGCCGGAACAGGATCAGCATCACACCCGCCGCGACATTGGACAGCGTCCCTTGCAATGCCAGACCGATGGCAAGTCCCGCCGCACCGATCACCGCAACGATAGACGTTGTTCGCACCCCAAAGGTGTTGAGGACAAAAAGCGTCGTAAACGCGAGGATGGTGTAGCGCGCAATATTGCCGAAGAAGACGAACAACGTATCGTCGAGGCTTGCGTGCATCTGCCCCAATCGGGTGATCCTGCGGCTCAACACCCCGGAAATGATGAAACCCGCAATCAGGATCAGCGTTGCGGCAATCGCGCTGCCCAAGAGCGACAGCATAGCCTCAAGGGTCAAGAGATCGGCAAAGGATTTGCCGTTGTAAATCTCCATCGTGAAGACAGAACCAATCTGATCCCAAACACTGTTTGCGACGGCTTCAACTTCTTCCATTAGGTATGTCCTGTATTTTCATGCTTTTTGCGCGGCCCAAAGCCACGTTGCCAGAAGGAACGAAAGAGCGACCGAAAAAGTTCCGGATCTTTTTGAGAAACCGCTTTTTTTACCACGTGATAAAAAAAGGCCCGGAGCGGTGCCCGGGCCAATCCGAAATGGCGTGTACGCTACGCCGCCTCAGGCGCTTCTTTCGCACCCGTCATAAACGCCACCGCGTCTGACATGGTGTAGTCCTTGGGGTCGATGACACACAGCCGCTTGCCCAGACGATGCACATGGATGCGGTCTGCGACCTCGAACACATGCGGCATGTTGTGGCTGATCAAAATGATCGGAATACCGCGCGATTTTACATCCTGGATCAATTCCAGCACCTTTCGGCTTTCCTTGACCCCCAGCGCCGCTGTCGGTTCGTCAAGGATGATCACCTTGGAGCCGAATGCGGCGGCACGGGCCACAGCCACACCCTGACGCTGACCACCCGAAAGGGTTTCGACCGCCTGATTGATGTTCTGGATCGTCATCAGCCCAAGATCAGACAGTTTTTCCCGCGCCATCTTTTCCATCGCAGCGCGGTCGAGCTGCCGCAGCCATTTGCCGCGCCAGCCTGGTTTGCGCACTTCGCGCCCCATGAACATGTTGTCGGCAATCGACAACGCCGGGGACATGGCAAGCGTCTGGTAGACCGTTTCGATGCCAGCCTCACGCGCCTCTATGGGCGAGCTGAAACGCACCTCTTTGCCTTCCAGCGTGACGGTGCCTTCATCCGGGATAACAGCTCCGGAGATTGCCTTGATCAACGAGCTCTTGCCTGCTCCGTTGTCGCCGATCACCGCAAGGATTTCGCCTGGCATAAGGTCAAAGTCGCAATGATCCAGCGCCGTCACACGACCATAGCGTTTGACGAGACCGCGTCCTTTCAAAATCGGTTCCATTATGCTGCCACCTTTCTGATCCACTGGTCCACGGCCACGGCGGCGATGATGAGCACACCGATCAAGAGGAAGGTCCATTGTGCATCTGCACCGGCCAATCGCAGGCCAAGGGTGAACACACCGACAATCAGCGCTCCAAAAAACGTCCCGAGGATCGACCCGCGCCCGCCAAAAAGCGAGATGCCTCCGATCACAACAGCGGTGATGCTTTCGATATTGAGAAGCTGACCAGAGGTTGGCGACACCGATCCGATGCGCCCAATCAGGGCCCAGCCTGCAAAGGCGCAGATCAAACCGGCCAGAGCATAGACGGAAATCAGGGTGCGCGAGACATTGACACCAGACAGCTCGGCCGCCTCGGCATCATCACCCACCGCGTACACATGTCGGCCCCAAGCGGTGTATTTGAGCACATAGGCCAGCACCAGCACCAGGAGCACCATGAAAACCACGCCAAAAGTAAAGACAGCTCCGCCGATGTTGAATTTGGCACCCATCAACTGCAACAGGGGCGCTTGCTCTGCGATCTCTTGCGAACGGATCGTTTCGTTCTGTGAATAAAGGAAGTTTGCCGCCAGTACGATCTGCCACATGCCAAGTGTCACAATGAACGGCGGCAGCTTCATACGGGCCACAAGCCAGCCATTGAGCGCGCCAATCGCAGTGCCAAAGGCAAGACCGCAGACGATGGCAATGGACGGTGGAAGGCCGTAGCGGAAGGTAAACTGCCCCATCACCACCGATGAGATCACCGCGATTGCCCCCACGCTAAGATCGATGCCGGCCGTGAGAATGACCAAAGACTGCGCCGCCGCCACGATGCCGACAATCTGCACCTGCTGCAGGATCAGCGTCAGCGCGAAGGGCGAAAAGAACCGCGCCCCAAGGGCGAGACCGAAGATGATGATGGCGGTGACCAGAACGATCAGCGGCACCAGAGCCGGTGTGGTGTGCAGCGCGTGATGAAAGCGCTCGATCAGGCTTTTGTCACGGCCCGCAAAAGATGCGATTTCCGCATTCGCCTTGCTGACAACCGTTTCGTAATTGTCGGATGGTGGCATGAGAGTCCTCCCTCACGAAGAAGCTGGTTGTTCTAGTGAAAAGGGCGGGTCGATCCCCGCCCTTTTCAAACTGTTCCGTTTCAGACGAGTCGGATCAACCCCAGCAGAGGTTCATGCCTTCATTAGTGTCGATGGAGTCCACGCCCTCTGCAGGTTGGTCTGTGACCAGAGCCACGCCGGTGTCAAAGAAGTCCTTGCCTTCGGTCGCCTGCGGCTTGGTGCCGTCTTCGGCCCACTTGGCAATAGCTTCGATGCCGAGCGATGCCATCAGCAGCGGGTATTGCTGCGATGTTGCGCCGATCACGCCATCTTTGATGTTCTGAACACCGGGGCAACCACCGTCGACCGACACGATCAGAACGTCGTTTTCGCGACCAATAGCCTTGAGCGCTTCATACGCACCTGCTGCTGCTGGCTCGTTGATGGTGTAAACCACATTGATCATCGGATCCTTGGCGAGAAGGTTCTCCATCGCGCGGCGACCGCCTTCTTCGTTGCCCTGCGTGACGTCGTTGCCGACGATACGGGAATCGTCTTCGTCGCCGTTCACATTCGGGTCGGCCAGATCAATGCCGAAGCCCTGCAGGAAGCCCTGATCGCGCAGAACGCCCACGGTTGGCTGACTGACGGCAAGGTCAAGCATCGCGATTTTCGCGTTGTCAGCGTCATCACCCAGCGTTGCCTTGGCCCACTTGCCGATCAACTCACCGGCAAGGAAGTTGTCGGTTGCAAATGTCATGTCGGCCGCGTCGATCGGGTCGAGCGGCGTGTCGAGCGCGATCACAAGGATGCCCGCATCGCGCGCCTGCTGAACAGCCGGAACGATGGAGGATGTGTCGGAGGCGGTAAGAAGTATACCTTTGGCACCGTTCGCAATGCATGTCTCAATGGCTGCAACCTGCGTCTCGTGGTCACCGTCGATCTTGCCAGCATAGCTGTTCAATGTGATGCCCAGCTCTTCGGCCTTGGCGGTCGCGCCTTCGCGCATCTTCACGAAGAACGGGTTGGTATCTGTTTTGGTGATCAGGCACGCGCTGACACCGTGGCCGCCAGCGAACGCGACACCGGACATGGATGCCAGTGCGACAGCCGAGCTAAGCAGAAGTTTCTTCATGGTTTCCTCCCAGAAATCTTCAAATTTTTAATCCCCGGTCTGTGTTCAGACCGCTCCCCCCTGCCTGCGGGTCCCGCTGCAGGTTGTATCTGAAATGGCCAGATTCTATCTGACCTGTCAATAAATAAATAAACTTTATTTATTAAATGACCTCTGCCATCATGACGCTGAAAAATATGTGGAATATGGTCCGGCTCATGGACGGTGGAAAAATCAAAGGGGCAAGTGGTGGCGTCAACCAAAGCGGTGTGCGCAACTATAATGAACGCTTGCTGCTCTCGATGCTCCAGCGCCGTGGCGGTATGGCAGGGATTGATCTTGCCCGCATGACCGGCCTTTCACCACAGACCGTTTCTGTGATCTTTCGCAAGTTGGAACAGGACGGGTTTCTTCAGCGTGGCGAACCGGTGCGCGGGAAGGTGGGCAAACCATCCATACCGATGGAGTTGTCCCCTGACGGAGTGCTGTCGCTTGGTCTCAAAATCGGCAGGCGCAGCGCCGATCTTCTTCTGCTCGATTTCACGGGCAACGTCCGCGCGCAGGTCTCGACGGCTTATCAATACCCCCTGCCCGACGAAGTGTTTGCCTTCCTCAAGAGCGGTATGGAACGCCTTATCGAAGACCTGTCCCCTGAAGCGCGCGAACGTCTGTGCGGGATCGGGATGGCCGCTCCGTTTGAGCTCTGGAAATGGAACGACCTGATCGGAGCACCATCACAGCGGTTCAAGTCGTGGAAGGATGTGGACTTTGCGGAAGAGGTCGCCTCGTTCAGCGACCTTCCCGTATTCGTGGTTAACGATGCCACCGCTGCATGCCGGGCCGAACATCTTTACGGCCGCACACATGAATTCCGCGATTACGCTTATTTCTTCATCGGCTCGTTCGTCGGCGGTGGTGTTGTGGTCAATGACACGGTCTTTGAGGGCAATCAGGGCAATGCAGGCGCGTTGGGATCTCTGCGCAGCACCGGGCCGCTGGGCGAAAGCCAGCAGTTGATTGACGTGGCCTCGATCCATTTGCTGGAGGCACGTCTTGTGCAGGCCGGCCTTGATCCTCGCGTTCTCTGGCACCAGCCGCAGGACTGGAGTTCGCTGAGTCGGTATGTCGAACCCTGGATCGGCGAGACGGCACAGGAATTGGCGAAAGCGTCATTGTCCGTTTGCGCGGTGATCGACTTTGAAGCGGTGTTGATCGACGGTGCATTTCCAGCGGCGGTGCGGACCGAGTTGGTCGAACGGGTGCGACGCTATCTTGTAAACCAAGACACCCGCGGCCTGATCGCACCCAAGATCGAACCGGGCAGCGTGGGCGGCAATGCGCGGGCCATCGGGGCGGCGAGCAGTCCGATCTTTACCCAGTTTCTGCTGAATACAAATGCGGGGCTGGCCGCTTTTTGACCATTTGGTCAAAAAATGCCTTTTCGGGTCAGGGCGCCTTTCAATTCGGGCGGCGGCTGCAGATGGAAGGCATCCTGCAGGCAGTTCATCAGCGCGCCGGGGGTTTGCAAACTCTGCTCCTCAACTGCCCTGCCTTTTGCAAACTTGCGAAACGTTGCACCGTCCAGAACCAGACGTGTGTCACCGGTCTGACGCGTGACAACCAAGGTCCTAGAAAAAAGAGAACCCGGTAAAGTGGCGGCCAGCCAGTTGCCCGCCTGTACGTCTGACATCGTCGTAATCTCATCCGTGAACACATAAAGGTCGCGCCAGTCCTCAGGCGCGATCTGTCGGCTCAGGACGGTGCCCAACTGCCTGCGCGTTTCGAACCGCAGGTTGCTTGTACCCGTCCCGAGCATGAGCGGAGTTGTCGGACCCGGACCTCCGAAACCGACATCGACCAGGTATTCGGCATCCTCAAGCCGCACGAGGCACAGGCAATGGCTGCGCGGCCCCGGCACATCGCGCTGCCACATCACCCGCGCCATGCACAGGCGGGCGTCAAACCCCACGCCATTCAGGCAGGCACAGAGCAACGGGTTCAATTCCACGCAATAGCCGCCACGGCGCTGATGCAGCAATTTGTCTGCCAACGCGTCGAGGCTGAGGTCGGGAACATCGCCGCAGAACACGGTGAGGTTCTCGAACGGGATGAGATCCAAATGAGCGCGGACAATCGCCGTCAAGCCGTCCAAGGAGACCGGCGGCACAGCGGAAATGCCCAGACGGGACAGCCACGCGGTGACAATGTCTTTGGGTGCGGCCATCACCTGAGTGGCCTAGCCTTGATCGGCGGGAGGGGTGCCGTGGGTGTGGAAGGTCTCGATTGTTTTCAGACCCCAGGCCTGACCTTTTTTGCGCTCGTCCTCGGTCCAGGTGACGGTTTCCCAATCCGGTTGCAGGATCAGCCGCGCGCCGGCATTGGCAAGTTCCACCCGGTTGCCAGCCGGTTCCCAGACATAAAGAAAGAACGTTCCCTGAATGGCATGCTTGTGCGGGCCGGTTTCGATGTGGACGCCATTCTCCAAGAAGATATCTGCCGCACGCAGGATATCTTCACGCTGGTCGGTGGCGTAGGTCACGTGGTGCAGGCGGTTGCTG
The DNA here is from genome assembly GCA_030431485.1 of Alphaproteobacteria bacterium. GTDB lineage: Bacteria > Pseudomonadota > Alphaproteobacteria > Rhodobacterales > Rhodobacteraceae > Marivita. The sequence goes on from JAUIIR010000013.1 coordinate 22,869, forward strand.
CCGCGCCCGTGTTCCTCGGTGCAGGCCAGATCATACGTCTTATTGTTGATGGTGAACCAGCACCCGCCAAGACGCCCGTTGTTGACACGGATCTGTTCGGTCACGCGGCTGCCAAGGCAAGTCTGCATGAAGTCGCGAAACTGCGTCACGTCCTCGGCCAAAAGGTTCAGGTGATCGAGCCTGCGCGGTGACACGCCCTGTGCGTGATACCGGCTCGACATGTTCTTCAGCGCGGGTTTGTCCTCTTCAGGTGGATCGTATTTCACAGTGTCCCAGTAGAGTTCGAACACATGGCCGAACGGGTCTTCGAACCGAAAGGCACGCCCATGCCCAAGATCGCCCTCCACCCAACCGTGGGTGATGTAGCCCGACGCCTCGATGGCTTTCGCACGCCGCTCAAGCGCTGCCTCGGACGACACGCGATATCCGATATGCGCGACACCGGTGGTGTGAGATTTGGTGAGCTTGAGCGTGTGAAATTCGTAGTCATCCCACGCCCGAAGGTAGGCGCTGTTTCCGTCCACAGCCGAGAGCTTCAGCCCGTACACACGGGTGAAAAAATCGAGGCTCTCGTCGAACTTGTTGGTCAGGACCTCGACATGGCCGAGATGTGCAACGTCAAAGCAGGGTTCAGTCATAAACGCCTCAATTGATCATGGTGTTTGGCAAAAAGAGCGAGATTTGCGGGAAGGCCACAAGGATCGACAGCGTCAGCAGCATCATGACCCAGAACGGTATAACACCGACGAAAATACGCCCGAGCGACACGCCGGGGGCGACGGATTTCACGATAAACACGTTGAGCCCAACCGGCGGTGAGATCAGCCCCATCTCCAGCGAGAGCACCACCAGCACTCCGAACCAGATTGGATCGATACCAAACTCCAACACAATCGGGAAGAAGATCGGAAGCGTCAGAACCAGCATGGCAAACCCTTCGAGGAAGCAGCCCAGCACAATGTAGATCGCCAGGATCATCATCAGGCTGCCCAAAGGTCCGAGGTCCATCGCAACAAACGTCTGTGCAACCATTTCGGTCATGTGGCTGAGTGCCAGAAACGGGTTGATCATATGCGCAGCGATCAGGATCAACATCACGGTCGCGGTGGTGACAACACTGTCTTTCGCAGCAGCCCAGAGCATCGACAGCCTAAGTTTACGGGTGATCCAGCCAATCACGATGACCGCACCGGCGCCAACCGCTGCAGCCTCGACTGGCGAGAAGAACCCACCATACATACCGCCGATTGTCACGAAGACCACCAGAACGATCGGCCCTGCCCCGCCGACCGCGCGGAGCTTTTCCGATAGCGCGGTGGACGGCCCCGCCGGGCCGAAATCGGGACGCAGGACACACATCAGAGTGACGGCCAGAACAAACATGCCCAGCAGAAGAAGTCCGGGCAGAACGCCTGCAAGGAACAGCCGCCCGATGGATTGCTCGGTGAGAATTGCGTAAATCACAAAGCCGGTCGAGGGCGGGATCAAAATGCCGAGCGTCCCGCCTGCGGCGACTACACCGGTAGAAAGCCGGTCATCATATTTGAAGCGCTCCATTTCAGCCAGCGCCACCTTGCCCATTGTCAGGGCTGACGCGACCGAGGACCCGGACAGGGCCGCGAACCCGCCGCAACCAATCACGGTGGCCGAGGCCAGCCCGCCCCGGATCGACCCGATCACCGCATAGGCCGCATCAAAAAGCTGACGGCTCATGCCCGTATGCGAGGCGACATTGCCCATCAGGATGAACAGAGGGATCACTACCAATTCCGGGGAAGAAGCCAGCGTGAAGGCCTCGGAGGCAAGCAGCGACGTTGCGGCGTTGAGACCATTCAAGGCCCAGATACCTAGAAACCCTACGACAAACATCGAAAAAGCCACGGGCATTCGAAGAACGAGCAACACAAACAGCGCAAGGATGCCAACAAGTCCGGTGACGGATGCACTCATTCCAAGCGCTCCAGTCGAATATCCCGCCCCGTGATCGCCAATTCCAAAGCACGCAACGCGAGACCCAATGCAGCGAGGCTCATGAAACCAATCGCGGCCCACTGAAACCACGCTTTGGGCAGGTAAAGCAGGTTTGTGGACAGGTTCAGCATAACCGACAATTTTGCACTGTCCCATGTGGCCCATGCAAGCGCGGCAAAAATCACCGCACCGGTCAGCGCGACACAGATATTGATGGCGCGATTCAGGCCATCAGGAAAATACCGTTCAAACAGGTCGACCGAAATATGACCTCCCAACCGGTCACAGAGCGCCATCGGTGCAAAGACGAGGATCACCGTGGCCATCGTTGTGATATCCTGCCCGCCATAAAGCGGGCTTCCGAAAGCGCGGCCGATCACATCAATCAGAACCACGACGACAATCAGGATGAGCGCCGTAGACCCAATTGCAGCGGACAGGCCGATCAGCCTGTCCGCAAGGGTGCGTATCCGCTCCAAGTTTTATTCCTGCATCGCCGCGAGGGCTGCATCGCCACCCACGCTCGACACATAGTCTGCGACGACGTTTGACACCGCATCGGCAAATGCCTGAGCCTCTTCTGCCGACAGGTCGACAACGGTATTGGCGGCATCGCCACGCGCGGCTTCGAGCGCGGCATCGGCTGTGGCGTTCCACGCGGTTTCGGCGTTGTTGCCAAGCCCACAGCCACGAGCCTCATCCAGCGCGGCTTTTGCGTCGTCAGACAGCGCATCATAGGACCCCTGCCCCATCACGGCGAAGAATGCCAAGCGGCCAAGCGGCGCGCCAAGCGTGTACGCATCTGCAACCTCGTCGAGTTTGAAGTCACTGAGTGTCGAGGCCCCTGTAAAGACACCGTCAATCAGACCGGTCTGCAGCGAGTTGTAGACCTGATTGATCGGCATCTGTACTGGCGTTGCACCCAGCGCTTCGGCGACCTTGCCCGCGGTTGCACCAGCCACACGGATCTTGAGGCCCGCCAAGTCTGCAGGGGTCCGGACAACCTTGTCCTTCATGATCATGATGTTCGGCTCTGACGTCCAAAGCGCGACCGGAACGGTGCCAGGAAACTCGCTCGATATCTCGTCCATTGCGCCGCACAGTGCGTCCGCACCGGTCTTGCCGTCCGGCACGACGCCGGGCAGTTCGACAATCATCGTCTTTTCGAACTGCTGCGAGGTGTAGCCCGGAAGACCCCATGTGATGTCGGCCACACCTTGAACGGCGCGGATATATTGCTCGACCGGACCGGCGCCAAGCTCGCCGCCGTGATAGCCTCGCACGGTCAGGCTGCCGTCTGTGGCCGCTGAAAGATCCGCATTCAGCTTTTCGATGACGCTTGCGTTGATAGTGTGGAACGGAGGGGTAAAATTGGCGAATTTGAGTTCCTGAGCGGCCAGCGGCAACGCCGTGACAATCGCCAGTGCTGTTCCGAGAAGTGTAGTCTTGAGTGTCATATCTTCCTCCCATGACAAGCCCGATCAGCGACGGGCGGCGCGTTTGGGAGACGGCCCTTCTGCGGGGCCGTTCTCCCGGAATTGTGCAGGTCAGACCGCTTTGGTCCGCCAGCTGTCTGCGGCATAGCTTTCGCGAGCTTCGCTGGAATACGGTGTTTGCGAAACGCGGACACGGATTTCGGCCTGCTTGTGCTGCTCGGTCGAAGTTTTCGCCGTATCGTCGGATTCACCCCAGCGCAGTGTCAGAACGTCACCGATTTCGACGCTTTGATCGACCACGCCCAGCGACAGCACACAGCGTTCGTTGTAGCTGTAGCCGTTGAACATGCTCATACCGACCATCTTGTCACCGTGCATGATCATATCCGCCGAAGACGACGCATAGTTCGGCTGCGGGAAGTCGATCCACTTGTAGGGGATGCCATCCTCAAACGCCGACGCGATGACCTTAAGCACATCTTCCTTGTTCCATTCAAAAGTCACCTTCTTCCGGTTGGTGCCGCTCTCTTTCATCTTCAGGAGCGCGTCCTTGCCAATGAAGTCGTCTTTCTTCCAGCCGATGTAGAAATCGTAGCCCAGTTCGAACGGATTGACATAGTAGTCTTCGATGTTGTCGCTGATGAAGCTGCCACCGATGGCGCCAGCGGCCTCGTACATGTCCGTGCCCAGCCAGTCGCGGTAATCGGCAAGCATACCGTCACCAGTGTAAATTCCCGGCAACGGCGACGGAATCCAGCCCGACTCGAGCGTGTTGGTGGAATAGGCACGGCTGCCGCATTGGACCAGATCGACGCCCGCATCGCGCGCTGCCTGCAGAATGGTCGAGTGGATGTAGTGCTTGTCCTCGTACGGGCCCCACACTTCGAGACCCGGCGCACCGGACATGCCGTGGCGCAGCGCCTGCACTTTCTTAGAGCCGATGTTAATCCAATCGACGTGGAAGAACTTAATGTCGGGGATCGGGCCGCCGTTCATCTTTTCGAAGATCTTCGGCGCATCAGGACCCTGGATTTGGTAGCGGTAATGCGTGCGCAGCACGCGCTCGCCTTCGGGGCGCGATGTAGAGCGGGGATCGTGCTTGATCCGGACGTTCCACTTGCCCCAGGCAGCGGCGAACATCAGCCAGTTGGAGGTCGGCGCACGGCCGACGAGGATGAACTTGTCTTCCCGCTCGCGGAAGATGATGTGGTCACCGATCACATGACCGTTCGGTGTCACAGGCACATAGTGCTTGGCGCGGTTCAGGTTGAAATTCCCGAAGGCGTTGATGCCGTGATAGGCAAGGAATTCCTCGGCCTGCGGACCTTCGACAATCAGTTCATCCATGTGGTGCGACTGATCGAACAGAACGGCCGTCTTGCGCCATGCTTCCTGCTCTACCCGCCAGTTGCGGAATTCCGGGGTCACGACCGGGTATACATACATCCCGATCTGGGAATTTCGAAGCATTTCAACGGGGTTTCCCCATTCCTTCATTTTGTCGGACAAGCTGGGCATTGGTGTATTCTCCTCCTGAGGATCTTATTCTGCGGATAGTAGTGACAGGCCAGGCACGCGTGTCGCGACCCCCGGTCCGGCATTTGCGAGATAGTCAAGATTGCGCCGCGCTAAGCGGGCGTGTTCCCGTGCAAGGTGTTCAGCGCGCGCGCCTTCTCGGGCGCAGATCGCCTCAAGGATCGCGCGATGTTGGTGTTGCGCGCGGATCAGGGATGCAGCGAAATCCGGTATCAATTCCTGATCCCGAAGAAATGCGCTTGGAGACGCCAAGGGCAAGCGGCTGACACGATCTGCTTCGCGCTGCATCAACTGGCTGCCCGACAGCCGCGCCAGGAGCTGGTGAAAGATGGCATTTTCTTTGACATAGCCGTCAAAGTCGATTGCGTCGGGTTGTGCCAGCGCAGTGTCGATCCGCTCCAGCACGGCCTCGGCCTCTGCCAAAACCTGTGGATCAGCCCCGCGCTCAGCGGCGATGCGAACGGCGGTGCCTTCGATGACACCACGCAACTCGATGGCATCGTTGATATCGTCTAGCGTGAACCGCGCCACCCGGCACCCACCGGTTTCAATCCGTTCAAGAAGTCCTTCGGCCACCAAGTGGTCCATTGCCTGCCGCAGCGGCGTGCGCGACAGCCCCAACCGCTCTGCCAAAGCAACTTCGGACAATCGGTTGCTTCCTGCAAATTCGCCGCTCATCACCAGCGAACGCAGGCCCAGAAGAGCCTTGTCGAATTGTGTTTTGCGATCGGACATGCACCCCCCTCAGAGCGCGCGCCGCTCTCCCCTGCGGCGTTCTGGCACTTTGGTAGATTGTATACAGAACTCTGTCAATCACAGAAATAATGGCCGACTTTCTCCACATTTCGCAATTACTGTATACAGAAACGGTCATGGCCAGTCGAATGGGCGGGCTGGATCCGAGACGCCCTGCTCTAATCCCTTGAGAAACGCTGCGCGATACGCACCCGGAGGCTGGGCCGCATGGCGCACAAAAAACCGGCTGAATTGCGCGGCCGATGCAAACCCCAGGGAGGTCGCGATTTCATTCACCGCCTGTCCGGAGGTTTCGAGCAACAGACGGGATTCGATCATCACGCGGCGGTCAATGATGTCTTTGGGACCAAGCCCGCGCACGCGTTGACAGATGTCTCCCAGCCGGTCACGCGTCACGCCAAGCGTTTCGGAATAGAGTGACACCGTCCAGCGGTCGCGGAAATGCCGTTCGACCAGAGTGCTGAACCGGGTGAACGTGCGATGTGAAGGGCTCGCGCCTTTGGGGCCTTCGGAATAAGACGGAGCAGCGCGTAACAGTTCAATCAGAACCACGCGCAAATAGGCCTCGACCACGACATGCGCAGCAACCGCATCTTCCTCCAACTCGCGGCGGATCCCGGCAAAGGCGGTGCGCAGTGCCGCACGCCGCTCGGTGCTGGCGGTCAGCGGCAAGGTCAGTTTGTGGTCAGCAACGTCTCGCAGATCCCGCGCTTCTGGCAGGTGCCCGATTGTGTTGCCCAGCGCGCTTGCACTGAGCAGCACATAGGTCCCCACGGCACCCGGAGCGAAGCGCAGACGCGAATCGTCGCTCCAGGGCCTCCATGCGAGGATCGGTGCTTCGATCCGCGTCTCCTCGCCAGCCAAGACCGCACCTCCCTCTTCCAGCAGAATCGCGCACCAAGAGGGGCCACGCAGGCTTTCGGCGAGGCCAACAATACGGCTGCGTAAATCACCCGTCAGCGCCCCGGCGCGCACCGTCGCAGAGTCATGAAAACGCAAATCTGGCATCAGAAATCCCACAAATTGGAAATTTATTACCACAGAATATCATTTACTCATCGTCAATCCGAGCGATTTTAGAGTTGAGCCGTGGGGAGACGGTGCGCGTTCAGTGAACCTGGGGAGGAGAAACTGTACGAAACCCGCTTAATCATTGCCGGGCGTCACGTCGCGCCTGATCCGGTCGTCGCATTCGAAAGACGCGACCCCGTGTCGGACGCAGTGGTGACTCGCGCCGCCGCCGGACGCGCCGCCGAGGCGCGGGCCGCAGCGGTGGCCGCAGCCACGGCCTTTTCCGGTTGGGCAGCCCTCCCGGTAAGAGATCGCGTTGGCCTGCTGTCGCACGCAGCCGACGCTTTGCTGGCTGGTGCAGACGAGGTGGTCGAGATTGCCTGTGCCGAAGTCGGCTCCGCGCCGGAGTGGGTCCGGTTCAATGTCGACATCGCTGCAGCCATGCTGCGGCAAACATCCGATCTGATTGAGCCGCTCGAAAGCACTGACAGCCCGGTTTCTGGCCACAGTCTCCGGCGCAGACCAGCTGGTGTCGTTCTTGGCATTGCGCCCTGGAACGCGGCAATCACGTTAGCGACGCGCGCGGTCGCCGCCCCGTTGGCGTGTGGTAACAGCGTTGTTCTCAAAGGCTCAGAACTGTGCCCGAAAACCCATGAATGGGTTGCCGAGACCATCTGCAGCGTTGGTCTCCCTGCGGGAGTATTGAATTATATTACCAACGCGCCCGATCACGCCGAAGAAGTTGTCGATGCCTTGATTGCGCATCCGGCAGTGCGACGCATCAACTTTACCGGCTCAACCCGTGTTGGACGAGAGATCGCGGTTGCAGCGGCGCATCACCTCAAACCGTGTTTGTTGGAACTTTCCGGCAAAGGCACGGCGGTTGTCCTCGCTGATGCCGATCTTGATCATGCAGCCCGTGCCATTGCCCACGGAAGCTTTTTCAATCAGGGCCAGATATGCATGTCCACCGAGCGGGTCATCGTCGACAATTCTGTTGCCGACGCTTTTGTCTCGAAGCTCGCCCAAGAGGCAGAGACGTTGCGCTTTGTCACCGGACAGCCAAGCCCTTTGGGCGCTCTCATCAGTCCAGCCGCCGCCGTTCGGGTCCGCGCGATGATCGACGATGCGGTTGGTAAAGGGGCCCTTCTGGTCACAGGGGGCGAGTTGTCTGGCGGTGGATTGCAACCCGCCGTTGTCGACCGGCTGGCCCCGGGGATGATGCTATACAGCGAAGAGGCATTTGGCCCCGTCACAGGTGTGATCCGCGTTGGCGATGCCGAGGAAGCGCTGGCCATCGCCAATGACACGGAATTCGGCTTGGTGGCGTCCGTCTTCAGCCGCGACACAGACCTCGCGACGTCCATGCTGTGCCAAATCGAAACCGGAATCGGCCATGTCAACGGCTCGACCGTCTACGACGACCCGCGCCTGCCGTTCGGTGGGGTCAAATCGTCAGGCTATGGCCGCTTTGGTGGTCGCGACGCGGTGGCCGAATTCACCGAATGCCAATGGATCGCCATTCACGACCAGCCCTCATCCGGGGGCGCATCACAAATCGACAAAAGGGAGGACACCATATGAAACGCAGAGACCTTTTCGGATTGGCCGCAGCGCTGACCGTCACAACGTCCCTGGCCGGCCCGCTGGCCGCGCAGGACGCATTGAAAATCGGCGCAGTCGGCCCAAAGACCGGCCCGCTTGCAGGCGGCGCAGCGGTGACGTTCTGGCCGAATGTCCAGCTTTGGGCTCATGATGTGAACGAAGCTGGCGGCATCGACGTGGGCGGCACCAAGCGCATGGTCGAAATTATTGAATACGATGACCAGACCAACCCCGGCGAAACCATCAAGGCGGTACAACGGCTTGCCACGCAGGATGAGGCTGACTTCATTCTTGCGCCCTATGGCACTGGTCTGAACATCGCGTCCGCGCCGATCTTTGAGCGCTATGGCTACCCGATGGTCACGCATACGGCGATTTCCGACCAGATCGAAGATCTGTCCGGCAAATTCCCCAACATGTACTTCCTTCTGGGGGGTGCCACTGGCCTTGCCGGTGGCGTGGTCGACGTCCTGAGCCAGATGCGCGACGCCGGTGAGATCGGCAGCAACGTGGCGATGGTCAATGTGGCCGATGCCTTTGGTATCGAACTGGCCGAAGCGGCGCGCCCCCAATTCGAGGAAGCCGGTTTCGAGATCATCTACGACTCATCCTACCCACTGGGAACGCAAGATCTCTCACCGGTGATCAACGGAGCGAAAGACGCCAACCCGGACGCCTTCGTGGCCTGGTCCTACCCGCCCGACACATTTGGACTGACGGAACAGGCGCAGATCGCAGGGCTTGCTCCAAAAGCATTTTACACCGCGGTCGCGACAGCTTTCCCGGCCTATGCCGGACGGTTCGGTGCCGCCGCTGAAGGTGTGCTGGGTGCAGGCGGTGTCTTTGCGGATGGTGACGCGTTCAAAGACTATGCAGCCCGTCACGAAGCTGTGACAGGCGCTAAGCCTGACTTCTGGGCCTCTGCCCCAGCCTATGCGTCGTTCCAGATCCTGCAGCAGGCGATTGAAGGCGCTGGCACAACCGATAAAGCGGCGGTTGCGGAATACATCGCCAGCAACGATTTCGACACTGTTATCGGGCCGATTTCGTGGGACGAGAACAACTCGAACGCCGAATACTGGACTGTCGGCCAGTGGCAGGGAGGCGTGTTCAAGGGCGTGGCGTCGACCGGCCGTGAAGGCGCAGTTCCTGCGCAGCCAAAAACTGGCTGGGAATAATCCTGTGTTGGCCCCGGCAAGTCCGGGGCCATCCACACCAAACCCGGAGACCACATGGATATTCTGATCACAGGGCTTTTGCTGGGCGGCACCTACGCGCTGATCGCGATGGGGCTGAACCTGCAATATGGCATGGCAAGAATCATGAACTTGGCCAATGGGGAATTCCTTGTAGCCGGCGGCTTTGCGGCCTTCTGGTTCTATACGGCGGGTCAGGTCAGCCCGCTTCTGACGATTTTCACCGTGGCACCTCTGGCATTTCTGCTGAACTGGCTGGTTTATGTGGTGATGCTGCGCCCGCTGGTCAAACGCGCCAAGTCGCACGGTCAGCTTGAGGTCGACGCAATCCTGACTACCTTTGGCCTCGCCTTCGTGTCGGTCGGCATCATGCTGGCGCTCTTTGGCGGTGACTACTTTTCCTATTCTTATCTCGCCCGGCCGATCACCCTGATCGGTGACACATACGCGCTGAACCGCGTAACCGCAGCTGTGGCGGCGGTGATCATCTGCGGCGGTTTGTGGCTCTGGCTGAACCGTACCCGCGCAGGCATGTCGATCCGGGCGATTGCCGTCGATCCAAAAAGCGCGCGGCTGGTGGGCATCGACGTGCCGAAACTTTCGGCGCTCGCCTTTGCGCTTGGCGGCGCGGTGACAGCTGTGGGCGGAGCTTTGATCTCGACGTTCCTGACGCTCGATGCGTCGACCGGCGTGATGTTCACACTCAAGGCGCTGGTGATCGTGATCATGGGCGGTGTCGGTGACGTGCGCGGCACCATTGTGGCGGCGCTTTTGCTGGGCATCCTTGAGACCTTCGTGGCCACGTTGATCGACCCCGGTCTGACACTGGCCGCAGCCTATCTGCTCTTTGTCCTGATCCTGCTTTTCCGGCCGCAGGGCCTGTTCGGGAGGCGCACGATATGACCCTCACCAAACGCGACTGGCAATCCATCACGCTTTCGGCGGTCCTGCTGGCGGTTGCCGCCTGCCTGCCACTGACAGGCGACGCCTACATGCTGTCCATCGGCATCACAATCGCGATGTATGCGGTGCTGGCGACAAGCTGGGCGCTCTTCTCTGGCCCCACGCATTACATTTCACTCGCCACGGCAGCATTCTTCGGCCTTGGCACCTACACCACGGCTATCGGGATCGAGAACGGGCTGAATTATTGGGTGACACTGCCCGTCGCCGCTATCCTTGGCGCGGTGCTGGCGGCCCTTGTCGGCTTGGCCACCCTGCGCCTGTCCGGGGTCTATTTCGTGATCTTCACGCTGGGACTGGCCGAACTGGTGCGGCAGGTGGTGACCTGGGGACAGAACATATCCGGGCAAAAGGGCCTTTACATTCTGACCGACATCACCGAAGTGCACATATACTGGCAACTGCTGGTGTTGGCCGCCATCGTCTACCTGACCGGCTGGGCCATTGGGCGGTCACGGCTTGGGTTCGCCCTGCGCATTATTGGAGACGATGAAGAGGTCGCGCGGCATTCCGGGATCAACACATCGCGCGCCAAGATCCTTTTGTTCATGGTGTCGGGGGCAACGGCTGCCGTGGTCGGATCAATGCTGGCTCCGCGCTATATCTACATTGAACCGGCATTAGCCTTCACCCCGATGCTGTCCTTCCTTGTGGTCATCATGGCGCTTTTGGGAGGCACGGGTCGGTTGTGGGGGCCGCTTGTTGGCGTCATCCCATTCACCCTGCTGTGGGAGGCGATTTCGTCCAGTTTCCCGAACCAGACTACGCTGCTCCTGGGCCTCAGCTTTCTCGTCATCGTCTATCTGCTGCCACGCGGCTTTGTCGGGCTGATCGAAAGCGGAAAGCGGAAAATGCGGGAACGGGAGGCGTTTGCATGACGACCGGTCCGACAGTCTTGTCCTTGCGCGGCGCAACCAAACGGTTCGGCGGGCTTGTCGCCGTGAACGACATGGATTTCGACGTGACCGAGCACGAGGTGCTGGGTCTGATCGGCCCCAATGGGTCGGGCAAATCAACGACACTCAACCTGATCTCGGGCGCGTTGAAGCCGACCGAGGGCACGATTTCCTTGCGCGGCACACCGATTTCGCACCTTTCCGCTGCTGACATCGCCCGTCGCGGCATTGCCCGGACGTTCCAACTGGTGCGCCTTCTACCGTCGATGACCGTTCTGGAAAACGTCCGCGCTGGTGCCGTGTTCGGCCATCGCCGCCGCTGGGGGGCCGAGGCGGATGCTCATGCACTGCGGATGCTGGCGCTGGTGGGCCTGGACCGCAGGGCGAACGCCCATGTCGGAGAGCTGACCTATATCGACACGAAACGCGTCGAACTCGCCCGTGTGCTGGCCTCGGAACCCAAGGTGTTGCTGCTCGACGAATGGCTGGCGGGGCTGAACCCGACCGAGCTTGAGGAAGGCATAGCGCTGATCAAACGGCTGCGCGACGAGGGGCGCACGATCATTTTGGTGGAACACGTGATGGACGCGATCCGGTCGCTGTGTGATCGCTGTGTCGTCATGTCCACCGGCACCAAGATCGCCGAAGGAACGCCCGAACAGGTGTTGTCCGATCCCGAAGTGATCCGCGCTTATCTGGGGGATGACGATGCTTGACGTCCGCAATCTGTCCGTCAACTACGGAAAGCACCGCGCCCTGGACGGCGCATCGCTGCGCGTCGGTAAGGGCGAGATTGTCGTCATTCTGGGCGCAAACGGCGCCGGGAAATCGACGCTCCTCAAAGCGATTTGCGGGATTTGTGAGGGGCATGTTGCCGGTCAGGTGACGTTGCAGAATGCCGAACTGGTTGGGGAGAAACCGCACAAGATCGTTGAGGCCGGGATCGCACTGGTGCCCGAAGGCCGTGGCGTGTTCGGCGATCTGACGGTCGAGGAAAACCTGACGCTTGGGGCCTATGCCGAACGGGCGCGGGATGAACAGGCGGGCAATCTGCAGCGAGTGCTGTCGCTGTTCCCCAAGCTGCAGGAACGCCGCCGCCAGACCGTGCGCACCATGTCGGGGGGCGAACAGCAGATGGTCGCCATCGGCCGCGCGATGATGTCGAACCCGTCGATCCTTGCGCTGGACGAGCCTTCACTTGGGCTGTCGCCGCTGCTTTGCAAGGACCTGTTCGAAAGCCTGCGCGTTGTGAAACAGGCGGGCTTGGGCATCCTCTTGGTCGAACAGAACGCCAAGCAAAGCCTGCGCATCGCGGATCGCGGCTATCTATTGGAGAATGGAAATATCGTGCACGAGGATGAGGCAGATCGGCTGGCAAATGACCCTGCTGTGCAGAAAGCTTATCTAGGTGGGAGCGGAGCGGCGACGGGAGCCAAGCGCCCTGCCCCCGCCACCATGTCAAAACCCGCAAGCCCGCGCCCGGTGGCGAGGTCAAAGCCGAGCGACATCGCAGCAGCGGCGATGAAGTCGGTCAGCGCTCCGGCACGTCCGGCGCCGATCGCAAAGCCCGCGGCGCCTGCGCCTGTGTCAGCACCTGCATCCAACGACATAGCACCGGCGCCGAAGCCCAATTTTCCGAACATCACGGATATGGTGGCCAAAGCCAGCGCGACCGCGTCACGCCGCAACGGCGCCAAGCCACCGCCACGCGTGCCCGCTCCTCCGCCTGTGACACCTCAACCCGCACGTCCCGCGCAGCCCGCGATCCCGGACTTTGCGTCCTCGTCGGACCGCCTGCGCGCCATGATCGAAGATATCGAAGCGGCCGCCCGCCGTGCTGAAACCTACAAGCCAAGGAGATAACGCCATGCTCGACTCGACCTCCTCTGCGCCCACCATCCGAGGCATGTATATCGGAGGCAGCTGGGTGCCCGCCGCGCGCACCTTTGACAACTTGAACCCGTCGGACAACTCGCTCTTCGCCCGCATCCCAGATGGCAGCGCGACCGATATGGACCGCGCGATTTCAGCTGCGCAGGCCGCGTTCCCGGAATGGTCAGGCAAGACGTTTCAGGAGCGCGCCAAGATGCTGCTGCGCATCGCAGATGTCTGGGAAAGCCGAAAGGACGATTTCATCCACGCCGTGATGCACGAAGGCGGCGGCTGGTTCGGCAAAGGCGTGTTCGAGGCAGGCTTCGTGGCCGAGATTTTCCGCACCTCCGCCTCGCTCTGCTATCAATCCACCGGGGAAGTTCTTCCCTCGGCCGATGGCAAGGTTTCCATGGCCACGCGTTGGCCTCTAGGCGTAGTTGGCGTGATCTCACCCTGGAACATGCCCGGTATCCTGACCTCACGCGGCTACGCGGCGGCGTTGGCGGCGGGCAATTGCGTTGTGTTGAAACCGTCCGAGGACACGCCCTATTCCGGCGGCTTGTTCCATGCCGAGGTGCTTGAGGAAGCGGGCGTGCCTGCTGGGGTTTTCAACGTTGTTACCTGTTCACGCGAAAGCGTGGGCGAAGTGGGCGACGCGCTTATCGAGGACCCGCGCGTGAAGGGAATTTCCTTCACCGGATCGACCGCTGTTGGTCGCCATATCGCAGCCAAGTGTGGTGCGCATCTCAAGAAATGCTGCGTGGAGCTGGGCGGGAAAGATTCGATGATCATCCTTGAGGATGCCGATCTCGACAAAGCCGCCGAGGCTGCAAATTTCGGCTGCTTCATGCATCAAGGTCAAGTCTGTATGTCGACCGAGAAACTGCTTGTGCATGAGGGCATCTATGAGCCTTTTATGCAGAAATTCCTTGCGCGCGCGGGCAAGCTGAAAACCGGGCATGTAAACGACAAGTCGAACACTCTGGGTCCGCTGGTGAACACCCGTCAGGCGCACCGGGTCAAGGCGCTGATCGACGATGCAGTCGCCAAGGGCGCGCAGGTGGCTCAGGGCGGCAATGCCTGGGACAATTTCGTGGAACCCACTGTGTTGACCCACGTCGACCGCAATATGGACATCTGGCACGACGAAACCTTCGGCCCTGTGGTGGTGGTGATCCCGTTCCGCACCGAAGATGAGGCAATCGAGCTGAACAACGACACGGAATACGGCCTGACTGCCGCCGTCTGGACCGCCAACGAGGGCCGCGCTCTGCGCATGGCAGGGCGGCTTGAAACCGGGATGGTTCATATCAACGACCAGAACATAAACGACGAACCGCAAGTGCCATTTGGCGGTGTTAAAGCGTCAGGTGTCGGCCGCTATGGCGGGCGCTGGTCGCTGGATGCCTTTACCGAACTCAGGTGGATCACGCTGGAACGCGGCGGTCGCCATTACCCGCCGGTCTTTTGACCCGCGTTTAGGGAGGATTACACATGACAGCCCTTGGATGGATCATCCTGCTACTTGTCATCGCCGCCATCGTGATCGTGCTGGCCGCTTGGTTTTACGAACGCGCCACCAATGAAATCAGCCTTGTGCGCACGGGTGTCGGCGGCCGTAAGGTCATTGTGGATGGCGGCACTTTGGCGATCCCATATTTTCACGAGATCAGCCGCGTCAACATGCAGACGATCCGCATGGAGGTCAGCCGCGCGGGCGACAGCGCTCTGATCACAAAGGATCGGATGCGCATTGACGTGGGTGCGGAGTTCTATGCTTCTGTCCTGCCCGAGGAAGCCGCTATCGTGCGCGCCGCGCAAACGCTGGGCAAACGCACGTTCCAGCCAGACCAGCTCAAGTCGCTGATCGACGGGATGATGGTCGATGCCCTGCGATCGGTCGCCGCGCAGATGACGATGGACGAGTTGCACGAGAACCGGTCGGAATTTGTGCGCGAGGTGCATGAGGCGCTGGCGGATACTTTAGTGAAATACGGGCTGCAACTGGACAGCGTGTCCCTGACCGCGCTGGATCAGACGCCGTTTTCTTCTTTGGATGAAAATAACGCCTTCAACGCCGTTGGCATGCGCAAGCTGGCCGAGGTGATCGCCAAGTCCAAAAAGGAACGCGCCGAGATCGAAGGCGAAACGGCTGTTGCTGTCCGTCGCGCTGAGGTCGAGGCGAACCAGCGCCGTCTTCAGATTGAACTCGAAGAACGCCGCGCCGAGATCGCGCAGACGCAAGAGATCGAAACCCTGCTGGCCGCTCAACTGACCGAGGTTGCCCGCCGCAAAGCCGAAGCCGAACGCGAAGCCGCACAAGCCCGCATCCGCATGGAGCAGGAGATCCAGGCCACGTCGATCCAGCGCGAATTACAGATCCGAGAAGCCGAAATTGCGCAACTCCGGGCCCTAGAGATCGCAGAGCAGGAAAAGGTCATCCAAACCGCAGCCAAGAGTGAAGAAGAGTCGAAAGCCAAGGCAGAGGCGACATTGGCTCGCGCCGCACTTGTCAAAGCCGAAGAAGAGATCCAGACGCTGCGCGAAATGGCCGAGGCCGAGCGCCGCAAGGCTCTGGCCCTTATGGCGGCGCGTCAGGACGCCGAAGCAAACGCGGAACGCGCCCGCATCACCTCGGTCGCAGATCAGGAGGTCGCCAAGGCCGCGGGCGTGATCCGGCGCGAGGAGGCGGCGTCCATGAAGCTCTACAAGACAGCCGAAGCCGAAGCCGAAGCTGAGCGCATCAAGGCCGAGAACACCCGCTCGAAAGAACTTATGTCGATGGAACTGGAGAAGGCGCGACTGGAGGCGATGCCCAAGATCTTGGCCGAAATGGTCAAACCGGCCGAGAAAATCAAGGGTATCAACATCAATCATGTGACGGGCTTGGGAAAAGCAGACAGTGGCGGCGCCACATCCCCCGTTGGGCAGACTATAGACTCAATCCTCGAAATGGCAGTAGCCCTGCCAGCCATGAAGAAAATTGGCGATCAGATCGGCATCAATATGGACGGTGTTTTACCGGAGGACGGAAAAAAGAGTTGAACCGGAACCCCGTCGGGCAAACCGGCCAAACCAATGCGCCGTCCATGCATCTGCGGGGGCGGCGCTTCTTTTTTGGCACTGCGGCTCACAGGCCGGATTGGGTGGCATCCCAGATCAGTTTGACGGCAATGACCGCCAAGAGCACGAGGATCAACCTGTCGAATGCTTCTTTCGAAAGGAACCGAGCGCTCCATGCGCCAATAGGAATTCCGATCGACAAAGGAATAAGAGCAAATACGGCAAGAATGACGCGGTCCCATGTCAGGATTCCCAATATTGCCAGTGCGGGAGCCTGTGTCATCGACATGGCGAGAAAGAAGATGGCAATGGTTGCGATAAACTCAGTGCGCGGCATCTTCAAAGCATTGAGAAATGTGATCGACACCGGAGCGGACAAGCCACCTGCACCTTGCATGACACCCCCGACAAATCCCGCGTAGGGTCCGATCTGACGCCCACGCGCACGCGACAGTTGCCAGTTCGGTCGTGCCAATCGCAAAGCGATATACGCAAACACCACAGTCGCCAGCGACGCCATTAGGAACGGCACAGGCAAAGAGGCCAGCAGTACTGACCCAAGGATCGCCCCAATCCCGCCCATCACGGCGAAGGTGTAGGCAAACCGATGCTCTGTTATCTCGCTCCGAAAGACCCAACTTTGCCAGATATTGGAAAAAAGGTTCAGCACTGAAAAAATCGCCACCGCCATCGGAACATCGAAGACGATTGCCAAGACAGGCACACCAATCACCGGAGCTCCTGCCCCGGTCGCCCCCTTCAGGAAACCGCCCAAGGCGATCCCAATGAAGGCAATAAGCAGTGAGGCCGGATCAATCATCCGCGCGCTTGCTCCGTCATCGCAAGGACCATTTACACTGTCCAGTTGCGTGGTTTTCGCCCAACATATTCGCCCTCCGCTCTGGAAAAATGAAGTCTCGCCACCACGCGCGAAAGTCAAGTCAACACAAAATCTTGGACAAGACACCTCTTCGTTTCACAAACAGCCGGGAACCGTTCATCGACACGCCTCCCGCATGAAACCGCCGGTCCACTGGCGAGATCAAGTCCCTGCGATACACGCGGTCATGCCTAATCACCCATGGGTCGTCGCAAGGAGGTCCCGAATATGCTCTGGCGCTTGTGGAACAATGCCATGGGGATTGAGGGCTTTGATGGAATAGTACCCGTGAAGGATGTGTTCCATATCAACTGTTTCACGTATCCCGGGGACTCGAAGCATGCGCTGCAGGTAGGATGACAAACGCGGGTAATCTCGTATTGCACGGCGGTTCGTCTTGAACAGGCCGTGATAGGCCGCATCGAAACGAATAAGCGTCACAAAAGCTCGGATATCGCTCTCGGTCAGGGCGTCGCCGAAGAGATAGTCACCGGTCAACCGGTCCTCAAGTTCGCCCAGCATTGCGAAGATACCTTCCATCGCTTCGTCATAGGCGGCTTGAGATGTCGCAAATCCCGCCTTGTAGACACCGTTGTTGAGCAGGTCATAAATCCGCGAGTTCAGGGCGTCGATGTCCGCTGCGTGCGCGGCTGGATACAGCCGGGTGTCAGACGGAACCAGATGTTCGAAAGCCGTATCCAGCATACGCAGGATGTCGGCGCTTTCGTTGTTCACCAGAACGTTCCGCTTGGTGTCCCAAAGCACTGGAACTGTTGCCCGCCCCGTGAATTCCGGATCAGCTCGGGTGTACAACTCGTGCATATAGCGTGCACCGAAAAGCGGGTCCTCGTCGGCCCCGGCGAAGCCTCCAAATCGCCAGCCCTGATCGGTCAGGGATGGGTTCACCACTGTGACGTCGATCATGGTATCAAGCCCCTTAAGCTTGTGCGCAATCAGCGTCCGCGACGCCCACGGACAAATGAGCGCGACATAAAGCCGATACCGTCCGGGCTCAGCCTCAAAGCCCCCCATCCCGGTGGGTCCCGGGCGTCCATCTGGCGTGATCCAGTTGCGAAAGCTGGAGATCTGCCGCACGAAACGGCCCTTCTCATCGGCTTTTTGCACCGGTTGCCAGTTTTCCATCCATTTTCCATCGACAAGCATCGGGCAGTTTCCTCAATTCGTGTGAAAGATAAACGACCGCATCGACACCGACCCAAGATCAATGACATCGGTCATAAAGGTCAGGTCGTCACGTTCATCAGATGCGCCAGCAATGGTCAGCGCTGGCAGATAATGATCAAGCGTGGGATGGGCTTCGGGAAGCAGAGCACCAAGTCGATCGGCATCCGCTAGCCCTGTGAAGTCCCGGTGAGACAGCCGATCCGCAAAGATTGCGTCGAACTCCAGCGCGAAGTCGTGCGGCGTCCCTCCGTGCCGCATGGCTCGAAGATTGTGGACGACGTTGCCCGATCCCAAAATGAGGACCCCGCGCTCGCGCAGCAATGACAGGGTCCGACCAATCTCAAGCTGATGTGTCAGACCACGGCTCATATCGACAGAGACCTGGAAGACAGGCACATCAGCCTCTGGATAGAGAAACTTGAGCACAGCCCAAGCCCCATGATCGAGACCCCAACGATCATCTTCCTGTGCCCGGTGGCTTTTCAGGAGAGCCGTCACCTCGCGTGCCAGATGCGGCTGACCTGGCGCCGGGTAAGCCTGTTCGAACAGAGCCTGGGGAAAACCATAGAAATCATGGATCGTGCGCGGCATCTCCGAGACATCCACCAATGTGGTGCCTTGCGTCATCCAATGAGCCGACACGACAAGAATGGCCTCTGGACGCGGCAAGCTTCGGCCAAGTTCTGTCCAGGCACGACTGTAGGTATTGTCTTCTATGACGTTCATCGGGCTGCCATGACCCAAAAAGACAACCGGAAGCCGATCCGAGGGTGCGAAGCGGTCAGACAGGTCCACTAGGCTGTGCGTTTGCATCAGGTATCTCCAGTGTCGAACCGGACCACATTTTTGCGATCCGGTCCTTTAAGTGTCGGTCAGGCGAACTTTCCAAGGGAACGGTCAAGAACCGGAAGACGAAGCGCATAGCTTCCCGCACCCAGAAGCAGGATCACACCTTGAACCACGGCCCAGAAGAACGGGAATTCCCAACCGCCGCCTTCGTTCGAAAATGTCCAACCAAATCCCGAATGAGCCCAGACCGACCCAAGAAGAAGTGCGATCAGAGGAATCGAGACGGCGCGAACAGCAACGCCGAGGATCAGTGCCAGACCGCCACCAAGTTCGGCCAGGATGGTCAGGTACGCGAAAAAGCCTGGCAGACCGAGGCTTTCGAAGAAACCCACGGTGCCGGGTATGGTAAAAACACTGACTTTCAGCCAGCCGTGCGCGAGAAATGCAACGCCGCTTGTGATGCGCAAAATGAAGGCCGCAAGATCGCCGTTGGAATTTGCAGGTTCGATGGACATGGCAGGTACTCCTTGAATTTTGATTGTGACGTTCAGCCAACGAAAGAAGGCTCGAAACTGGTACGGCGTATCTAAGACTTGTAGACAATCAACAAAATGACGACTTTATAGAATGAATATCCACAATTTGTTCGGAGTATGGCTTTGGACCTTCTTGACCAGCTCAGGGCCTTCGTCGCCACGGCTCAGACCGGATCCTTCACCTCGGCTGCGGACCGGTTGGGCATTTCGAACCGACTTACGTCCAAATACGTTGCAGAACTTGAGTCACGACTTGGCGTTCGTCTGCTTCAACGCACAACCCGCAAGGTTGGACTCACACCAGCAGGTGACGAGTTGCTTGCGCGCACGCCCGCGCTTCTTGACGAGTTTGATGCTGTTCTAAACGCGGTATCCGAAGGCTCAACGGCCCTCTCCGGCGCACTGAGAGTGTCTGCTCCAGTCACATTTGGCGAGATTTACGTTGTCGGTATGCTCGCCCGTTTCGCTTCCGCACATCCTGACATTTCGATTGATCTGAGGCTCGACGACAGGTTTCTCGACATTGCTGCAGAGGGCATTGATCTGAGTTTTCGGCTGGGGCACTTCGACCAAGCCTCGCTCAAGGTCCGCCGTCTCGGAGAGTTTCGCAGCGTTTTGGTGGCAAGCCCCGACTATCTGGAGCAGCATGGTACACCAGCAGCGCCAGAAGAGTTGTCGGAGCATGCATGTATCGTCGACACGAACCGGAGGAACCCGCGTCGCTGGATGTTCCTCAAGGACGGCACTGAAACAGTGGTTACAGTAAAAGGTCGGTTCCAGGTCAATTCAGCCAGCGCTGCCATCGCATTGGCCACCAAGGGTCTTGGTATCGCGTATGTCCCAAGTTTCGCCCTGACCGATGCCCTCGCTGAAGGCCATGTCGTCACGCTCTTGAATGAGACCCGGTCTGAAAGCAGTCCAATCGGCGCTGTCTATCTGGAGGGGCGCACGCTGCCACGCAAAGTTCGGGCCTTGATAGATTTCGCTCTAGATGACGTGCGGGCAACTAACATGATGTTGGGTTGAGTGGGCACGGCACGTGAGGTGGCACACGTCACGACGAAAACACGCGTGCGGTTTCAGAATAGTGGCGTCATCGACAGAATGTTCAGACCAGCAGGTGCTGATCGGACTGTCAATCTTATCCCAAGCCCAATGCTTTGCGGCGCCGTGTCGCCCAGACTGTGACAAGATGATCCACCATCAACCCCATAAACGCCACGGCCAGCCCCAGCACCATGCCTTTGCCCACATCACTCGACGACAGGGCGCGCTGCATTTCCTGGCCAAGGTCCTGCGTGCCAATGAACGCCGCGATGATCACCATGAACAGAGAAAACATGACAGATTGGTTCACGCCGACCATGATTGTCGGCAGCGCCAGCGGCAGCCGAACAGACCACAGTGTTTGCTTCCGTGTCGCGCCGGACATGTCAGCCGCCTCGATCTGAGCATCAGGAACACCGCGCAACCCTTCGATCGTGTATCGGATCAGAGGCACAGCCGCAAACAGCACCACAGCCCCAACCACAGCGACGTCATTCACACCGAACAGCATGATCACCGGGATCAGATAGATAAAACTCGGAAACGTCTGAAGCGTATCACACACCAACAGCACGGTCTTGGCACGACGGTCGCTGCGTGACCCCCAGATGCCCAACGGAAAGCCAATCAGCGTGGCAATGAAGACCGAAAAGGTCACTGTGTAGACAGTGATCATTGCGCGATCCCACCAGCCTGACAGCGCGATCAGCCCAAAGTAGGCGAGACAGATCAGCGCCGAACGCCGCCCGCCCACGGCCCAGCCCACAGCCATTAGGAAAACCAGAACCGCCGACACCGGCAACCACAGCATGCCGTCCCGCAACGGGATCAGCACCCAGACAATCAGGAACCAACGCAACCATTGCGTCACCGGATCAAGCGTGGCGATGATCCAATCCATCGCTACATCCAATGGATCGGCCAGGCTTAGGGCCTCACGGCGGCCAATCTCGTGCAGCAGCGGAAAGATCAGGGAAAGCCCCCAGAGCACAACCGTGGCGAACACCCAGATCAGGAGCAAACGATGTCGTACGGCCCATGGCGTACCCTTCTCCATGTGTACGGGTTGTTTCATCGCCCATGCCTTGGAGCAACGGTCGAGCATGACCGCAAGCAGAACAATCGTGATGCCGATCTCGAACGAGCGCCCAATTTTGAGAGCCTGCAAAAGTTGCAGGAGCTTCTGTCCGAGTCCGGGCATTCCGATAAAACTGGCCAGAACCACCATGGCAAGGCACTGCATAATGACCTGGTTCACACCCACGAGTATTTCGGTCCTTGCCGTCGGCAGGCGCACGTGGCGCAGCAACTGCCAAGGGGTCGCAGCTGCCATTTGTCCGGCTTCGATAACCTCAGTCGGGACCTTTTGCAGCCCCAGAAGCGTCATTCGGATCATCGGCGGTACAGAAAAAATGATGGTTACGATGGCTCCGGCCTTGGGGCCCACGCCGACAAACACCACGACAGGGATCATGTAGGCGAAATGCGGCAGCGACTGCGCCACATTCAAAAGCGGGTTCAAAACCGCGCGGAACCGTGCACTGCGCCATGCCAACGTGCCCATAACGAGCCCCAACAGGACAGATACAGGCGCGGCAATCAGGATCACCGAAAGCGTCTCCATCGCCCACTGCCACTGACCCATCACAGCGATCCAGACAAAGGTCAGACCTGACAGCGCGGCCAGCCGCCATCCGTTGAGGGCATAGCCAACAATAGCCGCAGTTACGGCGATCACGCTCCAAGGGATTGGACCAATGCGCGGCCAGCGGTTTTTGCCATAGAGCAAGTTGGCGGTCACATCCAAAAACCAATCCAGCCCATCCGCAAAAGCGCGGGTCACATGGACCAAACCCAGATCATCACGCATGAAATTGAAAACGGCGTTGAACCAATCGGCAAAAGGCAGCACCCACGCCTCAGGCAGCCGGATCATTGCGTCTGGCAGCAAGCCCTTGGCAAGTGCGAGGCAGAGCGCTGCACCGAACAGCACCTGCGCCATGCGCAAACGGGACTGGCCCGCGACGGATACGGGCGCATCGGTCGCGACCGTGGTCATTGGGCTTCTCCAAACAACACGTCCAATGCACGCTGCTTGTCTAAGGCACCAATCACTCCGCCATCCGGTCCGGCAACTGGGAGGATCGACCGCTCATCATTCACCAGAAGACGCGCCAGTTGGGAAATTGTCTTGCTGCCATCCACGGCGTCCCCGCTCAGGCTGAGGCCATTTACCGGTCCGGCCAAAGCACTCGCATGAACCACGCGCGCTTTTTCGATTTCTTCAGTGAACTTTGCCACATAGGGCGTCGCTGGCTCCATCACGATCCGGTCAGGCCTGTCGATCTGTTCGACCGCTCCGTCCTTCATGATGGCGATGCGGTCGGCAAGCCGCAGTGCCTCGTCGAAGTCATGGGTAATAAATACGATTGTCTTGCCAAGCATCTCTTGCAAGCGCAGGAATTCGTCCTGCATCTCGCGCCGGATCAACGGATCAAGTGCTGAAAAAGGCTCATCCAAAAACCAGATATCCGGCTCGATTGCGAGACTTCTGGCAATGCCAACCCGTTGCTGCTGGCCGCCGGACAATTCGCGTGGGAAGTAATCTTCGCGCCCGCCCAATCCGACCAATTCGATCACTTCCATCGCGCGAGCGCGGCGCGCGTGAATATCCTGCCCGCGCATTTCCAGCGGAAAGGCGACATTGTCCAGCACCGTCCGGTGCGGAAGAAGGCCAAAACTTTGAAAGACCATGCCCATCTTGTTGCGGCGTAAGTCGATCAGTTGCCGCTCCGACAGATCGCCGATGACGTGGCCTTCAACTTCGATGGCGCCGCCAGTGATATCCAACAGACGCGACATACAGCGTACAAGCGTCGATTTCCCGGAACCAGACAGGCCCATGATCACCAACATCTCGCCCTTGGCAATATCCAATGAAACGTTGCGCACGGCCGGGACATAGCCATCTGCACGAATTGCCTCGAAACTTGCAGCCGGGTCCAATCCCGCGAGATAGGCTTCCGGCTGTGGTCCGAACATTTTCCAGACATTGCGACAGGAAATCACGGGTTTTTGGTCAGTCATCAAGCACCTCTGCTGGAACCGGGACCTCCCCGACACCGCGTACCGGGGAGGTAATTCAGGTACGAAAACGAGTGGTTACGCGCCGCCGTCCACCCAAGGCTTCCAGATCGCCTCATTCTGTTCCAGCCATTCAGCCGCAGCATCTTCGGGTTCCAATTCGTCGATATCGACCAGCTTGGCCATTTCGGCGATCTGCGGGTTGGTAAAGCTGATGTTCTTCAGTGTGGCGTATGCGGCCGGCCACTTTTCTTCCATGCCGTCCCATGCAGCCTTTTTGAGATAGCCATTGGCGGGATTGCCACAGTCATATGTCATCTCAGGGTTCGGCCCGACTGCCGGATCATCCTTGCAACCGTCGACATATTCCGGGAATTCGACGAATTCCCCCGGATATAGCGCTTCGACAAAATTCGGAGTCCAGTTGAAAATCACCACTGGCCGCCTGTCACGCTCAGCCGAGCCAACCTCGGCCCATAGCGCCGAAGCCGATCCCGCGTTGACGACGACAAAATCCATTCCCAGCGCGTCGACGCGTTCCTGATCATGCTTGAGCCAGTCAACCGGCCCCCCCAGAAAACGGCCTTTATCACCGGTCTCAGGCGTGGCGAAGAGTGCAGCGCATTCGTTCAGAGCCTCCCACGACGGTAGCCCGGGGCACGCTTCCTTGGTCCACATCGGGTACCACCAGTCTTCGCGTGTGACGGCATTGTGATCGCCCACGTCATGCAAGCCACCCTTTTCCATGGCCGCCTCAAAAGCCGGGCCGAAGGCGCCTTCCCAGACTTCAAGTTCCAGCGTCACGTCACCCAAGCGCACGGATTCATAGACCGCCTGACTGTCGGTCGAAACGTATTCGACGCTGTTGCCCATGGATTCAAAAATCTGCCCAACCACGTGGCTCATGACGATCTGGCTAGACCAGTTGTGCGTCGGGATGACGATTGGGTCAGAACTGTCCTGAGCCTGTGCAGCCGTCACCGAAGCCAGTGCCAGCGCCGATGCCGACAATAGTGATGTGATACGCATGTTACTTCCCTGTCTGTTGCTTACTTTTCTTGGTGTCGCCAGAGGGGTCAAAGACGCCCAAAACGACGGCGATCCTTAAAAAAAGTAGACAGGAAATGTGAACAGGTCAGACATGAGGCATGAACAGGCTATGCCGTAATGTGAAAAGTTGTTAACAGGAAAGATATTTTCCTCCGGGTTTCCCTACGTGGTTTCGATGCACCAAGCACAGACACAGATACTGGTCATAGAGGACGAGCCCGTTTCAAGGTCGGCGCTGGTGATCTACCTTGAATCTCAGGGATTTGCGGTATCCGAGGCCGCGAGTGCAGAAGAAGCTGAAACGATTCTGTCGCAAGGCGCGATCGATCTGATGCTGGTGGACGTCAATCTGCCCGGCAAAGACGGACTGCGCCTTGCCCGTGAACAGCGCGCGATTTCAGATATCGGCATCATCCTCGTCTCGGGACGCGATGACGATGTGGACAGGATCGTGGGGCTTGAGATTGGCGCCGACGACTATGTCTGTAAGCCTTTCAATCGTCGCGAGCTATTGGCGCGGATCAAAAACCTCCTGTATCGTACGGGTCAGGCAAACCATGCCCAGCGCCAGCTTTATCGGTTCGAGCGGTTCACTTTCGACAGCCGCGCACGCCGCCTGGAGGATCCGGAGGGCAACACGGTGCCTTTGACCCGAGCGGAGTTCGAGGTCCTGTTCTGCCTTGTAACACATGCCGGTCAGGTCGTTACAAGGGATGCTCTGATGGGACGCGTCACACATCGGCAATATGGGACAAACCCGCGTACGGTTGATGTTCTCGTACGCCGTTTGCGTGCCAAACTGGAACCGGACCCGGCCCAACCAATGCTGATCTGCACAGTGCATGGCGAGGGATATAGCTTTACGCCTCGTGTGACATGACCTCGGGGCCATCGGTCTTCAACACATCGACCAAAGCGTCTTGCATCGCTTCGCGGATGAGCGGAACCAGTGCAGCCATGCGTGCGACCAACGGCTCCACGTGGCCATCTGCGTCTTCAATACGGCGCAGGAACTCCATCGCTTCTGACAAATCGTAGTTTCCAAGGCTTCCTTTCATCCGGTGCGCCACCCGCCGCAACTCAGTCTCATCCTCCGCCTTCAACGCAGCGACGAGTTCCGCTTGTTCGGTCTCGATCCGGTCCAGAAAAAGACGCGCGATGTGCGCAGCCTGTTCGGCTCCCAGATCAGCCTTGTCCCGCTCAAGGGCGCGGCGAAGGAGATCCACCCGGCTTTGGGCATTCGACTTTGGCATACGGGACGAGAGAAAGACCGCCCCCTCCCGCCCCTGCATTACGCTGTCCAGCGCCAATGCCAGACGTTCCGGCGCAACGGGTTTCGCGACAAAACTATTCATCCCCGCCGCCAAATGTGTGTCGATCTGCTCTTCTTGCACGTGGGCGGACAGACCGATGATCGGGATTGCTGCCAGTTCCGGGTCCTTGTCAGCACGAATACGCCGTGTGGCTTCGACGCCATCTATCCCGGGCAGCTTTACATCCATCAGTATGACGTCGAACAGTTCAGTTTTCAGCCGCGCCAAAGCCGTTTCAGCATTTGCCAGGCAAACGCAGCGATGCCCCATACGTTCAAGATAGGCACGCGCCACCATCTGGTTGATGTCGTTATCTTCCACGACCAGCACATCCAGAGGCACGTCGGCCCGAGCGATTGCCGTGGGACGCGTCATCTGGTCTATCTCGGAAAGATCGCCTTCGTTCAACTCGACCATCAGCGAGAAGACCGACCCAACACCCACCGTGCTTTCAAGAGTCAGACGCGCGCCCATCGCGTCGGCGAACCGCTTGGAAATTGCAAGCCCGAGCCCGGTGCCGCCATATTGGGCACTGATCCGGGTATGCTCTTGCTCGAACGCTTCGAAAATGCGTGCTTTGGCCTCGTCGGAAACACCACGCCCGGTATCGCTTATCTCAAACACCACGCTCTGCTGTTTCTGTCCGGCAGGGCTGACACGCACGCGGAGAATGACCTCACCGGAGTCGGTGAATTTCAACGCATTGGATAGCAGATTGAACAGAATCTGGCGCAACTTCGACACGTCGCCGATGAACACGTCGGCAAGTTCAGCGGGATGGTCCAGCAAGACAGGGAGCCCCCGCGCCTCGGCCCCGGGTCGGATCAGCGCAACGATGTCGTCGGTCAATCTCCTGAGCGAAAACGGCGCAGAAACCACCGTGACTCCGGCATGCTCTATCTTTGAATAGTCGAGGATGTCGTTCAAAATCTGCAACAGGTTCTGACCAGAAGCCTGCGCCGCATTGACCCTTTGCGCCTGAGTGTCAGAAAGCGCCTCATCCGAAAGGCTGCGCAACAGGCCCAACATGCCGTTCATCGGCGTGCGGATTTCGTGGCTCATCATAGCGAGGAACTCGGATTTGGCACGGTCGGCGGCTTCGGCTTTGTGACGGGCTTCCTCGTGCGCACTCGCCTCTTTCCGCAAGGCCTCGGTCTGACGGCTTACAAGCGTTTCGAGATTGGTTCGATGCGCCATCAACTCGCGCGCAGTGGCATCACGCTGGTGTTCCAGCTCACGCTTCGCGATGGCTTGCTGGCGAAACTGCTCGGTCGCGGCTTCCATGCGGGCGATCTCGTCATTGCCGCGGCTGCGAATTTCACGATCAAGATTGCCGGTCGCTAGCGCAGTCATGTTCTCATAGAGTTGATCAAGCGGGCGCGTGATCCTTCCGCGAACAAGAAACCAGAGCACAGCCAACGCAAGACAAAGCGCAATCAATGCCGCCATGCTGCTCCGGATCTGCGCTTCTTTCATCTGCTGCGCAACGGTGTCACCGGATCGAACGGCCAGCGTTTGCAATCCGTCAGCCACGGCCGCAGCCTCGTCCGCAAGAAGCCGCGCCTGACCCTGCACTTCGCGCTTCAACGCTTCGATGCCCGCGCGTGTTTCGATGATTGATCGTTGTAGATCAAAAAGACTTGCACCCGGTTGCGAAACGGCTTGCAATTGCAGCAAATAGCTTTGGGCCAGTGCCAATCGGCCCGGATCTCGGATCGCATCAATGCGCCGCGACACCACCGCAAGTCCTTGCTCAAACGCGGCCTCCATCGCGTCCAGTTCGGCCGTCTCGGCCGCGCCATCGATCCGGCTTACCAGCAATCCCAGCTCCGCTGCTCGCGAGCGGAGTTCGTACATCAATCCAAGCTGGAACAGATCGACTTCCAAAAGCTTGTCGAGAGTATCGAGCAAGGTGTCGTTGACGCCAGGACCAGAGACAACGTCACCATACAGGCTGGATACGACCGCCGTCGTGCCCATCTCTGCATTTGCAACGAGTGTATCTGCCATATCCACCAAGGTGTTTGTCACATCCAGAGCCACCTGTGCCCGATCACTGGCCAGAGTGTCGGCGGTGATGCGCTGCGCGACCAGGCGGTCAAGTCGTTCAAGAGCGGCCCCAATGCGGGCAACCGTGCCCTGAAGACCGACGATGTCCGTTCCTCGTGTCTCTCGCAGGCGTCCCAAACGACGAGACAATGCATCGACTTGTGCCAACAGGTCTTTCGACAAATCCTCCCGCTCGTTCTGATTGGCGATATCCGCAAGCTGCGGGGCAATCGCGACAATGCTTGTGCTTTCTTCCGCGATACCTCTCATGTCGCCGATATCCGGAATGGTCTGGCTGATGACATCAGATTGCCGGATCGCAAGGCTGCGCAATTCGACAAGACCCATAAGCCCCGCCAGTGTCGGGAGCCCCGCAATCAGCACAAAGGCAAAAAGCAATTTGGCCCTCAATCCCATTGGGTCATTTCCCTATCCGATTGTCCGTGACCATTGCCGTCCACTTCCTTTGCCGGGTATGTTTCAGCTATGCGACCTTTGTGGACCATTATTCTGTGTTTTGTCGCCGGGGCGGTAAACGCCGAGCCCTGGCGCATTCATGTACCCGATGCACCGTTTGACTATGACGGGCCGGGAACGGTCCAGCAATATACGCCTCTGACCCGCGCGGCGGAACCTTGGACGATGTGTGTTGCCTACCCCCATTTGAAAGATTCATATTGGCTCAGCGTCAATCACGGCATGGTCGAAGAAGCTCGTCGACTTGGCGTCGGATTTCGGCTGATCGAGGCTGGCGGCTATCCAAATCTCGAACGCCAGCGACAGCAGGTCCGCGATTGCGTCGATGATGGGGCTGATGCATTGATTGTCGGCACGGTATCCTTCGACGGGCTGACTGAAACGTTGAAAGAGATTTCTCAGCAGATTCCGGTCATTGCCGCGGTCAACGACATTGCTGATGAGGGCATAACTGCAAAAGTTGGCGTGTCATGGACGCAAATGGGTTTCGTCGCTGGCCGCATGATTTCGGACCGCCACGCGCAAGGCACTCCGACTGTCCGGGTTGCCTGGTTTCCCGGCCCTGATGGCGCTGGTTGGGTGCGTTTCGTAGAGGATGGATTTCGGCGAGCCGTACAAGACAGCGCGGTGGAGATAGCCGTAACCAAATACGGAGATACAGGGCGCGAAATCCAGGTTCTGCTGGTCGAAGAAGCGCTCGATGAAGTGCCGGATCTTGACTACATCGTCGGCGCGGCACCGGCAGCCGAAGCCGCTGTTTCAGTCTTGCGCAGCCGTGGCAAGGAAGGCCACACAAAGATCGTATCAGACTACATGACACATGCAGTCCATCGCGGCATCCTACGCAATAAGATCCTTTTTGCCCCCACAGATTTCCCCGTTTTGCAGGGCCGAATGGCCATCGAATTCGCCGCGCGTGCTATCGAAGGCAGTTTGGTACATCGCCAAGCCGGTCCGGTTATCATACCGATCACAGCGGAAAATATTGGCCTTGAGCAAACAGGTGAGACTCTGGCGCCTGCCAGTTTCATCCCGGTCTTCAGCTTGCAACCCGACGTCTCTGAATAACACGTCGGACAAAGCCGTGCGGTGATCTGCAGAATTGATACTTGACCGGCACTGCCCCGCATGCCGCGAGGCAAATGGGATTTGACAATTCCGAACTGCTTCTTCGAACGGAAGGTAAAAATCTACTGAAAGGAAATTTTTTTGCAATAACATGAAACTGGCCTTACCTATTAGGTTGTCGTTTACCTTCTGCGACTTTCCTGAATTCAATCCCGGGGCTCATTGGAATGACTCTACTTAAGGCCAGCAACTTGTCCAAACTGTCTCAGGATCCTCATAAGGTTGTCGAAGAACGAGAGAAGGTGCTCGAAGTTGCGATAGGCCGCGAGGTTCGGGCATTCCGGAAAAAAAAGAATATCACTGTGGCGGAACTATCGGCTCTGACAAACCTGTCGATTGGGATGCTGTCGAAGATCGAAAACGGAAACACGTCGCCGTCTCTTACGACCCTGCAATCCTTGGCCAACGCACTTTCTGTACCGCTGACCGCGTTCTTCAAGACATATGAGGAACGACGCGAGGCAGTTCATACCAAGTCGGGTGAAGGCGTCGAGATTGAGCGCGCTGGCACGCGGTCCGGGCACCAATACAATCTGCTTGGCCATATTGGCGCAAACAACAGCGGCGTGATCGTCGAACCCTACCTGATCGAACTCAACAGCGAGTCCGACACATTCAAGACATTCCAACATGACGGGATCGAAATGATTTACATGTTGGAAGGTGTGGTCGGCTACCGCCACGGTTCAGAGACCTATCAGCTTGAGGCGGGCGATACGCTGTTCTTCGACGCCGATGCGCCACACGGGCCTGAAGAATTGGTACAATTCCCAATCAGGTATCTGTCGATCATCAGCTACAAGCAGGAAAACTAAAACGGGGCCGTTATGGCCCCGGCTGGTTTACTTCGCCAGAGGCGGTTCTGTTTCCAGATCTGGCCAGACACCAGGGCTGGTCGGCAATCCGTCATCATACTGGCTCAGATAATCGAGCATCACTGGACGGTTTGCGATAAAGCCTTTGTAGGTCGCCAGTTCCTCGGGCAGGTCGCGGACGACACGATGCAGTCGCCGGCCCCATTTCGGCACTGTCACGATGTCCTGAAACGCGATCAAGTAACACCGGATCGGAAAGAGAAGTGCATTCGAGCGAGGCAGCCTGAAGAAGGTTTGCAATTCGACACGCAAATGCTGTTTCGCACCGATGTTCTCAGGCGTGAGTGTGGTCTTCTGGATACCCCACTTATGATAGTTCTCGGGCGACGTATCCAGCAACGGGTTCACCGTCATGGTCCAATTCAGGCGCCGCGCAGGAGCACCTTGCTGCACATTCAGCAGGAATTTCAGCGCGCGCTTGAAGATGCCCATCTCATGCGCCAGCGGCACCGGCGCATGCCACTCAAAGAAATTCATGCCGATATCGAAATCGAGGCTCCAGTCCGCCTGAGTGGTAACCATGCCTGCGTCCATCCACAACATCTCATCGCGCTGGTCGAGCACTGCGAAATCGCCCTGTGTCTGACGCGTGATGTATTCAAGCGGCCCGCACGGCAGCGTCGTTTCATCCAGAAAGGTAAAGGTGTGGTCGATCTTCATCGGCTTATTCACCCAGCGCCAGCGATTGCCGTCACGGTGAAGTTCGAAAAGCTCCGGGTAGTCCTCGGATTTGGACACCATGATCAGTTCCAAAGTGTCCCACCCGGCCAGTGTCATATGCGGCAGCGACTGGCAGCGAAGCGGGTCCTCGGCCAGAACGATGGCTCGGTCCTGCATCTCCGAAAGGTAGTGCTCATCAACGTCAAAGCGCTTTTCGTAGACCGATCCCTCGGGGCCGCCCCGGTGCTGCTCCATGTTGACCGAGTACATGTAGCTGTCTTCATGGAACGGGAACGGAAACCGCTTGATCGCCCAGTCCGAGTTACGGAAGGAATAATCGTCACGGAAGGTTTCGTTATTGAACTGAATGGTCATGTCGCGGCTCCTTACCGATCCAGAACCAGCGTCTTGCCAACAAAGCGGCTGACGCAGGGCATGATTTTCTTGCCAGATGCGTGATCTTCATCATCCAGCCAGTGATCGCGGTGAACGAAGTCCCCTTCTGCTTCGACCACATCCGTTTCGCACTGGCCACAAGCCCCGCCACGGCACAGGAACGGCGCGTCGACGCCGCAGCGTTCCATCGCCTCAAGCAGGCTTTCATGTTCGCCAACCTGGATGGTGATATCAGACTGACACAACCGCACTTCAAACGGTTTGCCGGGCTGGGGCGCGAGGAATTCTTCCGAATGTACGTTCTCGGACGGCCAGCCGTGTGCGGCGGCTGTGGCGTGGACCCAATCGATCATGCCGGTCGGACCGCAGACATAGACATGTGTTCCCAGGGGTTGCCCATCCAGCAGGTCTTCAAGCGGAATGACCTGATTTTGGTCATCGTAGTAGACATGAACTTTGTTCGGATAAGCATTGGTCAACTCATCGGCATAGGTGCCAAGTGCCGGGGTCCGGCAGGCGTAGTGCAGTTCCCAATTGCCATTCGACTGTTCCAACTGGGCAATCATTGCCTTGAAGGGCGTGATGCCAATGCCCCCGGCAAAGAAAACGTGCTTCTTTGCCCGCAGGTCCAATGAAAACAGGTTCACCGGATAGGTCAGTGTCATGGCGTCGCCGACCTTGACCTTTTGGTGCATAAAAAGCGATCCGCCCCTTCCCTGATCATCACGGCGAACAGAGATGGCATAGATCGACCGATCCGCAGGATCAGACATCAGAGAATACGGGTTCAGGCGGGTGCGATCACCATCCTGCATTTCAACGACAGTGTGCGCACCTGCCGAGAACGGCGGGAACTCTGCACCGTCTGTGCGTTTGAACTCAAACCGGGTGACCAAATCGTTCAGTGGCACGACCGCAGACACAGTTACAGCGATCTTCTCGGCACCGGCCTTGGCTTTCTGAGGGGCAGCGCTCATTTGTACAACTCCACGGGTTCGGGAACGTTGCCCGGATCTTCGGCGTCGATGCAAACACCCTGAAAGGCCGCAAGACGGCGCGAGTAATGATCGCGTACGAACAGGTTCAGCCCGCAATGCGAACAAACAAAGGGATCCGTCACGACATCCTCTGTGATCCCCTTGCAATGCACACATTGCATGCGCCGTGCGACAGACCCGCGATGCTCGGTCTGAATCGCAGAGGCAGGAATGCCCGCCGAGACGGCCTCATTCATCGCCTGCCCCATCAACCCTTCCGTGCCTGCCAAATAGACCTGCAGCCCCATATGCGCATCGCCAAGCACCTTTTGGATCCGCTGAACCGAAGCGTCATAGCTCGGCCCCTCGTAAAACTGCGCAGGCTTCAACGCGCGCAGTTTTTCAGAGAAATCAGTTCCTTTGGGGA
Source organism: Alphaproteobacteria bacterium (assembly GCA_030431485.1). Taxonomy (GTDB): domain Bacteria; phylum Pseudomonadota; class Alphaproteobacteria; order Rhodobacterales; family Rhodobacteraceae; genus Marivita. The sequence continues at coordinate 56,047 of JAUIIR010000013.1, forward strand.
TATAGATAATATGCGTCTTGGCCATCAAAGCCGCGTCCTGCGAGGCAAGCTCAAGAATCGCCTCGGCGCCTTCAGCATCTGCGATCATCAGATGAGCCTTGCCGGGTCGCGGCTCAAGAGTGCCATATACCGGGCGACTGGCAATACTTTCGGGAAACTGGAATTTCGACATCGAGTCGTCTGCTCCATTCTGTTCGGCTGTGGAAGAATAGGAAAGGAAAAGGGCACCCAATGAAAGGCGCCCTGCCCGGCCAATCAGCCTTTTGCGGTTCGGATCGACTTGTCCTTGTCGTAGAAGGGCATTTCTTCAGCAGTACAGGCGATTTCCGTACCATCCTGATTCCGCACTGTCAGCTTGGTGCCCGACACAGCGCAGTCGACCGGCATCCGTGCAATACCAACGTTGTGGTCGTTCAGGTTCGAGTTCATGCCATAGGTTACGACGCCAACAACTTCGCCATCCTTGAGCAGTTCTGCCCCCATGTCCGCCGGAGTCTTGCCTTCAAGCAGAACACCGTAGATTTTGAAACGCTCCTTGCCCTTGAGCGCATAGTGGTTTTCCGCGCCACGGAAACCAATCTTGCCGGGTGATACGGTGAAATCCAGCCCCAGTTCCCAAAGAGTGTCCCCGCAAGGCTCGTCCGCGAAAGGAAAGGTTTCCGAGTTGTCGCCGGGATAGAAGAGCAAGTAGCTTTCAGTGCGCAGAAGATCGAGCGTCGAGAACTGCACAGGTGCAATGCCCATGTCTTTGCCATCTTCGAGGATCTTGTCCCACAGCGCGATGGCGTGGCGAGCCTCACAGAAAATCTCATAGCCGCGCTCACCAGTGTAGCCTGTGCGCGAAATCATGACCGGCATGTCGAACAATTTGGTCTGCATGATGCCAAAATACGCGAGGTCGCGGATGCCTGGAACGTGCTTTGCAAGGAAGTCCACTGCAACAGGTCCCTGCAGTGACATGTCATGCAAGTCGTCGTCAAAGATCATTGCAACGCTTTTGCCAAAAGCCGCCATAGCCAGCGACTCATGCCCAGTTCCTGTGCCGTGCACGACCATCCAGTGATTCACCGAGAGACGGTAGATCACGCAGTCGTCAATGAACTTTCCCTCATCGTTCAGCATGCAGGCGTAGACGGCCCGTCCCGGCATGATCTTGTCAACATTGCGAGTGGTGGCGCGGTCAATTACGGCGGCAGCATGAGGGCCGACGAGGTGAACCTTCTTCAGGCCGGACACGTCCATGAGGCCAGCTTTTGTCCGCACAGCAAGATAGTCGGCCTCGGCGCGTTCGTCGGAATGGTCATAGAACCAAGCGGTCCCCATGCCGTTCCAGTCTTCGAGCTCGCCCCCGATGTCTGCGTGGCGCGGCGCAAGTGCCGACGTTCTGTAGATGATGGCCATGAAAGCCTCCCGTTGCGATGTATTTTGCCAATATTCAGACCCGAGTCGCGCCAAAAATCAATACTTTCGTGCAGAATATTTTCCTCATGGGAAAACAAAGACTCAGTTTTGCGTATGTTTTCAGCAAAGACACACACCGATGCCTGATTAATGTAACTATTGACAGCCGGACAGATTTGCGCACCTCTTAAGAAAAAAATTTCACCTCAGATGAAAAACGCGCAAGGGAGGATGCGATGGACGGTAATCTGAACGCACTGACAACGGTGTTTACCGAGTTCTACTACTGGGTAACCGTCGTTTTCATGTTCTTAATCCATGTGGGCTTTTGCATGTACGAGGTCGGCGCCAGCCGCCGACGCAATCACATGCACACGCTCATGAAAAACGTGATGGTGATCCCACTGGTCACTGTGACGTTCTTTTTCTTCGGCTGGTGGATCTACTGGGCATTCCCAATGTTCCCATTCTTTGGCGGGCTGAACCACGAAATGGGCAACGCCAACCTACCTTGGTCGCAGACGATGGGCACAAACCTGTCTGATCGCATCACGGGTGTCTTTTGGGCCGCATTCCTGCTGTTTTCCTGGACTGCAGCTTCGATTGTGTCTGGTTCGGTGATCGAACGAATTCGGTCCTCAGCACTATGGGTACATGCGGTTCTGATCGGCTCCGTCTGGTGGATCATCGACGCGGCTTGGGGCTGGCACTACGGCGGCTGGATGGTTCAATATCTCGGCTATCACGATGCCTACGCCTCGGGCGTGATCCACGCGATTGCTGGCGGCTACGCACTGGGCGTGATCATGGTTCTGGGACCGCGGATTGGCAAATTCGCCTCTGACGGTACGCCTCGAGACATTCCTCCACACAACCCCTGGATGCTCACGATCGGGATCTTCCTGATCTACACCGGTTTCTGGGGGTTCTACGCAGCATGTAACGTACCAGCCATCTCGCCCGAGGTCATCGACGGCCAGATCACCGGCACAACATGGACTGCGACAAACATTTACCTCGCGCCCACATCGCTGTCTGCAATCACGTTCAACTTCCTGATGTCGCTGTCGGGTGGATTGATGGCCGCCTACGTCGTCTCCAAAGGAGACGCGTTCTGGACGTTCTCGGGTGGTCTGGCCGGTGTCATCACCGCATCGGCCGGCAATGACCTCTATCATCCCATTCAGGCAATGCTGATTGGTGCGACCGGCGTTGTTGTGGTGTATAAGCTTCACTACTGGGTTGAACGTCGTTTCAAGCTCGATGACGCCGTCGGCGCTGTCGCGGTCCATGGCTACTCTGGCGTTCTGGGCCTGATTATCGCGGGCTTCGTTCTGTGGGGTGCACCGTCTTCGCCGTATGAGGGCTATGCCACAATCAACCCTGTTGGTCAGACCATCGGCGCGGTCATCATGTTCTTTGTCCTTGGCTGGCTGCCAGGCTGGGCCGTGGCCAAAATGCAGGCAGCTGCAGGCGTACTGCGCATCCCTGAAGAAGTCGAGCTGCAAGGCCTCGATTACGCAGAACACCATGCCTACGAGGACGCCAAGACCGACATCATCGAAGCCGACAAGGCCCATTTGGCCGCGCGCGTAACTCCAGCCGAATAAGGAGCACATACATGTCTACGAACGGATACGAAAACTGGGCCGTCGATCTGGCCAATGTGGGGCCGATTTATCCCTTCCAAGGCTGGGAAATCCCGATGACGATCGCCGGGGTGATTTTCTGGCTCGCTTGGCACCGCATACAGTTCGTGCGGGAAAGTGAGCACTTGGAGAAGGCACGAAAAATGGGGGACCCTGACATGATCGCCAAACATCTCGACAGGTACTAAGTCAGGCAAAACCACTAACGATGTGCGTGGGCTCAGAGATGAGCCCACGCATTTTTCAATTAATGCTGTTTGCTATCTACAAGTTTAAGCGCACTTGCGTCACTCGTTTCAGCGGAGGGCAAAGTGGCGCGAAATCAAGCAGCCGCGATTTTCTTTACGCATTCTCGTTTGCGGGACTGTCAGCCTCGCGTCGCCAGTCATGCACCTCGTTGACCAACATATGCGCCGCGCGGCGCAAGGTTGCGCGCAGTTTATCCACTGCTGGACCGCGCATTTCACAATCAGCCAGCGCGGCGTCAAAGGTTTGCAGCCACAGGTCGGCGTCCTCAGTGCGGCTTGGGACATGTGCATGGATTTCACGCAAATTCATGTGACCGAACCGCTCGCGGTAATAGGCGCGCCCCCCCAGAAACCCGCTCATGAACTCGAACTGTGTCTGGCGCGTATGGTTCATCCCATGCCCACGAAAATGCAGTCGGTGCAAGGCGTGCACTGACGGGTCCGTTTCCATTCGGTCATAGAATGCCGTGATCAAGTCGTGCAGACGGTCCTCACCGCCGATCTCTGAGAGCGCTGTTTTCATATCTCAAACGCTAGGCGAGGCCTCAAGGCCCCGCATTGATCTACATCACGACCGCGGTTTGGTCTTCTGCGGATCATAATGCGCAAACGGCACAATCGTTGCCGGAAGACGTTTCTGATGGCCGTCGAGCTTGCCGATCTCTACCTCGGTGCCAACCGCATGATGCGCCACGTCCACCCGAGCCAAGGCAATGTTCTTGCCAAGGATCGGTGAACGCATGGACGACGTCACTTCGCCGATTTGTGCGCGGCCTATGTGAACGCAGTCGCCATGCCCGACATCGACATTGCTGTCGATATCCAGACCTACAAGTTTTCGCGCCGGTGTTTCCTTGCGGCGGATCAATGCCTCGCGACCAATGAAATCATCCGTCTTGGATTTCAGAGGCACGGTAAACCCGATCCCCGCTTCGAATGGATCCGTCTGATCGCTGAAATCGTACCCGGCGAAGATAAGCCCGGCCTCGATCCGCACCATATCGAGGGCTTCAAGTCCCATCGGTGTCAGCCCATGATCCTTGCCAGCCGCCCACACGGCATCGAACACCTCGCCCGCATGTTTCGGATGGCAGAATATCTCGTACCCCAACTCGCCTGTGTAGCCAGTACGCGACACGACAATCGGCACACCGTCATGATCGCCGATCCGTGCTGGTGCAAAACGGAACCATTCAAGCTGCTCGAATTTCGGCTGGTGCGGCGCGGTCCAGATGACCTTCTTCAACAGATCGCGGCTTTCCGGACCTTGTACGGCGATATTGTGCTGCATGTCGGTTGAAGAGCGGATGAGCACTTTCAGTCCAAGTTCCTCAGCCTTTTCGCGCAGCCATTCGCCTCCGTAGTCCGATCCGCCAATCCAGCGGAAATTGTCCTTGCCCAGACGGAACACGGTTCCATCGTCAATCATCCCGCCATGAGGATAGCACATCGCCGTGTAGACCACGCCGCCCACGGGAAGGGTTTTCATGTTCCGGGTGAACACGTACTGACACAGCGCCTCACTGTCCGGACCGGTGATCTCGAATTTGCGCAGCGCGGACAGATCCAGCACTACGGATTTCTCGCGGCAGGCGTGGTATTCTGCGATTGGACCGGCGGTCGAAATCGAACTGGCCAGCCAATACCCATTATATTCGATAAAATTCTCGGTGAACTTGGCAAAACGGTCGTGAAAGCCTGTTTGCTTGGTCATTTTCGGCTCCGCATCGGGTGTGGGCCGGTAGGCCACGGATCGTTGAAAGGTTTCCTTGCCGCTATAGGTGCGGACATGGATGTCGGTCGGGTTCCAGCCATTGGCGGCGGACGTGTCATCAGGACAGGCCGAGCTGACACAGACCAGATCGGTCAGGGCGCGTAGCAGCACATAATCGCCGGGACGGGTCCAGGGTTCGTCGGCGTACATGACGCCGTGTTCATCGAGCCCCGTGTTGAAGAAGAAATTGATCGCCATCCAACCGGCCCGTGCCGTGACGCCGTGCGGCGACAAAGCACCGTTAAAGTTGTCAGAACAGTTGATGTGACCGGGATAGCCAATGTCGTCGTAATATTTTGCAGCACAGGCAAGAGCGAAGGCATCGTGACGCCCAACGGTATCCTGCACTACCTCGACCAGCGGCAGCATGTCCTGATCATAGTATTTTGCATGCAAGCCCGGCATTGGGTAGCTGTGCCCCATGAGCGTGCGCGTGGTGGTCACGTCCAGCGCGTGTTCGACGCCTTTGTCCAGTTTGCGCGCGGAAAAGCACTGAAAGTCGGTGCATTGCCGTCCGTCAACGTCGATGATCTGGATATAGTCGCCCGCCTTTACGAAATAGGCCTCTGCAGTGGCCGAATGCACACAGATGTCGGCCACCGGGTCAGCAAGTGGGTCAGGCAATTCGAAACGTGCAGCACTCTTGAGAACGGCGCGCTTGATCCAGACGGTCAGTGGGGTCGCCGTGTCCTGCGCTTCGAAATCCATGATACCGCCGGGCGCAGCAATGATCGCAATGCCGTCGCGGGTCACCGTGAACCCCTGCTTCGTCCCCGCCGGGGTCACGCTTTCGAATAAGTGCACAGCGTGTGCCTGCGACAGGTCCAGCCCCCGGGCTTCAACACCCATCCTCAGGCTTCTGAGAGACTGATCCTGAGATGTCAGCAACCTCTGCAATCCAAGCGGCGCTCCTTGACCTACCGCGCCAATGATCCCCACATCAATCGTGCCTTGACTGTCAGCACAGACGATTTCACAGGGTTGACCGCCCTCGGTGTTCTCAATCTCCAATCGGTCGCCCTGCTCCAGACGGACAAGAATAGCCCCCGCCCCCTCGACGACATAACGCTCAGTGCCGGGCGGCAGTGCAAAGACGCGCGGTTGCAGAATGATGCTGGGTTTGGGTGGCCCCGGGACGACGTCGGGATACTTACTATCCAACATTGGCCTTCTCCATTGATTTGCATGCGCGGAAATAATATTTAATAAAAAGAATATTCCGAGATCCTGCGCGATGCAAGGGCAACGGCAAACCAGACGCAAGAAACCAACAAGACGGAGCAAGAAATGAGCGCGATCAGCCTGGGCCTTGCGGCAGCGCTGTGCTGGGGCCTGCACGACATTGCGATCCGCTATCTCAGCCGGACAGTACCTCTCATGGGTGCGCTGTTTTTTGTGCTTCTGGCTGGATTGGTCTTCCAACTTGGGGCTCTTGCGACGACCGATGATCTGCGACTGCCTCAGGGTGACGCGCTGTGGCTGTCGATAGCGTCAGGTGCTGCCTTTCTGGTGGCAAGCCTTGGCCTGTACTATGCCTTTGAGCGTGGGCCGGTACGGTTGGTCAGCCCTATCATCGGCGCCTACCCCATCGTGTCGCTTGGGTTGGCCGCTCTGACGGGCGCCGTGATCACATACGGGCAAATCACTGCAGTTGTTTTGATCATTGTCGGTGTCGGCGTTGTCGCAGCACTTGCCGACACAAGCGGCGACCCTGTGCCGGCAAAAGGACCGACGATTGTTTTGTCCATCATTTCGGCGCTGGGTTTTGCCTTCACTTTCAAGCTGGGCCAGACGGCCGCAGAACTGGATGGTGAGCTTCATGCCACCATGATGGCGCGCATTACTGCACTTGTCCTGCTCATCGGTCTAATTGCGATCCGTCGTGCCTCTTTGGCAGTCGGATGGTCGGCGATCGTACCACTGATCATCATGGGTGTTCTGGACGGGATCGCCTTGCTTGCCGTTGTTTCGGCGGGGACGTTAGAGCATCCTCAATTCGCTGCTGTATCATCCTCAATGTTCGGATTGTTCACCATTGTGCTTGCATGGGCGCTGCTGAAAGAACGGATGACCGCCCCGCAATGGGGCGGCGTCGTGGTGGCCTTCATGGGAATCGGCTACCTCGCTCTGTAGAAGCTCAGACTGTGAGACCATCAGGCTCCGGCAATCCATTGGCGCGACAGGCTGCTGTTAGTGTATTGGCCAGAAGACAGGCAATTGTCATCGGCCCGACGCCTCCGGGCACGGGTGTAATAGCCCCCGCAACCTCTGCGCAGCTTGTGTAGTGGCAATCACCTACCAAACGGGTCTTTCCCTCACCTTTTTCAGGAGCCTCAATACGGTTGATGCCAACATCAATCACCGTCGCACCGGGCTTGATCCAATCCCCAGGGACCATCTCCGGGCGGCCGACCGCTGCAACCACGATATCGGCGCGACGCACCACATCGGCGAGGTCTTTCGTGCGGCTGTGCGCGACGGTCACTGTACAGGACTCACCCAAAAGCAATTGCGCCATTGGCTTGCCGACGATGTTCGATCGTCCAATCACCACCGCGTTCATTCCGGACAGTGACCCATGATGATCGCGCAGCATCATAAGACAGCCCAGCGGCGTACAAGGCACCATTGATTTCTGCCCAGTGCCCAGCAAACCCACGTTGGAAATATGGAAACCGTCCACGTCTTTTGCCGGGTCAATTGAGTTTATAACGAGATCCTCGTCCAAATGATCGGGCAAAGGCAACTGTACCAGGATTCCGTGCACTTCAGGATTGGCGTTCAATTGTTGGATCAACGCCAGCAGTTCAGCTTCAGAGGTGTTTGCTGCCAGCTTATGCTCAAACGAGTTCATACCAACCTCGGTGGTCTGCTTGCCTTTGGAGCGGACGTAGACTTGGCTCGCCGGGTCTTCGCCCACCAGAATGACTGCGAGACCAGGTGTCAGCTCCTGCTCTTTCTTCAATCGGGCAACATGGTCTGCCACTTTGCCGCGGATCATAGCGGCAAAAGCCTTGCCGTCGATGAGTGTTGCGCTCATGTTTCTCTTCCTTCTCGAAGGTTCTTCAAATCTCGTCCGGCCTCAACAAAAGAGGACAAAGCCACGGGCGGACGCCGTCTGATCGTTGACACCTGCAAACGCTCCGCGCGACGCTTCCAAGCCTCAGCCGGTCTCTCCGCAAGTACTATCCGCTTGGGAGCGACGTCCGATCCCTGCAATTACACATCCGTTTGAGCATAGGACTCACGATACTGATCCATCTGCATCCGCGTCGCCAAAACCGCATTCTGCATCAGCGTCGCAACCGTCACTGGCCCCACGCCGCCGGGCACTGGCGTGATCCAGCCTGCCACCTCGGCGCAGCTTTCAAAATCCGCGTCACCGACGGTGCGCCCGTCGACCCGATTGATACCTATATCGATCAATGCAGCTCCCGGCTTGAGCATGTCTCCCTTGACGAGCCCCGGTTTTCCCACAGCGACAAAGACCGCATCCGCGGCGCGGCTGTGCATCGCAACCGAGCGCGTCATGTGGTGACAGACCGTCACCGTCGCACCCAGACCCATCATCAGGAAGGCAATAGGTTTGCCGACGATCTCGGAATGCCCGATCACCGTCACGTTCAAGCCCTCGATTGGCAAAGGCAGTGTCTTCAGGATCTCTACCGCAGCAACAGCCGTACAGGGGGCCAATGCCAGATCATTGTAGACAATATTGCCGATTGAGGCCGGGTGCATACCCTCGACGTCCTTCAACGGATGCACCAGTTTTTGCAGAACCTTGACCGGGATATGCCCCGGCAAGGGACGCTGAATAATGATCCCGTTGACTCTGGGGTCTGCATTCAACCCCTGCAGAATACCCGTCAGTTGCTCCAGAGAGGTCTCACCGGGATAGGCGCGCGCTTCGAACTGCACGCCCGCACTCTCGGCTTGTTTCTTCTGATTGCGCACATACAGGTCAGCAGCGGCTGTATCACCAACGCTGATCGAAACAAGCTTGGGCTGCCAGCCTGCCTCGGCAAGGTCCGCAGCTTCGGCCGCAATCCTTGACCGCATATCTGCCGAGATGGCTTTTCCATCAATTAAGGCTGCCCGCATGGGGACCTCCGGGTCATTGCCGTTTCCCGGAGGCCCAATCCGTCCGGGGTTTCGGAATAGCGGGCGCGCCTGAGCGCTCCCACTCTTTCTCAATCGCCTTAGAACAGCCCTTCAATCAGACCAGCTTCGTTCAGACAGATCGTCTCGGCTGCAGGATTTTTTGGCAAGCCCGGCATTGTCATGATCTCACCGCAGACAACCACGACGAACCCAGCGCCAGCCGACAGGCGCACTTCACGCACAGGAATATCAAACCCGGTCGGCGCACCACGTTGTGACGGGTCGGTCG
>JAUIIR010000014.1 GCA_030431485.1 Alphaproteobacteria bacterium
AAGAAGAGACCAAGGAGGCATAGAATAACAACCGCCAACAGCAGGCGCCGCAGCGGTGTTGTGAAGTCTTCGCTATTCGTGCCGTTCTTTGCCAATACTCTCCCCTTCACGTGCAAACCGAAAAGAGAGACGCGGTCTGCAGCTCAGGTCTTGCGGACTTCTAACATACTCTTCGACAGATGGGTGATCAGATCAGCTATCGTAGTCAATGGCGTGGCGCAGCTGTTTTTCGTACTCCAGTGCCTTGCCGGTGCCGAGGGCCACGCAGTTCAGGCTTTCGTCCGCGATGGACACGGCAAGCCCGGTCTGTTCGCGCAGGGCCAAATCCAGGTCTCCCAGCAGCGCACCGCCTCCAGTGAGCATCACGCCCCGGTCAACGATGTCGGCTGCAAGGTCGGGCGGGGTGGCTTCCAACGCGGTCATGACCGCCTCACAGATCGCCTGCACCGGTTCGGAGAGGGCTTCGGCCACCTGGGCCTGGCTGATCTCGGTTTCCTTGGGTACGCCATTGAGCAGGTCGCGGCCGCGGATCTGCATGGAACTGCCACGGCCGTCGTCGGGCATGCGGGCAGTGCCAATAGAGGTCTTGATACGTTCGGCGGTCGATTCGCCCACGAGAAGGTTCTGCTGACGGCGCAGATAGTTGATGATCGCCTCGTCCATCCTGTCGCCCCCGACGCGGACCGAACGCGCGTACACGATGTCACCCAGTGACAGGACCGCGACTTCGGTGGTCCCGCCGCCGATATCGACGACCATATTGCCGGTCGGGTCGGTGATGGGCATACCCGCGCCGATTGCTGCGGCGATGGGCTCGGCGATCAGACCGGCCTTGCGCGCGCCTGCAGACAGCACCGACTGTCGGATCGCGCGCTTTTCAACCGGGGTTGCACCATGCGGCACGCAAACGATGATCTTGGGTTTGGAGAAGGTCGAACGCTTGTGCACCTTGCGGATGAAGTGCTTGATCATCTCTTCGGCCACATCGAAATCGGCAATCACGCCTTCACGCATTGGTCGGATCGCTTCGATGCTTCCAGGGGTCCGGCCAAGCATCAACTTGGCGTCTTCGCCCACTGCGAGGACTTTCTTTTGCCCATCCTTGATGTGGTAGGCGACAACAGACGGCTCAGACAGAACGACCCCGCGCCCTTTGACGTAGACCAGCGTGTTCGCTGTCCCAAGGTCGATGGCCATGTCCGATGAAAACATGCCCAACATTTTGTCCAGTCCAAGCATCTGAGATCTGCCCCGCGCCAATAATCCTGTGGCCCGCGACTCTGTTGGTCGTAGGCCGCGGGTCTTATAGGTCTCGTTTCGCAGGTGCGAAAGGGCCAGAACGCGCTTCGCCAGCGTGAATCTGCCACAGAGCCCGGGTCGCGGAGAAAGCGACGCGGGGTAAAAGGCGGCGAGCAGATTGTTTCCTCAACGTGAACGTTCAAATTCAAAGCCGCCGATTGTCGGCGCATTGAGTGCAGTGTCCAAGAGATGCCTCTGAATAATCTCGTTTGAAGCGCATTGAGATCGCTTTGTGGTCCTATCCCGATCCCGTTTCGGTTTGGGGCTGGTATGATAGTTAAATTGTTCAAAAATGTCTTCTTGCTGGGGTTTTACGCAGTCGGTCTCGTCGCGGTGCTGGGAACCTGGGACTATATCCGTCAGGCAAAGGCCGAGGCGTATGATTACACTCTGCTGGACTATAGAGAGTCCGTCCTTGATCGGCATGGCACTAAGGCTGAAATCACTTTTGGCCTGTATGATACCGCTGCGGGCGCTGCCATGCGTGGTGCTCATATGCTGGAGGAGGCCGGTGTCCTGCGTGTCGTCGGGATTGATCTGGCCGCGCTCGGCCTGATTCCATCCGAATCCCCTTCGTTATCTGAAAAGTTGATTGATGCAGCCTTTGTGCAGACCGAGGAAGCGCCGTCTCGGGCCCCTGACAGGTCGCTCCTTCCACGAGCGCGTGTGCTGCAATAACGACGGGAAACGACTGCGCGTCGTTTTCCTGCTGCAACGTGTCGGGTCAGTTTGGTGGTTGCTTTGCGCGACGGGTATTCACAGGGTCAAACGCCTTGGAGTGAAGACCCATGAAAACGCATGTCAAAGCCTTGATCGTCGGTGGCGGCGCCGTCGGCACCTCGATTGCCTATCACCTCGCTCGTGCAGGTTGGGATGATGTGATGCTGCTCGAACGGGATGAACTGACATCCGGCTCGACCTGGCATGCTGCGGGCCTATTGCCCTATTTCAACATGTCCTATGCGACGACCCACATCCACGATTACTCGATCAAGTTCTACAAGACGCTTGAAGAAGAGACTGGCCTCAACGCGGGCTTCTCGGTTGTCGGCAACCTGCGCATGGCGCAGACGAAAGAGCGTATGGACGAGTACATGCTCTATGCGTCGACAGCGGAAACCTGTGGTGTGCCGTATGAATGGCTGTCGCCTTCGCAAATCAAGGAGCGGTATCCGCTTGTGAACTGCGACGATCTGGTCGGCGCGATCTACCACCCGACAGATGGATACATTAACCCTGCTGATGTCACGATGGCTATGGCCAAAGGGGCCCGCCAGCGGGGCGTGATGATCGAGCGCAAATGGCAGGCGGATGCGTTCGAGTGGACCGGCGATCATTGGGATGTGACCTGTACCAAAATGGTCGAGAAAGGCGGCAACCTTGTGCCGTCCGAGGAACAGATCGTCATCCATGCCGAACATGTTGTGACGGCGACAGGCAACCACCCGCAGCGCACTGCGAAACTGTTGGGTATCAAGATTCCGGCCATCCCGGTTGAGCATCAGTTCATCGTGACAGAACCGGACCCTGCGCTTGTCGAATGGCGCAAATCAAACGGTGAGCATCCGGTTCTGCGGGACGCCGACGCCAAGTGGTACGTGCGCGAAGAACGCGGCGGCTGGATTCTTGGTCCGTACGAGCGCAATGCTCCGGCTCGGTTCGAGTATGGCGTACCGGATAGTTTCCGGGCCGATCTCTTCCCGCTCGATCTTGATCGGATCGAAGAAGAATACATGAGCATGATCCACCGGATTCCGTCGTCTGAGACCGTGGGGCTGAAGGACGATTTTAACGGACCTATCTGCTACACGCCGGATGGAAACCCATTGGTTGGACCGGCACCGGGTTTGCGGAACATGTGGCTGGCCGAAGGTTTCTCTTTCGGTATCACGGCTGCAGGCGGTACCGGCTATTACATGGCTCAAATGATGGTTGATGGTGAGGCCGAGATTGACATGGCCTCGCTTGATCCAAAGCGCTACGGCTCGTGGATGACCACCGAATATGCTGCGCGGAAGAATGAAGAAGCGTATGAGCATGTCTACATCCTGCACCATCCGGATGAAGAGCGTCCCGCGTGCCGTCCGTTGCGCACAGCTCCGGCTTTTGACCGGCAGAAGGCTTTGGGTGCGCAGTTCGGCCACGTGAATGGGTGGGAGCGTCCGAACTACTACGGTCCGCTTGATGCAGATGAAAACTTTGACCATGACGCGCGGTCGTTCCGCCGCGGTGGTTGGTGGCAATATGCCGTGGACGAAGCCAAAGCCGTGCGCGAAGGTGTTGGCCTGATCGACGCGACGGCCTTTACCAAGCATGTCGTCAAAGGACCCGGTGCGACCCAGTTCCTTGACTGGTTCACCTGTAACAAGCTGCCCAAAGTCGGTCGGATCAACCTGACATATGCTCTGACCGAGAAGGGCACGACACGGACTGAATACACCATCGTCCGTCTGGCCGAGAACGAGTATTACCTTGTGTCTGCGGGTGCCTGGACCGCCTACGATGCGGACTTCCTGCGCAAAGCTGCAGAGGACAAGGCTGATGCGTTTGGTTATATCGAGATCCAGGACGTCACTACTCAGTGGGGTGTCTTTGCCATAGCCGGGCCAAAGTCGCGCGACGTGCTTAAGGAAATCGTCAAGGATGCGGATCCCCAGACCGTTCTGGGCAACAAGCGGTTCCCGTGGCTGACCTGCCGCGATATCGAACTGGGCATGTGCCCGGTCCGGGCAATCCGGGTGGCGTATACCGGTGAGCTGGGTTGGGAGTTGCATCATCCGATCGAGATGCAAAACTATCTCTGGGATCAATTGATGGCGGCCGGAGCCAAGTACGACATGAAGCTTGTCGGCGCGCGGGCGCAGAACTGGTTGCGGCAGGAGAAGTCATATCGTGCGTTCGGCAACGAACTGGGCCGCGACGCAACTCCGCTTGAAGCCGATCTGCCGCGCTTTGTGGATCTCGAAAAGGAGTTTCACGGCAAAGATGCGATGGTCGAGACCGGCGTTCGCTCCAAGTGCTGCACGCTGCTGATCGACGGTCCGGAGGATGCCGATCCGTGGGGCCGTGAGGCGCTGTATGATGGTGATACCCGTGTTGGCCGTCTGACCTCTGGCGGTTATTCCGTGGCCTTCGGGAAGTCCATCGGGATGGGATATGTGACGCCTGAACTCGCGGTTCCGGGGACCAAGCTCAAGGTTAAAATGCTAAACGAGCTTTGGGATGCCGAAGTGGTCGAAGACAGCCCCTATGACCCCAAGAACGAAGTTATCCGCAAAGACGGGTGACCTAGACAAAACCGGACGCGTCAATGCGTCCGGTTTTTCCGTTGACGGCAAATTGCCGGTGACAGTTGGAGGGCTTTAGTCCCGGCCGAAATCGGCGGTGGTGACTACGTTGTCACCATTGCGATCCATGCTTGCGAACCATGCCGGCACAGCATCCATGAATTCCTCGCGGGTCACGTTTCCATCGCCATTGGCGTCCGTTACGTCGCGCAGCATGCCATTGGCAGGATTGCGCTTGCCTTTGCCGTGACCTTCGCCGTTTTCGGCCATGTCCATCGCACGTGCTTCGTCAAAAAGGTCGTGTTCTTCCGCTGACAGAATTCCGTTTTCATCCGCGTCGAATGTCAGGAACACGTCTCCGCGCCGTTCTGTGGCTTCGGCCAACGTGACCTGACTGTCACCGTCCAGATCCCAGTTCTCAACAAAGTGCCCGCCGGGGACACCTTGCTGGGCAGTTGCGGTTGTGGCTGCGAACAGCAAGGCAATTAGGATGGGTGATTTGGACATGATGACCTCATACATATTAATTATTTTGAATATGTATGTTGACTTGAACGCGGCTGCACCTCTCCAAAGTGTCGCAGGCGTTATGCGGTCAGTTCGTCAAAGACATCCAACGCCTTGCCAGCATACATCAGGCCAGGTCCGCCCCCCATTTGGATACATGTCGCCAAAACCTCGGACACTTCTTCACGGGTCGCTCCCAACCGAACAAGCGCCTCGGTATGAAACAGGATGCAGGGCTCGCAACGCGTCGCGACGGCGATGCCAAGGGCGACGTATTCCTTTTCCTTGAAGGTGAGGGCCGCGTCTTTCTTGACCGTTTTTCCCAAAGCACCGAACGCGGCGGTGGCGTCAGGGATTGCGCCGTTGAGGGATTTCAACTGCGCTTTCATGTCGTTGAGTTTGGCTTTCCAGCTCATATCACGCTCCTGCGATGTGTAAGTGTCGCAAGAGCATTCCACTGACTGCCGGTCTTTGATGCAGATCATGATAAGCGGACAGGACCGAAAAAGAAGGCCGGACGAAGCGTCCGGCCTTGATAATGAATTTTCGTTCTGGGTTGCTTTATCCTAGAATACGGCGCGCGATGACTTGCGCCTGAATTTCGGCGGCCCCTTCAAAGATATTGAGGATGCGCGCGTCACACAGGATGCGACTGATCTTGTATTCGAGGGCAAAGCCGTTGCCGCCGTGGATTTGCAGCGCGTTGTCCGCTGCCGCCCACGCCACGCGCGCACCCAGCAGCTTAGCCATACCGGCTTCGAGGTCGCAACGACGGCCCTCGTCCTTTTCGCGGGCCGAGAAGTAGGTGAGCTGACGCGCGATCATGATCTCGACGGCCATCATGGCGAGTTTCGACGCGACACGTGGGAAATTGATCAGCGCCTTTCCAAATTGTTTGCGGTCTTGCGCATATTTCATGCCTTCGTCCAGCGCGGATTGCGCAACGCCGATGGCACGGGCGGCGGTCTGGATGCGTGCTGACTCAAACGTCTCCATGAGCTGTTTGAAGCCCTTGCCCTCTTCCATGCCGAGCAGGTTCTCACCCTTCACTTTGAAATCGTCAAAGTTGAGCGTGTATTCCTTCATGCCACGATAGCCCAGCACTTCGATTTCTCCGCCAGAGATGCCGGGGTCCTGCCAGGGCTCTTCGTCAGTGCCGGGTGTCTTTTCGGCGAGGAACATTGACAAGCCACGGTAATCAGTCGTGTCTGGAACGGTCCGCGCCAACACAGTCATCACATGGGTACGCGCGGCGTGGGTGATCCATGTCTTGTTGCCGTTGATGACCCAGTCGCCGTTTTCATCCTTCACGGCCTTGGTGCGCAGGCTGCCGAGGTCTGAACCGGTGTTCGGTTCGGTAAAGACGGCGGTGGGCAGGATTTCCCCAGAGGCGAGACCCGGCAGCCATTTGGCTTTCTGTTCATCCGTTCCACCCGCGATCACAAGTTCTGCCGCTATTTCTGACCGGGTGCCCAGAGAGCCGACGCCGATATAGCCGCGCGACAGTTCTTCGGAAACCACGCACATCGAGTTCTTCGTCAGACCGAAACCGCCGTGCTCTTCGGGAATGGTCAGGCCGAAGACACCCATTTCGGCCAGCTCTTCGATGATCTCCATCGGGATAAGCTCGTCCTTGAGGTGCCATTCGTGCGCGTAGGGTTCCACCTTGTCGAGCGAGAAGCGGCGGAACTGTTCGCGGATCAT
This sequence comes from Alphaproteobacteria bacterium, assembly GCA_030431485.1. Classification (GTDB taxonomy): domain Bacteria; phylum Pseudomonadota; class Alphaproteobacteria; order Rhodobacterales; family Rhodobacteraceae; genus Marivita. The sequence goes on from JAUIIR010000014.1 coordinate 6,798, forward strand.
ATCAAGTTCATCGTCGAGGCCACAGGCACCAACGGTCAACTCAGCGCTACGTTCCTGCATGAGTTCGACAAGACGGACGCGGGCGCTTTGCGTGTTGCCGCTTTGGGTCAGCTGCATCACTTCAGGCGTCATCAATGCGCGCATATCATCCTGCGAAAGGCCGATGTCCTGAAGGCGCACCATTTCACCCTGGTTCATCTGAATGCCGCCATAAATCTGCCAGAGGTATTCCCCAAAGGCGATCTGGTGGATCAACTGTTCGACTTCACCGAACTTTCCATCTGCCTCAAGGCGTTCCGCCCAGCCCTGCATCTGGCGAAGTGCTTCTACATAGGTGGCCAACCATGCCAGCCCATGCGCTGCAGTCTGGTTTTCTTCGATCAACCCCCCGGATACGCGGCCTTCAGAGTCGACCATCGCTCTCACGCGGGCATTGGCGAGGTCCAGAATGGCGCTTGCCGGTTCAACTGCCGCGGCAGTCAGTTTCAGAAGGTCCGGCAGGATCGTTTCTGTGGTCAGGGTCAGGTCTTGTCCGTCGTGGGCCATGAATCGTGTCCTTTTCAGCTTTGACGCTGGATAGCCATTTTGCAGGTGCAGCGCAACAAAAATACCCAATAGAGCCTGCTATTGTTTCAATATTTCGCGTGGAATTGCTGCTATGCGGCGAGAAATCTCTTGCAGTCGCAGAAAAACGAAGGGCGAGTGCACCTGAGTATGGTGCGCTCGCCCCGTTATTTCCAAGCGCCTTTCGACGCAGGTAATTTAACCGATTGCTGCAGCTTTGACGTCGTCGTCGATATAGGGGACGTATTGCGCGAAATTGTCGGCAAACATCTGGACGAGCTTTTCAGCCTGTGCGTCATACGCCTCTTTGTCGTTCCAGGTGCGGCGCGGATCGAGCAGCATATCTGGCACACCTTCGACTTTGACAGGCACTTCAAATCCGAAGTTTGGATCCTTGCGGAACTCGGCCTCGGCTAGGCTCCCGTCGAGTGCGGCGGTCAGAAGGGCGCGTGTTGCCTTGATCGGCATCCGTTCGCCAGAGCCATAGGCGCCACCGGTCCAGCCGGTGTTCACCAGCCAGCAGGTTGCGCCATGCGAGGCGATCTTTTCACGCAGCAAGTTGCCATAGACCTCGGGGCGGCGCGGCATGAATGGTGCACCGAAGCATGTCGAGAATGTCGGCTCCGGTTCTGTTACACCGCGTTCGGTGCCGGCGACTTTGGAGGTGAAGCCCGACAGGAAGTGGTACATTGCCTGCGCCGGTGTCAGCCGCGAGATCGGCGGCAGAACGCCGAATGCGTCGCAGGTGAGCATGATGATGTTCTTCGGATGCCCACCAAGCGCCGTCGATGAGGCGTTGGAAATGTAGTCGAGCGGGTAGGCACAGCGCATATTGGCCGTCAGGCTGTCGTCCTTGAAATCGAGCTCGAAGGTTTCCTGGTCGAACACCATGTTTTCGATCACGGTGCCGAACTTGGTCGTGGTTGCGTAGATCTCCGGTTCCGCCTCGGCGGACAGATTGATCGTCTTGGCGTAGCAGCCGCCTTCGAAGTTGAAAGTGCCACGGTCGGACCATCCGTGTTCATCATCGCCGATCAGAACGCGGTTCGGATCCGCAGAGAGCGTTGTCTTTCCGGTGCCCGACAGGCCAAAGAAGATGGCTGTATCGACGGGATTGCCGACAGCGTGGTTGGCCGAGCAATGCATCGGCATGATGCCCTTTTCGGGTAGCAGGTAGTTCAAAAGCGAGAAGATGGATTTCTTGTTCTCACCCGCATATTCGGTGCCGCCGATCAGAATGAGCTTCTTGTCGAAGTTCATCGCGATCACGGTTTCGGACCGGCAATCGTGTTTCTTGGGGTCTGCCTGGAAAGACGGGCAGTTGATGACTGTGAAATCGGCTGTGAAGCTGTCGAGGTCTTCCCGTTCCGGACGGCGCATCATGTGGCGGATGAAGAGGTTGTGCCAGGCGAGTTCCTGAATGAAGCGCACGTCGATGGAGTGCTTGGGATCCGCGCCGCCAACGAGGTCTTGCACGAAATATTCCCGCCCCTTCATGTGCTCAAGCATATCGGCATAGAGCGCATCGAAACCTTCCGGAGACATCGGCGCGTTGTTTTCCCACCAGATCGTGTCTGCAACGCTGTCAGTCTTGACCACGTGCTTGTCTTTGGGGGACCGGCCGGTGAATTTGCCGGTGGTGACGAGGAATGCCCCGCCGTTGCCCAGCGTGCCTTCGCCGCGTTTCAGGGCCGCTTCGATAAGAGCAGGCTCTGTGAGGTTGTAATAGACATTGCCAAGCCCGTTGATCTGTTGATCTTCAAGCCGGAATTCCGGGTTCACCCGTCCAAATGTCATTTGCCAAGCTCCTGTAGCCGCGCTCAGTGCGGCGATATTGCAGAGGGGCGTCTGCTGCGCGCCCCACCCGCGGCAGTGCGCCGGGGGTATTTGCCTCTTAGCATGTCGTTTCGAAAACTGAACAGGACGCAATCGCGCAGTTAGCGCAACCAAAACGGGTTTAGCGCAACCATGCGCCCTGTAGATCGGCAGGTGTGATGCAAATTAGCCATCTGTAAGGATTTTTCCGACTCAATATGGCCACCACCGTGCGGTGATTCGCAGAATTCAGTTGGCGCAAACGGAAAAAAGACACATAATAGCGGAAAAAATCATAATTGAGAGCAGTACAAGGAACACACTCCATGTCGAAAATCGCCCTTGTGGACGATGACAGGAATATCCTGACATCGGTCGCGATCACACTTGAGGCCGAAGGCTTCGAGGTTGAGACCTACAACGACGGACAGGCCGCGTTGGACGCATTTAACAAAAAGATGCCGGATATGGCTGTCTTTGATATCAAGATGCCCCGCATGGACGGCATGGATCTGTTGCAGCGGGTCCGCCAGAAATCCAAGATGCCTGTGATCTTCCTCACGTCGAAAGACGACGAGATTGACGAGGTTCTAGGCCTTCGAATGGGCGCAGACGACTATGTGAAGAAGCCGTTTTCGCAACGCCTCCTGGTCGAGCGGATCCGCGCTCTTCTGCGGCGTCAGGATGCTATTTCGGGCGATGCCGCAGGCGGTGAGGTCGAAGAGACCAAGCTTATGGTGCGAGGCAACCTGTCGATGGATCCGCTTCGCCATTCGGTCTCGTGGAAAGGTCAGGACGTGTCGCTGACGGTAACAGAATTCCTGTTGCTTCAGGCGCTTGCTCAACGCCCCGGCTTTGTAAAATCGCGCGACCAGCTGATGGACGTGGCCTATGATGATCAGGTTTACGTCGACGACCGCACAATCGACAGCCATATCAAACGTCTGCGCAAGAAAATGCGTTCGGTCGACAATGACTTCTCGGCGATCGAAACGCTGTACGGCATTGGGTATCGCTACAACGAAGAATGACCATGGCATTGGTTGAGGGTGTGACCCACGGCAAAGACGGCGGGCGCAAGGATGCGGATGTTGTGCTCGGGGACGACTGGGTCGCCCCCGACAAAACGGTCGAGTCCGAAGTACGCAGCAACCGCGAGAAACGCGGGCTGTTCTCTCTCAACCGATCGCCGCTCACGCGCAAGATCATTACGTTCAATCTGGTTGCCCTCAATTTCCTTGTTGCGGGCATTCTGTTTCTGAACTCGTCTCGTGATACATTGGCGGAGCAAAAGGCAGAGTCTGTCCGCGTCGAAGCGGAACTGATCGCTGACGTTTTTGAAGCGCAAGCTATGCAGGCGACGAGCGTAAATCTCGGAACGGGTCAGGGGCTTGATGTTTCGGACACTCTCGACAACCTTGAGCTGCGCCACGGGCTTCAAGTTTTTGTTTTCGATGCCGCGCGCTTTTTGGTTGGAAGCAACGAGGTTACCGCAACCGCATTAAGCGGTGGCGCCGCGATCGGCCAGAGAACAGTTATATCGGACTTTCTTTTGACTGTGTGGGGCAGCGTATCCTCGGTGTTTCAGTCAGCCAACGGTCTACAGCCTCTGACGCTCGAAGATATTTTGCGCCGTCAAATCGAAGAGACAGACCCGACAATGACGCGCGTCGAACGGTCTGAGGGCCCCAATGGTGAAACGATCTTTACCGCGCTGAGTCCAATTGAGGTCGCGACCGGGGTCGCCGGTACAATTGCCTTGGTAAGCTACGCTCCAGAGATTGATGCTGCTGTTCGGCTGGAGCGCGAAAACGTCCTGCAGATGTTCGTCATCGCAACATTGGTATCAATAGGTCTCAGCCTCGTTCTGGCCTCAACGATCTCCAATCCAATTTCCAACCTCGCGGATGCAGCAGAAGTTGGTCGCGACCGCAACCGCCGTAACGTGGCCTCAGGCCGTATCCGTATTCCGGATTTGACGGCGCGACCGGATGAAATCGGCCGATTGTCCGGTGCTCTACGCGGAATGGTCGCCGCTCTGTACGATCGGATCGATGCCAACGAACAGTTCGCTGCCGACGTTGCGCACGAGATCAAGAACCCCTTGGCATCGCTCAGATCCGCCGTCGGTACTTTGCGGCTTGCAAAGCGACAGGATCAGGTGGATCGCCTGCTTGACGTGATCGATCACGACGTGCGCCGCCTCGACCGATTGGTAAGCGATATTTCCAACGCGTCGCGGTTGGACAGCGAACTGGTCAAAGAGGAAGAAGCCGAATTTAATCTTCTCGACATGTTGAAGAACCTAGCTCAGTTCCTTGGCGATGATGCCAAGAGGCAGGGTATTGAATTCATTTCTGATCTTCCGGATCGGCCGATCCTTGTTCATGGCCTTGAAGCACGGCTTGCTCAGGTGTTCGTCAATCTGATCACAAATGCTATCAGCTTCTGTGAAGATGGAGACGCAATCCGTCTATGGGCCCGACGCCGAGAGAATCGTGTTCTGATTGTCGTCGAAGACACAGGGCCCGGCATTCCGGATGAAGCCCTGACAAAAATCTTCAAACGTTTCTATTCGCAGCGCCCCGAAACCGATTTTGGCAACAATTCCGGGTTGGGCCTGGCTATTTCGAAGCAAATTGTCGAAGCTCACGGCGGCGTCATTTGGGCTGAGAATATCCGTCCAACCGAAGCCGACGCGACATCTGAACCGCTTGGCGCGCGATTTGTCGTCGGGCTGCCGCTTTAGACCAGATCACATGTCAGACGCCGAACAACTGGTTCTGCATGGCTCTGCGGTTGCATTGGGAAACCGGTCGGTCTTGATCATTGGCGGATCAGGCAGTGGAAAGTCATCTCTTGCACTTGAAATGATGGTTCGTGGCGCGACGCTGGTGGCGGATGATCGTGTCGTTCTATCGGCCCCCAGCGACGAGGTGGTATTGGCTTGCCCCGAACCAATTTGTGGCTTGATTGAAGCGCGTGGGGTAGGGCTGTTGCACGCTGAATATCGGTCCGCTGTTCCGCTAGGTCTTGTGGTCGATATGGACCACACTGAATCAGCACGCCTTCCGGAGTTCAGGACCATCACCTATTTGTCACGCAGGTTTCCATTGCTTCACAATGTGCGATCCGGGCATTTCCCTGCCGCTGTTTTGCAATATCTACGAGGTGAAGGACGCGCCGACGGTTCGCGTTGAGCATGGACTATTTGAATGACGACCCAATCCACTTCAACTCGTGTGGTCCTTGTGACGGGCCCTTCAGGCGCAGGTCGCAGTACCGCCATCCACGTTCTGGAAGATCTCGGGTTCGAAGCAATCGACAATATTCCTTTGAGTCTCATTCCCCGGTTGTTCGAAGGTGAGCCTTTGACCCATCCTCTCGCCCTTGGCATTGACGTACGGAACCGTGATTTCTCAGTGTCTCGTCTGTTTGATTTGCATGATGATTTGCTGCGCAAAACCGAAGGCGATGCCACATTACTATATCTGGATTGTCGGCCGGATGTCTTGCTGCGCCGGTTTTCTGAGACCCGACGCCGACATCCGATGGCGCAGGGTGAGACGCCAGAAACGGGCATTGCGCGCGAAATCGAGTTGCTTGCCCCCGTCGAAGGCCGAGCTGACATCCTGATTGACACGTCCTTGCTGTCACCACACGATCTTAAGTCAGAACTGCATCAATGGTTTGCGGATGCGACATCAGAAAAGCTTTCAGTTGCGATCCAGACATTTTCTTACAAACGCGGCATTCCACAGGGCGTGGACATGGTCTTTGATTGCAGGTTCCTGGCAAATCCTCACTGGGAAGCAAGCCTGCGTGAGAAAACCGGTCTCGATGCAGATGTGCGGGCCTACGTAAACAGTGACGTTCGAACACCAGCGTTTCTCGAGCGTGTCGAAAACTTGCTCACATTTCTGATACCAGAGGTCGAGAGCGAGGGGAAAACCTATCTGACAATCGGCGTTGGGTGTACTGGGGGGCAACACCGTTCGGTAGTCGTCGGGGAACAATTGGCCCAGACCCTTGCGGAGCGTGGCTGGCGGGTGTCAATTGGCCATAAGGAACTGGCGCGCCGTGGGATCGCGCCATCTGGCAGCGGACCCCTGCCGGATTTTGGAGGGACGACGGCTTGATTGGGATCGTCATTGTAGCGCACGGGGGACTGGCGCAGGAGTATCTGTCAGCGGTCGAACATGTCGTGGGGCATCAGCCCGGCATGGCGGCGGTGTCGATCCTTGCAGACCACAACCGTGATGCCAAACAGAACGAAATCTGCCGTCTCGCCGATGAAGTCGATACCGGTGCAGGGGTGGTCATTGTGACGGACATGTTTGGCGGTTCGCCGTCAAATCTGAGCCTGAGAGCGTGTCAGCCGGAAAACCGACGTATCGTCTATGGGGCAAATCTGCCCATGCTGATCAAATTAGCGAAAAGCCGCGACAAATCCGTACCGGAGGCTGTGCGCGCTGCACTCGACGCCGGGCGGAAATACATTGACAGCCAAGACATAACGCTTGATCAGAGCGCCTGATAACAGGGGTGAGGGAGGCCCGGCATCATGACCGCCACGGCGCAGCGCGTTTTGAAGATCGTAAACGAAAAAGGTTTGCACGCACGCGCGTCTGCCAAACTGGTTGAGGTCGTTGAAGGTTTTGATGCAACTGCAGAGGTCCGTAAGGACGGCATGAGCGCCTGTGGCGACAGCATCATGGGGCTTTTGATGTTGGCAGCCTCCAAAGGAAGCTCTATTGAGGTAGTCACTTCCGGGCCAGACGCTGAGGCCCTCGCCGCCGCTATCGAAACCTTGGTGGCCGACCGCTTTGGAGAGGACTGCTGATCTTCGGGGTCGGCTGGACCAATCGGAAAAGGACGTCAGGCTGCCGCATGGTTGAAAGCTATCAGCATACATCGTCAGAAGCGGGCGCGGCGGAGCCGGTTGGCGAACCGTATGATAAGCGCAAGCTGAGCTATGCAAATACGTTCACCAATCCGTGGAAGGCCAACACGATCCGCGCGATGGAATGGATGACGGGGAAGATCCCGATGTTGCGGCTTGTACGTCGATTTGAACGCATGGGCCCGGCTGAGGGACAGGCGTTTTGGGGGCAGGCGCTGGGACTGATGAAAATCACCCTGGAGACGCCACCGGAACAGATCGCGCGTATTCCCAAAGATGGACCTGTGATCGTGGTGGCCAACCATCCTCATGGGCTTGTCGATGGGATGATCCTTGCCGAACTGATCGGACGGGTACGGACCGATTACAAAATCCTGACGCGGTCATTGTTGACAGGCGTTACCGAAATCGAAGAGTTCATGATACCGGTGCCTTTTCCGCATGAAGAAGATGCACGGGAACAAAGCCTTGAGATGCGTAGCCGTGCGATGTCTCATCTCAAGAAAGGGGGCGTCATCGCACTTTTCCCGTCTGGCGTTGTGGCCTCGAGCGATACGTATTTTGGCCCCGCAATTGAGCGCACGTGGAACCCGTTTACAGCCAACCTGATTCATCGGTCCGGTGCCACCGTCGTGCCCATTTATTTCCCTGGGCAAAACTCACGTGCTTATCAGATCGCAAACCAATTGTCGGCAACATTGCGGCAGGGGCTTCTGATCCATGAGGTCATTCACGCATGCGGTAAGCCACAAGCCCCGATTGTCGGTGAGCCGATTTCTCCTGATGCCATCACAGCATTCGCGGGCCGAAGCCGTGAGTTCGTCGCGTCGCTGCGCGAGACGACAATGGGTCTGGGCGGCGCATCTTAACGGGTGGGGACGGGTGTATCGCCACGGTAGTCGTAAAATCCACGTTGGGTTTTGCGACCTAGCCATCCAGCCTCAACATACTTTGTCAAAAGCGGGCAGGGGCGGTATTTCGTGTCTGCCAGCCCGTCATGCAGCACGTTCATGATTGCAAGGCATGTATCGAGCCCGATGAAATCAGCGAGTTCAAGCGGGCCCATTGGGTGATTTGCGCCAAGCTTCATCGACTGGTCAATAGAGTTCACGTTCCCAACGCCCTCATAGAGCGTGTAGACCGCTTCATTGATCATTGGCATCAGAATGCGGTTGACGATGAACGCGGGAAAATCTTCGGCTGACGCCGCCGTTTTGCCAAGCTTTTCGACCACGCCCAAGCAAGTGTCATAGGTCTCTTTGTCAGTCGCGATGCCTCTTATCAACTCGACCAATTGCATGACCGGCACTGGATTCATGAAATGGAATCCCATGAATTTTTCCGGCCGATCCGTGCGGCTTGCAAGGCGTGTGATCGAAATCGAAGACGTATTCGAGGTTAGGATCGTGCTTTCGCCGAGATGCGGAAGAAGACTGTCAAAGATCTTCTGTTTGATCGTTTCTTCCTCGGTTGCGGCCTCAATGATCAGGTCTGTTTGAGCGACCTGTGGCAGATCCTTTGTTATAACAATACGAGTCATAGCCTGGTCGCGGTCCGCCTGCGTGATTTTCTCACGACTGACTTGGCGATCCATATTGCGTTCGATCAGGGTGATGGCGCGCTGCAGTGCGTCTTCGTTGATATCATTTAATACGACATCATAGCCTGCCAAAGCCATGACATGCGCAATCCCGTTTCCCATCTGGCCAGCGCCGACCACGCCGATTGAATTGACCGTCATGCAAGAGCTCCGTTCGTTTCGAGGCAACAATGACTGGTGGGCAAGTGGGCTGCAAGGCGGATCGCGGCGATCTGGCGATTTTTAACTTTAGCGTTTTGGTAACCGAATCATCGCAGGTTCCACTCTGGGTGAAGAAAAGGGGTGGGAGAATGCAAATTTCCTCCGCGCGCGGGCTCGGCATTGATTATGCGCCGTGTCACTACAATGACTCACGCTTGTGGTTCCGTGGACCATGCAGACCCTTGCGTTCGCACTATGTCGCGTGTTTGGGCGGGTGTGGTGTGTATGGCCGCTATATACTGCGGCCCTGGCCGGAGTTGGTTGCAGCACAGATCGACAGCACGGTGGTCAATCTAGGTGTCGAAAATAGTTGTGTGGATGCCTATTTGAACGACGCAGGCGCACTGTCGACTGCAGCGTCTGCCAAGGTTGTGGTGATCGAGTTGAGCGGTGTTCACAACACATCGAACCGATTCTACGCAACTCATCCCCGGCGAAACGACCGGTTTCTGAAAGCATCTCCTGCCTTGGTATCGCTTTTTCCCGAAATGGACTTCACCGAAGTTCATTTCACGCGGCATTTACTGACGCGTCTCTATGCGATTTGCCCCGAGCGTTTCTGCATTGTCGCAAAAGAAGTCGAAACGGCATGGCAAGCGCGGCTACGATCGCTAGTTGCCAAGATGAACGGTGACGTGTTTTTGATCTGGTTCGCTCCCGCACCGCTAGAAGACAATGCCGCTAGACTAGAAAGTGATGAAGTGAAGCCCACACGCAAATTGCTCAGCAGTTTGGTGCCACAAATCCAGCGTCTGATCGAAGTTGTCCCAGAGACATGGCGCAATATTGATGAGTGCCTTGACGTACCGCCATTGGAAGTGGGTCGAGCCGTGCATTTACCGGGAGTATTGGCGCACAAGCGCGCGGGCGAGGCGGTGTCTAGTGTAATATTGTCGTCGCTAGAATAGGAAACGGCGCACCTTGGAAACGGCGCGCCGCTTGATTTAATAAGACGTAGCCGGATCAGCCCAGCTTTTCAGTAAGCTCCGGCACAGCCTCAAAGAGGTCTGCGACCAGTCCGTAATCCGCGACCTGGAAGATCGGGGCTTCTTCGTCCTTGTTGATGGCGACGATGATCTTGCTGTCCTTCATGCCCGCAAGGTGCTGGATCGCACCCGAGATGCCGACGGCGATATAAAGATCCGGTGCAACGACCTTGCCGGTCTGACCCACCTGCCAGTCGTTCGGTGCAAAGCCCGAGTCGACCGCCGCGCGGGACGCGCCGACGGCTGCGCCGAGCTTGTCAGCCAGCTTTTCGATCATGGCAAAGTCATCTTCAGAACCGACGCCACGACCACCCGAGACAACAACGCCCGCTGAGGTAAGTTCCGGACGGTCGCTTTCGGCAACCTTGTCTTCGATCCATTCGCTGAGACCCGGGTTGTCACCTGCGGCAATCGCGTCAACCGCTGCTGAGCCACCCGTCGCAGCCGCGTCGAATGTCGATGTCCGGAACGAGATAACTTTGGTGGCGTCCGACGATTTGACCGTCTGGATCGCATTGCCCGCATAGATCGGGCGTTCGAACGTGTCGCCATCCACCACTGCGGTCACGTCGGTAATCACCATTACGTCCAGAAGCGCAGCAACGCGCGGCAGGATATTCTTGGCGTCGGTCGTCGCCGGAGCAACGATGTGGCTGTAGTCGCCAGCCAGCGATGCGATCAGCGCCGAAACCGGTTCCGCTAGGCGGTGACCATAAAGATCGTCTTCGGCCAGAAGGACTTTGGACACGCCGTCAATCGTAGCCGCTTCGTCTGCGGCTGCGTTCGCGGTCGCGCCAGCGGCCAGGATGGTCACATCGCCGAGCGCTTTTGCGGCGGTCACGGTCTTGGCGGTGGCGTCCATTGCCAGTGCGCCATCAGTGATTTCTGCAATGAGAAGAACAGCCATTACACAGCTCCCGCTTCTTTGAGTTTCGCGACCAGTTCATCGACAGAGCCAACCTTGATACCTGCCGCGCGCTCTTCCGGCTCGGAGGTCTTCACGATTTCAAGGCGCGGTGCCACATCGACGCCGTAATCAGCTGCGGTCTTTTCATCGAGCGGCTTTTTCTTGGCCTTCATGATGTTTGGCAAAGATGCGTAACGTGGCTCGTTGAGGCGCAGGTCGGTGGAGATGATGGCTGGCATCTTGACCTTGATGGTCTGCAGACCGCCATCGACTTCGCGGGTCACAACCGCGCTATCACCGTCGATATCGACATTGTTTGCGTACATCGCTTGTGACCAGCCCAGAAGCGCCGAAAGCATCTGGCCGGTCGCGTTCATGTCGTTGTCGATGGCCTGCTTTCCGCAGAGCACCAGACCCGGCTCTTCTTCCTTGACGATGGCGGCAAGGATTTTTGCAACGGCAAGCGGCTCGATGTCGGTGTGTACATCATCGGCAGCCACAACGAGGATTGCCCGGTCGGCCCCCATGGCCAGCGCCGTGCGCAAGGTTTCCTGGCTTTGCTTGACGCCAATGCTGACGGCCACGATTTCTTCGGCCTTTCCCGCTTCTTTCAGACGGATGGCCTCTTCTACGGCGATCTCGTCAAAGGGGTTCATCGACATCTTGACGTTGGCGAGATCGACACCGGATCCGTCCGCTTTCACGCGAACCTTCACGTTGTAGTCAATCACGCGTTTGACAGGTACCAAGACCTTCATGGGCGCGTTCCTCTCGTTGGTATCACAGGGAAATCTGCGATTCTGACGTTTCGTTCCGGGCAAGGGATACCCAACCCTGAACAGGGGAAACAGGGCAAAATCGTCACGTTAGCGCCATCGGACGTCGCGTTTTTCAGGATCTGCCCCCCAATGCCGTGATGCGGCATCAATCGCAAATGTTCTGAAGGGCGCGCCAGTCTTGTGCCGACAGTATGGGAACCGCTTCGAAACCAGGGGGCGTTGCATCCCGTGCGGCCTGGATACGGTCACCAAGGGACGGATGACTAAGAAAATGTGCGACAAAGGGGCTGGCTTCTCCTCCAAGTTCGCGAAACCGTTCAAACATCGTGGCCAATGCGTCGGGGGCGATTTTGGCTTCGAGCAGCGCCGAATGGGCGAATATGTCTGCCTGGGCTTCGGCTTCTTGGCTGTACTGCGCTTCGATCAGGCGTTCTGCCAGTAGAAGAGCAGCGGCACCGCCCGCAAAATCGCCGAAAAGCAGGCCCAAAACTCCCAGTGATCCTGCAGAGCGCAGCGCATGGCGTGTCGGATCACGGCTGGCCACATGTCCAATTTCATGCGCGAAGACAGCGGCCACCTCATCTGGGGTCTCGGCCTTTTCAATCAGACCTCTGAAGAAAACGATGTAATTGCCGGGCAAAGCAAAGGCATTGATCATTTTGTGGTCGAGGACCGAAACGGTCAGTGATTGGGCTTCCGGCAAGGCTGCTTGAAGTCGTTCTTCCATCCTTTCAAGTGCTGCCAGTCCTTCGGTGTTGGTACAGACAGGAACAGGGTTCAGCCCGGTTTGATCCAGCGCTGTGCGGATTTGTTGCAGTGTGACCTCGCCGAGGGCGCGTTCGCCTTCGGGTGGGATGAAGCGCGCCAATTGGTTAGCCATCGTAGGCACAAGAACAAAGATGATGAGTGCAACCGAGCCGACAGCGGCCACCGCCCAAGCGATCAACGGCCCGCGTTTGGTGGTTCTCAGTTTTTTTCTCCGATTTGGCAGCCTGGGTGCCAGCTCAAAATCGGCAAGGACAAGGCGCTGTACAGGATCATCATAGCGCTGCAGCACCATTTGGTCGCCGCCTGCCTGATCCGGCACTTCGCGGATATCGGACAAGGGCCAATGAATTTCGGTGCCGTCGTCGGCCAGACCGACAAGCGATTGTGTATCTTCATCAATTGTGAGCGTCACGGTGGCGGCGTTGGATCGAAAGCCGTTGAAATATGTGGCTGTCGTAGAGAAGTGATCTGGTGTGCGACCGACGCGCAGGACAGTCATAGCGAGGCTCCGACATCCAGAGCATCTGCGAAGCCCTCCGCTTCTGCAAATTTATCCCTTGGACGTTGTTCGATCCGCGCGGCGGCTCCGGATGGCGAGAGCGAAAGCGAAGAGAAATAGTGGCGGATCACTGGATAGGTGATGAAGGCATTGGTTAATGCGGACCAGAGCAAGAAGATTGTGAAATAGATCATCACGCTGAGCACGATAATCGCATAGCGTCCCAGACCGGCTATCGGAGCGATCATGGCATCGAGGCCCATCTCGGCCAGCAGCTCTGTCGACTGGATCAAAAGCAAAAGGAGGCCCAGTATGACAAACGGGATAAACACGGCTACGGCGGCCAAAAGCGAGCCCAGAAAATATATCATCATCACTCGAAACGCGTTGGGTGAGAGGGTAAACCGAACACCGATGATTGTTTTGGCCTGTGTCAGTCGCCGTAAGCTTTCGACGCGGTAGTAGACAAGCCCGTAAACCCCGATGAAGCTTGCGATAATACACAAGCCGATACCTGCAGGTCCGTTTTCGGACAGGATTGCTGCGACCCCGGCCAGAGCAACCGCAAGGGCAAGAAACATCGGCTTCATCGCAGGATAGAGCATGGTCCAACGACCACCCTGATCCATACGCGCGCTGCCGTAAAAGGTGCGGTCGGTTTTGTATTTCTCCAACCAGAACGTCATGCGTGGCAGCAAAAGTCCAAGACTGAGAATGGTGACGATCCAATGTAATACCGCGCGCCACGCGTAGCCCCATGCGCCGGGTTCCAGTCCGAACCGCAATCCACGCCAGCGGGTTCTGGCGAGGATATATCGACGCGCTCTGTACTGGGCAAAGAACCAGAGCGGAATCACACCTATCAGGCTTGTCGCGTAAGCAGCGAAATTGCCCTGAAAGAGCGAAAAGCTTGCAAACATCAGGATCAGGTTCACGATGCCGATGTAAAATGCCAGCACAACAACCGCGAAGAGAAACCCAAGCAGTTTTTCCAGCGGGTCGCCCACATATTCAAATGGATGCCCCCCTGGACGGATCGCCGACCAGTACCATCTGCGAAGCCGGGTTCGCATCCAAAAGCGGTAGATGCCCAGTGTCAGAACCGTGAAAAAACCTGTTTTCAGTGCAAGCCAGAAAAGCGCACCGCGCGTTCCGACAACCTCGGTCATCAGTATTTCGGCGTCATGTGAAGGTGTTGTCTCGGGGGAAGCCGCGTGGGGCCATACGGCCCGTTCCAGCACGTTTTCCTGTCCACTCGGCCAGCTCGGTTTCTGTCCGTGTGCGTCCGGCCGGGTCGCGCCAGGTGAGGCCTTCTCCCAAGGTGAAGGTGGTTGCATCCGACAGGCCCCCGTCCTTGTACTTTTGCAGCCGCACGCCTTTACCGCGCCCCATCTCAGGTAGTTCGTCCAGAGCGAAGACCAAAACTTTACGGTTCTCGCCTACAACTGCAACCGCGTCTCCGGTGACGGGTTTACACACCTTTGCCCGGACATCACCACGCACGTTTAACACTTGCTTGCCAGCCCGCGTCTGCGCCAAGACTTCGTTCTCCGGCACAACAAAACCATCGCCCGCACTTGAGGCGACAAGCAGTTTTCGATCGGGTTGGTGAATGAACAAGTCCACGATCGCGGCTTCGTTGGGAAGGTCCACCATCAGACGCAGCGGTTCTCCCATGCCACGCCCCCCTGGCAGATTGGCTGCCGAAACGGTGTAGAAGCGACCGTTGGACCCGAAAACCAACAACCTGTCTGTCGTTTCGGCGTGGAAGATAAAGCGCGGACCATCTCCGTCTTTGAACTTCAACTCGCGGTTGAGATCAATGTGCCCGGTCATTGCCCGAATCCAACCCATCGTCGAACAGACGACAGTAATGGGTTCGCGCTCGATCATCGCTTCAATCGGAACCTCTTCGACCTCGCCGGCTTCGGCGAATGTCGTGCGTCGCGCGCCGCCGGCATAGTTTTTGCCGAAGGTCTTTTTGGTCTCGCGCAACTGTTCGGAAATTGCATCCCATTGCAAATCACCGCTTTCTAGCAGGTCTTCCAGACCGGCGCGCTCTTCCATGAGGCGATCACGTTCTGCGACCAGCTCCATTTCTTCGAGCTTGCGCAAACTCCGCAGGCGCATGTTCAGAATTGCTTCGGTCTGAACTTCTGTGAGACCCAATTCGTCGTCGCCTGTCACCATCGGAGGTGATACATAGTCGGCCTCGTCGCGCGCGCGGGGGTGATCCTTACCCCAATCCTCGCGCATCAAAGCAGCCTTGGGATCATCGTCGTAACGAATAATGTCGATCACGCGGTCAAGGTTCAGGAAAGCAACAATCAGGCCTTCCAGAACCTCCAAACGGTGGTCAATCTTGTCCATCCGGTGTTGGCTGCGCCGGATCAGAACGTCACGCCGGAAGTCGAGGAAGGCGCGGAGCACTTCCTTCATCGAACAAACTTTGGGGGTCAGCCCGTCAATCAGCACGTTCATGTTCAGGCTGAACCGCGTTTCCAAGTCAGAATTGCGGAACAGCATGTTCATCAAAACATCCGGATCCACGTTCTTGGATCGCGGCTCAAGTACCATCCGGATATCATCTGCGGATTCATCCCGGATATCTGCGAGGATCGGCACCTTTTTGGTTTGGATCAACTCGGCCAGCCGTTCGACCAGTTTCGATTTTTGAACCTGGTAGGGAATCTCGGTCACGACGATTTGCCATTGGCCACGACCCAGATCCTCAACCTCCCACTTGCACCGCAAACGGATTGAGCCGCGTCCCGTACGATACGCTTGGGCAATCGCTTCACGGTTTTCTACGATCACACCGCCAGTTGGAAAATCTGGTCCGGGCACGTAGTTGAGCAATGTGTCGTCGCGTGCGTCCGGAACCTTGATCAGATGCAGGCAAGCATCGATCAATTCGACAATATTGTGCGGCGGGATATTCGTCGCCATTCCCACGGCAATTCCAGATGCGCCATTGGCAAGAAGGTTTGGAAACTGGGCTGGCAGAACAACGGGCTCTTCGAGCGTGCCATCGTAGTTTGCCCGGAAATCGACGGCATTTTCATTAAGCCCTTCGAGCAGAGCTTCGGCTACCGTAGTTAGGCGTGCCTCGGTATAGCGAGCAGCAGCCGGGTTATCGCCGTCGATATTGCCGAAGTTTCCCTGACCATCGACCAACGGGTAGCGCACCGCGAAGTCCTGAGCCAGACGGGCCATCGCATCATAGATAGCGGCATCCCCGTGAGGGTGGTAGTTCCCCATAACGTCGCCGCTGATCTTGGCAGACTTTCTGAAGCCGCCGGAGGAACTTAATCGCAGTTCGCGCATTGCATATAGGATGCGACGATGCACGGGTTTGAGGCCGTCACGTGCATCGGGAAGTGCCCGGTGCATGATCGTCGACAACGCATAGGTCAGGTACCGCTCACCAATGGCTCGGCGCAGCGGTTCCGCAAAATCGCGGTGGGTCATCTTGGGGTCGTCGACGTCATCAGCCATAGATGATGTGATACTCACCCCCTCTGAGGCCGTAAAGCAATTGCGGGAATATTTTTTCTCTTTCCCCTTCGGAGCGAATGGAGAATCAAGGTATTCCTACACACGTGGTAGGTGAGTTGTGCACCTTGGGGGTTGTAATGAACAAGTACATCTTGGTCGCTTTTGCGGTCATGGCTATGACGTTTTATGAACTTTCGGGCGGTTCCGAGTTTGAACCCGGCGAGACATCCTTGGTGATTTTCGCAGAACCCAAGCCAATGGTCGAAAAAACAGACGAACGGCCAGCAATCGTTGCGCGCGCCGATACGTCGATCAGACCCCTTACGGACATTGCTCCGGCGCGTGCTGTCATCGAACCTGCTGTTTCAAACGCCTCGGTCGTCGTCACGCCAGTTGCACTTGAACCTGAAACTTTTGCGGTGACGCCTGAGCAGCCTGAATTGGACATTCAGGATGTTGCAGTTCAGCAAGAGCCTTCGATGGACCTCCGTTTTGTGGACGGGGATCGCGTGAATCTCCGCGCCGGTCCGGGTACGGATTTCGCTGTTGTCGGCAAGCTTGTTCGCAACGACATGGTGGAAGTGCTCAGTGACGACGGCAATGGCTGGTTGCACCTTCGCAATGCAGCGACTGGCGACGAAGGATATGTTGCCGACTGGCTCGTAACTGCGGCAAACTGACGTGAAATCAAAGTCTATACTGATCACCGGCTGCTCTTCGGGGATTGGCCTCGATACGGCCCGGCGACTAAAATCGCTGGGCTGGACGGTTTTTGCTTCCTGCCGCGCGCAAAATGACTGCGATGCCAGGACCGCTGAAGGCTTCGTGGCGCCACAGCTGGACTATGAAGATGCGGATAGTGTCGCGCGCTGTGCAGAGGTTGTACTTCGGGATACGAGCCAAGCGCTTGATGCTGTTTTTCACAACGGCGCTTTCGCGCTGCCAGGCCCACTTGAAGACATACCTGCAGACGGCATGCGGAGCCAGTTTGAAGCGAACTTCCTTGGCTGGCATGACATCAATCGTCACTTGATCCCTTCGATGCGTAGGGCTGGGTCCGGCAGAATTCTATTCAACTCCTCGGTTTTGGGGTTGGTTGGTATGAAATATCGCGGGCCTTATGTGGCGACCAAGTTTGCCCTTGAGGGCTACGCAGATGTTTTGCGTATGGAAATGGACGGTACCGGCATCAAAATCGTGCTGATTGAACCGGGGCCAATCGAAACCGAGTTTCGGCGCAACGCGATCAAGCAGTTTGAAAAATGGGTGGATTGGAAATCGTCAGTTCGCCGCGCGGAATATGAAGACTCGCTGCTGGAATTGCTGCGAAAGGGTGGCAGTTCCAAGGTGCAATGGCCAGCATCTGCTGTAACCGATGTCGTCGTGCAGGCGCTGAGCGCCACACGCCCCAAACCGCGCTACCGGGTCACGACGCCGACAACAGCGATGGCAGTTGCGCGGCGTGTGCTTCCAACGCGTGCGTTGGACTGGGTTTTGTCCAAAGGCTGACTTTTCATTCGCCTTGGGCCACGATACGGCTAAATCCTCGGGAACATCAATCCAGAGAAAGACCCCGTCATGATGCAAGACCCACTGTTTATCATCGCGGCCATTGCCTGTTTGGCGGTGGTTGCAGTTCTGTTGTTCGGCATTGGAAGCTTTGCCAAGGGTGGGGACTTCAACAAGAAATACGCCAACAAGGCGATGCGCTGGCGCATCATTGCACAGTTTGTGGCCGTGATGCTGATTCTGCTTTTTGTCTGGTTGCGGGGAGAGTGAACGTTGGTCGTACTGAATAAAATCTACACCAAAACCGGTGATCATGGTGAAACAGCACTGGGGAATGGGGCCCGGGTTGCGAAGCACTCAATGCGCGTCACCGCGTACGGTACGGTAGACGAACTGAATGCGGTTGTTGGGCTGGCGCGGCTGCAGGCAGATGGTGACATGGACATCAATCTGTCACGCATCCAAAATGATTTATTTGATCTTGGAGCAGATCTGTGTCGGCCGGACATGGAAAAGGACGCCGAGGCGGAATACACACCGCTGCGGATAGTAGGCTCGCAGGTGGACCGGCTGGAGGCTGAAATTGATGCCATGAACAGTCGGCTGGAACCATTGCGGAGCTTCATTCTGCCTGGAGGCTCGCCGCTTTCTGCATATCTGCATCAATGCCGAACCGTCGCAAGACGCGCGGAGCGTTTGACCGTCGAACTCGCTACGATGGAGAGCGTAAATCCGGCGGCCGTCAAATACCTCAATCGGCTGAGCGACTGGTTCTTCGTGGCTGCGCGGATCGCCAATGATGATGGCAAAGCCGACGTTCTTTGGGTGCCGGGCGCAAACCGTTAAAGGCGTTTGCTCTGACCAGTTTGGGCGACGCGGTTGAGCATCGCCCGACTGCGATAATCAGCCTTCTTTGTCGGTAACGTTCTCTTTGAAGGCTACTTCAAATGCCGCTTTCTGTGCATCCGAAGCTTCGGTTTGATAGCGCGCTTTCCACTCGGCCATTGGCATGCCGTAGAACGCTTCGCGCCCAGCGTCTTTATCCATCTCGATCCCGCGCTCATTGGCAGCTTCCTGATACCAACGGCTCAAGCAGTTCCGACAGAAACCCGTAAGATTCATCATGTCGATGTTTTGTACGTCCGGGCGGTCTTCGATCAGATGTCGGCGCAGACGGCGAAACGCAGCTGCTTCTATTTCGATTTGGGTCTTTTCGTCCATCTCAGTGTTCTCCGGTTCAGTCCGCGACCTGCGCTAAAGCCGAAATCAGCATCGGTGCGAGGCGTTCGCCCCACGCGGCTTGCGTTGCTTCGGTTTCGATCAGGTCATTGCGCAACTCGATAAGTGTGTTCAATCGGCCATGATGCAAGGCATGGCGATCAATCGCATCGCCGGGCAGGTGTCCAGGATAGGGTTCGTTGCGGCCCACAACAAGGTCGGGTTCTGCCTCCAGTGACGCGATCAAGGGATCGGATAGCCTGCGGTCATACGCGTGTAGAATGCCGACATGCCACGGTCGGCTCGGTCGGGATTTTAGCTGTCGTGTGAAGGAATGGATCGCGACGATGACTGTGTCGTCACGCCGCGCTGCCAATTCCGACAGTGCATCGTGGTACGGGCGGTAATACGCATTGAGGCGACGCTCTTTTTCCTGTGCGTCGGCGTCGCGGTTGCCGGGGATAACAGACCCGTCATAGAGTCGCATCAGCAAGGTTGGATCGTCTTCGCCTCGGTTCGGGTCAATCACCAGCCGGGAAAAGTTGGTCAAGATCGCGGGCGCGTTCAGTGCGTCGGCCAAGGCGCGCGTCACACCGGCAGCACCGGGATCAAAGGCGATATGTCGGGACATATCTGAGTCGGGCAGGCCGAGGGTGCCGCCAAGATCGGGCGGGACGGTATTGGTGGCATGATCGCAGGTGATCAGCCAGCGCGACGATCGATTCTCTCCATGCACAAAAAATGGCACATATGTCATAGGTGTGTGATCTCCCGGACGCATCAGATAGTGGAGTTGCGCAAGAAAGGGAAATGGGCAATAACCCCGGCTGAAAGTTAGCGGTAACATGATTGCGTCATCTTGCCCGAACGCGCGCCTGTCCGGCATTGTGGAAAGACCCGGTTGGACGCCCAGAAGCATGTTAAAGGACATAATTCCGAATGAGACGTTTGCGGAGTGTTAAAATCGTTGCGACCCTTGGTCCGGCGTCGAGCAGCTATGAAATGATCCGGGCACTGCACGAGGCCGGTGCAGACGTTTTTCGTCTGAACATGAGCCACGGCAGCCATGCGGAAATCGCCGAACGGCATGCAATAATCCGTAAGGTCGAACAGGATCTCGACAGCTCCATTGGCATTTTGGCTGACCTCCAAGGGCCGAAGCTGCGTGTTGGGGCGTTTGCCAATGGCGAAGAGGAATTGGTTGAGGGTGCATCTTTCCGGCTTGATCTCGCCGACGAGCCAGGCACTGCGACCCGGGTGACCCTTCCGCACCCCGAGATTTTTGCAGCCCTCGAACCCGGCGCTCACTTGTTGGTCAATGATGGCAAGATCCGACTGAAAGTGGAAAGTTGTGGCAATGACTTTGCGGATTGTTCAGTCGTCACAGGGGGAACGATCTCAAATCGTAAGGGCGTGAACGTACCCGACGTGGTGTTGCCACTTGCCGCGCTTTCCGAAAAAGACCGGGACGATCTGGAATTCGTGTCCGACCTGGGTGTTGATTGGCTCGCGCTTAGCTTTGTGCAGCGTGCTCAGGACGTCATTGAAGCGCGGGAATTATGCAAAGGTCGCGCGGCCATTCTTTCGAAGATCGAAAAGCCTGCAGCCGTAAAGGCGTTCGACGAAATTCTCGAAGTATCCGATGGCATCATGGTCGCACGCGGTGACCTGGGTGTAGAACTGCCCGTCCAGAATGTTCCGCCGATTCAGAAACGTTTGATCCGCCGCTGCCGTGCGGCAGCCAAGCCAGTAATCGTCGCAACTCAGATGCTTGAATCGATGATCGAGTCGCCAATGCCAACGCGCGCCGAAGTTTCAGATGTTGCGACCGCGATTTACGAAGGGTCTGATGCGATCATGCTGTCTGCGGAATCTGCCGCCGGAGACTATCCGGTCGAAGCGGTGACGACGATGAACAATGTCGCAATCGAGGTGGAAAGCGATCCGACCTACACCGAGATCATGGAAGCTTCGCGGATGGCCAAGCGCGCAACTGTGGCGGACGGGATCGTTGCCGCGGCGCGCGAGATCGCGGAAACAACGGATATCAAGGCGATCTGCTGCTTCACGTCATCCGGGACCACGGCTCTTTTGACAGCACGCGAGCGACCCCGCGTTCCGATTATTGCGATGACCAATCATGTCGGGACCGCGCGCAGGCTGGCTCTGACCTGGGGGACGGAATGCGTCATCACTGGCGAGCTGGAGCGCTTTAAGCAAGCTGTGGTGAACGCGGCACGGGCTGCGCGTGCGGGTGGTTATGCTGACGCTTCGGATCAGATTCTGGTCACGGCAGGCGTTCCCTTTAACACTCCGGGTACCACCAATATTTTGCGCGTGGCTCCCTGTGACGAACGTTTGATCTACAACACAGATCCGGAGTAATCTGCCCTACGTGTAATCAGTAGGAGCGGGTCTCAATGGATCCAGATGTGCTTTTTGTTGTTGGGCTTGCACTTGGTGTGCTTTCAATTCCAGCGGTCGTGTCGTCGATCTCCAGAGGCGAGCGACCGAGAATTGCGACGATTTCGCTTATGATCTCTGGTGCAATGCTGGTCTGGGCGATTTCCAACAAGCCGGGTGGGTATCCGGTCGAGGCGATTCCTGCGGTTGTCGCAAAGGTGCTGCGAGGTTTCACCTAAGATGGTCTGAAGCCATACTAGGGTTGGCGCAAGGCGGGGAAAAACTATCGCCACTCGCGGCGTCTGTCTGTGTCAGAGACAATCGTTCGGAAAATCGTCAGAGTACTGCGCTCAAACTGTTGCATTGCCCAGAAAGCACGCCTATACGGCGCGCTCTACCCGCGTGGCCGGTCGAATTGGCATACCGAGTCGCGCGTTCACCGATCTGAAGATAGGAGACGGAAATGCCGAAGATGAAGACGAAATCGAGCTGCAAAAAGCGGTTCAAGGTGACGGCCTCGGGGCGCATCAAGGCAGGTCAGGCAGGGAAGCGCCACGGCATGATCAAGCGCCACAAGAAGTTCATCCGCGATGCGCGCGGAACCACCACGCTATCCAAGGCTGATGAACAGATCATCAAGCCGATGATGCCATACGCGCGCTAAGGAGGAATTGACATGTCCCGAGTAAAAGGCGGAACCACCACACACGCCCGTCACAAGAAGGTTATCAAGGCCGCCAAAGGTTACTATGGCCGCCGCAAGAACACCTTCAAGGTTGCACGTCAGGCCGTCGATAAAGCGAACCAGTACGCGACACGCGACCGTAAGAACCGCAAGCGCAATTTCCGCGCGCTGTGGATCCAGCGAATCAACGCAGCTGTGCGTCTGCATGACGAAGCTCTGACATATTCCCGCTTCATCAATGGCCTGAACCTGGCCGGCATTGAGGTGGACCGTAAAGTGCTGGCCGATCTGGCCGTCCATGAGCCCGAAGCGTTCGGCGCAATTGTCGAACAAGCCAAAGGTGCTTTGGCCGCGTAAGCGACATAGCCCGACGAGTTTTCAAGAGCCCCGCCGATCCGGCGGGGCTTTTTTTTGTGGGTCGGCACTGGCCTGTTTTTGCGGATTTGCTAGCGCTACCAAAGTTTCCCTAGCGTCACGGCGCCGCAATTGGCAGTCTCGGATGGTAAAGCACAAATCTGGGAGGAATTTATGCTCGACTCGACACTGTCCGATACAACGCAGGCCTTTCTTGATGAATTCGGGAAAGCGCTTGAAGAGGGCGACATAGCCCGCGCGCGGGACATGTTCGCGGATGATTGCTATTGGCGCGATCTCGTCACCTTTACGTGGAATATCAAAACCGTCGAAGGCAAGGATCAGGTTGAGGACATGCTGAAGCATCAGCTCGCCACGACCAAACCGCACAACTGGGCGCTTGCCGAGGGAGAGGTCGTCACAGAGGACGGCGGCATTGTCACCGCGTGGATCACGTTCGAAACAGAGGTCGCGCGCGGCTATGGCTTGATCCGACTGCGCGAAGGAAAGATTTGGACGCTGCTCACCACTATGGTCGAGTTGAAAGGATATGAGGAACCCAAAGGCTTTGACCGACCGCTCGGGGCGAAGCATGGAGCAGGTAAGAACCGCACGACTTGGGCCGAAGAGCGTGAGAAAGAAGCGGCAGAGCTGGGATACACCACCCAACCCTACACGCTGATTATCGGCGGCGGGCAGGGCGGCATTGCCCTTGGTGCCCGACTGCGCCAATTGGGTGTCCCAACCATCATCGTCGAACGCAACGACCGCCCCGGCGACAGCTGGCGCAAGCGCTACAAGTCGCTCTGCCTGCATGACCCGGTCTGGTACGACCATCTTCCCTATATCAAGTTCCCAGAAAACTGGCCTGTCTTTGCACCGAAGGACAAGATCGGTGACTGGCTCGAGATGTATACCAAGGTGATGGAGCTGAACTACTGGACCCGCACCACCGCAAAATCGGCCACCTACGACGAGGCCAAGCAGGAATGGACCGTTGTGGTCGACCGCGATGGCGAGGAAGTTACCCTGCGGCCCAAGCAACTGGTCATGGCAACAGGCATGTCCGGCAAGGCGCGCATCCCGGATTTGCCGGGTATGGATACGTTCAAGGGCGATATCCACCATTCCTCGCAGCACCCGGGCCCGGATCGCTACAAGGGCAAGAAATGCGTTGTCATCGGATCGAACAATTCGGCGCATGACATCTGCGCGGCCCTCTGGGAACATGACGCCGATGTGACGATGGTGCAGCGCTCGTCGACCCATATTGTGCGATCCGATACGCTGATGGAGATCGGTCTGGGTGACCTCTATTCCGAACGCGCCGTCAATGCTGGTGTCACCACAGAAAAAGCGGACCTGATCTTCGCGTCCTTGCCCTATGCGATCCTGCACGAATTCCAAATCCCGGCCTATGCGGCGATGAAAGAGCAGGATAAGGAGTTCTACGAAGGTCTGGAAAAAGCCGGTTTCTGGCTTGACTGGGGGGACGACGACTCGGGTCTCTTCATGAAGTATCTGCGGCGTGGCTCCGGGTACTATATCGACGTGGGTGCCAGCCAGCTGATCATCGACGGAGAGATCAAGCTCAAGCGCGGTCAGGTGACCGAGATCGTTGAAGACGGGGTGATCCTCGATACCGGTGAAAAGCTTGAGGCAGACCTGATCGTTCTGGCCACCGGCTACAACTCCATGAACGGCTGGGTGGCTGACCTGATGGGCCAAGAGATGGCTGACAAGGTGGGCAAGGTCTGGGGGCTTGGCTCTGATACCACCAAGGACCCGGGTCCGTGGGAAGGTGAGCAGCGCAATATGTGGAAGCCGACGCAGCAGGAAAACCTTTGGTTCCATGGCGGCAATCTGCACCAGTCGCGGCACTATTCGCAGTTTCTTGCTCTGCAGATCAAGGCGCGGATGGAAGGGATTCCAACTCCGGTCTACGCGCTGCAAGAAGTGCATCACCTGTCGTAAATTCGGCACGGGGTAGGTCCTTTGGCCTGCCCCAATGCACGGAGTCGTGACAGCGGAGTTCTGGACTCGCGATCCCTGGGCTTTACACCCAAACGCATGATGAACAGACGCATATTCCTGAAAACGACAGCAGTGGCGCTGTCCACGCCCTTTGTTGCGCGTTCGCAAACCGACGACCTGCGCAGTGCCATTGATGTTCTGCCGCAGCTTCATTCGCTACAGATCAGTGTTGGCGATGACACGATTTTCGCCGAAGCTCCGCGCGGTCCGGGGCTGGAGCGGCTCGCCAACATCAAATCCTGCTCCAAGAGCCTTGTCGCGCTCTTGCTTGGGGCCGCCATAGACCGTGGAGATGTCATCTCTGTCCAGCAACCTTTGTCCGAGGTCGCGCCGAACATCTTACCCGCAAATGCAACGCCGGGGGCGGGGGACATCACGCTAGAGGATCTCGTCACCCTGCGCGCCGGATTAGAGCGCACATCGGGCGGAAACTACGGCGCGTGGGTCAACTCCCGCAACTGGCTCGCTGATGCGCTGTCGCGTCCGATGGTTGCTGAACCCGGTGGACAGATGCTCTATTCAACAGGATCTACGCATATTCTTGGCGCTGCCTTGGCCGAGGCAACGGGCCAGAGCCTGCTTGTGCAGGCGCGTGAACGGCTGGGCCGGCCCTTGGGCATTGAGATCCCGCCGTGGACCCGTGATCCGCAGGGTTACTACATGGGGGGCAATGAAATGGCCTTGCGCCCGACGGCGATGCTCAGGATCGCCAAGCTGATGCGCGACGGTGGTCAGTTTGAGGGCGCACAAGTGATCCCGCAAAACTGGGTCGCAGACTCGACCATGCCATATGCTCGGTCGCCTTGGTCGGGCCTGTCCTATGGCTACGGCTGGTTTCTGTCGTCGTCCGGCTACGCGCTTGCACGTGGCTACGGCGGGCAGATCATCGCTTCGCACAAGGCACGCAATTTGGCAGTTGCGATCACGTCCGATCCGACCCAGCCCGCCCGATTCGGAGGCTATTTCGGCGACCTGATGCGTCTGTTGGATGGACCGGTTTTGGCGCTCGCCTGATACGAAGCTCCCTTGCCTTCGCCTGCACGCTCCGCAAGATGCGGGGACGTCAACCTTGCGGAGTCATCATGCCCACAGCGCCCCTCTGGTTGCTAGTCGCCTTGCAAGCCACCGTGTCCGCTGCCTCTATGGTGGTGGAGATCGTCGCAGGGCGCATGCTGGCGCCATATGTCGGGATGTCGCTCTATACTTGGACGTCGGTGATCGCTGTGGTCTTGGCGGGATTTTCCGCCGGGCATTGGTGGGGTGGGCGTCTGGCAGATCGCCCCGGCATCAACCCGATGGTGGCAACCGCATGGGCACTCGTCGCGGCAGCAGTCACCACGGCACTGGCGGGTGTCGCCTTGCGTGCGTCGGCTGAGCCCGTTTTGAGCGCTTTCCCACAACCCGTTTGGGGCATCACGGGTCTGACGTTGGCGGCTTTTTTTCTGCCTTCGCTCTTTGCGGGCATCCCGGCGCCGTTGCTAACGCAGCTGTCCCTGTCCGGCCCGTCGCGGCAGGGGCAAGCGCTGGGCGCGATGTTCGCTTCGGGTGCCATTGGGGCCATTGTGGGTACGCTGCTGGCTGGGTTCGTGTTCATATCGTGGCTGGGAAGCCTGTGGACTCTCACAACCGTGACGCTTGTTTACACGGCAGGGGCAGCGCTGTGCTTTGTGCTGGGCAAAGGGTTGCGCATTGTTCAGGGCACGAGCCTTGTTACATTGGCGGCACTTGCGCTGTCCTCGGGCCTTTCAAAAGGGCCGTGCACGCTGGAAAGCCGCTATTTCTGCCTGCAATCGGTCGATGTGTCAGCCGATGCGTCACACCCGACCCGCGCCATGGTGATCGACCATCTGGTGCATGGCATATCCGCTCAGGATGTGCCCGATGTGATGTTCACCGATCATGCCGCCATGCTGGACGCCTTGACCCGGCTTCGCGCGCCCTCGGCGGACCCAGCAACTTTCCACATCGGCGGTGGCAACTACGCGCTTCCCCGCGCCTTTGTTCATCGCGGCTTCACCCGGACAACGGTGGCAGAGATTGACCCGGCGGTGACCGCGCTAGCCGAGCGGGACTTCTGGTTTGATCCAAAGGGTGTTCGCGTTCTTCATATGGATGCGCGGCGGGCGCTGCTGACGGACGATCAGCGCTACGACGTGGTCATTGGGGATGCGTTCACCGATACAGCGGTGCCGCAGCATCTTGTGACGGTGGAGTTCTTTGCGTTGATCCGCGACCGGCTCACACCCGATGGTACGTATTTGATGAACGTGATCGATTATTCGGACCGGATGCAGGCGGTGGGTAGTCTTGTCGCAACGTTGCGCGAAGTGTTTCCAGTTGTGGAAGTTTGGGCTGAAGCAAAGCGTCCCGCGCCCGGAGAACGGGTTGTGATGGTGATTGTAGCGGGCGGAACCGAAACACCGACAAACAGCTTTTCGGTCCCCTCTCCTGAACGCACGACTTTTGCAGCACTTGGAACCGCATTCGTTGATCAGCTTGCTGCGTCAGGTTTCTATCTGACCGACGACTACGCGCCGATAGATCGCTTGGTCGGGCCGCGCGATTAACACAACCCGACCAAGCCCATGCCAGCGCCCTCGCCGGAGTGACGCTGGATGTTTGTTTTTATGCTGCCTTGAGCAGCTTCTGAGGCTCAGTCACGTCAAGGCCCAGCGCCTGACCTACTGCGCCGTAGGTCAACTGACCTGCGTGCACGTTGAGACCTGCCAGCAGATGCGGATCGTCGGCACAGGCCTGCTGCCAGCCCTTGTCGGCCAGTGCCAGCATGAACGGCATCGTGGCGTTGCCAAGCGCGATGGTCGACGTGCGGGCTACAGCGCCCGGCATGTTGGCGACGCAGTAGTGCATGATGCCATCGACCTCGTAGATCGGGTTTTCATGTGTGGTGGCATTCGAGGTCTCGAAGCATCCGCCCTGGTCGATTGCCACGTCCACAAGCGCGGAGCCCGGCTTCATCAACCCAAGGTCTGTGCGGCCAACCAGTTTTGGGGCCGCAGCACCGGGAATGAGGACTGCGCCGACAACCATGTCGGCCGTGGTGATCATTTCGGCAATGTTCGCCTGGCTGGCGTAGCGGGTGCGGAAGGTTCCACCGAACACGTCGTCCAGATACCGCATGCGGGGCAAGGAGCGATCAAGCACGGTAACATCCGCGCCCATGCCCGCGGCCACGCGAGCTGCATGGGTGCCGACAACTCCGCCGCCGATGACGACGACTTGTGCCGGGCCAACACCGGGCACGCCACCCATAAGAACACCGCGGCCGCCATTCGCCTTCTGCAGCGTCCAGGCGCCCATCTGTGGCGCAAGCTTTCCTGCAACTTCGGACATCGGTGCGAGGAGCGGCAGGCCGCCATTGCGGTCGGTCACGGTTTCATAGGCAATCGCGGTGCAACCCGAAGCAAGCAGGTCTTTGGTCTGCTCGGGGTCTGGTGCCAGGTGCAGATAGGTAAAGAGCAACTGGCCCTCGCGCAGCATCTTGCGTTCGATCGCTTGGGGTTCCTTGACTTTGACGATCATGTCGGCGGTCGCGAATACCTCTTCTGCGGTGTCGAGGATCTGCGCGCCAGCGGCGGTGTAGGCCGCATCGTCAAAGCCTGCGCCAATGCCGGCACCTTTCTGGATCAGAACGGTATGGCCATGCGCAACGGCTTCCTGTGCCGCGCTCGGAGTGACGCCGACGCGGAATTCCTGGGGTTTGATTTCGGTTGGGCATCCGATTTTCATGACTGTCTCCTCCGACTCTGTGTACGGAGAGGATGCGCGTCATTCGTTGCAATTTCGTATGGATCTTTGGCGGCAGACGGACCATCTTGCGAAGACCCTTCGAGGAATGGGGTATTAATCGGGAGGAAACTTGCGTCATGTCCCTAGATGACACAGATCGGAGGATTCTACGCGTCCTGCAACGCAAGGGTCGCATCTCGAATGCCGAACTGGCCGAGTCGGTGAACCTGTCGGCGTCCGCCTGTCATCGCCGCGTGCAGCGCCTTGAAGCCGAAGGATATATTCGGGACTATGTCGCACTGCTCAATGCGCGTAAGCTGGGGATGCCGACGACGGTCTTTGTCGAGATCAAATTGAGCAGTCAGGCTGACGAATTGCTTGAGGCCTTTGAAAAGGCGGTGTCGCGTGTTCCGGATGTTCTGGAATGCCATTTGATGGCCGGAACGGCGGACTATATTCTTAAAGTCGTTGCGGAAGACACCGAGGATTTCGCCCGAATTCATCGCCAATACCTCACACGATTGCCGGGCGTGGCGCAGATGCAAAGTTCCTTTGCGCTGAAGACCGTGTTCAAGACAACAGCCCTGCCAGTCTAACTCAATCTGAGAGAGCGCTAGGGTCAGAAAATGCGCTCTAGTATGGGCCGTTTGTGTCTTTGGTGTGTGTTTGGTATTATAGCGCACTCACTGGAGAACCCGCCTGCGACGCGGCCTCCCACATTCATCCCCCGACATACGGAGTATTCATGACCCAGGTCAAAACGGGCGATACCGTCTCGATTCATTATACCGGAACATTGGGCGACGGCTCGACCTTCGACAGTTCGGCAGGGCGGGAGCCGCTTGAGTTCACCGTAGGCGCTGGCCAAATCATTCCCGGCCTTGATCAAGCGATCCCAGGCATGGCCGTTGGCGACACGAAGAAAGTCGATGTTCCTGCGGATCAAGCCTATGGCCAACCCGATCCGAATGCACGTCAGGCAGTGCCGCGCGCAGAGATACCGGCAGACATCCCGCTTGAACCTGGCACACAGCTTCAAATGCAGACGCCCAATGGTCAGGTTGTTCCAGTCATGGTTGCTGAGGTCACAGAAACCGAAGTGACCTTGGACGCCAACCATCCTCTGGCTGGTCAGGATTTGACCTTCGACATTGAGCTTGTCGAAATCAAAGCCGCATAACCACATTTTGGGCCGCGATCACATAAGTCTTCGCGGTCCAATTCTTTTTGATCTCATATTGCTCGTTGGGGCGGGATCAGGTTTCGCTAAGAATTGAAACGATTTCGTCGATGGCTGCCCGGACAGGAGGGTCGTGCCGTCCGTCCTGATGTGCAACCAGCCAAGCTTCGTGCTGCAATTCCAAGATTGGCTCCGATTGTCTGGACAACGTTGCCAAGGTGTCCCCGACAAAGGTTGGCAGGACGATTTTGCCGTGGCCAGCTTCGGCCAGATCGAGACAAAGGCGAGGATCGCTTGCTGTTGCTGTGATTTCATCGGCATGATGTGTATGCAGCCACCGCTGTGACGGCACGTCTGGGTGAGTGGCGACAAAACCTGACACGCCGGGCAATCCGTAAACAGCAAATTCTACCGGTGCCAGTTGCTGGCGTGCCAGCCAGCGATGATCAGGCGCTGCATTGCGAATGCCGATATCTGCCTCGCGGCGTGCCATGTCTAGGCGTGTGTTTGCGGGAACAAAACGCGGCTGCCAGATGCGATCTTTCGGGCGAAGCCGTTGTGCAAGGAAACGAGATGTCCAGAACCCGGCGGTGATCCGAACTGGTGCACGTGTGTCACCAGAGGTTTGCCACCGCGCTACTCGGTGTCGCGTGTCTGCAAGGCCGGTCAATTCAGCAGCTAGGGCTCTGCCGTCTGACGTAAGCGCGTAGCCATTTGGTCCGCGTCGGAACAGTGCTTTTCCAAGTCTTTGTTCAAGGGCGGCCATACGCCGCGACAAGGTTGGCAACGGGATCCGCGTCGCCCGATGTGCCGCGCTTAGAGACGCGCATTGCGCCACTATCGCGAAAAGCTCCAAGTCATCAAGAGATGCCGGGGTTTCATTCATGAAACCCATATTGCGAAATTAAGGGGTCATTGAGCAAGAATTATTGCTTCAGGCTGGGCACATCCTTTCAGGAGTGAAACAAATGTGCCCAGCCGACCTATATCCTCTCTTCCCAAATCCCCCGCCTACCGAGCGCCAGATTATTGGCGCTCGGGTCCGAAGCTACCGGAAATGGGCACGCCGAAAACGTCTCTTGCAGTTTTACGCTTTGGTTTTCGGCAGGCGTCAGGTGCGCACTCCGGCGAAGCGGTCTTGCCAGTCCGCGCGTTCATCATCGGTGATCTTACGGAAGGTGACTTCGGGCACAGAAAACGCGTGACCCACCGGCATTGCATCAATGGCAGAGGCCATATCTGACGGCCAGGTCGCGTCTTCTGCATTCATGGCAGTCAGCAACTGAGCAGACGCATCCGGGATGAACGGGCTCGAAATGACCGCGTAGAAACGGATCAGATTAAGTGCGATCCGGATTTGCATCGCGGCCGTGTCGGGGTCTTCCTTGAAAGTGGTCCAAGGCGCGACATCCTGAAGGTACTCGTTGCCCAATGTCCAAAGCGCGCGCAAGGCGGCTGCGGATTTGCGCACTTCGATGGCGTCCATATGTGCCTCGTACTCGCGCAATCCCTTTTCCAGATCGGCAAGCAGTTGCGCCTCACGTGAGCCCGGTGTTCCGCCTTCCGGAACCGCTTCGCTGAACTTGGAGCGGCAGAACTTGGTCACGCGGCTGGCAAAGTTGCCGAGCACGTCGGCGAGGTCCTTGTTCACGGATCCTTGGAAGTTCTCCCAGGTGAATTCGCTGTCCGAACTTTCCGGCGCATGGCTCAGAAGCCACCAGCGCCAGTAGTCAGCAGGCAGGATTTCAAGCGCCTGATCCATAAACACACCGCGCCCCTGGCTCGTGCTGAATTGGCCGCCGTCATAGTTCAGGTAGTTGAACGATTTGATGTAATCGACGAGTTTCCAGTCTTCGCCCGACCCAAGCATCGTCACCGGGAAGCTGAGCGTGTGGAAGGGCACGTTGTCCTTGCCCATGAACTGGGTATAGCGCACATCATCCGCACCCTTTTCGGTCCGCCACCAGCGTTCCCAATCCGCATCAGTCTTGCCGTTGGCTTCGGCCCATTCGCCAGCGCAGGCAATGTATTCGATGGGCGCGTCGAACCAGACGTAGAAGACCTTACCTTCCATGCCGGGCCATTCCTCATCGCCTTTCTTGACGGGGATTCCCCAATCGAGGTCCCGGGTGATGCCCCGGTCCTGCAGCCCGTCACCATCGTTCAGCCATTTCTTGGCAATAGACGTGGTGAGGACCGGCCAATCTGTTTTGCTGTCGATCCACTCCTGCAACTTGCCACGCATATCGGACTGGCGCAGGTAAAGATGCTTGGTCTCGCGCACTTCGAGATCGGTGGAGCCGGAAATAGCCGAGCGGGGCTCGATCAAATCGGTCGGGTCCAACTGTTTGGTGCAGTTTTCGCACTGGTCGCCGCGCGCCTTGTCGTAGCCGCAGTTCGGGCAGGTGCCCTCAATGTAGCGATCCGGCAGAAAGCGTTTGTCGGCATGGCTGTAGACCTGCTTTTCGCTGACTTCACGGATCAGACCGGCATCGGCCAGACGGCCTGCCAAGTGCTGGGTCAGTTTGTGGTTCTGAGGGCTGGACGAGCGACCAAAATGGTCAAAGCTCAACCGAAAACCTTTGGCGATCTCGGCTTGCACGATGTGCATTTCCGCGCAGTAATCTGCCACTGGTTTGCCTGCTTTTGCGGCTGCGAGTTCTGCCGGTGTTCCGTGTTCGTCGGTGGCGCACAGGAACATCACCTCATGGCCTCGTGCCCGCAGGTAGCGCGCATAGAGGTCGGCGGGCAGCTGGCTGCCCACGAGGTTTCCAAGGTGCTTGATCCCGTTGATGTATGGGATTGCCGACGTGATGAGGTGCCGTGCCATATCTTCTGCGCCTGCTTTGCCACTGAGGTTTGCGCCGCTTTAGCGGATCAATGGCCCAAGTGCCAGAGGATCAGTCCTTTTCCCGACTGGATCGCATCAGGCGACCGATAAGGAAGGACGTGCGTGGGGCATAGACGTAGGGCGTTTTGGGGTGGCTTGGGCGGGCGCGCATCCTGATCAGACCGAATACAACCAGCACCGCATGGCCCACCGCAATTATGGCAAAGAGCGCCGGTGGGCCGAAGAGTCCCATAAGCACTGACGCCAGATAAGGTGCAGCGATTGCTCCGGTTGCGTACCAGAACATGAGCGCAGCCGAGAGTTCCACCCTTTCACTTGAGCTCGCAAAGTCATGCGCGTGTGCAGCAGCGACAGAATAGATCGGGAAGGTGGTTAATCCGAAGATCATTGCTGTGATGAACACACCTGACGTTGGCAGGTCGGTCAGCGTAGCGGTCATCACGCATGAGGCAATTGCAGCAATGGACAGCCAGATGAGCACCCAACGCCGGTCGTATTTGTCGGCCAGCCATCCGACCGGATATTGCGCCAAAGCGCCTCCAGCAACAAACGCTGCCATAAAAAGAGCAATCTGGTCGAGCGCGAGGCCGACACCTTGTCCGTAGACCGGCCCCACCATGCGAAAAGATGCGGACGAAATCGCGGCGACGATCACGCCAGCGGCGGCCAATGGTGAGCGGGTGACGGCCAGCATCGGGCGCAGGCGCGGCGCGTCCGGCGTTTCCGGCTGGGGCCGCGTGGTCAGAGCCATTGGCAATAGTGCAGCGCAACACAGGATCGCCAGTAAATTATAACTGACATACGCCGCCGGGGTAAGAACGCCGATCAGAAGCTGCGCGACCAGCGACGCGCCCATATCCGCGATTCGGTACAGACCCATGGCACGGCCGCGGGTTTCATTGGTGACCTCTGCCTGAAGCCATGCTTCGATCACGGTGTAACAGCCCGCGACGCATATTCCGGTGCCAATGCGCATGAGGGCCCACGCGTTCGGGTCCGGCAGCATCATATGGCCAAGAAGACCAATGGCACCCAGTGCCGTGAAGGCGGAAAAGGCCCGGGCGTGACCGACAGATCCCATCAGACGGGGCGCCCACCAGCAGCCGACGAAGAAACCGACGAAGTGCGCGGAACCAAGCAGGCCAATCTCTGCCGTGGTGAAATCCAGCGTGATGCCCGAGATTGCGTCGAGAGGTCCAACACCACCCGAAGACAACTGTAGCAGGGCAACGGACAGGAAGAGGGCAGCAAAGGACAGGGGAAGTCGCATACGCCTTTTTGAAAACCGATAATAAGGGCGCGTCCACTATTAATTCGACGTTCTACGTCGTTTTCTGCTCTTGTAGAAACGGTCGTGGTGTCAGTCTGTGGTGTATTGGTCGAGGGCTGTATCCACCATGACATAGGTCTGTGGCATGAACCGCCCCTTTGGCTTTGTCTCAACCCACCATGCCCGAGCCCCTTTGTTGTTCAGTAGGTCCCTCAGCAGACTGCGAAGCGCTCCTTCCATTCCGACCAGCTTATTCAGAATGGTGTCATTGTGTTTGGCGAAGTTCCCGATGATGTGAATTCCTTGCTCGAGATACATTCCGAAAGCGCGCTTTTCGGCCGTCGTCAGCGCGTGATAGTCCTGCTCCGCGCGTTCCAGGAATTCTGAAAATTCGATATCGTTGCTCAGTCCTTTGAAGGTGCTCAGGCTTTCCAGTAGATCACGCCAGTTTGCGAGTTCGGATTGTTTGCGGTTCTGGCGCAGTTCGTAGGCCAGAAAGATCAACGACAGGATCACAGCAATCGCGGCAAGGACATCTGCGATTGGGGCAAGCTGGCTAAGCGACATGGGACTGCTCCTTTGGACTGAGCGTAGTGTATTCCTCTTTGTCCGGTAAAGCGGATGATGGGGCCGGTGCAGATGCGCATGGGGCAAGACCGGATGGGCCAAGCGTCATCAGCCAATCACGGGGCGGGGCCATACGGGCGCGCAGGCGGCTCAGCGTCCAGTGGCCTGCACCATTGTGATGTGCTGGCTCCAGCGACCAGCGGGTTTCAATTCCCGGCGCACCGCCTTCACCCGGCGTCAGCAGTAAAGCCAGAGGGTGGAATGCTCCTGCACCACAGCCAGCCTCTGCCGCCAGATGCAATCGGCGGATACGCACCATCGTGGGAGGGGCGGTCATATCGCCGACAACGATAGGTGCGTGCCCATCACGGAGGGCTTCTTCCATTGTCCAGAGCAGCATGTCCCTCTTGGCCGCTTCCACAAACAGAACATGGCCGGGTGTGATATGGTCAGCGATGACGTCGGGGGAAATGAACTCGGTCGAGTCCTGCAGCGTGATCCAGACCAGTGGCCCCCCTAATTGTGCGGCAAGGGATAAAGCCAGCGTGTACCGGGCAGCGCCACAGAGTTCATGCACGCGACCCAGCCGCAGGGCGATTTCCGGATCACCAAGCGTAACTGTGGGCGCAGGGCGATGGGAACGCCTGGACAGGAGGGCAGAGGCACTTTGCATCTTGGAAATTTTGCATGTTCCTATTTTGTTCTCAAGAGATTCGTCGCATATCGCGCGTGAAGCCTTGCTTCGGACCGGTGCTATTGCTCTTTTGCGTCAGAGATTTGCCCCGCCATGAGGACAAGACACCCTGTGATCCCGATATTGCGCGCCTCACTGCTACTGGTCTGGTTGGCGCTGCCCGCAAGGGCTGATGATCTGACCGTGTTTGCTGCCGCGTCGCTCGGTGATGCCATGAACGCGCTCGCGACGCTTTGGACCAAGGAAACCGGACAGGACGTAACCCTTGTCCTGGCGGGAAGTTCGACGCTCGCTCGGCAAGTCGATGCAGGCGCGCCCGCCGATGTGATGGTTTCTGCAAATAACGCCTGGATGGATTGGCTTGTTGAACGGGGACGGGTTGAGGTGGAAAGCAGAGTCGATGTGGCCTCCAATCGTCTTGTGCTTGTGGCACACGAACCGTCAGCAGCCAGTCGTGACATTATCACGGCTCAGACTGACATCGTCGGCAAATTGGGTGGAGACGGGCGATTGGCCATCGCGCTGCCCGAGGCCGTGCCTGCAGGAATATATGCAAAAACGGCACTGACTCATCTTGATATGTGGGACGGTCTAAGCTCCCGTTTGGCACCCACCGACAATGTGCGTGCTGCCCTTGCGCTTGTGGCGCTGGGCGAGGCGCCGTTGGGTGTGGTCTATGCAACCGACGCACACTCAGACCAAGGCGTGGTGATCGCGGGCGTTTTTCCCGAGGCCAGTCATCCGCAGATCCGTTATCCCGCCGCGGTTGTTGCTGATGCTAAGAACGCCCCTGCCGCGACCCGCTTTGTTGCGTGGTTGGCAGACGATTCAGCACAAGAGATTTTTGCCCAGTTTGGTTTTCTGCCTGTTGGTCCAAGCCAATGATGGGCTGGTTGGGACCGGATGAATGGCAGGCGGTCGCCCTGTCGCTGAAGGTAGCGCTATGGGCGACGCTGCTCAGTCTCCCTTTCGGCTTATTATGCGCCCTCGCATTGGCAAGAGGTCGCTTCTTTGGTCGTGATGTCCTGAATTGGCTGGTGCATTTGCCGCTTGTTCTGCCGCCGGTTGTCACAGGATACCTGCTGCTTTTGGGTTTTGGTCGGCAAGGGCCCGTCGGATCCGTTTTGGACAGCCTGTTCGGTATCACGCTGGCCTTCCAGTGGACGGGCGCAGCGCTGGCGGCGTCGATTATGGCCTTTCCGCTGATGGTGCGGGCGATGCGTTTGGCCATCGAAGCAGTGGACCCCAAGCTGGAAGAAGCGGCTGCCACACTCGGGGCCAGCAAAATCAGAGTTTTCAGTACCGTAACTCTGCCCCTGATCCTTCCCGGGATTATCGCGGGGGCGGTGCTGGCCTTTGCCAAGGCAATGGGCGAATTTGGCGCAACAATTACCTTCGTTTCGAATATTCCGGGCGAAACACGCACCGTACCATCCGCAATCTATGCGTTTCTGCAAGTGCCAGGTGGGGAAAGCAGTGCGCTCCGGCTTGTTGGTGTCGCAATCGCTATTGCGATTGGCGCGCTGATCCTGTCGGAGTGGCTTTCTCGGAAAATCGCGCAGCGGATCTCAGGAGCATGAGCCTTTCTGTCGATATCAAGCGCGCGCTAGGCGGGTTTGACCTGCACACCACGTTTGACGCTCCAGAGGGTGTCACGGTGCTGTTTGGTCGTTCCGGCAGCGGAAAGACATCAGTGGTCAAGTCTGTTGCGGGATTGGTGACGCCCCAACAAGGAAAAATCACAGTAAACGGGCGGGTCCTATTTGATGCCGAGGCGCATACCGATTTGCCCGTCCACAAACGGCGGCTGGGATACGTCTTTCAGGACAGCCGACTCTTCCCCCATCTGAGCGTGCGCGACAATCTGTGTTACGCTACCCGCGTCAGCAGTCGTGGTGCGACAGACCCAAGACAGGTCGGCGATTTGCTTGGCATCTCGCATCTTCTGGATCGTCGTCCTCATTCCCTTTCGGGCGGCGAGGCGCAACGAGTCGCGATCGGTCGCGCACTCTTGTCCGAGCCGGATATGCTCTTGATGGATGAGCCGCTGGCTTCGCTCGATGGGCCACGTAAGACAGAAATATTGCCCTATCTTGAGACGCTGCGGCGCGAGACAGGTCTGTCGATCCTTTACGTGACCCACAACATGGCCGAGGTTGCGCGACTTGCCACGCACATCGTTTTGATCGACGAGGGACGCGTTGTCCGCTCTGGTGCACCCGAAGAGGTGCTGACCGATCCTGACATGGTGCGGTTGCTGGGTATCCGGGATGCCGGTGCAGTTCTGTCGGCCAGAGTTGCAGAACACCTTCCGGATGGCCTTAGCGCTTTGGAAATTTCTGCTGGAAATCTTTTTCTACCAGCCGTGGACGCTCCTGTTGGAGCCAAGCTGCGGGTGCGCATCCTGGCGCAAGATGTGATCCTCGCCCGGTCGCGTCCAGAAGGCCTGTCTGCGCTCAACGTCTTACAAGTGAGGGTGCTTGCAGTGCGTCGCGGTGAGGGACCGGGCGTGATTGTCCAGCTACAGGCCGGAGAGGATCGTTTGTTGGCTCGTATCACCCGACGCAGTGCCGACGCTCTGAATATCGTTGAAGGGGCTGACTGTTTCGCAGTCATGAAATCGTTGGCGGTATCGCAAACGGATATCGCTGTCGGCTTGCAGACCGGACTTTAGCCGCTACTTTGCGCGCAACTGAAGTCGAAGGAACGCGCGATGAAAATGAACCGACTGGGCAGAACCGATCTGATGGTGTCCGAGCTGTGCCTTGGCACAATGACTTACGGCAACCAGACCCCCGAGACAGATGCCCATACCCAGATGGACATGGCACTGGACGCTGGGATCAATTTCATCGACGCGGCGGAAATGTATCCGGTAAACCCGGTCTCCAAAGAGACCATTGGCCTTACGGAAGAAATCCTTGGCAACTGGATGCAGAAAACGGGCCGCCGCAACGACTGGATTCTCGCGACCAAGCACTCTGGCGAAGGCATGGACCACGTTCGCGACGGCGCGCCGATCTCGAGCGAGACCATCCCCGGCGCGGTGGAAGGCTCGCTCAAACGTCTGAAGACCGACCATATCGACCTCTATCAACTGCATTGGCCCAATCGCGGCTCTTACATGTTCCGCAAGAACTGGACCTTTGACCCGACTACCCAGAACAGGACCGAAACTCTTCAGAGCATGGCAGACGTTCTGGGTGCATTGAGCCGCGAGATCGAAAAAGGGCGCATCCGGCACATTGGACTGTCGAACGAAAGTGCGTGGGGCACGATAATGTGGCTGCAGGTGGCGCATTCGATGGCCGGGCCAAGAATGGAAAGCATCCAGAACGAATACTCGCTCATGTGCCGCATGGCCGATACGGATCTGGCCGAGGTGATGGTGCATGAAGAGGTGTCGCTTTTGCCGTTTTCTCCTTTGGCGGCGGGGTTGTTGACCGGCAAATATCAGAACGGTGCTGTGCCCGAAGGGTCGCGTATGGCGATCAACGGCAATCTGGGCGGCCGCAAGACAGATCGGGCGTTCGAGGCTGTTGATGCATACGCCACGGTCGCGCGGGATGCTGAACTCGATCTTGCTCTTATGGCGCTTGTGTGGTCGGCGCAACGTCCGTTTGTCGCGTCGTCAATCTTTGGTGCCACAACCGCGGATCAGTTGGCGCACCTCTTGAAAGCCGTTGATATGAGCCTTGATGAGGACGTCTTGAGAGCGCTCGACGAGGCGCATCGTCAGCATCCGATGCCTTATTAAACCTCTAGCGGTTTCTTTAAAGCGCGGCCTCGATCTCTGTCTCCTTGGCGGAGATTCTATCGATTTCCAGGGGCTCCGGTACAGGGGCAGGGCGGCTTCCTGTCTTGCCCAACCGGGACGGTAGTGTTCCAGACAATAGCCACGCGCCCAGAAGAGCTGTCGCTCCGGCGCCAAAAATTCCTGCAAGGGGTGCAATGAGCAGGACAAGCCATGCAGCTCCCGGAGTGAGGATCCCCGACACATCCCGGAAGCTGGAATAAACGGCTGACATCTCTGTCCTTTCCGACGGTTTGACCGCGAGCAGGAATGGCAAGCCGGCCGAGACATCAAGCAGGATCAGGAAGAACGACCCGGTCATCAGGCATAGCACCGCCAGCCAGGGCAGCCCAGACACCAGACCTGCAATGCCAAAGAGCAGCCCCGACATCAGGAACCCGGTGCGCACGGCGTAGCGGATCGAATAGCGCTGCATGAACCGTAGCATGAAAGGTGTGACGAACAGTGCCGCGTTCGAGATCGACAACGCGATTCCGCCCAATTGTTCACCAAGGCCAGACTGAATGGCGAATATCGGCAAATATACGACGTAGACCCACCACCCGCAGGATCGGATCACCGCGAATAGCCATCCGGCAACAAGACGTGGTTGCGCAAAGAACCTTGGCAGGAAACCCAGAGGATTGGACGGTGCGCGCCGGCTTTTTGTAATCAGTTTCCCGTTGCCCATGCGCATGGCAAGAAACATCACCAGCATTGCGGAGGATGCTGCCGCGGCCACGAGGAACGGCGCAGGCTCCCACCACTTCAGCAATGTCACGCCTAGCACCGGTCCAACCGTCCACCCGACCGCACTGTAGAACATCCGTGAGGTTTCGCAGCGGCTGAGCTCGATTTTGGCAATGTAGTCGAGCACGTAGGCATTGAAGCACACGAATGTGGTAACGGTGGCCATAGATGTCATCATCAGCCCGGCGATAGTCGTCGTGGCAGAGCCGTCGATCGCCAGAAGCGATCCTGCGATGAAGCCAGACGCGCCCGACATGTAGACCCAGCGTCGGGGTAGAAACCGTGCGAGAAACGGGACGAAAAGGCCAGTCAGAAGCGATACGACTCCGATCAGGAAATAGACCTGCGAAACAAGTGCGGCGTCCTGCAGCGCCTGATACATCCGGAGCGGAAAGACCGAGATGAGGATTCCTCGTGCCACAGCCTCGGCCGCAGCCAGCATCGCAAAGCCGCGCACGCTGGGTGCAGGTGCGTGGCGAAGCCATTCGGGTATGCGTCTTTCGTGCATGTCTTGCCTTCGGAATCGTGAGTCACGATTGCCTGCTCACCCAAGTCATGCATTGCCGTCTGCGACCCGATGTCGTTTTCTATATCCGACAGCTTGTGTCACTGCCGGACGCTTCGACTTCGAAAGGATGCCTATGCCTGAAAATAAACCTTTGGCCGGTATCCGAATTGTCGAAGTCGAAGGCATCGGTCCGGGCCCCTTTGCGGCAATGATGCTCGCAGATTTGGGTGCTGACGTCATTGTGGTGCATCGCCCACGCTCGGGGCCCGTTATCGGCCTCAAAGACCGGCCGGTGACGGATCGCGGCAAGCGGTCTCTTGTGCTTGATCTGAAATCCGAGAGAGATCGACAGGTGTTTCTACAACTCGTCGCGCCGGCGGATGGTCTCATCGAAGGGTTTCGCCCAGGAGTGATGGAACGGCTTGGGCTTGGCCCTGAAACCTGTCAACACGAGAACCCGCGCTTGGTCTATGGGCGAATGACGGGCTGGGGACAGGAAGGGCCTTTGGCCGGCCGGGCAGGCCACGACTTGAATTATATTTCCCTTGCGGGTGCGCTTTGGTCTTCGGTCCGTAATGAAGAAAGACCAACCGCGTCGCCCACTTTGATCGGCGATATTGGCGGCGGAGCGCTCTACCTCGTATCGGGGATGCTTGCAGGGATTCTGGCTGCTGGGCGCACAGGGAAAGGCACGGTTGTGGATGCCGCAATTTATGATGGAGCTGCGCATATGCAGAACCTCTTGATGTCAATTTCGGGCAGCGTCGAAAAAGGCCCAACGGCGCAAGCCAATCCACTCGTCGGGGCGCATTGGTCACGGACCTATCGCTGTGCGGACGGTGGTCACATCAGCGTGCAATGTCTTGAGCCTAAGTTCTACGTGATTTTCCTTGAAAAGCTTGGTTTTGCGGCGGATCCGGATTTCGCATCCAATCAGTTCAATCAAGCGGCCTGGCCAAGGCTGTCAACGCGATTGGACGGAATTTTTTCAAAGCATCCTCGGCCGCATTGGCAAGAGGTCTTTGAAGACACTGATGCTTGCGTCGCGCCGGTGCTGTCGCCACGCGAAGCGTTTGCGCATCCCCAGAATGCTGTGCGACAGACGTGGTTGGACACTGACGACGGTCTTCAAGCCGCTGCGGCGCCGCGGTTCGATGGCAAAGCACCCGGGCTTCCCGGTGCTGTTCATGACAGGGGGCAGGATTCAGCAGACATCCTTGCTGCGCTTGAAAACGGCAGTGGTTGGCCAGCAAAAAGCGATGCCTGACTAGTCCAACATCCTGCTAAGGTCTCTTAGATGATCGGGAAACGCACGGGCGGTGATCTGTGCTTCGCGTACCAGACCGTCAAAATGGTCTGAAAAGGCACGCACCCGCTGCGAGTCGCGAAAGGCGAGGTAGTTGGTTCCGATATAAATGACGGCAAGAAGCGGTCCGAAGACAGTGATCGGTGCGGAATAGACCTGACGCGCGTCATAGAGATAAAGACGCATTCTCGGGTAAAGCCCCTCGGTCAGTTCAAGCCAGTGGCCAATCTGCTGCTTGCGCAATTCGATCGGCAGATCGGCATAGTAGCCTGTGCCCTCGACAAAACTCTGCAGTTCAAACAAAGGCATCGCGATCTCGTAGTCAGATGCGGATTGTCGCATCCAGGCCAACCGGTTGGCCGAAGCTGTGATTGCCTGTGCAGCCGTGCGTCCCAAATGCGGTGCATATTCCCAAGTTAGCACTTCGTTGGTCTTAAGCATGTCGGGCAGTCCGGGTGGCACATACCGGATCTTGAACCCCTCTGCATCGCGGTGCCAGTCAAAGACCTGCTGGTCCACCAACGCTCGCGGCGCATCCGTCAGTGTAAGCGCGTTGGCAAGAAGATCGGTGGCGTTTTCGGGATGCTCGGCCAAACCCAAAAGCCAATCTGCTGAAACCCCCAGGGCAGTGGCGCAAGCGCCAACAACATGCGCGTTTGGCAGACGTGCGGCATCATCCCTCAGCAACTGCGAAATGGTCGAGCGGTCTATTCCCGTGCTGCGCGCCAGGGCACTTTGGTTTGTTCCCGCGCGCCGGATTGCGATCAGAAGGCGCGTTCGGAACAGGTCTGCGCGTTGAAGTTTGTTCATGTGTAAATTTCACCAAATAGTGATAAAAATCACAAATATAGATAATTGTGCATCATTGTCAGAATTCTGCAAGTCATTTGCTGTTTCTATTGTGGTGCCCGGGAACACTTGGGGCCACGGTATGTCAGGGATGCCTTTGCCGAGGGCGGCAGAGTTGAAACGTACGGCCGAATGGCCAACACTGGTCCTGTTGGCGCTGACCTACGGGACTTGGGTTGCTGCCACGATCTGGGTAAGTCAGTTTTCGGTCGGGCTGGCCATCGCGCTGTGTGCCTGGGCCGCTGCGCAGCATTCTTCGCTGACACATGAGGCGTTGCACGGGCATCCGACCCTCAACCCTGTCATCAATGCTGCTCTTGTTTTGCCGGCTCTGAGTCTCGTTGTCCCCTACTTGAGGTTTCGAGATATGCATCTCGCCCATCATCAGGACGAGTCGCTGACTGATCCTTATGATGACCCGGAGACGAATTATCTGGACCCGGCAGTATGGGATCGCTTGCCAAGGTGGCGCAGGGCGCTGTGTCGAATAAACAACACGTTGGCTGGGCGTCTGGTTCTGGGACCTCTGCTTGGTCAAATCGGCTTTATGGCAACAGACTGGCGGCTGATCAGGTCGGGAGATCAGAGAGTCTTGGCGGGCTGGTTGCTGCACATCCCGGCGGTTGCATGTATTTTGTGGTGGATGACCGCGGTCGCCACTTTGCCAATTTGGGCATGGCTGATTTCGGTCTACCTTTCTCTGTCTCTTCTCAAGCTGCGGACATTCCTTGAGCATCGCGCGCATGACTGCGCGACCGCCCGCACGGCAATTGTCGAAGATTCCGGTTTTTTCGGTATGCTCTTTCTGAATAACAACCTGCATGTGGTGCACCACCTGCATCCCGGTGTCCCTTGGTACGCACTTCCGACCCTGTATCGCGCAGGGGCGCAGCACTATTTGAACGTCAATCAAGGGTATCGCTACGACAGCTACCTGGATGTGGCGCACAAGTATTTGTTCCGGACAAAGGATCCGGTGCCCCATCCAATCTACCGGGATGGACAAGACCGCTGACCTGACGCCATAGAGGCGCATGGAACTCTGGATCTTTGCCAGTGTCGCGGCTGCCCTGTTCCAGA
The DNA here is from genome assembly GCA_030431485.1 of Alphaproteobacteria bacterium. Lineage (GTDB taxonomy): Bacteria > Pseudomonadota > Alphaproteobacteria > Rhodobacterales > Rhodobacteraceae > Marivita. The sequence goes on from JAUIIR010000014.1 coordinate 50,116, forward strand.
CCGTACGTTTCATGCTGCAAAAAGTACTGAGCACGGACGTTCTGAGCACAGCAGGCTCGACTTTTGCTCGCTTCGCCTATGCCGCCCCGGCAGCGATGCTTTTAACGCTGTGTTATCTATGGTTTCGTAATGTGGAACTGCCGGAGCTTCCGGGGGCTTTCTGGTTCTTCGCCTGGCAGGGCGGTCTGGCGCAAATTCTTGCCACGGTTTGTGTCGTTGCGCTCTTTCGACAACGCAATTTTGCAGTTGGGATCACCTTCAAGAAAACGGAGGTCATTCAAACTGCCATCGTTGGGGTCGCCCTTTTCGGGGCGGAGGTGTCTCTCGCTGGCTGGGGCGCAATCCTTATTGGGCTTGTTGGGTTGTTGTTACTGTCGCGGACGCCGGGAACCCAGGTTGGGTTCTGGGCAGGAATGACAAGCCGAGCGACGGGGCTTGGTCTGTTGTCGGGTCTGCTTTTTGCAGTTTCGGCCACCAGCTATCGAGCGGCCTCGCTTGAGATTGCGAGCGAGGACGCACTCTTGCGGGCTGGCGTCACCCTGACATGTGTGACCGCGTCGCAACTGTTGTCGATGGCACTTTGGCTTCGGTGGCGCGAGCCCGGACAGATCACCGCCGTATGGAGGTCGCGCCGCATTGGGATTTGGGTCGGCTTGACCTCTATGGCGGGATCATTCGGTTGGTTTCTTGCCTTTACCTTGCAAACGGCTGCCTATGTCAAGGCGGTGGGACAGATCGAGCTGATCTTCTCCCTGTTGGCTTCGGTGCTGTTCTTCAAGGAACGTGTGACGATGCGCGAACTGGTTGGCATCGGGTTTCTCGCGCTGTCGATCCTGACCTTTGTTCTTGTCCTCTAATCCGGCATCGGACGGCCATAAAGCCTGAGAAACAGGCTTTCTTCGTCATCATTGCGAAAGAACGGAACGGACGCCGGAGGCCTTGGGTCAGCGGCTCGGGCAGCGACTTCGGCCAGAACCACCTCGGTTATAAAGGGCAGGTCAAAGCTCCGCACTTTGTCGAGCGAAATCCATTGCAAATGCGCCAATTCGTCGGACGCGGCGGAAAAATCATCGGGGTCGCTAATAAGATCATCCGCATCGAGCAAGAAGAAGCGTGCATCGAACCGGCGAGGACGTCCTGGGGGCGTAATGGCGCGAAATACAAACTGCAACGGCGCAGCGTTGGGCAGGTGGTCTTGTCGGGCAAAGTCTGCCCAATTTTCTGGCGGTGTGTCCCATGTGCCCGGGCGCCCGAGAATTTGCCCGGTTTCCTCCCACAACTCCCGAATGGCCGCACCGGCCAATGCCGTTGCACGATCAAACGAGACGCCTTCCGCTAGACGGCTGGCGCAAAGTGGGGAAAGAGGATCGGCGAACGGAACATGTGCGTCTTCTGGGTCCACAGCACCGCCGGGAAAGACGAACTTGTTTGGCATAAACGCTGCATTGGCACCCCGTTGCCCCATAAGGACGCTGGGGGTGTTATTGCGGTCCCGCAATACGATGACAGTCGCGGCATCGCGAATGGCAGTTTTGTCGATCAATCCCGGCTCGGTCACGCAGGCCCTCTGTCTACGGCGAAAGGCTCACGGGGCGCTGTCAGCGAACCCATGCATGTGACGCGACCATTGAAACGCCACGATTGCCCCTTTCAGTCTGGGCAAAAGATAGAGTGTGAGCGCGACACAGCCAACCGCGAAGATCGTGAACAGCACCAAAGGCTCGGGGCGGAAATTGACAAAAACGATGTGCAATAACGGCGCCATGAGGTGACCGACGATCAGAATCGTCAGGTATGCCGGACCATCGTCCGCGCGGTGGTGGTGTAATTCCTCTCGACAGACCGGGCATGTGTCCCGGACCTTGAGGTATCCGCTAAGCAATGGCCCACTACCGCAATTCGGACATTTCCTGCGCCAACCTTTGCGCACCGCTGGCCATGTCGGACGGTCGTCCTGATCTGTCACGTGTGATGTCGTCATATTCGTTCTCCCATGAGCAAGATGGCGACGACTGTTAGCGATGAACAGTGACCAAACTGTCCTTGCGGCTGGATGTCGCAAATCACGCACCCGTGATGACGATTTGCCGATTCCTGCGACGGAAACCTGATCCTGTCCCGTGAGACGTAGTGGATGTCAGATCGACAGGCTGTCGCTCTGGCCCGCAGTGACAAGGCCCGGCACCTGTCCGGGCATAGAAAGGAAACATGAGATGAAGATGAACAAGCAGGTTTCAGCACTCGTTGTCGCGGCGCTTTTGGCCACCACCGCAGGCGCGGCCTTCGCGCAGGACACAAATACGCGTGACGAGCGCCGGGCAGCCGCGTTTGCAGCAATGGATGCAAACAATGATGGTACTGTCTCTGCAGAAGAATTCGCAGCAAGGACCAATCGGTTTGACCGCGCTGACACAAACGGAGACGGCCTTTTGACCGCAGAGGAACTTGCCGCTGCCGGAGAAGAGCGTGCAGCTCAGCGTGCAGAACGCATGATTGCGCGCCTCGACACCAATGGAGATGGAGCGTTGTCCGAGGATGAAATTATGTCCCGCCGCGATCCGGCCCGGATGTTCGAGCGTTTGGATGCAAACGATGATGGTGTGGTGAGCTCGGAAGAGTTTGCGGACGCGCGTATGGGGGGGCACGGTGGCAAGCGAGGTGACCACGACGGCAAACGCGGCGGGCATTTCGGTATGAAACGCCAAGGCAACGACCTCTGAACCCGACTGGCGACCATGAGCGATATGTGCATCGCTCATGGTGCCTGATAGATTGGACCAGAAACCTAGACCGCATGGTGGAATGACCCAGAGCACAACCGATCCTGCTGCACAGGCGGCCCTGCTCAGAGCCTATGCCGCAGGTGATGGTGACGCGGCGCGGAGCCTTGCTGCCACATATACGCCTTTGGTCTTTGCGCATGCGGTTCGTATGCTGAATGACCGTGCCGAGGCGGAAGACGTGGCCCAAGAGGCTATGCTTCGCTTATGGCGACACGCTCCCGGCTGGGACGCACACGGGGGGGCTTCTGTACGAACATGGCTCTATCGGGTCACGGCCAACCTTTGCATTGACCGGTTACGCAAAACCCGGCCAGACGGGCTGCCCGAGGGATTCGATGTGGTTGATCAGATGCCAGGTGCGGAAGAGCGGTTGCAAACCGAGGCGCGTCGCTTGGCTCTGGAAGACGCGTTGATGCAATTGCCTGACCGTCAAAGGCAGGCTGTCGTGCTGCGCCACATCGAAGGTTTGGGCAATACCGAAATTGCCCAGATCATGGACATTGGGCCTCGTGCGGTGGAAAGTCTGACTGCACGCGGCAAACGGACACTGGCCGCGCTCCTGAGTGGTCAACGCACAGGCTTGGGGTATACGGATGACACAATCGAGACCTCCTATTGATGATCTGCTCGAGTCTGCATTTGCAGATGCGCGTCAGGCGCCGCCATCTTTACCGGACGGGTTGATGGCGCGTGTGATGGCAGATGCCGAAGCGCATCTGCCTGAACCAGATGCGCAACCGCTGTGGCGGCAGATTTTTGGCACGCTTGGAGGGTGGCCGGCGATGGCTGGGCTTGCGATGACAGCCTGCGTCGGAATTTGGGCTGGGGGTGCTTTGACTGACGATTTGATGCTGACTGTTTTCCCAACACAAGGTGCCACGCTTGATGTCGGTGCCGGGTTGGGGGCGTTTGATCTTTTGCTGGTGGATGGTTGAGATGACAGATGTGACAAGACCCAAGACCCCGCTATGGGTCAGGGCGACTTTGTTTCTGTCGCTTGCGCTGAACATTCTGGTCATTGGGGCCGTTGTCGGGTTTCTGGTCGTTGGAGGGCCGGGGAAACGGCCTGACAGGGACCGCTTTGATTTCGGCTCATTCTATACGCGTGCGCTTTCCGATCAGGATCGCCGGGCTTTAAGACGCGATTTTGAAGACGGCCTGCGTGGGCAAGGCCGGGATCGCGGTGCTTTCATCACGGATTTGCGGTCAACGCTCGACACTTTGCGCGCGACCCCGTTCGACCGTGATGCGTTTGTTGCAGCGATGTCAGATCAGGCCGGAAAGCGCGCGCAACGTGAGGAGATGGGCCGTCAGGTCTTGGCAAACCGAATCGCCGCGATGACTGACGAAGAACGGGCGGCCTACGCGGATCGCATTGAGGCGCGTTTGTCGGAACTGGCTGGTCGCATCCGGAGGTAGACACGTCTGCCGGGCCGTTATGATCCAGTCCCGGCCTGGCAGATCGCATGGCCATGCGGCGTGTAGATGCCTGACAATTCGACCCTGTTGCGACCGTTTTTCTTGGCGTCGTAAAGCGCGCGGTCGGCGGTGCGGCGCAAGGTGTGCATTGTCGTTTGCTCGCATTTGGCAGCGATGGCGACGCCGATACTGATTGTTGCGCGAACATGCGTGTGATCCTCAAGCGAGATTGCACTGCGTGCAACCGCATCGCGCAATCGGTTCGCAATAGTGCATGCCTCCTTGGCAGCGACGTCGGGCACAACGATCAGAAACTCCTCCCCCCCGTATCGCGCGATGAAATCCCCTGCGCGCAGCTTGCTTTGCATCGTCTTTGCGATCTGCGCGAGGATAGCGTCTCCCGCAGCGTGGCCATGATTGTCGTTGATGGCCTTGAAATGATCAATGTCGGCGATCAGGAGCGCAAGTCGTCTGGGGTACTCGGCCCGCAAACGATCTGTGCGGCGACAGTAATCGTCCAGTGCTCGTCGGTTTGAGAGGCCTGTCAGAGCATCCCGATAAGCCAACTCTCCTAGTTCCGAAGCGTTTTTCCGGGCGGTTTCCGAGGCGCACTTCAAACGTGTGAGGCGCGTTATGCGCAGCGCCAGCTCGTCAGGTGTCACGTCCAATGACACCTGATCGTCTGCGCCAAGATCGAGAGGAGAGGCATTTCGACCTGCCACATCAGTGACAAACAGCACCCGGCTGTCGCAACTCGCGGGATGGCTCTTAAGGGTTGCGAGAACATCTCGTGTTTCGTCTTCGGTGTTGTCTTCGATCAGCACAAAGACGTCGGTCCCTTCATGGGGTGTACGCCTGACATCTTCGGGCGTTTGGTTGAAAATTTTGAACCCCAACTTGACCGGGAGGTCGTACTTGAAGGTACTGCAGTGATCTGAAGCAGGTGTCGTCACAAAAGTAACATTGGCCTGACGGTCAAAATCGGCGAGCGGCTCTGCCATGCCTTGGATATGCGGCGTTTGAGAACGCGATGCCGCAGCACGATTTTTGGTGCGCATGAACTTACGCAACCGTGCTTTCAAGTCAGCGGCATCGGCACATGTGTCAATCACATCATGCGCTCCATCTATGAGAGCGCTGACACGCGCTGCTTGGTTTTCGCGCTGAACTGCCACGACAATTGTCGTGAGCTGTGTCTGTGGCTGCGATCTCATCAGCTTGCAGAATTTTCGGAGACGGAGCCCCGGCAGATCGTCGGCCACGATCAGCACATCGGGTGCTTCCTTCCGGATGAGCGCAAGTCCTTCGGCCTGCGTTGATGCCATGTCGACCTCATAGGCTGTGGTGTCCAGCCGCGCGCGTATATGGATGCGGCGGTTGCTCATAGCGTCGATGATCAGAACAGTTCCTGTCACAGTATCTCCAAGATCTGCCGAAGACGTTAAGACTTTGCTCATCAATTCATTGCCGCTATTGGTTAAAAAAGCGTTTGGGAAATACTTAAAAATGACGATGTCACGCGATGCAGCAGAGCAGCTCGCACTTCAAGCTGTGGTCTGGCTTGCTGGCAACGATGAGCTCTTGCCGGTTTTTATGGGGTCGACCGGAGCCGATGAGGCGGCGTTTCGGGAAAGCCTCGGGTCGTCAGAATTTCAGGCTTCGGTGCTCGATTTTATCATGATGGACGACGCTTGGGTGATTGCGTTTTGTGACACCCAAGCCGTTCCGTATGACCGGTTGATGCAAGCGCGTGCAGCTCTTCCAGGCGGTCAGCAGGTGAACTGGACATGATGCGCAAGGATATCCGGGCCATTCTTTTCGACAAGGATGGCACGTTGTTTGACTTTGAAGCGACATGGAACGTTTGGGCCAAAGCTTTCCTGATGCGGATGGCGAAAGACGACGAAAAGCGCGCAAGTGATCTTGGGCATCTTATAGGGTTTGATGTCGCAACTGGCGTCTTTCATCGCAATAGTTTCGTCATCGCAGGCACGCCGGACGATCTTGTGGCGGTGCTCCATCCCGAGTTTCCGGAATTGTCAAAACACGCGCTAGCCGATCTGATCAATGAAGAGGCTGCTGCTGCACCGATGGTAGAAACCACTCCGCTGCGGCCGCTGCTTGAGCGCTTTTCAGCTGCAGGTTTGCAGCTGGGTGTTGCAACCAACGATGCCAAAGCTCCTGCGCTTGCGCATCTCGATGCGGCTGGCATCCGATCGTCTTTCGATTTCATCTGCGGTTCAGACAGCGGCTTCGGCGCAAAGCCTGAGCCGGGTCCGCTCTTGGCATTTTGTAAGGCTGTGAATGTCGCTCCGAACGCGGCGGTTATGGTTGGCGACAGCACGCATGATCTGGTCGCGGGCCGGGCTGCCGGTATGATAACGGTGGCTGTTCTGACCGGTCTTGCCGCTGCTGCTGATCTGGAGCCGTTTGCGGATGTTGTGCTGCCCGACATCGGACATTTGCCGGCTTGGTTGGGTTTGGGTCGATCCTGAACTGAAAATGACAAAAGCGACGGCATCCGTCGCGTTCCGGCAGGATTGGCTGCATTTGCGGTGCCTAGCTACAGTGGCAACGCAGGAGAATGCCATGACAGAGGCTATGACACGCAAACGTCGGAGTGGGGGGCGGTCGGGTCATGCCGTACGCCGGGGAACGTCTGTGATTGAGCAGCTGCCTTGGAAGCTTCCGGTCAACATTGATCGCCCAACAGAGCCGCTGACCGAGGAAGGCGTGGCCCGCATGCACGATACGGCGATGGTGATCCTGGAAGAGATCGGCATCGAGTTCCTGAACCCGAAGGCGGTGCAAATCCTTAAGAATGCAGGCTGTACGGTTGTTGGGGAAAACGTGCGGATGGACCGCGACTTCGTCATGGAGTGGGTTCGCAAAGCACCTCGGTCATTTACCATCACGCCGCGCAATCCGGAGCGAAAGATTGTGGTCGGGGAGGGCCATATCCTATTTGGAAACGTGTCCTCTCCGCCCAACTACTGGGACATGGAGGTTGGCCGCAAAGTGCCCGGCACCCGTGAGATGTGCCGCAACTTTCTAAAGCTTTCTCAGTATTTCAACTGCATTCACTTTGTTGGAGGCTATCCGGTTGAACCTGTCGATATTCATGCCAGCGTGCGCCATCTTGATGTGCTCTATGACAAACTGACCCTGACCGACAAAGTCGCGCACGCGTATTCGCTGGGCAAGGAGCGCGTTGAAGATGTTATGGAGATGGTGCGTATTGCGGGCGGACTGACGCATCAGGAGTTTGATGCCAGTCCCCGAATGTACACAAACATCAATTCCACCTCGCCACTCAAGCATGACCATCCGATGTTGGACGGCTGGATGCGATGCGCCACGCACGGTCAGGGTTGTATCGTTACGCCATTCACACTGGCGGGGGCAATGGCTCCAGTGACAATGGCGGGTGCCGTCGCGCAGTCTCTGGCCGAAGGTCTGAGCGCTATCGTTCTCGCTCAGATCATTCGTCCGGGCGCGCCGTGCGCCATCGGGACATTTACGTCGAACGTAGATATGAAATCTGGAGCGCCTGCTTTTGGGACACCAGAATACATGCGGGCGACCCAAATGACTGGGCAAATGGCGCGGTTCTATGGATTGCCGATGCGCTCTTCGGGGGTTTGCGCGGCGAACGTTCCGGATGGGCAGGCCATGTGGGAGACCGAACATAGCCTTTGGGCGGCAATCCAATCCGGGACGAATCTTGTTTACCATGCGGCAGGGTGGCTTGAAGGCGGCTTGATCGCCAGCCCAGAAAAGTTCGTGATGGATTGCGAAGTGATTCAGCAGTTGATCCGCTACATGGACCCCGCGATCTGCGATGTCAGCGACGAAGGTTTGGGTCTTGAGGCGATCCGCGAAGTCGGCAGCAATGGCCACTTCTTCGGCACCAAGCACACTCAAGAGCGCTATACGACCGCGTTCTATCAGCCGTTCCTGTCGGACTGGAAGAATTTCGAGGCTTGGGAAGCCGCTGGCAGTGTGTGGACGGCCGAACGCGCACATGTGATCTACAAAGCGATCCTTGACGAGTTTCAGGCACCGCTGATGGACGTTGCAATTCAAGAAGAGCTGTCTGCCTTTGTTGACCGTCGAAAAGCCGAAGGTGGCGCTCCGACGGATTTTTAAGCCACCAGGGATTTGCCGTTTGTTAAGACCCGCCTGCAATGGTGTGCCCGGAACACAGGGCACGTTGCATGCATGGTCTCATCTTTCGCACGCTTGAAGCGTTTGTATCCGAAACATTCGGCCCTGCGTGTTGGGGTAAGGCGATTGCCTTATCCGGGCAGCCAGTCACGTCTTTCGAAGCGATGCTGCAATATGACAAGGCGTATCTTCCAAAACTATTGTGCGCCTGTGCCGGGGTACTTGATCGTCCCCAATCCGAAATCCTCGAAGATCTTGGGACCTACCTGATCACCCATCAAAACCATGCATCGGTGCGACGCTTGTTGCGCTTTGGTGGCCAGACGTTTTCGGATCTGTTGCACGCCCTCGACGATCTGCCTGACCGGACCCGAATGGTCGTGCCGGGTTTGCAACTGCCGCAGATCCTTGTTCGCGAACCTGTGCCACAGCGCTTTACAATCCTGTGTACCGGAGACCCACACGGCTTCGGCCATGTTTTGGTTGGCCTCCTGCGCGCAATGGCGGACGATTATGGAACGCTCGCCGTGCTGGATCATTTGGGTGACCGGGATCGGGCTGAGGTAATTGATGTGACGGTCGTCGAAACGGCTTTTGCAGATGATCGTGGCTTTTCGCTGACCGAAGCGGAACTGGTCGGTAAATTATGATCTCAGCCTGCGATTTGCTACTGGTGCTCAGGCCCATGCATGTTTGCATTGCGCCAACTGGCCACATTCGGCAAGTTGGAAAAAGCTTTGCCAAACTTGCGCTCGCCGATCCGACTGGGTGTCGATTTCTAGAAGTCTTCGAAGTGCTGCGGCCAATAAAGCCGGCGACAATGACAGATTTGCGAAGCCTTGTGGGCCAGGTCTTGCGTTTAAGGCTTCGATCTGAACCGGGCCTTGTTCTGCGAGGCCTTGCGGTTGACGATTGTGCCGATGGCGTCATCCTCGACTTGTCTTTCGGTATCGCTGTTGTGGATGCGGTGCAGCGCTTTGGGCTGACAGCACAGGATTTTGCACCAAGTGATCTGGTGATGGAGCTCCTCTTTCTGCAAGAAGCGAAATCCAGCGCAATGGCAGCGTCTTTCAGTCTCAATGCGCGCCTGAATGGAGCTCGCCTCGCAGCCGAAACCGCAGCGTTGACCGACGGTTTGACCGGACTCCACAATCGTCGGGCGCTGGATGCGGCACTGGAGCAATTGGGACAGTCCGATACCGAATACGCCGTTCTGCACATGGATCTGGACCGCTTCAAACAAGTCAATGATAGTCTCGGGCATGCCGTGGGCGACGAGGTCCTAAAACGCGTTGCCGCAATCATGCGCAGCCATACCCGGCAGGACGATCTTCTGATCCGATCCGGAGGTGATGAATTCATTATCCTATGCCCTGGACTAACGAACCGGACACGTCTCAACGAACTCGCGGCTTCGTTGATCGGGGACATTTCAGAGCCGTTTCCGCTTGCCACCCACTCAATCACAATTGGCGCAAGTATCGGGGTGATGGTCACGCACGATACAATTTCTGTACTGGGCGCAGAGGTGGTAGAGCGCGCCGACATCGCACTCTACGCGGCCAAGCGACAAGGGCGTGGGCGACATCTTTTCTGGTCGCCGGACATGGGAACGACCCTGGCAGCCCTCGATCTTCCGAAAACTGCATCCCGAGACCAAACCTGAACGCGCTTGTAAACGCGTGATGTCTCGCGCAGAACGTTCGGATGGGAACTTTGCTTCGTCTTTTTGTTGTTGGTTTTTTCGTCATTGGCACAGGTCCAGTGCAGATACCTGCGCAAACCCCCGATCAACCGACAGGTACAATCGCCGTTGCTGACAGTGCCGAACAGGATGCTGCCATCGCCACCCGTATCCGCGAGATCCTGATGGAACTTGACGGATATGACGATGTGACGGTCACCGTGAATTCGGGAATTGTGACACTTCGCGGTACAGCCCTAGATGGGCCCGCCGTCGTCCGCTTGAATGAGATCGCCGGACGCGTTGAAGGTGTGGTCACCATCGAAAACCGCGTTCAGGAAACCACTGACGTTGTGCGGCGGCTTGATCCGGCACTGGAACGGTTTTTTGCAAGGTTCGAACAGTTCATCAACTATCTTCCGCTTCTCGCCATTGCGGTGGCGGCCTTCGCCATCGTGGTAATGATTGGCTTTGTGATCGCCCGGCTCAAAAGGCCTTGGGATCGTTTGGCACCCAACGCCTTCATCGCCGACATTTATCGCCAGGTTATTCGCATTGCTTTTATCCTGGGCGGACTGGTCATTGCCCTCGACATTCTCGGGGCAACCGCGCTTTTGTCGACCATACTTGGCGCAGCAGGTATCATTGGCCTCGCCATCGGTTTCGCAGTCCGGGACACCGTCGAAAACTTCATTGCTTCGATCATGCTGTCGATTCGCCAACCGTTTCGTCCAAATGATCAGGTCGAGATAGAGGGTGACATTGGCAAGGTGATCCGCCTCACCAGTCGGGCGACCATCCTCCTCAGTTTTGATGGAAATCACATCCGCATCCCCAATGCGACGGTCTTCAAGAGCCGGATTGTGAACTATTCCCGCAATGACGAACGCCGCTTCCTGATCAGCCTTGGCGTTGCCTATGACACCGATCTGGCGCGCGCACAGGATCTGGCACTTCAAACCGTCACATCTTTGCCTTTTGTGATCAGCGAACCTGCACCGGCGGTTTGGATCGAGGATTTAGGCGACAGCGCCATCATTCTGAATGTGGCAGGATGGATTCGCCAGCATGAAACAAGCTACCTCAAGGCGCGCAGCGAAGCCTGGCGCCTGTGTCTCGCGGCCTTTGATCACGCTGGAATCGTGATGCCGGAGACGACCCTGCGCGTTGTCGGCATTGGTGACTCAGATGTTGCAGTCCCAACAGTCTCGGAGACCACGCAATCTCGCCCGTCAAATGCTGCCGCCGTTGCCGCCGCAACCGCGACCGTTGGCGACACAGAGGCTGCGATGGACAAAGAGCTTGAACGGATTGTTGCGTCTGAACGCGCAGAAAAAGGTGGGGATGATCTTTTGAAGAAAGACGCACCGGAAGAGTAGGAATTTTTTCGAATTCCGGGTCTTGATCCCGCTCACAGAGCGGCGTAAGTACGCCCGCACGGTTGGGGTGTAGCCAAGTGGTAAGGCAACGGTTTTTGGTACCGCGTACCGTAGGTTCGAATCCTACCACCCCAGCCAGTTCTTCCTGACATCAGCGACTTACACCTCCCTCAGACCCTTCGGGCCAGAAATGCCCCTCTCCAGGGTGGGTTAGATGTCTACCAAAAATTAGGTATTAGTAATGGAAGACGACTGCCTCTCCCCCGGAAGGAATAATCCCTCCTAGAGACCCCTACCCGGAAGGCTCAGAGGGGGTATGGTGATGGTAGTTACAGACCAAGAGGTGAGAGGTGGTAGACGAGATACTAGACCCGTGGAACTCCCGCCCCTTGGATGTGCATCGGTGGTCGGATCACCCCGAGGTGAAGGTGTTGGTGGATGGGCTGTGGAAGAAGCACTTCAAGGACGGGAAACCGAACGCTCGCGGTCCAAAGCAGAAGACGTCCTCCAAGGATCAACTGAGGGTCCTGATCTTGGACCTGTACGTTGCCTGGAAGGATGACCCGGACCTGTGCATCGGCGTGTCGCTATCCTCGAACGCTTGGCAAGCGGGTTCGCGGTACAATGCTCTTCACATCTCCAAGAAGATCATCCCGGTCATCGACACCCTTCATGATGCTGGATATCTCGACAAGGAAGGACATCAGTTCTGGAAAACGGGACACAAACTAAATCGGACAACGCGGATACGGGCGTCTGAGAAGCTCCAGAAGCTGTTCCGGAAAGCCAAGTTCGACTACGAGGATATTGGTAGGGCTCATGGCGAAGAGGTCATCGTCTGTTGATTGTCACTGAGAACTGACCCGGTATTTTCACCGAGAATTGACCCACCTTTAGTTATGCGTCGTGGTCTATGACGCGGTCAATGTTGCGGTCTCCTTTCGCGTTTTTTTGGTAGCTTTGGAACTGGCCTTGAAACGGTAGCTGTCGTTGCCCGTTTCCAAGATGTGGCAGCGGTGCGTGAGACGGTCGAGTAGAGCGGTGGTCATCTTTGCATCTCCGAAGACCTGCGCCCATTCTGAGAAGCTCAGGTTGGTTGTGATGATCACGCTGGTGCGCTCGTATAGTTTGCTGAGAAGATGGAAGAGCAGCGCCCCACCTGATGAACTGAACGGCAGGTAGCCAAGCTCGTCCAAGATGACCAAGTCGACCTTGGTCAGCATTTCGGCAATTTTCCCAGCTTTTCCGCTCGCTTTTTCTTGCTCCAGTGCATTGACCAGCTCCACTGTTGAGAAGAACCGCACTTTACGTCTGTGGTGCTCGATCGCCTGAACACCGATTGCAGTGGCGGTGTGGCTTTTGCCCGTGCCGGGCCCACCGATGAGAACGACGTTCTCGGCATTTTCGATGAACTCACACCGGTGTAACTGCCGCACTTTCGCTTCGTTGATTTCGCTGGACGCAAAATCAAATCCGGTGAGGTCTTTGTATGCAGGGAAGCGGGCGGCCTTTGTGTGGTAGGCAATGGATCGAACCTCGCGTTCCGCCATTTCAGCCTTGAGCAACTGTGACAACATCGGTGTCGCGGCTTCAAAGGCCGGGGCGCCTTGGGTGACCAGGTCTTCGACGGCGTTTGCCATGCCATAGAGCTTGAGACTGCGCAGCATGATGACGATGGATGCTCCGGCAGGGTCATGACGCATGGCGCTTCTCCCCTGCCTGCCTCAAGCCGTCATAGCGATCCAGGTTTGCTTCGGGCGTCGTTTGCAAGGCCAGGGCTTCCGGCGGGTCGACTTCTGGATGTTCCGTAGGCTTACGGTCGATCAACCGGTGTAGCAGGTTCAGGATATGCGTCTTGGTGGGCACACCCGCTTCCAGCGCGAGGTCGACCGCCCGCAAAACGTCCTCTTCATTGTGGTGGAGAACCAACGACAGGATATCGACCATTTCCCTGTCACCCCCGTCCTTGCGCAACATATGTTCCTGCAGGCGTCGGAAGGCTTCCGGCATCTCGGTAAAGGGCGCGCCATTGCGAAGGGCACCAGGCTTGCGCTGAATAACAGCAAGATAGTGCCGCCAGTCATAAACAACCTTGCCAGATTTACGATGGGACCGGTCGATGATCCGTCCATGTTCACAGACCGTTTGCCCTTCGGCCACAACGACCACTCTGTCAGGGTAGACATGCAGGCTGACACGGCGGTTCGCAAAGCTGGCGGGCACGCTATACCGGTTGCGCTCGAATGTGATCAGGCATGTGGGGGACACTCGCTTGCTGTGTTCGATAAATCCATCGAAGGCGGGCGGCAGAACCATCAGCATGGGCTTCTCAGCTGCCCACACATCAGAGATGGACCCTGGCAAGGCCTTGTGCGGCGTCTCTTCCCACAAAGCGATGCAGCGATCTTCAAGCCATTGGTTCAGTTCGGCCAGATCGGCAAAGACAGGCATGACCTGCCAGAGCCGATTGCGTGCGTCCTGAACGTTCTTCTCGACCTGGCCTTTCTCCCAGCCTGAAGCTGGATTGCAAAACTCAGGCTCAAAGACGTAGTGGCTGGCCATCGCCTTGAAACGGGCGTTGATGTCCCGCTGCTTGCCTTTGCCAACGCGGTCAACCGCCGTCTTCATATTGTCATAGATGCCGCGGCTGGGAACGCCGCCAAACACACGGAACGCGTGCCAATGGGCGTCAAAAAGCATCTCGTGCGTTTGCAGCGGATAAGCCCGAACCAGAAACGCCCGGCTGTGCGACAACTTGATATGCGCGACCTGCAGCTTCAGTCGCTCACCGCCAATATTGGCCCAGTCTTCACTCCAATCGAACTGGAAAGCTTCACCAGGCTGGAAGATCAGAGGCACGAAAGTGCCGCGCCCTGTCGTCTGTTCCACCCGCTGCCGGTTTGCACGCCATGCACGGGCAAAGGCGGCAACACGTTCGTAGGATCCGTCGTATCCTAACGTCACCAGATCGGCGTGCATCTGCTTCACAGTTCGACGCTCTTTGCGCGATTTGCGTGTCTGCGCGAGCAACCAAGCTGACAAGCGATCCGCGTAAGGGTCCAGCTTGCTCGGTCGCGACGGCGTCTTGAACTTAGGCTCGACAATGCCCTCGCGCAGATACTTCTTAATCGTGTTCCGAGATAAACCCGTGCGACGGGCAATCTCTCTGATTGGCATTTTGTCACGCAATGCCCAGCGTCGAATGACACTCAAAAATCCCATGTCGATCACTCCATATCCCCCGAGCCAAAAATGTCGGGGCAGTGTGTTCACATGGGTCAGTTCTCAATGACAATTTATGGGGCTACCGGGTCAGTTCTCAGTGACAATCAACA
>JAUIIR010000108.1 GCA_030431485.1 Alphaproteobacteria bacterium
GCCATTGAAGCCAGTAATCCGGCGACTGATTCAATTCGCTCTCAGAGAAGGGAAGCGTCGGCCCATTTGGAGCTTGCTGAAATCGCCACGCCGCAGCCAAGTAATCATGGATGTTTTGCAGATCCCGCCGATCAAAAGAAACGATATGCCCCCACTGCGCATGCGCCGTATCGTTTAAAAGCCTGCGTGCGAAGAGAGTGGCCGCGTTGCACGTCGTGACGATGCAGGCCAGGGCTTGATCGTAAACGTCGTGTTGGACTTGCGCCAACCGCATGTCATCGCCGTCAAATAATGGCCGAAAACTCATCAGGTCAGCCCCACGATCTTCTTCAACGCGGACCCAAACAGCGGGTAGTTGTGCTTTACCCCGTCATCCAGATCGATTTCGATCTTCTGCTGGGCCAGCGGGAACACCACGTCGCGCTCCCATACGGTCAGTTCTTCGATCTGGGTCGCCACCTTTGCAGCCTCTTTCAAGGCCTTGGTACGCTGACCCTGACTTGCGCTTTCGTCGTCCGAGAGCTTCTCCAACCGAGCGCGTTCGCCTTCCAGCTTGGTGATGAACTCGCGTAGGTAGTCGTTGAGAAGAACCGACACCGTATCGGGCCGGTAGCGGTGCATGTAGATCAGCGCGTTGAACGTGCCCTTGGGACTTGAGAACATCCAGTAGATCGGGCGTTTCTTGTACCGCTTCACATGGTCGGCGTAGAAATCCTTCGTGAAATACTTGCGGAGGTCCTTGCCGAGCGCGTCCTCGATATAGCGCAGGTTTGCGCGGAAATGCGCCTCGCCGAAGGTCACGCGAAGGAACAAGCGGAACCGCTCGGTTATGTCGTCGGGGAACCAGTCGGCGTCCAGCACGGGGATGACATTGTCGGCGTCAGGCATGAAGCTCGGCTCGGGGATGCGAGCGAGGTAATCCTCCAGCCGCTCGCCCTGATTGGCGAGGATCAAGCCCGGCGCGTCGAGGCTGTAGCGCCCGAACATGCAACCCACGGCATAGCTGAGGAACTCGGCCATGGTATCGGCGCGCAGGCGGGTTTCGTTCGCCGCCGCGTCGTTCTTGATGCCATAGCGATAGGCAGGGTTGCAGGTGAGGGTAATTTCCTCGATCGGCACCTCGGGGGTCAGCTCGTCTTGCAGGCCATAGGCGTCGATGAAAATGCGGTTGTTCTCTTCCTCCAACGCGCACATCTCGTCCGTCATGCCATGCCAGTGGGCGCGGAGGGTGGCGTAGGTGGACTCCAGCGTCCCGGCCCGGTGATCCGGCGAGAGCAGCGGGAGCGTGGTGAAATCCCAGGAGGTTTCGTAGGCGTCCCAGTCGGATTTGGAGGTCGCGATCAGCCTCCCCGAAATCTCTTTTGCATGGTCGCATGCGTGGCCAATCGTCCGAACCCCAAACGGTAGAATGTTCAAATCTGAGTTCTGAGTTGAAAGTGTCGGATTGATTGCGTTCGCCATTATTTGAGAAATTTTGGAGTTCAAGAAACCAATTACGGAGAGACCAGCTTTCCGAGGCGGAAACATCATGGCCCCTTTGTTCGAGTCAAATAAAGCGCCGTAGTCAGACCATCGAAATGCAATCTCCGTAGAGGTCAGGCCTCCCCAGGTGATGCCAGTCCTGAAGTATTTATCCTCGTTTGTGATTTTCCATGAGAGGTTATCACCAAGCTCAGGGTAGTTCGCTCTCGTTAACTCTTTGATTTCATTTCCATCGTTTTCCCAATTTACCACAAGCTCCGCATTTCCAAACCACCTCCGATAGTCCCCGCCTTTGTTGTAGGGAAACCACTTCTCCGAAAACGTTTGGGTTCGGATGCCAAGTTTCGACCTATCGATTTCGTGCCAGATCCTCAGAAACCGTTCATTGTCCCCAGTCCTCATACCGGTAAGCGCTTTGCATCGCTTCATGATAGGCGGATAGTCAGCAAATGCCTGTCGCATTTTAGGGCTTACCCAATAGGCAATTGGCCGGCCTTGAATTGCTGACAGTTGAGAGGTGGCAGCCCGATAGCGCTTGGTCGCCGATGGATCTCGAACTGCTGAAAGAAACTGTCCCGCTTTCTCCTGTTCGCTTCGACCCTCCGTCAAGCGGAAATAATCGGCGCGGAAATTAGGCCGTGCTTGTGTCTCGAATACGAAAGCTGTGGTTGAGACCACCGCTCCGCCAATGGTGTCGAACGCGCGCTCACCCAGATGTGCCAAGCTCTTGATTGAATATTTCGATAGCAACTTGGCGCGGAGCTTTTCAAAAGATGAAAGAAACATCCAAGACTGCATGTTGATCATCGCCATCATGCCCCGGGTCCGCGCCAACCTAAGCGACCTCTCCATGAACATGGCAAACAAGTCTGTGCGGCTGTCCGGAAAATGAGTTTTTGCGTAGCCTTGAAGAGCAGCGTTCATGCCTTTCGCGCCCATGTAGGGCGGATTAGCCACAACAACGTGATACTTCGGCGACAGCGCCACGGCCATGCACAGCACGGCCACGACGCGCTCCTGCACCTCCTTCAGCAGCAGGTCGCCGCCGAAGTCCCACGCCTCGACCATCCTCAGCGTCTCGGCCGGGTCGCGCAGCTTCGGCACGATCAGAGAGCCGAAGTTCTTGGCCTGCTCGAACTGCCCCAATGTCTCGCGCAGCTCATCGGTGTACAGATCCTTACCCACCACGGCGGCAACGTCCTGCATCTCGGCATCCGTAAAGCTGACGTTCTGCAACACGCAGATGTTGGGCTTTGCAGCCATCCGCAAAAACCGCCGCCGCCCGAGCTTTGCCGCCGCCTTCATCGCCAGCGCAAAGGCCGCCAGCGCGCCCGCACGGTCATCAATCTCCACACCGGTCAGATTGTTCCTGAGAATGAGAGCCGGAATTTCGGTCGTCTCATAGGCCTCTTCTTCATAGATGGCGTAAAGCAGGTCGAAGGCATAGGTCAGCATGTGACCTGACCCAGCGGCGGGATCGCAGATGCGTATCTCTTCCGGGCTGGACACGCGCAGGAAGTCCGTCTCCGGCTCTTCCGGCGCGATGTAGTAGTCCATCTGCTCAGCGAGCTTGCTTCCCGGCCTGTTTAAAAGCCAAAGCCGCCCGAGAGAGTTCTCCACCAGGTAGCGGACGATCCAGTGCGGGGTGAACAGCTGCGTCGCGGCAGGGATGTTTTCGGCGGTGATCTTCTGGTTCTTCTTGAGACCCGCGAACACCTGGTCTTTCTTCTCCGAGATATAGAATTGGTAGAGCCAGCCGATGATTTCCACGTCTTGGCAGGCATCCTCAGTCATCACCTTGCGCATCTCGGCAAGGATAGAGGACTGCGAGAGCAAGTCCTCGGGCATCAACAGTTCGGTATAGTCGTCGATTTCCTCGAACAGGAATGGCATCGGCCCATGCCAGTGGTTGCAGGCATGCACCAGCAGCAGCCGATAGGCCTCGGCCTGCGGATTGCCGGACAGTGTGCGCCCGTCCAGAAGCGCGGCCACCTGCACCGGCGCGCCCTCGGGCAAGTTGCCTGCCATCGCCTCGGACAGGAGTTCCGGCCGGGTCTGCCCCTCGGAAGGTGAGACCACACCCACCTGCGTGTAGCCATTCACATCCATGAAGCGCAGCGCGGTAAAGCGGTTGAACCATGTATAGGCCACCTTCTCGATGACCTGTGTCTTGCCCTCCTGTGCGAGGGCGGTGTCCAAATCCTTCATCGCTTGCGGATGTTCCCGCCGCGCCGGGCTGCCCTCAGCGACAACCAGGTCAAGCTTGGAAGTCACCTGATCAATCAGCAGGTTGCGGGCCGCTTGCGCGAACTTCTTGAGCGCATTGGTGTCCATCAGACAATCACCTTCTTGCCCGCCCGGATTTCCGTAAGCAGGGTTTTCCTCAATTCGTCGAGATACTGATCAACGTTTTCCTCAGAGCCAATGTATGGCTCCTTGTAGCCTACCTTGACCTTGGCCAAATTGACGAAGACCGGCTTTGGCGGTGGCGCGTCCTGGTCGCCATCTTTCGCATCGTCCTCATCTCGCGTCACCAGCACCGCAATCTCACCAAGCATGTCGGACATGAGGCCTTGTTTCACACCATTGGCCCGATCCCGCAGCACAGCTATCCCAGTAATCCGGTCCAAGTCCGCTTCGTGACTGTTGATCCGCGACTGGATGCGCGCCTGATCATCCGAACTTAGGGCCTTGAACTCGTCCGTTTGCACGATCTTCTCGCGCACATCAGCGACAGCGTCCTTCACGGCTTTGCGTTCGTCCAACACATGCAGATCGACCTTTTCCTTTAAGGACAGCAGGTCGGATTTGAGGGCCTGAATTGTTGTTCCCTTGAAGCAGTTGGGATCCTCCAGGACCGCACGTATGGTCGCAGGCGCATTTGGATCGACATACGCCAGATTGGCGTCCTGGCTGGTGAGGAAGTCTCGCGCCTCGTCATAGATCACCTTCTGCGCCCCGGCCATAAAGCTTTTGACCTTGTCCAGAACGTCTTCCTTGGCATCAAGAATGTCATCCTCGTGCTTGGAGGCATCTGTCATGTACCAGCCCGGCTGCTTATCAAGCATGGCATGGACTTGATCCCGCAGTGGCTCTAGCGCGGCGACAAACGGATATTGTGCGCCTTGTGCCAGAAGCGCGTCCACGTCGCGGGCAAGGTCACGGGTTGCGGTCTGCCATTCCGCACCCAAGCTGCGCGCATCAGTGCCGCCAGCAGGTGTGCCAAACAGTTCGCGGTAAAAGTCTTTGGCTTTGCGCATTTGCGCCGCAGTGTATTCCGTCTGCGGTGTCAGCAGCAGGTTGGGCAACACGTGACTGTTGCCAAGCGCCTTGGCCAACTCTGCCCCTTCTTGCGGTGTACCGCCCAAACGCGCTTCCACCTTCCCTTTGGACGACAGACCCGCCGTAAGGCACAGTGTTGCGACCGTGGGCCAGCCATAGGGTTTGGAATTAAATCGGTCGATGAGAACCTTGGTGGAGACATTCACCCCAAGCCGCGCCTGTGCTTGCACGTAGTTCAGAATTTCCTGTTCTGGCTCAGACATGCCCCCGGCATCATCTCCTGCGAAGAGACCGTCATTCGAACTCGCGTGTTTGGCAATGTCGGCCTCTGAATAGGACAAACCCCGGAGCATCGGCAGGTTGACATAGACCTTGTCAACGAGGCTCTGGAATGCTTTTACAATACGCTCTTGTGCGTCCTCGCCGCCAATTTCCAACTCATCGCCGCGTACAAAAAGCCGGGCCTCGGCCATAAGCTTGCGCAATCGCATCTCCAAGTCTTTGGACCGACGCCCGTTTTGTTCGCCCTTTTCCGAGATGATCCGATCCCGTCCCGGCTGCCCAGAGCCAGAGCGCGCCTGGCGGATGTATTTGTCCGTTTGCTTGTAAAGCGTCAGATCCCGCATGAAGCGCACATCCGGTTGCAGCGCGATGGCCAATTCCTCGCGGGTCATACTGCGCATCCGAATAGTTTCTGGTGTAGACGCATCATCGCTGAATGGCGTGATTACATTCACCGCCAGTTCATATTCCCGACCCAGCAGATGGTCGTCGAGCTTGCGGCTGAACGGGTATTCATGCCCCGTGGCCAGATGCTTGATTTTACGATGCTTGAGGATCGTGTCGAAGACCAGCGTTTCCAGCTCTTTGCTGACCTCGGAGGGATCAATGTCGAGCGCCTTAATCTCGGCTTCTACATCTTTCTCCTCGTCCGTCAGGAATTCATAGACCTCACCATTGCGCTGGATCAGCGTATTGCGTTCGAGAACCGACAACGCCTCTTCGATCTTGCGCCGCTGCTTGGTTTGATCCGCTTCGAACTCTGACAGCAGCAGGATCGAGATATTCCGAACCGTGGGTTTGAAGCCCTTCACGTATTTGACAAGGAAAAGGGCTTTCAGCACCCGCACTGCAAAGGGATCATCGAGATTACGTTCGGCGATCTGGATGGATTGCTGCACGGAAGATTTGAGCGCCGTGCGAATACCTTCGAACATCAGGTCGAACGTGGCCAGCCCGCCCACGTCTTGGTCCGCCAGCTTCTTAGCAACTTCTTGGAACACCCCCAGCATGGAGCGTTCGCCCACCGAGCTATGCTTACCTTCAAAGGCGTTGTGTTGCGACAGCGACGTGATCGCCAGCTGGAAGAGGTCATACTGGTACTGCGGGAACGGGTAGCTTGAGATGAAGTTGTCCCGGTCGCGGTAGTTCTTGAGCTTCATCGACCCGTCCGAGAAGTCGAACAGCGTCTTGAGGTTATTCTCCTCGCGGTCATGCAACGTCCCCAAGCGGATGCGCCCATCTTCTGTCTTGGACAGGAGACGGCGCTGGATGACCTCCGCCACATCTGCCGAGTTGAGCGGCATGCGGTTTCCAAAGCGCGCTTGGATTTTGGAGAAGTCGTTCTCTTGCTGAACAGTCATATCGCCCACAACCTCTGTCAGCGCCTGCTGGGCTGTGACGATGATCCAGGCCTGACCTTTGCACTTGGTGTTCAGGCTCTCGGCCACCGTTTGCAGGTTGGTCATCAGCTTGACGTTGTCAGCGATGTACTGGCCCACCTCATCGACAAAAAAGTTGAGTCGGAAGTTCACCCCTTGCCGATCAATCCAGGCTTTGACCGTTTCCGCGAAATCCTCGATGGAGACGCGGGTGTCTTGCCGGTACCGATCAAGGATGCCTTTTACGTCCGCTGGATCGCTCTCGGTCGCGGCTGCATAGGCGGCGGCAATCTTGGCCCCCCGCAGTTTGGCGATTTCCCGTCCAGCCTCCCAAGGCTCACCCGCTATCTCCTGATAATGCGTTTTGAAACGCGCCAGTTTGCCATCCTGATCAAGGTCGCGCTCAAACTGTGCGATATGCGGCAGCTTGCCATAATAGCCGCACATTTCGTCAAAGACCTTCTGGAACACAGCGAGCAGCGCATCCGTGTCCGTTTTTGCGATTACATCCGCCTTTTGGTCGATGTTGAACAGGATGGACTTGGAGGGGATGGAGACGGCTTTGCGCAGAGCGCCCAAAAGCATTGGGTCGTCTTTCAGTTTGTCTGCAAAAATGTCGAAGGCCGTGGTGCCATCCACTTCTCGGTTCTCTAACAGTAGAGCCAGCATCTTAAGCAGGTGAGATTTACCCGATCCGAAGAACCCAGAAATCCACACGCCATTTGCAGTGTCGTAATTGTTGTAGGCGTCCAGAAACTGGCTGAGGCGCTGGCCGATTTCTCCGGTGATGACATACTCGTCCAGCTCGATCCGTAGGCTGGCCTCATCATCAGCCTTGATCACACCATCGATGGCGCGGTCGACTGGCTTTTCGAAAATGTCACGCAACACGATGGACATAGGCTTAAACCTCGTAGTTCAGAATGTTGAAGGCCCGGTAATACTTGTCGTCATGCAGCCGCCCAAACAGGTCGAGCGATGCCCCAGTTGCCAGTGCATGGGTATAGCTGCCTGGAAAAAAGAGGACAGTCGGACGATCCTTGGCCGTGCTTTGCAAATTGTTCAGCACCGAATGCGATCGGATGTAAGGGTAGACCTCGCCCACCCCAGACAAGAAGATCACATCATGGGGGGTCGTCTCGATGGCCGCGCCAATCCGTGGGATCAGGTGCGCCTGTGGGTCCAAAACGCCTTGGAGAATTTCCTTAAGCTCGCCCTTTTCCATGTCCGGCTCAGACTCAAGGAGTTCGTCGAGAATGTCCCGCTCCCGCAGAATGTCGAGCGATAGGTCATAGAGGCTCAGGTCCAAGACCTTCACGCCTGCATGTTCGATGCGCGTCACAACAGCTTTGCGGTCCTGCGCCATCGATAGCCCCTCGGTCGCATCATAGGGGCAGATAAAAAACGGCACCTCATTGCCCAAACCTTGTTTGGTCAGGAACCGCTGGCTTGTGACAACCTCAAAGAGATGTTCGGCCCGTTCCTTTGGGGACATTGCTTTGTTCACGAAGAAATCCCTTCGATTGGCACACCGGGAAACACTGCCAAATCCGCAAGCCGATGCTCCGCGATCAGGGATTTGAGACGCGGCGTCAGGTATGCCGTCTGGATTTTGCCCTCAGACGAGAGGATTTCCGCCTCGCGCATCATCCGGTACAGCACCTGGCGGAGCTTCAAGCGGGTTGATGGGCTGATCTTCGACACATCCTCGTGCCACTCGGCCTTTTCCTCCCAGAAGGTATCGAAGGCATCGAGCGACAGATCGAGGCGATAGGATAGATACCGCTCGCGCAGCACCTCAACCGCAAACTCCGCCACAAAACGATAGGCCCGACAGGCCGCCAGCCATAAAAGCGCCTGCTGCTCCGTGCGATCATCCGTGTCTGCCAGGAGCGCGAGTTCCGCATCGGTTAATGCTGAAAGCCGGTTGACGATTTCTCGCAAGGTGCGCCGCTGTGAGGCCGATTTGGGCAGGGACGTTGTGCCTTCGGACATGGCCTGCGCAATTGTGTCCTCCCACGATCCACCCACCTCGTGCAGACGCGCCACATCGACACTTTCATTGATGAACAAGCCACCAAGCCCAAACGACATGCGGTACGGTGTCTGCTCCATATTCACCAAGGCACCTTTCGGCCCAGGGCGGCGAATACGTCGTCTGTGTTCACAAGCACGATCTGTTGATCCTGCGCACGACGCGCCGAAGGATCAGCGTCCAGCCCCAAACGCTTGAGCGTGTAATTAAGCATGCACCGCCGCACGGTCAGCCGGGCCTCTGCGTCCTCCATGCCGTAGTCCAGCGCGATGATCTTCTGCTGGTTTACGGGTAAGTTGGGGTTTGGTGCGATGGTAAGAGTGATTTCTGCACGCCAATCCTCGTCGGAACCCGGATCAAAATCAGCCAGGTCGCCTAGCTCAGCAGAAAGCATTCGACCCAAAACAAAATCTTTGAAGATGCGATCCCGCAGACAAAACGCGCGGCAATGCCACCTGAAGCCATCATGGGCCAACGCGTGTGGAGCAATCCTGCGCTCCGAGGGATCAGGAGAGGACATGGACTGGTAAGAGATGACTAGTTCCCTGTCCTGCTCAATGGCGTGCAGAACAGATCGCGTTACCCATGCCGTCGCGCCCCTTGCAGGAATGGCTGGGGCCAGCATGTCAGGCTGAAACACCTCCCAATCCGCATGCGCCACATCCGCGCCCCGTGACAGGGCAAGGAGTTTTGCCAGATGCGCATCTGGCTCCAGCGCGGCGTAGTGCGCCTCGAACTTTGGCCCTGGCACATAGGTCCGTGCTGACTTGTCATAGCTCAGATGCTCGGGAAAGTCAGAGATGTAGGCGTTCAAATCCTGCGAAGACTGCGTCCGCGCCATGCCGAACGCATCCATCAAGTCCGCAAGCCCGATCCGCCCCCGCCAGAAGACACGATGCTCAATGAACGCACGCCGAACTTGCGTGGTCCAGCGCACGGTGTCACTTTGAGAATCATCGACCATACCCAACAATACCATTCAGAAATCGAAATGGTACGGAAAAAGGTTCTAAAGCAGCTTGTGCACACTTATCAGAGGGCCCACTCCGGCCACCCTGACTTATTTTATCCTTTGAAAACTGCCGCAAAATAAATGCCATAAACGACAACACGCAGGTAATCATTTCTTATTTGGCTTTTGAAAAGCCTCACAACACAAGGCGATAGGATAACTTTTGGGCAGTTGGCTCGATGTTACCAGCGCTCTGAGATTATAGATGCGAATCTGATTGAGACTGAATTCTATCGACAAAATCTTCCGAAATCTGGTAGATTTCAGGCCACTCCATGAGGCGAATAGATAAATCATTTATCCGCATCACCTCATGCTCATCACTATGCAGCATAGCGATGTAGCACCAATTTTTCTTTCGATCCATCACCCCTGAACTTTTATGGCCATATCTATATCTTTCTGGACTCAAACTGACACGCTCGCACGCAATTTCCGGCGCAGAGGTTCTATTTAAATCAATAATCCTTTTAGAAAATTTCGATGAAACCGAAGATACTTGATCGAAAGAATATCGTTCAGAAGAACTCGTTTGAGAGTCCAGAAATTCAAACGGCAATCCCCCTTGCCCACCGACGTTCCCAGCTCGCAGCAATCCAACAAATATCTTTTTTTCACCTTTTCCCACGGTCAACACTTCTCCACTCATTGGGGCCAAGTGCTGATAGTATTCATTCGGATTGCTGTCGGATTTACTCTTTGCAAACTCCCAAATCTTATTAGATCGTTCAGCATAAGTTTCATCGACATAATCAGACCAATCAACTTTATGTATTTTCTTAAACCAATGACTCAGCAACTCTGGAACCACATCATATTCCCGCGCAACCTTCTCAAAGATACTCTTTGAGATACGGCCTCGCCGTTTATATTCCTCAATCAGCGAATCTATTGCCTCGTTCATATTTTGGTTCATAAAAACTTCCACCGCACATCATCCGTCGGAAGAAATGGAACACATACTGGCATCACAGGCAATCCTGTCAAACCGACATTTCCCATGCACCATGCCGCCTGATGAGAAGATCGCCTGAATCTGTCCGATGGACACGCGTTTCTCGCCTTAACCGGCGTCTACGGTCGGGCAGGCTGTTAGAACGAGGCGGATC
>JAUIIR010000015.1 GCA_030431485.1 Alphaproteobacteria bacterium
CGACCACGCCGAGCGGGTGCTTATGTCCGTCAATATCAATGCCAACAGCGCCGATCATCAACAACTTGTCGGTCATGTGCAGGCCATCAATCTGGATCACCAGAAGATCGAGATGCGATAGGTCTGAGGCCATCCACTCGCCCATACGCGCTTCGGTCAGCGCCTTGAAACGTCGCGAGACCGCCGATTTCGACAGGCCTGAGCCGTCCTCCGACGGAACACCCGCTTCGGGCAAACGAACGGCGCGCCCAAACTTGCGTGTCGCCACATTTATCAGCATCAGGTTCATCGCCCATTCGTCCAGCCAGCCGGCCTCGGCGGCCTCCTGCCAACTGGGCAGCGGCATCTCCTTCCCGGTGGCCTTCGAGCGCACGCGGGGACGCGCCAACTCCACCTTGCCACCTTGGAACCCCAGGCGACCTCGGGTCGTGCCCCAGCGGTGACCAGGTTTATCGGCATTGCGCGCGTGTGCCTCGCCGGCCAATTCGGATGCGTCGCTTTCCAGCATCTCGCTGAGCGCGGAAACCCCGGCCAGCAGGCAAAACTGGTCAAAGCTTTGTCCGACCGCCTCCCAAGCACCGGCAACGGCACCGCGCAAATCATTCTGGCTGGTCAGGGCCAGCTGGGATGTCGTAGTCTTCTTCATGGTGTTGCTTTCCTTTCGGTTTGAACACCCCGAGCCTACGGCTCAGGGAAAGCAACGCCACCCTTCATTCATAGTTCAACATTAACCGGGACATCCCCGCGGAGCGATCAAATGCATGTTGGCCGGTAATGTTGTGGCGGGGGGTAGTAATTCGCAGCGGGGGGTAGGAATTCAAGAGCTACCCATCGTGTTATATGTATGTTTTTCAGGGCGTTACGTGATTTCGGGGGGTAGGGGGGTAGGAATTCGCACTTCCCCCCTACTTTGCACTCTTTCATCATTTTATAATGCATCTAAGGATCCGAGACGATACAAAAGTTCTGTTTTCCTAGGAAAAGGGGTTTACTACCCTCACTACCCCCTTTGCACTGTAAGTGATTAATTTTAATGCAAAATACGGAGGGGGTAGAGACGTCATTGCTACCCCCATGGCTACCCCTCTACCCCCCTTCAGCTTTACTGATATATGCCTCAATAACTTGCATAAACTCTTCTGGTTTGGCTTTGTCTGGGCGATAGTAGATGGTTCGCTCTTTTCCACCAATCCGTGGCCCCTTTGCGTTCTTTCCAACTGTGTACTTCACAAAGCCCATCTCTTTCAGCTGTTTGCCGATAATGCGCTGGTCCGGAAGCTGGTCCGCCAAGAAGTCTTCCGCATCCCGAAGTGCTTTGACATACACTAAGTCAGAGTTGACAACGTCACTTTTGATCTCCTCCAAGGCCGCTTCCACCACCAACCGATGCCTCGACTTTGACTCTTGGATCATCCTGAAGCGTCCCCTCGTTTCAGGAGCGCGTCCATTTGGATTGAACGAGTCAGAAATCTGGCGCGTGGCAAAGGAGTGTGCGATCGCTCCGATGTGGTTTTCCAGCGCCGCGAAAAGAGCCTCGAAGTACTCTGGCTTTGGTAGTTCCGTTTTTGACTTATGCTTTGTTTCGATGATGCAGTACCTTCTGTCACCTTCGTCCAACGGCAATGCGTCATCATGATTGGTTAAAAGCATGTAAGAGGCAAAATTGGGAACAACGCGGTCATCCCGGCCTTTCTCCTCCACATTGATTTCATTGTTGGAGATGAAAGGTTTCAGCTTGTCCAAAACAGCATATTTAGACTCGGACGGGACGCGAATTTCTTCTATAGCGATGAAAAGTTTATCCACAGCCCAGCCCGTAAATCTTTGTGCTACGATAGTCCCTGCCACTTCACGTGCATTGTGGCCTAAAAGGCGTTTCATGAGTTCGACGAAAAAGCTTTTGCCGTTTCCAGGAATGCCGAAGAGCAGGATTGCCCAACGAACTCGTTTTCCAGGGTTCTGGTAAACGAATGCTAAGAAATCGAGGAGTATTTCTGCGTCTTTTTCATCTGCTACGATGCTACGCGCATGGGCCACGACCGTTTGTACGGCTGCCTTCGCATCTGCATCGGAGGGTTCGACAGCACAAACGTCGTGACGGCGATAAGTATTTACGTACTTCAAGTCATTATATGCGACGAACTTATCGTCACAGGGCCAATACATCGTGTTCGCAACTGTCTCCATATAATCTAAAACAAATGAGGATGCGTTTGTTTCAAAGCCTTTTGGCTCTTCCATCCGATCAAACTTAGCATTGAAGGCTGTCATCTTTATTGAATGCCCTGTGGATAGCTGATGAAACTCCATGAGCTTTTCATTATAGACCCAGTCTTTTGCCCAATCAGGAAGTAAATTTGGTTGGTCTATGCCCAAATCAGCTGGGTTTAATTGCAGCTGCTCGTAAAGCCAGAGTGCCGCGGCTTTTGGCGTACCTTTATCGCCATATTTCAATACTAGATGTAGAGGTGTCGACCGCTTTTCTGTGCCAAAGTCCATTACCCCATCTGAGTGAATGGACAGGTCTTCTTCCAAGTCCCGATTTAAGTCTTTCGACGTGATACGCCAAGCACCCGTTGCCTGCTTTTTAGCCTTGGGTAGAAGCTTGGGTACCCATGCGTCCAAGTTAGCGAGCGCAGCTTCATTTAAACGGCGCGCAACTTCACCTTTCTTTTTGTTGGCAGCCTTTTTGCTGCTGTTTACTACCTCGCTTGAAATGGACGTTGACGACCTTTTTTTCGCATATCGTGCTGCGACCCAATTCACAAAGTCTTTGATTTCAGCGGCTGATACAAACGGAAGATCATCTTTGCTGCCACCGCATGGGTCTAGTGGTTCTAAGTCGTGCCAGCGGTATGCCTTATCTGTGTCAGGATGAATGCCGTAAGCGATAAATTGTTGGCCATTTGCTAAAACCTCAATCTTCTGTGGATTACCTTTATTATCCGTCGGTAACCCCGTTAGCTTACGGTCGATTTTCTTATCAAGATCGCTACGGACGAGGAATGCAGTTTTGGGAGCGTGTCCGGTGCGACGCGGACACTGCGGATGGCGCGCTTCCCATTCTTCCGCTATGGCCTCCAGAGCGTCAGCATCAGTGACGTCGATATCGATTAATGCGATGCCTTGCCCCGTTTTTATCCCGACATTTGCTTTCCAGCGAAAGTCACTCGCTTTGAACTTCCGCTCGGGCCATTCCTTGCCTGTCGGTCGTTTGCCGTTACAGGGAACAGGACTATAGCCTTGCCCAATCAACATGTCAGCGATTTCGTTGGGCAACATTTCCGGGAAAGCACTTGGACCAATTTGGCGATTTTGCTTCTTGTTTTTCGCTGGAGTAGTCATAGCGACGCCTCCCATGCTTCGATGTCAGACAGCCGCCAACGCGTACAGCCAACGGACAGGCTGCATGCACGAGGGAAGTCTGCGCGCTCCCGGTGCCAACGCCAGATCGTCTGACGGCTTACGCTGAAGCGCTGAGCGAGTTGGGTGTCGGAAAGGTAACGATTGGGCATGGTAGGCACCTCGTTGTTCAAGATGCCACTCAATATGACCAGATTTCTTCGTGTGAGTATTCTGAAAAGAATCTAATTTTATTTCGAAAGGGAGTTTGGCGTTGAACTGTCTTCCGGTTGAAGTAACGCATGTTTGGACATGGAGCGTCACATCATCACTGAGATCGAAGGCACTGGAAAAATTTAGCCAAAAAGGCAAGACCTATTCATTTGCAGGGGATCCACAAAAATCCATGGCTGACTTGCTGCTTCGGGTGTAAGTCTGGTCTGCCAAACAAAATTATTCTTTAATAAGTTCTTTGTGACATCAAAAATTGTCTCGAGTATTTTTTGCTGCCTTAAGTGTTTCGTATATTGCTTGCGGCGTTTCTCGCTTGTCTTTGCAGAGCTTTTCTAATTTTCCAACTTGAGCGCCACATTCTGTTGCATCTAATAGTTGCAGATATGTAAGCCATTTGTCCTTGTGGCTTCGTGATGAAATCTTCTTACCATGTCTCGCCTTCTGAGAAGGTGTAAGAAGATTTTTTGCTTGTTCAAGTTGGTCGGTCAGAGGTTTATCTAGATCAAACACGACTGCGATCTGGCAGGAATCCAGCTCCAAAAATTTTCCCTCCTCATAATAATTGCCTGGATAATACTCGATTTTGTAGTAGTCGCAGGAAATCTGATATAATAACCAGCTCGGTTGGTTGGAGATACGTGGATTTGGCACGCCATTGAGCGGTAATAAGCTTGTCGGTTCAGGGATGGAGAAGCCACGTTGATTTGGCGAAGGCGAGTCAGCGTTCGACACATCTGATGTCGCACCAGAATCCATTTCTTGCGCTTCTCGATAAGCCTTTGAGAGATGATTATGATGAGCTCGTGCATGTTCATCGAAATACTCTCTGACATCCTGTCTTCGCCGCAAAAACTCCCACCGCCATTTGTACAAGTCCCAATCTGACGTATCGCCGTAGGAGTTCCTGTCTTGCCAATCTGGAAGTCCCCATTCTTTAGCAGGATCATTGTTACGCATTCAATTTCCTCCCAAAAACGCGCCCCATGCCGCCATCATGGCCCGGCGTTTTTCAATCATATCGCCGCGCCGGTATGCGCGTTCGACTTCGGAGCCCACGGCGTGAGCAAGTTGAATTTCGGCCATTTCGCGCGGATACTCTGTCCTTTCAGCAACCCAGTCTCGGAATGTGCTGCGCAGGCCATGCGGCACGGCAGGGCGGCCAGAAACGCGGTCTAGGTAACCGCACGTCCTTGCTTGGTTGATCCGCTTCATGCACGCGCTGAGAGCGGCGTCTGACAACATCCCGCCACGCACTGCTGGGAACACGAACTGACTGTTCTCAATTCGGTCCAAAGCTTTCAGCAGTTCGACAGCATCGCTTGTCAAAGGAACACGGTGTTCGCGTCCAGCCTTCATTCTTGAAGCTGGAATGATCCATAGGCCGGCGTCGAGGTCAATCTCTGACCAAGTAGCTCCGCGTATTTCCCCGGAGCGTGCGCAAGTCATTGCCATGAACTCCAGCGCTCGTGTCGCAAAACCGGCGCGCGATTTGACATCCGCAAACCACTCGGGAGCGTCGTCGATTTGCAGGGCAGGGTGGTGCGTGACCTGTTGGACTTTGCTGGGCTTTGGAAGGATCGCATCGAGGTTTCCCTTCCAGCGGGCTGGATTGTCGCCGCTGCGATGACCCGCCACCGTAGCCCAAGCCAACACGGCTTCAACACGACCCCGCAGTCGTTTGGCCGTTTCGTTCTTCGTCAGCCATATTGGCTCAAGGATGCGCTGGACGTCAGACACGCCGATATCGGCAACGAGCATCTTGCCAACTGCGGGTGCCGCGTAGGCGTCCAATGTCGCGCGCCATTGCTTTTTGTGCTTTGGATTATCGAACTCTTCCAACTTGCCGACGAGAAACTTCTCCATCGCGTCACTGAATGTCAGGCCGCGCTTCTGGCTGGCCTCCAGTGCCGCTCTGGTGGCCTTCTTGTGTTCGATAGGGTCAACGCCTTGCCGGATCATGTCTCGCGTTTCGCGCGCCCGCTCGCGCGCTCCCGCCAGCGTTACGTCTGGGAAGCCACCCAATCCAATATGCCGCCGCTTACTGCCAACATTGCAGCGCAGGATCCACGACCGTGCGCCCGACGGTGTTATCTGCAACAGCAAGCCATCGACACCACCGACCGCGAACGTTGCATTGTGGGCATGGCCTGGATGCTGAATGCGTTTGACGTCCAAGGCCGACAACTCTCTTGCTTTTTTCGGCATTTTCTCCGTCCAACCTTTCAAGCGCACGTTGCATTTTGGTAGGTGGGATGATCGGTTTCGACGAAAGCAACACAACCAGAATACGCGTTATCGTTTTGTTCCATTTCAACAGTGATCCGCGCACTATCCTACCTGCCATAAATAATGGCATTGGGTGTTACGCGGTGCAACTGGTTGTTTCGGGTAAGATGTTAGGAATATGAGAATAAACGATAAAATGATACAAATTGGTATTGGCTGATATTGTCAACTGGCGGCCTGAGCCTCCGCCATAAGCATTACCGCCAAAAGATAAGACGCGTTGCATGGGACGCTCGCCTTGCTCCTTAAGCCGATCGGCATAAGGGCTTAACGGCTTCGGTTCAGTCTTCCGCCAGCGGTGGGTTGTGAATGGGTATCCACTTGCTACATATTGAAACAGGAGATTTCAGAGCAAAGTTTCACGAAACGACATGGCCACCAAAACAGTCTTGATCTGCGACGATGACGATCACTACCGCGAAGCGCTGGAGATGTCGCTTGAGAGTTTCGGACTTGAGGTAATTGCCGTGGGGGATGCGAATTCCGGTTTCTCAATGGCACGCAGCAATAAGATCGAACTTGCGATCATTGATGTCTTCATGCCGGACCAAGATGGTATCGAACTGGCTCAACGGCTGAATAATTTTCATCCAGCGCTTCCAATTCTCGTCTGTTCAGGCAAGTCCGAGGTTTTTCAATCCACGATGGTGCCGATGGGGTTGGGGTTTGTCAGTGGCCTGTTTCCCAAAACGATCGAATTGGACAGCCTCAAGCGGCTTGTGTTTGATGTCCTGGAAGAGGGCAACTAATACCAACAGTAGGTTTTCAAACAATCATCGCGCCTGCGAGAAGCTGAGCGCGTGGGCAATCGCGCCGGTGAGTTCTGCAGCCGGAACCGGCTTCTGAAGTACGATCAAATCCAGTTTGCTAGGTAAGTTGACCACGATATCAGCGTACCCCGTCATCAGCACGATTGGCAGGTTTGGAAACACATCTTTGATCATCTCGGCAAGATCAATCCCGGACACACCGCCGGGCATGACGATGTCGCTCAGAACAAGATCGAACGTTTCGCCAGAGTTCAGACGCTCCTTCGCGATGAGACCGCTTTCTACGGCGACAACCTTGTAGCCAAGTTCACTTAGCAATTCTTCCATAGGCTCGCGCAGTTTCTGTCGATCTTCCACCAAGAGAATGCGTTGCCCTGAGCCGGTCCAGATTTTTTCGTCCCCGAGAGGCATCTCCACATCGTCCGTGATTTCGGCAGGCAAATGCAGACGCACCGTCGTGCCCCGACCCAATTCGGAATAAATGGACATACTGCCCGACATCCGAGCCGCAAACGCATCGACGGTTGCGAGGCCAAGACCCGTGCCGCCAGACGAGTCTTTTGTTGTGACGACGGATCGACGGCTTTCAGCTTAACTTCCTCACTCATGCCGGGTCCGTTGTCCGAGACCGAGATCTCGACGATCGGGACAGGATGCGCATCGGATGCATCAAGAGCATCACTTCCGTAGGTTCGGACATTAACCGCGATAAAATCGCCCGTTCCAGATGCTTGGATGGCGTCGCGTGCATTCAGGATCAGGTTGAGCAAGGCATTTTCCAGTTCACCCTCGTCGCATCTGATCTGCAAATTCGGAGTGACATCGGGCATGACCAACGTGGTCGCCTCGGTCACAGCCGGCTCGGCCAGGACGCGCAACTTGGCAAGGCTGTCGGCGACATCAATTTTGGAACCGGTTGCAGTCCGGGTTCGCGAGAACGACAACAGGCGGCTTGTCAGCTCCTGCCCTGATTTGACAGCCGTGATAATGCGGTCGAACAAAAGCTTGTGGTCCTTCGGTCTGACGTCGCCAAGCTGAGCGTTCAGCAGGATTGACCCAAGTGTGTTGTTGAAGTCATGTGCCAGCCCGCCGACGAGAATGCCAAGCGAGGATAATCGCTGTGACCGTTCGAGCTTTTGGCGGTTGAGTTCGTTTTCGTGATCGTTCTCGACGATCATGATCGCTTCCAGATCCGATGTCTTTGCATGCACACGGTCAACAGTGACGCGCACATATTTCGGAGGCGCGTTTGGCGACAGGCGGAACCTACAGAGCTCTCCTAGCACCTCGTTTGTGCTCGTGAAGGAGTCTTTGGGCCCGAAGTCCAACGGATTGCCACTGTTTAAAGGCACGAACTCTGCAGAGGCTGGCCATGTCAGCGAAGCGTCGTCTTCCTCCGCCCCGATCAACCTCCGACCAGCCGGATTTGCCAGCGCCAGCTCCTGATTCTGTCCAAATCCAAATATTGCCTGGCTGGTGCTATTGAGCACGGTTGCAAGTCTGTTGCGGGCGGATTTCTCGGCAAGCCGCAACTGGTCAGCCCGTTTGCGCGCCTTAAGAATTTGTATGATGAACGCAAGAACCCCGAGGATCGCGAGAGCAAGTGTACCATAAAGCAACGCGGCGATCCGGCCCCGTGTCCAGAACTCCGCTTCGTCAAACCATTCCGAATGTAGGTCACGATACTCTTGCGAGCCGATGAAGCCACTGATCAGGACGTTGAAACGGGTGATCGTCTCGCTGAGACCGGGCCGTGCAACGATGCCAAGGTCATTTGTAAAACGCGGGCTGGAAATTTCGATGAACTGGTCGGTCAGCCCGTTCTGTTCCAGGTGAGTCAGCACCGCGCTGCGCGGAAAGTTGAGCCCATCTATCTCGCGTTCCCGCAGGAGCCGTAGGCCATGCTCCAAATTATCAACGAGGGTAAGTGTGACCCCAAGCTCTTGAGAGATTGTTGCCCGGAGAGGCGAACTCGAAATCAAGCCGAGGTTGCCGTCCTGCGGTACGAAAGCACTGTCCGCGTCTTCCGCGCGCACGAACGTCGCGTAAACGATTGTCTCAACGGGAGACGAGAAAATGAACGTGCCCTTTTCCGCGTCCGTGACACTGCGCACGGGAAGCAGGTCAAAGGCTCCAATCTGTGGACCTTCGGACCAGGACGGCAAATCTATCTCTGTAAACCGCAAAGACAGGCCGCCGCGCGCGGCCAATAATCTTATCAATTCAACGGAGAATCCACTGTAGCTGCCATCGTCGCCCACCACGGTGTAGGGCGGGAAATTCAGGACGCCGACCGTCAAAGCATCTGAAAGTTCGTTTATAGGCGTAAAGTTCCAACGCCTTAATAGGACATCCAAGGCGCCATCGGCCCGCATGTCAGCCAGCGCCTGATTGATCGCAGGCATGAGGTCGTCAAATTCCGGATTGAGCGCCACAAAATGTGGCTGCTCCTGAAGCGGAGGCTCTATGATCCGAACTCTGTTCTCGATCTGCGCAGCCTGCAGGAAATCCAGACCAGCCTTATGGACGGCCGAAACCGCATCAACCTGTCGCGCCAAAAGAGCTGCAAACGCGCCACCAAGCGTGGCATGTGGTTCGATAACGCCCTGCAAGCCATTCGTCGCGGAATCAGCGACGGTATTGGGAACGACACCAATCCGGCGTCCGGCCAGATCCTCGCGGGTCAGACCCAAAGCTTCATCTGACCTTACGAACAGATATACGGCGGTGCTGCCGATGGTGTCGGAAAATACAACACGCTCCTCAAGTATGGGAAGGCGCGCCACACCTGCAAGCATGTCGGCTTCACCCTGTGCCAGCGCTCTTAAAACAGATGGGGGATCAGCGACCCGAACATAGTCAATGTCAAACCCGGCACGGGCCGCCACAGCGTTTGCGAGGTCCGCAAATAGACCTGTGAGACCCGTCTGGCGCTCTTCGTAGAGACCAACAATCGGGGCCCACGGAACCCGCAAAGTGGGCCGATCAGACTGCGCCTCTGCTGGTGAGAGCAAAGTCAGGAACAATAATCCCGTTGCCAAAAGTAAGGGTATGATCATCCCGACTCCGCCCATCTTCGCGACACTTCTTCCAAAAGTCGCGTTTTCAGCAGTGTGTCGGAGTTGGCTGAATTTTCAAGTCCGGCGCGCTTAACGCCCACAACCCACGCCCCTGCGCGACAAAGATGCTGGTTAACTTCCGCAACGGCGACCTTGTGGTCAGCTTGGGCAAAGGGAGGGTCTGTACGGCGTTGGTGGTTTGGACAAGGTCGGCAAAGGAGGCATGGCTTGGCGCAGCGATTTCGAGTTGTGCGAAATGCTTGGGGTCAATGCGGGCAAGCGGGTAACTGTCCGAAATCCGGTTACTTGTCTGGAATGGTGCAGGCAGGCCAAACGGCCCGTCCTGCACCAATCTCACCTCACTCCAATTCGATCAACAGGTCCTTCGCGTCGATCTGTGCCGCCGCTGACACATGCAATGCTTTGACCACGGCATCGCGTTCCGCGTGCAGGCCGGTCTCCATCTTCATGGCTTCGATGGTCAAAAGCAGGTCGCCTTCCTTGATCTTCTGGCCCGGAGTGACGGCAACCGAGGCGACGACGCCGGGCATCGGGGCGCCGATGTGGTTGGGATTGCCGACTTCCGCCTTGGGCCGCGCCGCTGTCGTGGCCTTGGCCTTGCGGTCGGGAACGCGGATCGTGCGCGGCTGGCCGTTCAACTCGAAAAAGACCCGCACCTCGCCATCGTCCTGGGTTTCGCCGACGGCGATCAGGCGGATTTCGAGCGTCTTGCCGGGGTCAATCTCGGCGCTGATCTCTTCCCCTTGTTCCATGCCGTAGAAGAACGTCCGCGTCGGCAGCACACGCACCGGGCCGTATGTCCGGTGGCGCCCCATGTAATCGAGGAAGACCTTGGGATACATCAGGTAGCCGTTCAGGTCCTCGTCATCCACGGGCTTGCCTTCGAGGTCCTTGACCAGTTTGGCGCGGGCCTCTTCGATGTCCACAGGTGCGGCGTGCAGTCCAGGACGATCAGTAAAGGCTGTCTCGCCCTTGAGGATTTTCTTCTGGATCGCCGCAGGCCATCCACCGGGAGGCTGGCCCAAAGAGCCGCGCATCATGTCCACGACGGAGTCGGGGAAAGACAGTTCAACCTCGGGGTTCTCCACATCCGCGCGGGTAAGGCCTTGTGACACCATCATCAGCGCCATGTCGCCCACCACCTTGGAGGACGGCGTGACCTTCACGATATCGCCAAACATCTGGTTCACATTGGCATAGGTCTGCGCCACCTCGTGCCAACGTTCCTCAAGCCCAAGGCTGCGCGCCTGCGCCTTCAGGTTGGTGAACTGCCCGCCGGGCATTTCGTGCAGGTAGACCTCGGAGGCGGGAGCCTGTTGGCCCGTCTCGAACGCCGCGTACTGCCCGCGCACCGCTTCCCAGTAGTTGCTGATCTCGCGGATTGCGGAGATATCCAGCCCGGTTTCCCGTTCGGTGTGGCGCAGCGCCTCGACCACCGATCCCAGCGTGGGCTGCGAGGTGTTCCCTGACAGTGCGTCCATCGCCGCATCGACGGCATCAACACCGGCCGCCGCAGCCGCCATGATCGTTGCAATGCCCGCGCCAGAGGTGTCATGCGTGTGAAAGTGGACAGGCAGGCCGACCTCTTCTTTCAGCGCCTTCACAAGCGGACCAGCCGCAGCCGGTTTCAGCAGCCCTGCCATGTCCTTAAGGCCCAGGATATGCGCCCCGGCTGCCTTCAACTCTTTGCCCATCGCGACATAGTACTTGAGGTCGTATTTCGACCGCGCCGGATCGTTCAGATCGCCGGTGTAGCAGATCGTGCCTTCCAGAATGCGGTTCGTTTCCAGCACCGCATCCATCGCGACGCGCATGTTCTCGACCCAGTTGAGGCTGTCGAACACGCGGAACACGTCAACGCCCGTCTCGGCGGCCTGCTTGACGAAGAATTGCACCACGTTGTCGGGGTAATTGGTGTACCCAACCCCATTCGCCCCACGCAGCAGCATCTGGGTCATGATGTTGGGCATCGCCTTGCGCAGATCCCGCAGGCGCTGCCACGGGCATTCCTGCAGGAAGCGATAGGCCACGTCGAAGGTCGCACCACCCCAGCATTCGACACTGAAAAGCTGCGGCAGGTTCGCCGCATAGGCGGGCGCCACCTTGATCATGTCGATCGACCGCATCCGCGTGGCGAGCAGCGACTGGTGCCCGTCGCGCATCGTGGTGTCGGTGATCAGCACCTCTTTCTGAGCCGCCAGCCAGTCGGCCACGGCCTGCGGGCCTTTTTCATCGAGCAGCGTCTTGGTGCCCGGCGGTGGTGTCTCGGCGCGCAGCTTGGGGGCACGGGCGGGTTTCAGATCGGGATGCGGCGTTGCGCGGCCCGCCACCTCGGGGTGCCCGTTCACGGTGATGTCCGCGATATAGGTGAGAACCTTCGTGCCCCGGTCGCGGCGCTTGCGGAACTGGAACAGCTCGGGTGTCTCGTCGATGAACTTGGTGGTGTACTGGTTGTTCAGGAAGGTCGGGTGCTTGAGCAGGTTTTCCACAAACGCGATGTTGGTGGACACGCCGCGCACCCGGAATTCGCGCAAGGCGCGATCCATCCGTGCGATGGCTTTCTCCGGTGTCGGTGCCCAAGCGGTGACCTTGGTCAGAAGCGAGTCGTAGTAGCGCGTGATTACGCCGCCCGCATAGGCGGTGCCGCCGTCCAGACGGATGCCCATGCCAGTGGCCGAACGATACGCAGTGATGCGGCCATAATCGGGGATGAAGTTGTTCTGCGGGTCTTCGGTCGTGACACGGGTCTGCAACGCGTGGCCGTTCAGACGGATGTCGTACTGGCTGGCTTTGCCCGTGGCCTCTGCCAATGACTTGCCCTCGGCGATCATGATCTGCGCCTGCACAATGTCGATGCCGGTCACTTCCTCGGTGACGGTGTGTTCCACCTGCACGCGGGGGTTCACTTCGATGAAGTAGAACTTGCCGTCATCCATATCCATCAGGAATTCGACGGTGCCTGCGCATTCGTAATTCACATGGGCGCAGATCTTGCGGCCCAACTCGCACAGTTCTTCACGCTGCGCCTCGGACAGATACGGGGCAGGGGCACGTTCCACGACCTTCTGGTTGCGGCGCTGAACCGAGCAGTCACGCTCGTAGAGGTGGTAGATGTTGCCCTGCTTGTCGCCAAGGATCTGTACCTCCACGTGCCGGGCACGCGTGATCATCTTTTCCAGATAGCCTTCGCCATTGCCAAAGGCGGCTTCTGCCTCGCGACGGCCTTCAAGAACCTTTTCCTTAAGCTCTTTGCTGTTGGTCACCGGACGCATCCCGCGACCGCCGCCACCCCAGCTTGCCTTGAGCATCAGCGGATAGCCGATCTCTTCGGCCTCCTTGGCGATGGCGTCGAAATCGTCGCCCAGAACCTCTGTCGCCGGGATCACCGGTACGCCTGCTTCGATGGCGACCCGCCGCGCGCTGGCTTTGTCGCCAAGGGCGCGCATGGTTTCGGCCTTCGGTCCGATGAAGGTGATGCCATTCGCGACGCAGGCATCCACCAGATCGGGGTTCTCGGACAGCAGGCCGTAGCCCGGATGCACCGCATCTGCGCCAGATTCCTTGGCGACGCGGATGATTTCCTCGATGCTCAGATAGGCGGCGACAGGACCCAGCCCCTCACCAATCCGATAGGCTTCGTCGGCCTTGAACCGGTGCAGGCCCA
The DNA here is from genome assembly GCA_030431485.1 of Alphaproteobacteria bacterium. Taxonomy (GTDB): domain Bacteria; phylum Pseudomonadota; class Alphaproteobacteria; order Rhodobacterales; family Rhodobacteraceae; genus Marivita. The sequence goes on from JAUIIR010000015.1 coordinate 13,377, forward strand.
GCTTGTCCTCTTCGGCATAGACGGCGACCGTCGCCTTGCCCATTTCATTGGCAGCCCGCATGATGCGGATGGCGATTTCACCCCGGTTTGCGACGAGAATTTTCTGGAAGTCTGACATGGCAGCGGTCCTGACGTTTTGACGTTACGCGCTGCTTAGTAAGAATTCGTTACATTCTCAACCGTTAGAAATGGCGCGGCTGTGCGGACCGGGTCCATCGAACCATGCTTTGCCGCGCAATTCCAATGGCTTGGTGACGCCCAATTGCCCCATATTCGCGGCCATGTCTTTTTCGAGGATTTCGATCAGATGGGCGGGTCCAGCGGTGTCGAGCGCACCGAGGGCATAATGCCACGCCCGGCCCAGCATGACGAAATCGGCGCCAAGAGCGATGGCACGCAGGATGTCCAAACCGCCTTCAACCCCGCTGTCTAGAATCAATGGCAGGGATGTGGCTTCGCGCATCGCAGGCAGGGCTTCGATCGGTGCAGGCGAGGCATCGAACTGGCGTCCGGCGTGGTTTGAAAGCCAGATCGCATCGACACCGGCTTTTTCAAGGCGGGGTGCGTCTTCGGCATTCATCACGCCTTTGACAAAGAACGTGCCATCCCAGGCATCACGCAGCCACGTCACGTAGTCCCAATCCGGAGAGGTGCGCAGCAGATAGCCCGCATGCTGGGTCGAGCTTAGGCCCGTCACCTTGCCTGCGTAGTCATCAATCAGTTTCATCCGCGGCATCGCGCCCATGCTGGCCGTCATCATCGCCCAGGTTGGCCGCATGGCGATCTGCGCCAACAGGCGCGGCGTCAGCTTGGGTGGTGTGGTCAGACCAGAGCGCACCTGACGCTCGCGGCGCGATGGCACCGGCACGTCAACGGTCAGGATCAGGGTCGAGAACCCCGCGTCCTTGGCCCGTTTCAGCATGTCCGTGCGAATGCCTTCATCGCGTGGCGGATACATCTGAAACCAGCCATTGCCATTCAGACGCGGCGCGACATCTTCGGGCGTGCGTGTTGCGACAGTGGAAATACTGTACGGCAAACCTGCTTTGGTCGCCGCCCGCGCCAGTTTGCGTTCCGCATCGGGCCAGATCAGACCAGACATGCCCACCGGGCTGATGCCGAACGGCATCGGATACTTGGTCCCGCAAAGAGTGGTGCTCAGATCAACAGGCAATTCGCCGTGCAGGATCGACGGCGTAAAAAGCACCCGATCCAGCGCCGCTCGATTGCGGCGCAGCGTGGCTTCGTTGCCCGTCGCGCTGTCGAGATATTCCCACACGAACTTGGGAATGCGCTGACGCGCTCGGGATTTCAGATCACTGATAGCGGGGTAACGGGCATGCAAATTCATGCGCGTATTTGCAGTGAGCCTGCCAGCCTTGTCCAGACGCTTCTTTCACCGAACGTAAAGCGTGTGGAACTGCAGGTCAGTGCAACCGTTGGGCCAGCGAAGCTTAACGCATGAAAGGATACGACGTGGCTCGATTTGACGGAAAACGTGTGCTCATCACAGGCGGCACCAGCGGCATCGGACTCGCCACTGCGAAACGCATTGTGAACGAAGGTGGCGAGGTGGCCGTGACAGGCGTCAGTCAGGATCACCTGGATGATGCGGGCAAGGCTCTGCCGTCCGGCAGTCTTGTGCTGCGCAACGATGCCAGTGACCCGCAGGCGGCGCAGGATTTGGCGGATAAGGTCAAGGATCAGATGGGCACGCTCGACGCGCTTTATCTGAATGCGGGCTACGGCAAGTTCTGGCCGGTCACGGACACCACGACGGAAGCGTTCGACAATATCATGAACGTCAATGTGCGCGGTCCGGCCCTGCAAATGACCAAACTCAAGCCACTGCTGGCGGACAATGCCGCTGTTCTGCTGACCTCGTCGGTGGCACCCTATCTGGGTCAACCCGACGGTGCGGTCTACGGCGCGACCAAAGCCGCCTGCCTTGCTTTGGCGCGGTCCTGGTCACAAGACATGGCGGATCGCGGCATCCGGGTGAACTCCGTTGCGCCTGGCCCGATCGAGACAAATTTCATGTCTGACCTCGGTCTCTCGGAAGAGGACGCCGAAGAGTTCAAGGAACAAGTCAAGAATCAGGTGCCGCTGGGGCGCATGGGTACGTCCGAAGAGGTTGCGGCGGTTTGCTGTTTCCTGCTGTCGGACGATGCGGCTTATGTCACCGGCTCCGAGTATTTTGTCGATGGGGGCATGACCAAGCGATAACCGGAAAAGAGCGGAACATCGCGCGAACATCGGGCTTTTCCTCGGGGCGGCTGCAAGTTAGACTGCGCACATGAGCAGTTTCGATGAAATGGAGGCGTTTGAGAACGCCTCTCTCTCCGCCCGCGCGATGGCCGCGCGCCCGCAGCCCTATCTGGACGATCTGAATCCGGCACAACGTCAGGCCGTTGAGACGCTGGATGGTCCTGTTCTGATGCTTGCCGGGGCAGGGACGGGAAAGACCAAGGCTCTGACCACGCGGATTGTCCATCTGTTGAACACAGGACGCGCTCGCCCGAACGAGATTCTCGCCGTGACCTTTACCAACAAGGCCGCGCGCGAGATGAAAGAACGGGTGGGGCGTCTTTTGGGCCAGACGGTCGAGGGCATGCCGTGGCTTGGCACCTTCCATTCGATCTGCGTGAAGTTGTTGCGCCGCCATGCTGAACTGGTGGAACTGAAATCTAACTTCACGATTCTTGATACGGACGACCAGTTGCGTCTCCTGAAGCAACTGGTGCAGGCCGCTGGCATCGACGACAAGCGCTGGCCCGCCCGGCAGCTGTCGGGCATCATCGACGGCTGGAAAAACCGCGCCATCACACCGGACCGCGTGCCGGCAGCTGATGCGGGCGCGTTCAACCATCAGGGGCCAAAGCTTTACGCGCAGTATCAGGCACGTTTGAAAGAATTGAACGCCGTCGATTTCGGCGATCTTCTTTTGCATGTCGTGACAATCTTTCAGGCGCACCCGGATGTGCTTGAGCAATATCAGCGCTGGTTCCGCTACATCCTTGTAGACGAATATCAGGATACCAACGTTGCGCAGTATCTCTGGCTGCGCCTCTTGGCGTCGGGTCACAAGAACATCTGCTGCGTCGGCGATGACGACCAGTCGATCTATGGCTGGCGCGGAGCCGAAGTGGGCAACATCCTGCGCTTTGAAAAGGATTTTGAGGGTGCCCATGTGGTGCGGCTCGAACAGAACTATCGCTCTACACCACATATCCTCGCAGCAGCCTCGGGTGTGATTGCGGGCAATCAGGGGCGGCTGGGCAAGACGCTCTGGACCGATGCGCAAGAGGGCGAGAAAGTCCGCCTGATCGGCCATTGGGATGGCGAGGAAGAAGCGCGCTGGATCGGCGAAGAGGTCGAGGCGATGCAGGGCGGCACGCGCGGTATGCGGGCCATGAGCCTTGACGACATGGCGATCCTTGTCCGCGCCTCGCACCAGATGCGCGCCTTTGAAGACCGCTTTCTGACCATCGGTCTGCCCTATCGCGTGATCGGAGGCCCGCGCTTCTACGAGCGGATGGAGATCCGCGATGCGATGGCCTATTTCCGGCTGGTCGTGTCGCCTGACGACGATCTGGCGTTCGAGCGGATCGTCAACACCCCTAAGCGTGGCCTCGGCGACAAGGCACAGCAGACCATCCAGACCGTCGCCCGCGCCAATGGTGTCAGCCTTGTCGAAGGCGCGCGGCTCGCGGTCGAACAGGGGCTGATCAAAGGCAAAGGCGGCTCTCAACTGGGGCGCCTTGTTGTCGATCTCGACCGGTGGGGCCGCATGGCCGAAGACACCGAACATTCCGAGCTTGCGGGGATCGTTCTGGACGAGTCGGGCTACACGACGATGTGGCAGAACGACAAGACGCCCGAGGCGCCGGGGCGGCTTGAAAACCTAAAGGAACTGGTCAAGGCGCTTGAGGAGTTCGACAACCTGCAAGGCTTCCTCGAACATGTCAGCCTGATCATGGACAATGACAAGGGCGGCGATGGCGAGAAAGTGTCGATCATGACCCTGCACGCCGCCAAAGGTCTGGAATTTCCGGCCGTGTTTCTGCCCGGCTGGGAGGATGGTCTCTTTCCATCGCAGCGCTCGATGGATGAGAGCGGCCTCAAGGGGCTCGAAGAAGAACGCCGCCTTGCCTATGTCGGCATCACGCGCGCCGAAGAGGTCTGCACGATTTCTTTTGCCGCCAACCGCCGTGTGTTCGGCCAATGGCAATCGGCGCTGCCGTCGCGCTTCATCGATGAACTGCCGGAAGACCATGTCGAGGTTCTCACACCGCCGGGACTTTATGGTGGTGGCTACGGGGCCGCCGGCATGGCATCGCCCGCCGCGCAAATGATGGCGGGCTCGGATCTGCACGAAAAGGCGGCCGAGGCGAATGTCTACAACTCGCCGGGCTGGAAACGTCTGCAGGCGCGGTCGCAACAGCGCCCTGTGAGCCAACCGAGCGAGGCGCGCAATACGGTGATCGACGCCACAGCGATCAGCTCTTATGCGCTGGGCGAACGGGTGTTTCACCAGAAGTTCGGCTATGGTGCGGTGATCGGGATCGAGGGCGACAAGCTTGAAATCGACTTTGAAAAGGCCGGAACCAAAAAAGTCGTTGCGCGCTTTATCTGTGCCGCGGACGACGTGCCGTTCTAGTCGCTTGGACGCGTCGACGCGTTCGGGATTTTCAGTCGGCTGAAAACCGGCGCTCTCCACCTGCCAACGGTTTGCGACGGTCAAAGAAGCAAAGCGCGGGATATTGACCGATGGTCACCCAAGGCGTAAAGCAGCGGTGTGGCGATTTGTTACCGGATTGCGGGCCACGTTAAACATGCCGCTAAAAGGTCATCCGAAAGCCCCTTTCGCTTGGCCGGAACGGGGCTTTTTTGATGGGCCGAGGCCCACACAGGTGAAGACATGAAAGACAAGAAACCACGTACCCGATTGGTCCACGGCGGAACGAAACGCAGCCAGTGGAACGAGGTCAGCGAAGCGATCTTCCTTACTCAGGGCTTTGTGTATGACAGTGCTGAACAGGCGGAGCAGCGCTTCATCAAGTCCGGTCCGGACGAATATATCTACGCCCGTTATGGCAACCCAACCGTTGCAATGTTCGAGGAACGCATCGCGATGCTCGAAGGGGTCGAGGACGCCTTTGCCACAGCCAGCGGCATGGCGGCAGTGAATGGCGCGCTGATGTCGATGCTCAAGGCAGGTGACCACCTTGTTTCGGCGCGGGCGCTGTTCGGGTCCTGTCTGTATATCGTGGAGGATATCCTTCCGCGCTTTGGCGTCGAGGTGACGTTGGTGGACGGTGCCGATCTGGACCAGTGGCACGCAGCGGTGCGCCCCGACACCAAGGCGGTGTTCTTTGAATCCATGTCGAACCCCACGCTGGAACTGGTCGACATTGAAGCGGTGTCAGACATCGCCCACGCGCAAGGCGCGCTGGTGGTGGTGGACAATGTGTTTTCGACCCCGGTGTTTTCGGACGCTCTGGGCCAAGGCGCGGACGTGATCGTCTACTCTTCGACGAAACATATCGACGGGCAAGGCCGCACACTGGGCGGCGTGATCCTTGGCACACGCGATCATATCCGCAAGGTGGTCGAACCCTACATGAAGCACACAGGCGGTTCCATGTCGCCCTTTACTGCATGGGTGCAGGTGAAGGGTCTTGAAACGCTGGATCTGCGCGTGCGTGCACAGGCGCAATCGGCGCAAGCCATTGCAGAGGCGCTTGATGGCCATGCCAAACTCAAACAGGTCATCTATCCTGGTTTGCCTTCGCATAAACAGGCGGCACTGGCGCAGCGGCAGATGGGGTCGGGCGGCACCATGTTGGCCATTGAAATCGCCGGTGGCAAAGAGGCCGCTTTCGCCTTTCTCAACGCGCTTGACGTGATTGTGATCTCAAACAATCTCGGCGACGCGAAAAGCATCGTCACTCATCCCGCCACCACCACACACCAGCGTCTGAGTGCGGAACAGCGCGAAACATTGGGCATAACAGACGGTTTGGTGCGTCTTTCCGTCGGAATCGAGGATACAGACGATCTGATCGACGATATCCTGCAGGCGCTGGACGCCGTATGAGCACGAAAAATCAGAGAAATTTCCCCCCGGCTTTGGTCCAAAGGTTGGGGGGCATCGTATAGGGTGTGAGTGGAAATGTTTGGACAGGTGCCTATTTCTAGGGCATGTCCAACGGGCGAGGGAGCCTGCGTATGAATATCCATACACCTGAGATCGACCGTAAACCCAGTCGGGAAGAGGCTGAAGAGGCCTTGGCCCTATTGCGCCAATGGGCAGGCAAAGCCCATGACGGCGAGATCGACCAGCTCGACCCTGTCCTGCGGCGTCTCGTGGAAGGCGCGCGCGACAGCTATCCGGTGCTCTCGCGCGATTATCCGGACGATTTCGTTGTGGATACCGCATACAAAGACACGCTGCCGGATTTGCAGAATGGCCCATCTGCGCTCATTCGTGGCGCAAATCGCGGCATTCAGCATGTCGGCATTTCGAATTTCCGCCTGCCGATCAGCTACCATACCCGACACAACGGCGATCTGACACTGGAAACAAGCGTCACCGGCACGGTCAGCCTAGAGGCTGACAAAAAAGGCATCAACATGAGCCGCATCATGCGCTCCTTCTATGTGCATGCTGAAAAGACGTTTAGTTTCAACGTGATAGAAGCCGCGTTGGACGATTACAAATCCGACCTCGAATCCTTCGATGCCCGCATCAACATGCGGCTTTCCTTCCCCATGAAAATGGACAGCCTGCGGTCCGGTCTGTCAGGCTACCAATATTATGACATCGCGCTCGAGCTCGTTGAAATCGACGGCGTGCGTCGCAAGATCATGCATCTTGACTATGTCTACAGTTCCACCTGTCCTTGCTCGCTAGAACTTAGTGAACACGCGCGGCGCGAGCGGGGCCAACTGGCGACACCGCATTCGCAGCGGTCGGTCGCGCGGATCTCGGTCGAGCTGAAAGATGGCAAATGCCTCTGGTTCGAAGATCTAATCGACATGTGCCGCCGCGCTGTGCCGACCGAGACACAGGTGATGGTCAAACGTGAGGACGAACAGGCCTTTGCGGAACTGAACGCGGCCAACCCGATCTTTGTTGAAGACGCGGCCCGGCTTTTTGCCGAACAGTTGCAGGCCGACGCGCGCATCGGGGATTACCGTGTGCTGGCCAGCCATCAGGAGAGCCTGCACAGCCATGACGCTGTGTCCGTTTTGACTGAAGGCGATCTTTTCGCGGCAGAGAGCCTTGATCCCAAGCTCTTCTCGACCCTGTTCCATGTTGGCTGAGGCCGCCTGAGCCGATTGTTGGTCAAACGACGGCGGCTTCGGCCGCCGTTTTTCGTTGGTGATGTCGACACGAAAACATCCCCCCGGTGATGAAATCCTCACCACTTCGCCTGCCGATCGAGCAGGCTTTCCTGCGGTGTGTCGTTGGAAGCCCACAGGTCGGCGGCAGAGCGCCCGCATCACGGTCTTGTTCGCAAAGCTCCAATCTGGGCGCGCTATGCTTGTTTTTGGGAGGACCGCATTTGACTTAATGAGGTTTCCAATGACGATAGAGCCACTTCAACTTCATGTCATCCGTCCCGGATTGCGGACCCGGATAGACCTTTTCTTTGCCGAGAAGGGGCAGGGGTTCAACGCGGCCAGCTACATGCGCGCGCGCCTGCCCAGCATTCTCTGGCTGGAGGCAATGAGCGATTCAGAACTCGCCACTTTCGGCCTGACTCGCGATGACATTCTGCCCTTTGTGTTCGAGGATTGTTTTGCTGAACCCGAGCCCGCAAAGCGGCGGCCAATGGCTTGACACCCAAGCGCTCTGCGTCCAACGCTTTGCGCCATGTTCGACATCCGCCCCGTAGCTTATGTGATCGGCCTTCTGGTCGCTGTTCTCGGGGTCACGATGCTATTGCCGATGCTCGTCGACCTGGCCGAGGGTCGCGGGGAATGGCATGTTTTCCTGCAAAGCGCTGTTCTCACGATGTTTTCGGGGGGGCTGATTGCGCTGGCCTCGGCCAATGGGGTCAAGGAAGGGCTGTCGATCCAGCAAACCTTTCTGCTGACGACCGGGGTCTGGGTGGCGCTGCCGATCTTTGGCGCCATCCCATTTGTGCTGGGTGCCACCGAGGCCCGCTTTGTCGATGCATTCTTTGAGGCCATGTCCGGTCTGACGACCACCGGGTCAACGGTGTTCTCCGGGCTTGATGATCTGCCCAAGGGTATTCTGCTTTGGCGCGGATTGCTGCAATGGCTAGGGGGCATCGGGATCATTGTTGTGGCGATGGTGTTCCTGCCAGAGCTGCGGGTCGGGGGCATGCAGATCTTCCGCTCCGAAGCCTTTGACACGATGGGCAAAATCCTGCCGCGAGCGACCGAGATTTCGGCCTCGATCTCGACCATCTACATTGCCATCACCATCGGCTGCGCCACCAGCTACTATATTGTCGGCATGAACTTCTTCGACGCCACGGTGCATGCGCTGACCACGGTCTCGACGGGTGGCTTTTCGAACTATGACGCCTCTTTCGGCACGTTTCAGGGACCAGCGGAATACGTCGCGTCGCTATTCATGATCTGTGCGGCGCTGCCTTTTGTGCGTTTTGTCCAGATGACGAAAGGCAATTATCAGGTGTTCTGGAAGGACAGCCAGATCCGTGCGTTCCTGGGCACCATCGCGATCCTTGTGTTCATCACCGCATTTACCCTGACCCAGATCTTCCCGCATCACCCGGAACAAGCCTTCCGCGAGGCGCTGTTCAACATTGTGTCGATCATGACCGGCACCGGCTATGCCAGTGTAGACTATATGGGTTGGGGACCGTTCCTGATTTCGGTGTTCTTCTTCATCGGCCTGATCGGCGGCTGCGCGGGGTCGACCTCGTGTTCGATCAAGATCTTCCGCTACCAACTGCTGTTCGCGTCGATCAAGGTGCAGCTGCGCAAGATACGGTCGCCCCACGGGGTCTTTCTGCCGCGCTACGCAGGCCGCCCTGTGGGTGATGATGTCTTGAACTCGGTGATCTCGTTCTTTGTATTTTTCGTGATCTCGATGGGCGTGTTGTCGGTGGCGCTTGGTATGACCGGGCTTGATTTGATCACCTCCGTGTCTGGTGCCGCAACCGCGCTCGCCAATATCGGCCCGGGCCTTGGGCCAGAGATCGGTCCCGCAGGCAATTTTGCAGGTCTGAACGACACGGCGAAATGGATGCTGGCCATCGGCATGCTGCTGGGGCGGCTCGAGCTTCTGGCGGTCTACGCCATCTTCACCGTCAGCTTCTGGAGAGCGTAATGACCCAACAGCCGCTTGGCGCGCAAATCTCACAAATGCTGAAAGAGCGGGAAGTCGACACGATCTTTGGCATCCCCGGTGTGCACAATGTGGAGCTTTATCGCGGTATCGAACAGGCCGGGATCGCCCATGTTCTGGCCCGTCACGAACAAGGGGCGGGATTTATGGCCGATGGCTATGCCCGCGCGAGCGGAAAGCCGGGTGTGGCCTATGTGATCACCGGTCCGGGGCTCACCAACATCCTGACGCCGCTGGGGCAGGCCTATTCGGACTCCGTGCCGGTTCTGGCGATTTCCTCCTGCCTTGACGAAACCGCAGCGCAGCGTGGGCAGTTGCACCAGATGCGCGACCAGCGCCTGGCCGCCGAAACCGTCTGCGCTTGGTCTGAAGAGGCTCGTAGCGCGCAAGCCGCCTATGCCCTGATCGACCGGGCCTTCGACCAGTTTGCAAGCGCCCGCAAACGCCCCTGCCATATTCAGGTCTCCATCGACACGCTGGGCGCGCTGGCCGATCCTGCACCGCTACCGCCTGCCGCACGGCCCGGGCGTCCGGCCGCCTCGCACGCGGATGTCTACGACTTGGTAGCCGCTGTTCTGGCTGCGCAAAAACCGCTTTTCGTCTTTGGCGGAGGCGCTGTCGCCGCAGCCGACGCGATACCCGAGCTGCTGCGCCAGACCGGAGCGGCCTCCATCGTCACCTATGCAGCGCGCGGCGTCGTACCTGCGAAAGAACCGCTTTATTTCGGCAGCTACCTTGCCCGCCCCGACAGCGCCGACATCGCCGCCGAGGCCGATCTGGTGATTGCCGTGGGCACCACGCTCTCTGAAGTTGATCTCTGGCGACCCACGCTGGGCCACACCGCTCCGATGATAAGGGTGGATATTGACCCCGAAGTCTTCACCGGCATGGGGCCGCAGGACCGCGCCATACTCGCGGACGCGGACGCAGTCCTGAAGGCCATGACCATCGCCATTCCCGCCCGCACCGCCGACCAGCCGCCGAAATGGGACGCCAAAGCTGTGGCGCGCAAACGCGCTGCGTGGCGGGCCGAGGTGGACGCCGAACGGCCGGGCATCGGGCCTGTTTGCGATGCGTTGCGCGCGGTGTTGCCCGACGACACGATGATCTATTCGGACATGACCCAGTTCGCCTACGCTGCGAAAGAGATCTGGGACATGTCGCGTCCCGGGCATTGGCACCACCCTTACGGCTTTGGCACACTCGGCTACGCGCTGCCCGCTGCAATTGGCGGCGCCGTGGCGCGCCCCGGACTGCCCACTCTCGCCATCGCCGGGGATTACGGGCTGCAATACACCATTCAGGAACTGGGCACAGCGGTCGAACTTGGCGTGCCGCTGCCCATTCTGGTCTGGGACAATGGCAAGCTGGGCGAGATCGAGGACAGCATGGTCCGCAGCCAAATTGCGCCCAACGCGGTTGTGGCGCGGAACCCGGATTTCCTTGCTTTGGCAAAGGCCTATGGCGCGGAGGCGGTACAGCCGGACAGTCTGGAGGCGCTTCAACAGGCCATGCTTGCGGCGTTCAAGGCAGACGGCCCCACGGTGATCCGCGTCACACCTGCCATCGTAAGTTGAGACAGTCCTTCAAAGGACGGGGCGAAACGCGTCGAAGCGTTTTCACCGCACGGTGCCTTTCCGAACCCTTAACCCTCAGCCGCCAAAACCTCCCGCACGATGCGCATCGAGCGGACAGGGTCACTCCCACACCGCGACACCATGCTGACGATTGCTTTCACACTCCGACAGGGGCCACCCGTGAAAGACCGGTCAACAGGGCCTTTGGCAGGGCCACAGGGTTCGGGCCACCGCCCGACAGCGAAAAGCAGATGTCAGACCTTCGGGGCGGCGCCGCTTTCCACTTGAAGAGGGATCACTCGCATCCCAAATGACCGATCGCTGCCGGCGGGTTCTGACCCGACCGGGCGTCCGGCGTGGGTCGGGCAGGGTATTTCGCCCTGTCCGGCCCTTTTCATGTGCGGGGTTGAGAGATGGTGCGTGAGATCACGCACCCTGCGGTCATGAGTAGGGTGCGTGCGTGCACGCACCGCACGCCCGTCACCCCAGTTCGGCCAAGCGGTCCATCGCCTCTTGCAGCTTGGCCGCCTCATCCTCGCGTGCGGCAAGGTTGGCGCGGGTTTCTTCGACCACCTCTTCGGGGGCGGATTCGACGAATTTCGGGTTGCTCAAGCGCCCCTTCATCCCGCCGATTTCCTTGGCGAGTTTCTGAAGCGACTTCTCCAGGCGCGCCTTTTCTTCGGCCACGTCGATGATATCGGCCAACGGCAACCCAAAGGTCGCGCCCTCCATCGGCACGGTCGCGCAACCCTTGGGGAAGGCATCGACCACGGTCAACTCATCGATCCGCGCCAGACGCTTGATCAGCACCTCGTTGCGGTCCCACGCGGCGCGGGCGGCATAGCCCATATCCTTGACCACCAGCGGCAGATAAAGCCCCACCGGCACATGCATCTGCTGACGCGCGGACCGGATGCCTTCGATCAGACCGATCACCCAGTTCATCTCGCGGTCGGCCTCGGCGTCGATCCGGTCGTCGCCATAGGTCGGCCAGTCGGCATGGACGAGCATCTTCGACCGCTCGCCTGTCACTGCCCAAAGCTCTTCGGTGATGAAGGGCATGATCGGGTGCAGCAGGATCAGACACTGGTCGATCACCCAGGCCATCGTTGCCTTGGTCTCTGCCGTCTGCGGGCCGTCGTCTAACAGGAGGGGTTTGGAGAACTCCACGTACCAGTCGCAGACCTTGCCCCAGACAAAGCGATAGAGCGCCGCTGCCGCATCGTCGAAGCGGTAGGCGGCCAATGCCGCGTCCACCTCGCCGCGCACGCGGGCGGTTTCCCCGATGATCCATTGGTTCACCGTCGCGGTGGCCTTGGGGATGTCGGCGCTGGGGCTCCGGTTCTCAAACACGCCGTTCATTTCGGCAAAGCGGGTCGCGTTCCAGAGCTTCGTGCCGAAGTTCCGATAGCCTGCGATTCTGGCCATGTCGAGTTTGAGCACACCCCCGAGCGAGGCCATCGCCGCATTGGTAAAGCGCAGCGCATCCGCGCCGTATTCGTCAATGATCTCAAGCGGATCAACAACGTTGCCCAGCGACTTGGACATCTTCTTGCCCTTGGCATCGCGGACGAGGCCGTGCAGGTAGACATCCTTGAACGGGATCTGATCAACCACGGCGAGTTGCATCATCATCATCCGCGCGACCCAGAAGAACAGGATGTCCTGTCCGGTCACGAGAACGGAGGTCGGGAAATATTTCTTCAGCTCCGGCGTCTGTTCCGGCCAACCCAGCGTGCCGATGGGCCAGAGACCGGACGAGAACCACGTGTCCAGAACGTCGGGGTCGCGCCAGACTGGGTAGACCAGTTTGGTCGGATCCTGATTGTTGGCCTCGTATTCTGCAAGGCTGGCCGCAAGACGCTGAGCCGCTTCTTCGCGGTTCTCAACCTCGACTACTCGCGCATGGTTCAGCGGTGTCGGCAGGGTGCCCAGCACATCGCCGAACTGCGTTTGCACGTCCTCGAAGCTGGCGGCGGAATGACGGCGTTCGTTGCCCTTCAACAGGCTTTGCGCGTCAAGCAGCCGACCCATTTCGACCAGATCGAGCGCGCCATCGCCTTCATCGTCGCGGAAGCCTTCGCGTGCGAGGTCAAACCCATACCACACCGGGATCTGATGCCCCCACCACAACTGGCGCGAGATGCACCACGGTTCGATGTTCTCCAGCCAGTGGTAATAGGTCCGCTCACCGGACTCTGGTACGATCTTCACATCGCCATTGCGCACGGCGTCTAGCGCGGGTCCGACGATCTTATCGGCATCCACGAACCATTGATCGGTCAGCATCGGTTCGATGACCACTTTGGAGCGGTCGCCGAAGGGTTGCATGATCGGCTTGGCCTCGACCAGCGGAACAAGCGCGTCATCACGCGCTTCGCCACCCTCTTCAGGGGCGACCGGCGCTTTTGGCGAGCCAAGACGAGGGTCGGTGACAGGCACCATGACCGCGAGACCTTCAGAGGTGATCTCTTCCACAACCCGCTTGCGCGCCTCGAACCGATCGAGCCCGCGCAGGTGGTCCGGCACGAGGTTCAGCGCGTCGGTCTCGGCCTCGGTCAGCGTGCGTTCGCCGCGCGCCACGGCACCGGCGATCAGCGCTGCCTCGGCATAAGGCGCACCGTCGTCGCGCATGTGGGCCTTGGTGTCCATCAGGCGGTAGCACGGGATGTTCCCGCGCTTTGCGACACCGTAGTCGTTGAAGTCATGCGCGCCGGTGATCTTCACCGCGCCCGAGCCGAAGGTGGGGTCGGGGTATTCGTCGGTGATGATCGGAATCAGGCGGCGATGTTCTTTCGGCCCAACCGGAATCTCGCAAAGTTTTCCGACGATTGGTGCGTAACGTTCATCCGACGGGTGAACCGCGACCGCGCCGTCGCCCAGCATGGTTTCGGGGCGTGTGGTGGCGATGGAGATATAGTCGCGCTCTTCCTCCAGCACGACATTCCCGTCCTCGTCCTTCTCGATATAGGTATAGGTCGCCCCGCCCGCGAGCGGGTATTTGAAGTGCCACATATGGCCGGGGTTTTCGATATTCTCGACCTCAAGATCGGAGATCGCGGTCTCGAAATGCGGGTCCCAGTTGACCAGCCGCTTGCCGCGATAGATCAGGCCTTTGTTGTACATGTCGACAAAGACCTTGATCACCGCGTCGTGGAAATTCGGCCCATTGCCCTTGTCCGGATCGCCTGCCGCGCCGCCCATCGTGAACGCTTCGCGCGACCAGTCGGCCGAGGCACCAAGGCGCTTGAGCTGCCCGATAATCGTACCGCGCGATTTGACCTTCTGCTGCCACACGCGGTCGAGGAACGCCTCGCGGCCCATCTCGCGGCGCGATGGCTCGCCATTGGCAGCCATTTCGCGCTCGGTCACCATCTGTGTGGCGATGCCCGCATGGTCGGTGCCCGGCTGCCAAAGGGTGTCGAAGCCGCGCATCCGGTGCCAGCGGACAAGGATGTCCTGCAGCGTGTTGTTGAACGCGTGCCCCATATGCAGCGAGCCGGTAACGTTGGGCGGCGGGATCATCACGCAGAACGTGTCCTCGCGCGAGGCATTGGCGCCCGCCTTGAAGGCCCCGCTGTCTTCCCACGCCTTATACAGCCGCGCCTCGGCCTCGCTTGCGTCGAATGTCTTTTCCATCGCCATGGGGTGTGTTCCCGCTGTTTCGCCGCCCCGCAACGGGCCGCATGAATTCCATTGCGCCTCATCTAGCGAATGGGCGGGGAAAGGAAAACCCAAGGCAGATGGGAAAATGGCAGACGTCCCGTACGCTGCGAGCAGGCGCAGTCCTTTATGTCCGGTCGGACGCGCTGGCGGCTCTGGCAACAGCCAACATGATTTTGCCCGATCAGGCTGGCAGCTCGGCCTGTGCATCCTCGACAAAGGCATAGGAGTGCAGGTTGATATCGCCGCTCCAACGCCAGAGCGCGACAAACCCTTCGGACCCTGTGCGGAATGCATGTGGCATCAGGCTTGGGTGATGGACCAGGTCGCCCGCACCGCGCATCCGCACATCGTCCCCGGCCGTCCACAACGCCTGACCTGCGAGGATCACATAGGTTTCGTCCGCATCGTGAATGTGCAGCGGATAGTAACAGTCGGGCCGCATATAGACCAATCCAAGCCGCACATCCGGCGCAGGGATTGGTCCCTCTGGTCCCAGCAATGTCGCGACGCTGATCATGGCGGCGATGCTGGCATCAGTGTTGTCCTCGACCGGGTTAGAGCCCCAGGGAAGCCGATCCTGAACCGCAAGAACCGCCTGCGCGGCGGGGTTCGGGCTGCGTTCCAAAGCGCTGCGAATGCCGCTGTCCAGAATGCAGGCGGGCCTTGGGTCAAACGCAACGGGTGACGGAGTCACCAGAAGCGTGCGTGCTGTATGCGGGCCCTGAGCATCCGCTTCGGACTCGTAGATCGCCGCCAACGCGCCGAGCATGATTTGGAAGGGGTCGTCACTCACAAGCAGGCACCTCTGTCAGATGTGACAGCGTGCGACGGGCGGGCGCCTGTGATCCAACAGATGAGCGACCGGATTGGGTCGCTTTTGGTCGCTGTCAGAGAAAGCTGCGTTGCGGGCCTGCTAAAAGAAAAAACGGTGGCACCAAGGGAGGAGAGGCGCCACCGTTTCCAGTTCACGGTGTCCAGGGAGGAGGAGAGGACACCGAGATCGTATGAGCCGAAGCCCGAAATTTGTGACGGTGGCACCAGGGAGGAGGAGAGGTGCCACCGTCGAGTTCACGATGTCCAGGGAGGAGGAGAGGACACCGAGATCGTGTGGGCTGAAGCCCGAAACTTGTGACGGTGACACCAGGGAGGAGGAGAGGTGCCACCGTCGGGATCACGGCATCCAGGGAGGAGGAGAGGATGCCGAGCTCATGTAGGTCCGAAGACCCGAAACTTTGTGACGGTGGCACCCAGGGAGGAGGAGGGATGCCACCGTCAAGTCCGGAACGTCCAGGGAGGAGGAGAGGACGTCCGAGCCGGTGTGGTGAGGGGCCCGCTTGGGCGCTTGCTCACCGAATGTCGATCAGCTTTCGTAAGCTGCCTGATAGGCAACGCGCTTGATCTCGGAATGGTTCAGTCCAAGATCGCAGAGTTCGCGATGCGAAAGTGCGCTCAGTTCGCGCAGGGTGTCGCGGTAAACCTTGCGACGGGCGGCCTGGGCGCGGTATTCTGCGATCAGGGTGTGCACCCGATCCATGAAGCTGCTGCCAACTGCGCCAATGCTGTTTGTTTCGTAAGCCATGTGTCTGCTCTGTTCGAATTTGTGTGTTTCCGTTCGCTTGAGACAAAGATAGGCGAATGCTGCAGTTGCACAATAGAGATTTGCTTCAACGCTGCTATGCAGCAATTGCATAGACCGCATGGTTCAAATTTGTGCGTTTTGCGCTAACGGGGCTATTTTCCCGGCACATTCTTGAAGCCCGGCGCACATCCTGCCATCTCAGCAACAGGTTGATGAAAGGTTGAGCATGTCTGTAACTCCGGAACAGATTCGAAGCGCTTTGAGTCGTGTGGCGATTCCCGATGGCAAAGACCTGATCTCTGCCGATCTGGTCCGCGCGATACAGATTGACGGCACACAGGTGCGTTTCGTCATCGAAGCACCATCGCCCGACATCGCCCGCCTGATGGAGCCAGTGCGGCAGGCTGCCCAAGCGGTTGTCGCGGACCTGCCGGGTGTCTCGGACGTCTCGGTTGCTCTCACCGCGCATGGGCCAGCGGCGAAACCGCCAACCGGCTTGAAAATCGGTGGGCATCCGAAACCGCAGGCAGGGTCGCTGAAACCTTCGGGGGTTGCGCGGATCCTCGCAATAGGATCTGGCAAGGGCGGGGTGGGCAAATCCACCGTGTCTTCAAACCTGGCCGTAGCGCTGGCGCGCGCCGGGCGTCGGGTCGGGCTGCTGGATGCGGATATTTACGGGCCCAGCCAACCGCGCATGATGGGATTGTCGCAGAAACCGGAGAGCCCGGATGGCAAAACGATCATTCCGCTTACCGCGCATGGTGTGACCTTCATGTCCATCGGGCTGATGCTGCCCGAGGAAAAAGCCGTGGTCTGGCGCGGACCGATGCTCATGGGCGCATTGCAGCAGATGCTGGGTCAGGTCGCATGGGGTGAGCTTGACGTGCTGATCGTGGACTTGCCGCCCGGCACCGGCGACGTGGCGATGACGCTTTGCCAGAAAGCTCAGGTCTCGGGGGCCATCGTGGTCTCGACACCGCAAGACGTGGCGTTGCTGGACGCGCGTAAGGCTTTGGATATGTTCGACACTCTGAAAACGCCGGTCCTGGGCCTGATCGAGAACATGGCCGTTTTCACCTGTCCGCATTGTGGGGGGCAGAGCCACATCTTCGGGTCGGGTGGCACCGTGGCCGAGGCGTCTGCGCGGGGTGTGCCGTTGTTGGCGCAATTGCCTCTCGATCTCGACACGCGGCTTGCGGGCGATGGCGGGGTACCGGTGGCGGCAGGCGACGGACCGATGGCCGAGGCCTATGCCAAGTTGGCCGAGGGTCTAATCAAGGGCGGCATGGCCTGAGCCGGGGCGATGCGTCGATGCATCGCGACGCTCTGTCGACAAAGCGTCACCGGGCGACGGTCAGGCGTTGGCTGAAGCGATAGCTGGATTTGCTCAGGCCGTCCGGTGCACGGGGAAAGCGCGCACGTTTGGCGGCAGCAAGGGCTGCGCGATCAAGTCGGGCATTGCCCGATGATTGGGCCACTGACACTCCGGCGACGCGCCCGGCAGGTGTGATTGAAAGAACAAGCGTGACAGAGCCTTGCGCGCCGCGCGGTGGGCGATGGGCCCGGCGCAGGGCCGCACTGATCTGCGCCCCCCATGTCTGTTCCAACCGAGCAAGCTGCGCGGCTGAGGGGCCTGTCGCCGCTGGAGCTTTGCTGGGCTTTGCGGACGCCTTGGACTGCCCGCCGGCGCCTTTGGCCTTTTGGGCCGGACGGGCCGCGCTGCTCGACGTGGTGCGGGTCGGCTTTGGGGGGGCCGGGCGTAGTTCGGGACGCACCGAAACTGTTGGGGCCAAACCACGCGCGGCGGGTGTGGTGTCGAGCCTTGGCAACTCGGGCATATGGTCGTCAAACTGTTTGAGCTGTGGTGCCATGGGCCGCTGCACTGCGCGGAGCGTCTCGCTGTGATCGGGAAGCGCATCTTCCGTTTGGGGCGCGCTGAGAGACGGCGTGTCCATTTGCGCAAGCGGCACCGGCGGGGCTGGCAAACGCGTTTCGGCCTGCGGCATGTCGGGGGCGGCGCTCGGCGCAGCCAGTGCAGCGGTTTGCATGCGTTGCAGAACGGGTGCCTCTTGCGATGGCTGCATCGGGGCCGGAGCCATGTCGGGAGCGATCAGGGCCGGGGCTTCGCTGACCTCGGGCGGGCGGTCCCACTCTCGAACCAAGGCCGCCAAACTCGGTGTAGCTGGCTGGAGCGTGACCTCGGATGCGCCATTTTCGCCGCCACCTCCCGCCCCCCCGGGGAAAGGCGCCACGACCAGCGTTGCGGCATGCAATGCACCCGATAACGCAACAAAGGCGGTGAACTCTACAATCCGCATCAGCCGCCCTCCGTCACGATCTCAACCCGCGTGGCGCCAAGAGCGGCCAGTCGGGTCAGGATCTGTGCAAGGGTTGACGCCGGCAGGTCTGCATCTGCGTAAAGGCGCAAAGGCATCTCGTCGGGCAGAGCCGCTGCCCTTGCCAGAGCCGCGTCGCCGCGCTCTGTTTCGAAGGCAATATCGCCGTCGGCGCTGATGTAGAGCGCTGTCTGACCCGTGTCTTCCTCGCCCGAGGCGCTGGGCAAGGACAGGTCGAACGGGGTCGGTGGCACGATCTGAGCGGTCATCAGAAAGAAGATCAGCAGCAGAAACACCACGTTGATCATTGGAACGACCGGTTCACGCGCGGCGCGTCTTGGGCGCGGGTCTATGAGCGGTTGGCGTCTCATTCCAGCACCACGAGATTGGTCCAGCCTGCTGCCCGCAGGGTGCCCATCACATCCAGCAGGTGCTGGACCGAGGCCCCGTCGCGGGCGCGCAGAAGGATGACGTCTGTTTCGGTGCCCATGAGGGGCGTCAGGCTGGCGACCGGATCAGCGGTGTCTATGCCATTCACACGCAGCGTATCGGGCAGAACGGTGATCAGGCGCGGCGGGCCGTCATAAGGTTGTGCGGCACCGCCAGACAACGTGACCGGGATCGCATCGGTCACACCAAAGCGGGCGGCGAGCATGAAGAACACCAAGAGCAGGAACACGACGTCGATCATCGGAGTCAGCCCGATGCGCCGGCGGCGTGTCTGATGCGCGAGGTTTAGCATGTCAGCTTTGCTTGCCTTTGGTCAGGATGCGGGTCGCGAGGTCGTCGAAATCATGGGCGAGGCGGTCGTTGATGCTGTCGAACCAGCTAAGCGCCATCGATGCGGGGATCGCCACGGCCATACCGGCGGCGGTGGTCAGTAGGGCTTCCCAGATGCCGCCTGCGAGGGCAGACGGATCGGCACGGGCACCGCTGTCCTGCAGCGCCTGGAACGCCTCGATCATCCCAAGAACGGTGCCGAGCAGTCCAACGAGGGGTGCGATGGTTGCAATGAGGTCGAGCGCGCGCAGACCGCTGCCCGCGTCCATCAGTGCGCCACGGGCGACGCGGGTGGTTTCGTCGCGGGCGTCCTCTGGTCGAAGAGTCTGGCTCGCTTGCATCGCCGCTTTGACCACCCGGGCGCGAAGGCCGGAGCGAGTGCGCAAACTGGCAAGAGCGTTGTCATATTGGCCGATTTGCCACTGCCCCACAGCGGCCTCGGTCGCGTCGCGCCGCCATGCGCCCATGATCGACAGACGCCAGAGTTTCCACAGTATGAGGCCCAAGGTGATCACGCTCAGACCTGCGATCACCCAAAGCGCCGGGCCGCCGATGTTCAGGAAGTCGGTGATCTGGGTCAGCATGCGGGCACGTCCTTTGGGCAGAGGGCTGCGATCAGGGCGTCAAGCCCGTCGCTCAGCGCCGCGGGTCCCGGTTGCAGGATCAGCGGCGATTTGATTTCGATGATGCGGTTCTGCGCAACGGCGGGGATCACGTCCCAACCGGGCCGCGCGGCGATTTTCTCGGGTCTCACCTTCTTGCCACACCATGATGCGACAATGATGTCTGGGGCGGCGTTGATCACGTCCTGAGGCGTCACAATGCGGTCCTTTGCCGACTGTTCATGGCGCAGATGGGCGAAACAATCGGTGCCGCCCGCAATGTCGATCAGGTCGGAGACCCAGCCGATGCCGGTGATCATCGGGTCGTCCCATTCTTCGAAATAGACGCGGGGGCGGAGTTTTGGTGGGTTCCTACGCAGGGTGGCGATGCGGGTTTCAAAGGACCGGGCGAGTGCTTCGGCCGTGTCGGCACAATCGGTCATGCGGCCCAGCGTGCGGATCATGCGCAGGATGCCGGCGACGTCGCGCTGATTGAAGGCCATGACCTCGACACCTGCGCGGATCAGCTCGGCGGCGATGTCTGCCTGCAGGTCGGAGAAGGTGAGCACCAGATCGGGTTTCAGCGCCAGGATCTTGGGAATGTCGGCCGAGGTGAACGCGCCGACGCGGGGCTTTTCCTTCCGGACGCGTTCGGGGCGCACGGCATAGCCCGTCACTCCGACGATGCGGTCTTCCTGACCCAGCAGGTACAGCGTTTCGACGGTCTCTTCGGTCAGGCAGACAATCCGGGTGGGGGCGCTCATGAAATCACTCCCCAGGGCTGCACCACCAAGCCTTGTGATGTGTCCAGAACCTCTGCCTTGAGGCGGAATATCTCAGCCAGCCGGTTGGGCGTCAGTACATCGCGGGGAGGGCCATCGGCGATGATGCGGCCTGCGCCGATCATGATAAGGCGGGTGCAGAAGCGTGCGGCCAGCGACAGGTCGTGCAACGAGGTCAGTACGGCGCGGCCCTCTTGGGCAAGGGTTTCGAACACCTGAAGCGTGGCGATCTGGGCAGCCGGGTCCAGCCCTGCAATCGGTTCGTCTGCCATCAGGAGTGGTGTGTCCTGCGCCAGAGTGCGGGCGATCAGAACGCGGGCCTGTTCGCCACCCGAGAGCGCGGTTGCCAGACGCGCGCGGAAGTTCTGCAAACCCATGCGCGTCAGCGCGGCATCGACCGCGCTTTGATCGGCACGGCTGAGGCGCGCACCGCGGGCGAGGTAGGGCAGGCGGCCAAGGGCGACGATTCGCTCGACGCTCATGGGCCACGCGATTTCCCGGGTCTGGGGGAGCCACGCGGCCTGAGCGGCGCGTTGTTTCGGCAACAAAGCGGCAAGACTGCTGTTGCCTTCATGTGGCAAGAGACCAAGCGTGCCGCGCAAGAGCGAGGTTTTGCCAGCACCGTTTGGACCGATCAAACCGACGCATTCGCCGGGTTTGACCGTAAAGGATGCGGCATCGACCACAGGACATTCGCCACGCCGGACGGTGAGGTTCTGCACAGTAAGGAGGGTCATGCGATTTCCCTCCGGGTCTTGTAGATCAGGTGCAGGAACAGCGGCGCGCCGATCAGGGCCATGACGACACCCAGCTTCAGGTCCCGTTCGGGCAAGATGAGTCGGGTGGCAAGGTCGGCCGCAAGAACCATTGCGGCACCGCCCAGAGCTGAGGCCCAAAGCAGGGTTGAGGGACGGCCCTTGGCAAAGCGGCGCAGTATGTGCGGGACAACGAGGCCGACAAAGCCGACTGCCCCCGCGACGGCGGTTGCCGCTCCAACTGCGGCGGCGGTGCCGAGCAACAACTGCAAGCGCAGCCGTGGAAGAGAGACACCCAATGCTTCGGCGGCGTCTTCGCCCAAGGTCAGCGCGTCAAGTCCCCGGCCGAGACCGGCAAGCGCGACCCAGCCAAGAGCCATAATCGGAAAGGCCAGCCAGACATGGCTCATGGCGCGGTTTCCGACCGAGCCCATCATCCAGAACATGATCTCGGACGCGGCATACGGATTGGGCGACAGGTTCAGGGTCAGGGAGGTCAGCGCTGCGGCAAAGGCCGAGACGGCGATACCGGCCAGAATCAATGTGAGCGACGACCCTCGGGGTCCCGCCAGAAACAGGATTAACCCGACAGCAAGTGCGGCACATGCCAACGCCGCCACCGGAAGGGCCAACAGGAACATGGCTGCAAAGCCGGTTTGCAGGGCAACGACCGCGCCAAGGGCGGCCGAGCCGGAGACGCCGATCAATCCGGGTTCAGCAAGGGGATTGCGCAGATATCCCTGCATCGCAGCGCCTGAGAGGCCCAGGGACACGCCCACCATCGCGGCCAGAAGCGTTCGGGGCAGGCGGATCTCCTGCATCACTGTGACGTAAAGCGGATTGCCCCGGCCAAACAGCGCAGCCACGCCTTCGGGAAGCGAGATCGCGGCATAACCGACGTGGAGCGATGCAATAAACATCACCCCCGTCACAGCCATCAGCGCACCAAAGAGCTTCATCGCTCTGACTCCCGCGCGTCATTCATATCGTGTCTTCGGGCAGGCCAGAAGACGGTGAATGTCACCACACCGGAGGTCCGTCACATCCCGCGCACCCCGCGCGAGTGTAGGGTGATCCGTCGCGGCAGGTCTCCTGACTTGCGGGTCGTTGCGTGTGTCGGGCCTTCCCGGTTTCCCAGTGGCATATGCCGAACACGCTCGCCGCTTACAGTTGCGGGGGCAGTCGTGGGATTTCACCACGTTCCCTTTTCACCGGGGGTTGCCCGGACCGTGACGGGTTCGGCGTACATCCGGCCCGATCACATTGCAAGCTTTGCTGGAGTTTGACCGGACTTGGGTCTGGCATGGGAAAGGGTGGGGCGCGGCATGGGAAAAGATGGGACGTGCATGGAGCTGCGCCCGCGACAGATCGAATCAAGTGCTTGATTCGGGTGGATTCCGGAGCTTTTGTGGGGTTTCAGGAGGTAAAATTTCTTGCGTCCGAGAGATGTTCTTGGTTTGTTTGTTTCGCTTGTGGGAATTTGTGGGCAATTTTTCTGCGGTACCGGTCTAACTATATATAGTGGTCTGGCCGCCTTGGTGTGGCGTATTTTGCAAAAAAAGGTGCGTTGTCCACACAAGATACGGTAACCGGCGGGTCTGCTGCACAGCATCTAGACGTAAATTCCCATAAAAAACTGTTGCGACCCATGCTTTCCCATGGCATCCCTATTTCACGAGATGAGAGCAGGAACAGCAAACGAGGCGCACAGACCTCGACGCGGTATCCAGACAATAAAAAAACGCAGGTTTCATACAGGCACCCGCTTTCATCAAACACAGAGATCCGGCGCGCGGGCGAGCAGACATCCCCCCAGGTGGCGCGCGCAGTCGGACTTCCCGGAGACGGGACTCGGACGGCGGGTTGATCAGTGGCAGCAGATCAACCCGCCGTTTCCGTTTCCAGGGATCAAGGCAGTGAAAGGACCGTTAGGGCAGTGACCCGCAAGCTGAGGTTCAGAGGTGAAAGCCATCACAAGGTTGATGGCAAGGGCAGGGTGTCTATCCCAGCCTCGTTTCGCCGTGTCCTCGAAGCAGGTGATCCAAGCTTTACCGAGGGACTGAACCCGGAACTGGTCATTGTCTACGGCGACAAGCGTCGGAAATACCTTGAATGTTATACGGTCGCGGCCATCGAAGAGGTGGACGAGAAGATCGAGGCGCTCCCGCGTGGATCGGTTGAGCGCAAGATGCTGCAGCGTCTCTTCAACGGGCAATCCCATGCGACAAGCGTTGATGAAACGGGGCGGCTGGTCCTGCCCGCCAAGCTGCGCGAGAAGATTGGGCTGAGTTCCGAGGCGTTCTTTATCGGCGCAGGTGATACGTTCCAGATTTGGGAGCCTGGAACCTTTGAAGCCGAGGAGCAGGCCGCGACCGACGAGTGGCTGGATGAGCTGCCCGACGATGTCGATCCGCTCATCTTCCTGGATCAGCAACCGGGGGGCTGATCGGAGATGTCTGCTGCCGCTGCCACCCCCTCGACCGATCCGCACATTCCCGTTCTGCTCGCACCGCTTCTGCGGGCGGTGGCGCCGGTCAGTGGCGTTTGGGTGGATGGCACTTTTGGCGCTGGCGGTTATGCGCGAGGGTTAATCGAAGCCGGGGCAGATAAGGTCATTGGGATTGACCGCGATCCGCTGGCGCACGAGATGGCGGCGCGCTGGGTGCCCGATTTCGACGGGCGTATCGAACTGCATCGCGCGAACTTTGCCGAGATGGATCAGATCGCATCAGATGTGGATGGCGTAGTTCTGGATCTGGGTGTGTCATCCATGCAGCTCGATCAGGCCGAGCGTGGCTTTTCCTTTATGAAGGATGGCCCTCTGGATATGCGGATGGGTCAGGATGGGCCCTCAGCCGCTGATATCGTGAACGAGGCGGCCGAGGTCGATCTTGCTGACATCCTGTACACCTATGGCGAAGAGCGCGCCTCGCGCCGGATCGCCAAGGCGATTGTCGCGGCGCGACGGATCAATCCGATCAGTCGCACGCTGGAATTAGCCGGCATTATAGAAACCTGTCTGCCACGTCCGAAGCCCGGGCAATCGCACCCGGCCACCCGCAGTTTTCAGGCGTTGCGGATCGCCGTGAATGACGAATACGGCGCGCTGATGAAGGGGTTGATGGCGGCGGAACGCGCGCTGAAGCCCGGCGGATTACTGGCG
The DNA here is from genome assembly GCA_030431485.1 of Alphaproteobacteria bacterium. Lineage (GTDB taxonomy): Bacteria > Pseudomonadota > Alphaproteobacteria > Rhodobacterales > Rhodobacteraceae > Marivita. Next base: position 37,966 of record JAUIIR010000015.1, read on the forward strand.
GTTGTGAGCTTTCACTCGGTCGAGGACAGGATGGTAAAGCGGTTCGTGCAGGCGCGCGGTGGCAAGACCGGACGCGCCAACCGATATGCGCCTGAAATCGAGGCAGATACGCCTGCCTTCGAGATTGTGACCCGCAAGGCGGTGGGGCCGGATGACGACGAGTTGGCGGCCAACCCCCGGTCGCGATCTGCAAAGCTGCGCGTGGCGCGGCGCACGGATGCGCCCGCGGGCGAAATTGACGCCGGGCAGATTGCCTTGCCCTTGTTGAAGGAGGACCGGTGATGCGTTCCCTGCTTTATGTGCTGACCTTCCTGACAATGATCGGTGCAGCGTTCTGGGCCTACCATGAAAACTACAAGACACAGGCCGCGTTGGGCGATGCGCAGGCGGTGCGGGCCGAGATCGCGGAGGCGCGGGCGCGTCTGGCAGTATTGCGCGCGGAATGGGCGTATCTGAACCGTCCCGACCGGTTGCGGGATCTTGCGGAAGTAAACTTTGAGCGGCTGGGGTTGATGCCGCTGGAGCCGGATCAGTTTGGTCGGGTGGATCAGGTTGCCTATCCGCAGCCGCCGGAATTGCCGATCACGGATCCGATTGAGATTTCAAGCGCAGGCGCGCAGGAGCAAGAGCCATGATCCGCACGCCCTTGCGCCCTCTGGCGCGCATTCTGGATGCCCGGCGAAAGGGGGAAAACCCCGATGCCATCGAGCGTGAGAACCTGCGAATCCGTCATGAACAGATGCGCGACAAGGCGCGGTCACGAGCCGAAGGCCGGCTGCTGGTGATGGCGGTGATGTTCTTTTGCGCTTTCGGTGTTGTCGGCGCGCGCATGGGCACTCTTGCCGCGTCCGAGCCCGAAGAGCCGCGCGCACAGTCAACCGGTGCGTCGATCATTGCCAGCCGGGCCGATATCGTTGACCGCAAAGGGCGCATTCTGGCGACCAATATGGAGACCTTCTCGCTTTATGCGCATCCCCAGCAGATGATTGATCCGATCCGGACTGCTGCGGAATTGGTCAAGATTTTCCCTGAGCTTAGCGAAGAACGTTTGCGCAAAGATTTCACAGGTAAGCGTAAGTTCCTGTGGGTGCGTAAGAAACTGAGCCCCGAGCAAAAGCAAAGGGTGCATGACATCGGTGAGCCGGGGCTTTTGTTCGGGCCACGTGAAATGCGGCTATATCCAAATGGCGCATTGGCATCGCATGTGTTGGGTGGTGCAAGCTTTGGCCGGGAAGGTGTTCATTCCGCAGAAGTTATTGGCACTGCGGGTATTGAGAAATTCTTTGACGAAGAGTTGCGGGACCCGGCGCGCGAAGGCGCGCCGTTGGAGCTGTCTTTGGATCTGACCATTCAGGCGGCGACCGAGCGAGTGCTTCTGGGCGGCATGAAGCTGATGAACGCCAAAGGCGCGGCAAGTGTTCTTATGGACATCTATACGGGCGAGGTGATCGCAATTGCATCTTTGCCGGACTTTGATCCAAACGACCGTCCGCGACCGTTGACGCAGGGCGAAGCCGCTGACAGCCCGCTGTTCAACCGGGCGGTTCAGGGAGTGTATGAGCTTGGCTCAACCTTCAAGATCTTTGCATCTGCCCAGGCGCTTGAGCTTGGGTTGGTGAACCCCGACACCGTAATCGACACCTCAGGTCCGATGAAGGTTGGCGGGTTCAAGATCGGTGAATTCAACAACAAGAATTACGGGCCTTTGTCGGTCTCGGATATCATCGTCAAAAGCTCGAACCGGGGCACCGGTCGGATGGCGCTTTCGATCGGGGCGACGCGGCAGCAGGAATTCTTGAAAGCGCTGGGCTTTTTCGAGCCGACTCCTCTGGAGATTGTAGAGGCGGCGGGTGGCAAGCCATTGCTGCCGCAGCGCTGGACCGATCTGTCCAGCGTGACGATTTCTTACGGACATGGGCTGTCCTCCAGCCCTCTGCATCTGGCAGCAGGCTACGCGGCGATTGCCAATGGGGGCTTTAAGGTAGAGCCAACCTTGCTAAAGCAGGATGGGCCCAAGCTGGGGCCACGGCTGATGTCCGAGAGAACTGCGCGCCAGTCGGTTGATATGCTGCGCAAGGTTGTGACCAAAGGCACCGCGAGTTTTGGCGAAGTGCCGGGCTATTCGGTCGGCGGCAAGACGGGTACAGCGGATAAACCCAAACCGCGCGGTGGCGGCTACTACAATGACAAGGTGATCAATACGTTCGCTTCGATCTTTCCAACGAACGATCCGAAGTACGTGTTGATTGTGACGCTGGACGAGCCGGTTGAGACCAGCGGGACAAAACCGCGCCGCACCGCTGGTTGGACCGCTGTGCCGGTGGCGGCCGAAATGATCCGTCGCGTCGCGCCGCTTCTGGGCTTGCGCCCGGAGGTCGAAACACGGCATTTGACGGGCATCATCAACACCTCGAACTAAGGGCCGCTGGCCCTCTGGTGGGGCAATAAACACGAGGGGGTCGTCATGGCAGCAGGGGGCAAAAGCCTGAGCGCGCTGGGACTGACGGCGCGCGGCGGCGCAGATGCGATTGTCACAGGGCTGGCGGTGGACAGCCGCGATGTCAAAGAAGGCTATCTGTTCGCGGCGCTGCCAGGCACGCGGATGCACGGTGGAGAATTTATCCAATACGCGCTTCGTATGGGGGCCGCCGCCATCCTTACGGATATGGAAGGGGCCGAGATTGCGAAGGAAGAGCTGGCCGGATCGACCGCCGCTCTGGTGATCGCGGCAGACCCGCGTCAGACGCTTGCCTTTTGCGCCGCACTTTGGTTCGAAAATCAGCCGGATACGATGGTGGCGGTGACCGGCACCAATGGCAAAACCAGCGTTGCCACCTTTGTTCGCAGGATTTGGCAATTGCTCGGGATACCTGCGGTGAACCTTGGCACGACAGGTGTCGAGGGCGACTGGCAGGCACCGCTCATGCACACCACGCCAGAGCCGATCACACTGCACCGTGCATTGGCGGGTGCCGCAGACGCCGGGATCGAGCACGCGGCAATGGAAGCCTCTTCGCATGGGCTGGCGCAACGGCGATTGGATGGCGTCAATCTCCGTGCGGCGGGGTTCACCAACTTCACGCAGGACCATCTGGACTATCATGAGAGTTTTGAGGCGTATTTCGACGCCAAAGCGGGTCTTTTTGCCCGCGTACTCCCAGAAGACGGGATCGCGGTGATCAACATCGACGATGCGCGCGGGATCGACATGCTTGCTATTGCACGTGCGCGCGGTCAGGAGATCATGACCGTCGGGCGCGATAGCGGCGCCGATATGGCTTTGCTGGCGCAGCGGTTTGACGCTACCGGGCAGGACGTGCGGATCAAGTTCGGTGGCGAGACTTTTCAAACGCGTTTGAACCTTATCGGCGGATTTCAGGCAGAAAACGTCATGATCGCTGCTGGCTTGGTGATTGCCAGCGGGGCGGCTCCGGACCGGGTGTTCGCCGTTCTGCCTGAACTGGAAACCGTTCGTGGTCGGATGCAACTGGCCGCGACGCGCGGCAACGGGGCTGCTGTTTACGTGGATTATGCCCACACACCGGATGCGGTGGCGACAGCCTGTCAGGCCATCCGCCCGCATGTCATGGGGCGGCTCGTGGCCATCATTGGCGCGGGCGGCGATCGTGATCCTGGTAAGCGGCCCTTGATGGGCGCAGCGGCGGCGGAATTTGCGGATCAGGTGATCGTCACCGACGACAACCCGCGCAGCGAAGACCCCGCGGTGATCCGGGCGGCTGTGCTGGAAGGTGCACCGGAAGCGGTTGAGGTAGGTGATCGGGCCGAGGCCATTCTGCGCGGTGTAGATGCGGTGGGTCCGGGTGATGCGCTGCTGATCTGTGGTAAAGGTCATGAGACCGGTCAGATTGTAGGGGATACGGTCTATCCCTTCGACGATGCGGAACAGGCGAGCGTCGCTGTGGCGGCTTTGGACGGGAAACTGGCATGACGCTTTGGACAAGTGCAGAGGCGGCGGAGGCAACGGGCGGTCGGGTGACCGCCACATGGACTGCCACCGGTGTGTCGATCGATACGCGGACGCTGCAACCCGGTGATTTGTTCGTGGCACTGACTGCCGCGCGCGACGGCCATGACTTCGTAGCTCAGGCTTTGGATAAGGGGGCGGCCGCCGCTTTGGTGAGCCGCGTCCCTGATGGCCTTGCCGAGGACGCGTCGCTTTTGGTTGTGGACGATGTCCAAACCGGGCTTGAAGCTTTGGGAGTTGCCTCGCGCAAACGGACCCAAGCCAAGGTGGTGGGCGTGACCGGGTCAGTGGGCAAAACCTCGACCAAGGAGATGCTGCGGACGGTTCTGGGTGCGCATGGCGCGGTGCATGCTGCTCAGGCCAGTTACAACAACCATTGGGGTGTGCCGCTGACGCTGGCGCGGATGCCGCGCGACACCGAATTCGCGGTGATCGAGATCGGCATGAACCATCCCGACGAGATTGCGCCGCTGAGCCGCATGGCGCGGCCGCATGTTGCCGTTGTGACAATCGTTGCCCCTGCGCATCTTGAGGCGTTCGAGAGCATCGACGGAATTGCGCATGAGAAGGCGTCGATCTTTGACGGGCTTGAGCCGGGGGGGGTGGCGATCTGGAACGGCGATCTGCCGACAAGCGGTATCTTGCAGGCGCGGGCCTCTCAGATGGCTGACCTGAGCGTATCCTTTGGCGAAGGCGATGGGTGCGACATGCGGGTGATCTCGGTTCGGGAACAGGAGGGCTGCAGCGTCGCGCAGGCGACGTTCACAGGCGGCGAGATGCTTTACAAGATCGACGCTCCGGGGCGTCATTTCGCCATCAATGGTGCCGCCGTGCTGGCTGTATGCGAGGTTCTGGGGCTGGACCGGGCGCTGTCTCTGGCGGCTATGGGACGCTGGCATCCGGGGGCTGGGCGCGGCGCGCATGTCACGATTTCGCTGGATGCGGCCGACCCGTCTGCCACGCTGGCGCTGTTTGACGATGCCTACAACGCCAATCCGGCGTCTGTGGCGGCGTCGCTGGCGGTTCTGGCGGCTGCTCCGGTGCAGCACGATGTCGGGCGTGTCAGCAAGGGGCGGCGGATCGCAGTGCTGGGCGACATGAAAGAGCTGGGACCGACAGGGCCAGACCTCCACGCTGCGCTGGCGGATCTGGACGCCACAAAGGCGCTCGACAAGGTGCATTGCGTCGGTCCGCTGATGCGGCATCTTTACGACGCTTTATCCGAAACCCAGCGCGGCATTTGGTTTGAGAGCTCGGACGATATGGCTGCTCAGTTGCCACGCCATCTTGATGCCGGGGATGTTGTGATGGTCAAGGGGTCGCTGTCCATGCGGCTGGCGCGTGTGGTTGACGCCATCCGGAATATGGGCCAAGGCAGCGCCCTCGACGAGGCGGAAGGATAAAAGGTTCATGTTATACTGGTTGACCGCGCTGTCGGACGGGGGCGATTTCTTCAACCTCTTTCGCTACATCACATTTCGGGCCGGAGGCGCGTTTCTGACAGCGCTTATCTTTGGTTTTCTTTTCGGCAAACCGCTGATCAACGTACTGCGCAAGCGGCAGGGCAAGGGTCAGCCAATCCGCAGCGACGGACCAGAGGGGCATTTCACCAAGGCTGGAACGCCAACAATGGGCGGGCTGCTGATCGTGGGCGCGCTTTTGACCTCGACGCTGCTCTGGGCGCGTCTCGACAACCCGTTCGTCTGGATGGTGCTGTTTGTCACAATGAGCTTTGCGCTGATCGGGTTTGCCGATGACTATGCAAAGGTGAAAAAACAGAACACGGCGGGTGTGTCTGGTAAGTTGCGGCTTTTGCTGGGCTTTCTGATTGCAGCGATTGCCGGTTACTGGGCTGCCCAGTTCCATCCGGATGAGCTGACCAACCAGCTGGCCTTCCCGGTGTTCAAGGACACGCTGCTGAACCTGGGCTATCTCTTTGTGCCTTTTGCGGTGATCGTGATCGTCGGCGCGGCGAACGCTGTGAACCTGACGGACGGTCTCGACGGTCTGGCCATCATGCCGGTGATGATCGCGGCGGGAACCCTGGGCGTGATCGCTTATGCGGTGGGTCGGGTCGACTTTACCGAGTACCTTGACGTGCATTACGTGCCTGGGACCGGCGAGATATTGATCTTTACTGCAAGTCTATTCGGCGGCGGTTTGGGCTTTCTGTGGTACAATGCGCCACCGGCGGCGGTGTTCATGGGGGATACCGGGTCTTTGGCGCTGGGCGGCGCTTTGGGCGCGATTGCGGTGGCGACAAAGCACGAGATCGTGTTGGCCATTGTTGGCGGGCTCTTCGTGGTCGAGGCGCTGTCGGTGATCATTCAGGTGCTGTATTTCAAGCGCACGGGAAAACGCGTGTTTCTGATGGCGCCCATTCATCATCACTATGAGAAAAAGGGCTGGGCCGAACCGCAGATCGTGATACGCTTCTGGATCATCTCGCTTATTCTTGCACTCATCGGACTGGCGACGCTCAAGGTGCGCTAGCGCGTTCAATCCCTGATGTGGCTTCCGGTTTTCTGGTGACTGGGGCGCAACGGAAGTGCGCGCTGGCGCTCTTGCGCTATCGCCTGCGGCGACGTCCTTGAACCTGTTTTGGCGTGACGCCCATTACCTGCGCGGCACCTGTTGCAGCGGCGCGTTTGCATATTTTTGAAAAGAAGAAGTGTTGACTCGCTTTTCGTCCAACTGTCAACTAAAGTTGACATATTGCTGCTTGGAGAGTCTGACATGGATGGTGGTCGCATTGGTCTGACGGTGCCCGAAATTGGCGGCGCTCCGAGAGCCGGGCTATGTACTGATTGCGGCGTGTCACGGATGGGCGATGGCCGTGGCTGCGGCAAGGCCTGCCAGTTTATTCAGCCGGACTACGAGAGCCTTGAGCAATCTGTGCATGGGCGGGTTGCTGGAGAGGGAGACGAAGCGTTTTTCGGTGTGGCGCAGGCGATGTATCGGGCGCGGTTGGAACCTGCGGCGGAGGGTGCGCAATGGACCGGTTTGACCACGGGATTGGCCGCAGAGTTGCTGCGCGCCGGTGCAGTGGATGCGGTTCTGGCGACAGCGCAGGATCCGCTGGACCGCTGGAAGCCGCTGCCGGTGATCGTGACCGAGGCGGAGCAGATGGCGCAGTGTCGGGGCATGCGGATGGGCTACGGACCGCTTCTGGCTTTGCTTGAGCCTGCGCGGGAGGCGGGGCATCGGCGGATCGCGGTTGTGGGGGTGCCCTGTCAGGTCTATGCGATGCGGGCGCTGGAGGCGGAGCTGGGGTTCGACGAAATCACGGTGATTGGCACGCCCTGTTCGGACAACACCACAACCGAGAATTTCCATGCCTTTCTGGCGCGATTGGACGACAAGCCCGAGACCGTGTCGTATCTGGAGTTTCGGGCAGACTACCGGGTTGAGTTGCGGTTCGATGACGGGCGCAAGCCGCGGTTTGTACCGTTCCTGAAGTTGCCCCTGTCGGACCTGCCGGCGGATTTCTTTCCGATGACCTGCAAGACCTGCGTCGACTATACCAACCGCCTCGCGGATATCACCGTGGGCTATATGGGCGGCGATGGCGACCAGTGGCTGATCGTGCGCAATGCACGCGGGGCGGCGGTGCTGGACCGTCTTGGCGACCGGGTGGTGCGGCGCGACCTCACCGACAAAGGTAAGCGCGAGGCTGCGGTCAAAGGCTTTATGGTCAACACCGAACGTGCGGCCGGCGGACTGCCTCTGCGGCGAATGCCGGACTGGGTTCGGCCCATCGTGGCATGGCTGCAACCACGCACCGGGCCGCGCGGGTTGGAGTTTGCTCGCGCGCGGGTGGAAATGAAAGCGATTGAGACCATTCTGCACCTCAGACGGGCGCATCCTGCCCGGATCAAAAATATGGTGCCGGCGCATGTCTGGCGTGTTGCCGCGCGCTATGGTCTGATGCCAACACGAGTCGAAAGGCGTGATTAAGCCTACTGGCGAGATTGCGCGCCATATCAACGCGCGATAGGGAGGTGCGCAGATCAAGGAACACCGCCCATGACACGCATTGCCCATATCGAACTGGACGACGGCAATCTGCCCCCGCCCACGCCTGAGATCGAACAGGAACGCCGCGTGGCGATGTTCGACCTGATGGAGCACAACACGTTTGAACTGCCCGACCGGGAAGGACGCCCGGTGCCTCCGGGGCCGTATAACGTGGGCCTGTCGATCCGGGACAAACGGCTGGTCTTTGATGTGACCACCGAAAGCCATGACAAAGCGGCAGAGTTTCATCTTTCGCTGTCGCCGTTCCGGCAGGTGGTCAAAGATTACTTCCAGATCTGTAAATCCTATTTCGACGCGGTGAAAACCCTGCCGCCGAGCCAGATCGAGACCATCGACATGGCACGGCGCGGTATTCACAACGAAGGCGCGCGCATCCTGCAAGAGCGGCTTGAGGGCAAGGTGACGGTGGATGACGACACCGCGCGCAGGCTCTTTACGCTGGTCTGCGTGCTGCATTTCGGGGGCTGAATCTTGGGAGTGCTGCCGCAGTCGATCCTGTTTTGCTGCGACCACAATGCCGTCCGGTCTCCCATGGCCGAGGGGATCATGAAAAAGCTGTATGGCTTTGAGACCTACGTGCAGTCGGTGGGGGTGGTGAACGATCTGGAGATTGACGGATTTGCCATTGCCGCCTGTGACGAGATCGGGGTCGCCCTGAACCGGCACAAATCGCGGTCTTTCGACGAGTTGGAAGAGAATGGTGAGGCGCTTTCGGGTTTTGACCTGATCGTTGCTTTGTCTCCGGCGTCGCAGCGACGGGCGCTGGATCTGACGCGGTTCTACCATCTGACGGTAGAATACTGGCCGATCATGGACCCGACTGGGTTGGGTGAAACACGCGAACAGAAGCTGAATTCCTATCGGCAGACGCGCGATCAACTGGTGGATCACTTGAGAACAAAATGGGGAGGGGCGCTATGAGTCGGGCCACAATCGAGCGTTATTTCGATGCGTTCAACTGTAAAGACATCGCGGGCATGCTGGACTGTCTGGCTGATGACGTTGCGCATCATGTCAACGAAGGCAACGTGCGGATCGGGCGTGCGGCGTTCGAGGAATTCTGTCAACACATGGCGCAGTGTTACGACGAGACCCTGACGGAACTCGTGATCTTCGTTGCCGAAGACGGTGCACGCGGGGCGGCGGAATATATGGTCAATGGCACATATCTGGCGAGTGACGCGGGGCTGCCCGAGGCCAAGGGGCAGGGCTATCGTCTGCCTGCGGGGTCGTTCTTTTCGCTGTCCGATGGCAAGATCAGCCGCGTGGTGACCTATTACAACCTCAGCGACTGGATCAAACAGGTCTCGTGATGCGGATCGAAGCGCTGACTGGAGAGGCGTTGGATGCGGCTCTGGACGATGTGGCGGGACTGCGCATTCGGGTGTTTCGGGACTGGCCGTATCTTTATGACGGCGATCTGGAATACGAGCGCGGCTATCTTGAGACATATCGGAACTCGGACACGGCAATTTTGGTTGGCGCGTTCGACGGGACGCGATTGGTCGGTGCTGCGACCGGCACGCCGATGACGGATCACGCGGATGACTTTGCGGCGGCGTTCGAAGGAAGCGGGCTAGCGCTGAACGACATCTTCTACTGTGCCGAGTCGGTTCTTCTGCCAGAGTATCGCGGGCGCGGGGTGGGGCATCGCTTCTTTGACCTGCGTGAGGCGCATGGGCGTGCCCTCGGGGCGACGATGTCCGCGTTTTGTGGCGTGGTGCGGCCTGCCGACCATCCCTTGCGGCCCGAAGGGTATCGGCCTTTGAATGGGTTCTGGCGCAAGCGGGGCTATGCGCCGCTTGATGGGGCTGTGGCGTGGTTTTCCTGGAAAGACATTGACCAGTCCGAGACAACGCGGAAGCCGTTGCAGGTTTGGACACGGTCGTTGACGGAGGATGAGGGATGAAAGTTGCGGCAGCTGCCTACCCTATGGATTTTCTCGACTCGTGGGCGGTTTACGAAGAAAAGCTGACACGTTGGGTGAGCGAAGCCGCCGGGGCCGGGGCGGACTTGTTGGTGTTCCCAGAATACGGCGCAATAGAGCTTGCCACGCTTGCCGGACGCGATGTGGCGCTGGATCTGGAGGCGTCTCTTCATGCGGTGTCAGAGCGGATTCCCGAGGCCGATGAGCTGCATGCCAAACTCGCGCAGGCGTTCGGAGTTCACATCCTTGCGGCCTCGGCACCGGTGTTTGATTCTGATCAGGGCGAGCGGCCAGTGAACCGGGCGCGATTTTTTGCGCCCAATGGCGATTCGGTTCATCAGGACAAACAGATCATGACCCGGTTTGAGCGTGAGGAATGGGGTGTCGTCGCAGGTGGGCCACTGCAACTCTTTGACACCGCATTGGGCAGGATCGGCATCTTGATCTGCTATGACAGTGAGTTCCCACTGCTGGGTCGTGCGATGGCCGAGGCGGACCTGATCCTTGTGCCAAGCTGCACAGAGGCGCTTACGGGCTATTCGCGGGTGCGGATCGGGTCGATGGCACGGGCGTTGGAAAATCAGTGCGTTACGGTCATGTCTTCCACGGTCGGACGCTGTGATTGGTCCGAGGCTGTGGACGAGAATACCGGAATGGGCGGGATATTCGGCCCACCTGACACCGGATTTCCGGCCACCGGTGTGATCGCGGAAGGGCATCTGAACCAGCCCGGTTGGACCTATGCTGACGTTGATCTGGACCGGATTGCCCATGTTCGCGCGGATGGTGTGGTGCTCAATCGGCGGCATTGGGACGATCAAACCGGACGTGACGTGATTGCCGCAGCGCGGAAACTGGGTTGAATAGGCCTTGATAAATTGGCCGTTTGGCCCCATTTAGTAGCGCGCCTCGCACTATGGCGGGGTAGTTTGTTAAGGAGAGACCATGGCCAAGGAAGATACGCTCGAATTTCCCGGTGTCGTGAAGGAACTCCTGCCTAACGCGACGTTTCGGGTCGAGCTGGAAAACGGCCATGAGATCATCGCGCACACGGCAGGCAAGATGCGCAAGAACCGCATCCGTGTTCTGGCTGGCGACAAGGTGCAAGTCGAAATGACGCCCTACGATCTGACCAAGGGTCGGATCAACTACCGCTTCAAGTAAGCGTTTCATGAAGCTGATCCTCGGCTCCGGCAGCCCCCGGCGGCGGGAGCTTTTGGCTCAGATCGGGGTGGAGGCGGATGACATCCGCCCGCCCGATATCAACGAAGACCCTCATCCGAACGAATTACCGCGCCCGTATTGTGTGCGCTTGGCGCGCGAAAAGGCATTGGCAATTCCGGCCGGCGACGATGAGATCGTGCTGTCTGCGGACACCACTGTCGCCTTGGGGCGGCGCATTCTGGGCAAACCCAGCGACGCGGCCGAAGCGGCAGAGTTCCTGTTTGCGCTTTCGGGCCGCAGGCACCGGGTCGTGACGGCCGTGGCCGTGCGCCAGGGAGACCAGATTTGGGAGCGTGATGTCGTCACGCAGGTCAAGATGAAGCGTCTGAGCGATGCCGAGGTGAATGCCTATCTGGACAGTGAGGACTGGCGCGGCAAGGCGGGCGGCTATGCCATTCAGGGACCTGCCGGGGCGTTTGTGCCGTGGATCAATGGCAGCTTCAGCGCGGTGGTCGGCCTGCCCTTGGCCGAGACTGCAAATCTGCTCGTTGCGGCGGGCTATCCGCTTTATGGGGTGTCGGAATGAAGGGACGCTTGATTGCGCTGGATCATATCGGCGACCGCGAAGCTGCGGCGCTGATGGTGGATGGGCAGGTTGAGGATCTGTTTCTGGAGACCGACCAACCCGCGCCTGGAACAATCTACCGGGCCATTGTTGAACGCCCGATGAAAGGGCAGGGTGGCATGTTCCTGCGCACGCCCGACGGTTCGGCTTTTGTCCGGCAGGTTAAGGGCTTGGCCCCCGGTCAAACGTTGCTGGTGCAGGTCACCGGCTACGCCGAACCGGGCAAGGCGATTCCTGTGACACACAAGGTTCTGTTTAAAAGCCGTTATGCCATCGTCACGCCTGACGCGCCGGGGATCAACGTGTCGCGCCGGATCAAGGACGACGACGCGCGTGAAGAGTTGCTTGCCGTTGCGCATGAGATCATGGACGCGGGTGAGAGCTTTGGCCTGATCCTGCGGTCCTCCTGCGAAGGCGCGGATGCGGACGAGATCGCCGACGATATTGCGGCGATGGCCGACCTGGCGGGGCAGGTCATGGGAGACTCCACGGGCGATGCAGAGGTGCTGGTCGAAGGTGACGGGCCGCATCTGCTCGCGTGGCGCGAATGGACAGACAAGGCCGAGATTGACAGCGCCGATGGCAGTTTCGAACGTCACGGTATTCTGGATGTGCTCGATGGCCTGACGATCCGCGATGTGCCGTTGGGCGGTCATGCGTCGATGGCGGTTGAGCCTACGCGTGCTTTGGTGGCGGTCGATGTGAACACCGGCGGTGACACCAGCCCGGCAGCGGGGTTGAAGGCCAATCTGGCGGCGGTCAAGGATTTGCCGCGCCAGTTGCGGCTTCGGGGCCTTGGAGGACAGATCGTGATTGATCCCGCGCCCACTGCCAAAAAGGACCGGCGTCAGATTGAAAGCGCCCTGCGCAGCGCTTTGAAGCGGGACAGCGTGGAAACCGTGTTCGTGGGGTGGACTCCGCTGGGGCATATCGAGTTACAACGCAAGCGTGACCGACTGTCCTTAAGCGAGGTGCTGACATGAGCTGCCCCATCTGCGGCAAGGAAACCAACCCAGAGGTTCGTCCGTTTTGTTCGAAACGCTGTGCGGATGTCGATCTGGCGCGCTGGCTGAACGGAAATTACGCGGTGCCGTCAGAGGATCCAGAAGACATCGAAGCGGCGATTGAGGCGGCAGAACAGGCGGGTCCGTCTTCGGACAAACTGCACTGATCCAGACTTTGGGACGCTGATCAGGGCGCGATCAGAAGCACCTGTACATCAGCCACGTTTGTGCCGGTCGCATGGGTCATTAACAGATCGCCACCCGCGGCGAGCGCTGCGTAGCTGTCGTTATTTGCAAGGAGCGCTTGGGCGTCCTGACCGGCGGCTATGATCCGAGGCACGGTGCCAGAGTCGACCAGCCCGCCTGCGGCATCAGTCGGACCGTCGCGGCCGTCTGTACCCCCTGACAGGAAGACCCATTCCCCCGCAACATCATGTGCTTGCAGAGCGACCCTCAGAGCCAGTTCCTGATTGCGACCGCCGCGGCCGGTTCCGGTGATCCGGACCGTGGTTTCGCCCCCGAAAAGCAGCGCCGTTGGTTCGGGACGCGGGATCAGTTCAGACAGGACGACATGCGCGGCCTCTGCCACATCGCCCGTCAGCGCATCACTCACGATACGGGAATTCAGACCGAGCTGTTCGGCTTCGGCGACCATTGCTTCGATCGACAGGCGATTCGAGCCAACAAGGACGTTCACCGCGTTTGGCAAGGGGACAGAGCTTTGGTTCTGCGTTTGCTCCAGGTGGCTGCGAATCGTCTCTGGAACACCGTCCCATATCCCCGCATCTTTCAACGTTTCGACGGCCTCTTGGGCGGTTCCGATGGGGCTCACTGTGGGGCCAGACGCGATGGCGCGCAGATCATCACCGATCACGTCGGAGAGCAGATAGGCGGTCACGGATGCCGGTGCGGCGAGCCGGGCGAAGCCACCGCCTTTGAGTAGGCTAACCTGTTGTCGGACAAGGTTCATTTGCACAATGTCGAGGCCAGCAGAAAGAAGCAGGCCATTGAGGCGCGTCTTGTCCGCAAGACTGACACCGGGCGGAGGCGCGGGCAGCAACGCTGATCCGCCACCGGATATCAGGGCGATGACACGATCCTGATCTGTGGCCTCTTTCAGAAGGTCCAGCACCCGTTGCGCCGCCCGCGCGCCCGCTTCGTCGGGAACCGGATGCCCGGCGCGCAGAATCTCGGCATCGTGCAGGGTTGCGTTGTTTTCGTGATGGGTGACTGCGAGGGCTGCATAGGGATCTGGCAATGCGATCATTGCTTCGCCAAGCATCGCAGGGGCCGCCTTGCCGATCGCAATCAGAAATGTCCGACCGCCGGGTTTTTCGACAGGCGGCGGGTTTTCTGCCAGACCGCGTCGTACGGCTTTGGCAGGGTCTGCCGCGGCCACGGCTGCATCAAACAGCAGTCTTGCTTGCGTGCGAAGGGCGTCGATCCTGATCATGGAAGAATTAGCGCCGTAAACCGGTCCAAAGTCAAATGCTTGCGGCACGTGTTTCGTGCAATACGTGAAGTGGTATAAGTGTGGGAAAGTGGTGGGCGACCCTGGAATCGAACCAGGCGTGCGTCTCCGCGAGGGAGTTACAGTCCCCTGCCACACCTTGCGGCCTGTCGCCCACTTTCCCAAGAGCCCGGCTCTTGGCGTGAGCGGGTGATTACAATTGCCCCCTTGCGGCGTCAACAGGAAAATCCCATCAAGCGGCAGGTGCGAAAAACACGAAGACAAAGGGGGCTGTGATGGCCAAGAAACCAAAATGGGTGGTGGCCAAAGAACAGTCCAAGAAGGCGGCTGCGGCAGAGACCGTGTGGTTGTTCGGTCTGCATGCGGTACGCGATGCTTTGGTCAACCCGAAGCGGAAAAAACTGCGTCTTGTGGTGACTCGCAACGCGATGGACAAGCTGGCGGATGCGATCCAAGCCGCTGGAATCGAACCGGAAATGAGCGATCCACGCAAGTTTGCGGCACCTATCGACTCGCAGTCCGTACACCAGGGAGCGGCGTTGGAGGTCAAGCCTCTGAACTGGGGTCGGTTGGAAGATGTAGCGCTTGGCGGTGCTGACGGGCCGCCGCGTATGGTGCTGCTCGACCGGGTGACCGACCCGCACAACGTCGGTGCGATTCTGCGATCCGCTGAAGTGTTCGGCGCGGCTTGCGTCGTTGGCACATTGCATCACTCGGCACCCGAAACGGGCGCTTTGGCCAAGACCGCGTCCGGGGCTTTGGAACGCCAACCTTACCTGCGGGAGCGCAATCTTGCGGATGCGATGGAGCGTTTGCGGGCAATGGGTTACGTGATTTTTGGACTGGATGGAGAGGCCGAGCAAACACTCGATGCTGCTTTGGAGCCGGTGCGTGACCGGCCCATTGCGCTTGTGCTGGGAGCTGAGGGGCCCGGGCTGCGCCCCAAGACGAAAGACACATGCGATGCGTTGGTGAAAATCCCGTATTCTCAGGGGTTTGGGTCGCTTAACGTATCGAATGCAGCGGCGGTGGCGCTTTACGCGGCACGGGGGTGAGGTTGCGGATTTCCGCGCGCGTGCCAATATTCCTGACGAAGGAGATGCCATGCCCCACGGAACCAAAATCGCCACCTGCTCTTATTGTGGAACCCGTGCAGCCCTTGTTCTGAAAGGGAAAACCCGGCATGAGCTAAGCTGTTCCGCCTGTGGCGCACCGTTGCATGACATGAAGATGCTGCGAACGGACTCGTCTGAGAAAACCACTCCGACACACCGGCATGCCAGCATACCCAAAACGGCAGGTGCCGCGCCGTTTGGTGCCTGGGACGGTGCATCCGGCGGGGCGAAGAAGAAAAAACCCAAGAAGCGCAAGACATTGACACGCCGGTTCTTTGAAGAGGCGTTTGACGTTCTTGAAGACATATTTGACTGATTTTACCGGTTCGTACGGTTCCATAGTACGAACCGTCCGGATTGGAGCGGGTTCCCCTCTGGATTTCCGCATTTTGGACAGAAAATGCTCTGCAAGCCGTGGAACCGTACTGTTCTACCCCTGCAAACGTAAGGTTCATCCGTACGGGACGTCGCACTGGTCAATTCCGCCATCCTGATTTAAGTGCCGGAGGGTAATGACGGAGGTCCGCGTGACAACATTTGAAACCCCCGGTCCGGTTGAGGAAAACTGGAAAGACGCGATTTCTTCGGTCGAAGAGATCATCGAGGACGCGCGTAACGGCAAGATGTTCATCCTTGTCGATCACGAGGATCGCGAGAATGAAGGCGATCTTGTGATTCCCGCGCAATGGGCAACGCCGGACGTGATCAACTTCATGGCGACGCATGGGCGCGGGCTGATCTGCCTTGCCTTGACGTCTCAGCGAATTGAGGAGTTGGGCTTGGAGTTGATGTCCACCAACAACTCGTCGCGGCATGAAACTGCGTTCACGGTGTCCATCGAAGCGCGCGAAGGTGTCACAACCGGCATCTCGGCGGCTGACCGGGCGCGGACCGTGTCGGTGGCCATTGACGGCACCAAAGGTGCGCAGGACATCGCGACGCCGGGTCACGTATTTCCACTGCGCGCCAAGGATGGCGGTGTGCTGGTGCGTGCCGGTCATACCGAAGCGGCCGTCGATGTGAGTCGCCTTGCCGGGCTGAGTGCTGCGGGTGTGATCTGCGAGATCATGAATGACGACGGCACAATGGCACGCTTGCCCGAGCTGGTGGCTTTTGCACAGCGACATGGGTTGAAGATCGGCACGATCAGTGACCTGATCGCCTACCGCCGCCGCAACGACAATCTGGTGCGGGTGCGCAAGGAAGAGACGATCACTTCGGAATACGGCGGTGAATGGCAAATGCGCATCTACACCGATGAAACCCACGGAGATGAACATATCGTGCTCTCCAAGGGCGATGTGTCCGGAGACGAGCCGGTTCTGGTACGGATGCATGCGCTCGATCCGATGCTGGATGTCGTCGGGTCCGGCCCGCGGGGCAGAGCGGATGAGTTCCAGCACGCGATGCAGGCTGTTGCCGACGAGGGACGGGGCGTTGTTGTTTTGCTGCGCGACACCTCCATGAAGCTGGATGTTGGCGATGAGGTGTCGCCAAAGACGCTCCGTCAATACGGTTTGGGGGCGCAGATTCTGTCGTCGCTGGGGCTGTCGAAGCTGGTTTTGCTGACCAACTCACCGACGCCAAAGGTCGTGGGGCTGGACGCCTACGGGCTTGAAATCGTGGGCACACGCAAAATTTCGGAGTTGGGCTGATGGCGGCATCAGAAGAGCATTACACGCTGGCGCGGCCAAGTTTCGACGCACCTGTTAAGCTTTTGATAGTGGTTGCACCTTACTACAAGGACATCGCTGATCAGCTGATCGCGGGCGCGCGGGCCGAGATCGAGGCGTGTGGCGGCACACATGACCTGGTCGAGGTGCCTGGCGCATTGGAAGTTCCGACCGCGATTGGCATTGCAGAACGCATGTCGAATTTTGACGGCTATGTCGCGCTTGGCTGCATTATTCGCGGAGAAACGACGCATTACGACACGGTGTGCAATGACAGTTCGCGTGGCTTGACCTTGCTTGGATTGCAGGGGCTTTGCATTGGCAATGGTATCCTGACGGTCGAGAACATGGCGCAGGCAGAAGTGCGCGCGCAGGCGGATGGTCAGAACAAAGGTGGCGGTGCGGCAGCTGCCGCCTTGCACCTCATCGCGCTCAGCCGTAAATGGGGCGCTGCCCGCAAGGGCGTTGGATTTGTCCCGGCGCGGGACGAGTACCAGATCGCTGGTGACACCAAGGACCCGAACCTCGCATGAGCCCTGCTGCCAAGCCGCCAAAGAAGGTGGATGAGAAACGCCAGAAACGCTCTGCCTCGCGGCTTTACGCGGTGCAGGCGC
Source organism: Alphaproteobacteria bacterium (assembly GCA_030431485.1). Classification (GTDB taxonomy): domain Bacteria; phylum Pseudomonadota; class Alphaproteobacteria; order Rhodobacterales; family Rhodobacteraceae; genus Marivita. The sequence continues at coordinate 55,582 of JAUIIR010000015.1, forward strand.
TGTTCCAGATGGAGCAGTCCGGCCAGTCTGTCGACAAGGTCGCCGTGGAATTCCTCGACCACCGCTTTGGTCTGGCGCAAGACGAGGGCGCTGAGCTGGTCGAAGGCGATGTCGATCTTTTCCGCCGGATCACCGAAGAGGCGGTAAACTGGCAGGCGAAAATCGACCAGATGACAGACCGTGGATTGGTCGCGAAATGGCCCATCGCCCGTATTGATCCGACATTACGGGCCCTGTTCCGCGCGGCAGGGTCTGAACTCGTGGCATCGGAAACACCGCCCAAAGTGGTGATCAACGAGTATGTCGACGTCGCGCGCGCGTTCTTTCCCGAGGGAAAAGAGCCGCAATTTGTGAACGCCGTTCTGGATCACATGGCGCGCGAAGCCCGGCCCGAGGCGTTCTGAGAAGTTGAAAATTTCTTGCGAGGGCGTGAAACTCTTTGCGCCCTCGTGCCGTGGTTTGGTCTTGCAAAGACCAATGGCAGCAAGACATGTTTCAATCCCTTCGGGACTTCTTTTGGGAAATCGCAGGAGATTTCCAATATTTCTATAGTCTTATGACTAAAGGTGATCCGGACGAACAGCCGGACTCGGGCAGTGCAGTGTCTGAGGCAGAGATCCGGACGATGCTGGTCGACGCGCAAAAAGACGATGCTGCAGACCCGCCGGATCGCGGGGTGTGACGGCACATCGCGGCAGCACCTCTTTGAAATTCAGCGAAATCGACTTAGGTCCTTGAAGAATTACAGGAAGTTTCGCCATGCCGCATCTGATCAAACACTACATTCGTCACAGCGTGATCGGGTTCGGTCTGTCGGCGGTTTTCGTTGCGATGATCCTGACCTTCAATGTGGCTAACCTGTGGTATCTGGTGACTCATACGGATGTCGGATTTCTGGCGGTTTTCCTGTTGTGGCTCTTCAATGGCATCGTCTTTGCCGGGGTGCAGTTTGGTATTTCGATCATGCTCATGAAATATGATGAAGATGACGACGACCCGCAGGGTGGACGACCGGTTGCGTTGGCTCCGGTGCGTGCGGAAGTACCCGCACACAACAAAAACATTCGCAATTTCAAGGTAAAATAAGCGGCGGGAACCACGCCAACCGTGTGGTTCTCTCATTCCCGAGGACCTGTATATACAGGTGGGCGTCAGGTAACCGGACCACGGCCCGGACAGAGCCAACTCCCTCGGAATTGCTTAAGGCCACCGGAATGCAACCTGTCACGAGAAGGGCAGAACCCGCCTGACGCTCAGGTAGGCGCGATACCGGTACATGACAAGGGGCTATTTCGGATCAGACGCGGTCGCGTCTTGATTTTTGTTCACATTTTGTTCATGTTTGCCGTGTATGACGATTGCACTTGATCCCAAAACCGGCCGTGGTGCCGAAATGCAACCGGGCCAGATACTGGCACGCGGGGTGTGCCGCCACCTTGCCAGCCACGGCTTTTCGGTGATCGAGGAATTCGTGCCGGAACGTGGCCTTCGTGTCGATGTGATGGCTTTGGGGCCGAAAGGCGAAATCTGGATTGTCGAATGCAAATCCTCACGCGCGGATTTTCAGTCGGACCAAAAGTGGGAGGGGTATTTGGAGTGGTGCGACCGCTATTTCTGGGCGGTTGATCTGGCCTTTCCGTCCGAGCTTTTGCCAGCGGAAAGTGGTTTGATCATCGCGGATGGCTATGACGCGGAAATTGTGCGTATGTCCCCCGAGGACAAGCTTGCGCCGGCGCGCCGCAACAAGCTGATCCGCAAATTCGCCGTCCATGCCGCCCGGCGGCTGCATGCGTATCGTGATCCTGACGCTGCGTTGGCCGCGTGGGGCTAGGCCGCAAATTAACCCCTCGGCTCTCCGAAGCTATCGCAAGACAGCGGGAAGTTCGCAGGAAAGCGGCAGGGATGCCAAAGTCTGCTTACTTGCGCTTGGGCTTGACCTTGCGGGCGGCGGTCGCAGCGAGGCGGATTTCCTCGGCGATCTCGTCCGCTTCTTCGGGGGAGAAATCCATCGGAATTTCGATCCCGTCCGCCAGCACGAACAGGCGGACCATGCCAAGGTCGGTTGGGCCGATCTGCAGGTTGGCTTCGATGTCGCGTTCGGTGTTGATGCCCATGACAGGTCTCCGGCGGGTTGCAGGTCAGGACATGGGCCTTAGCGCCGGGGGGCTTGTTTTGCAAGCGCGGAGCAGGGCAGAGTAAACGCATGTCAGATCACGTGATCCTGCGCCCTTATGACCCGAACGATTTCGAATGGTTGGTGAACTTGCATCGGCAGCACTATGCTAAGGCGGAAGGCTTTGACGAAACGTTCGCGCCGCTGGTTGCGTCGATACTGAAAGCATTTGAAGCCGAGCACGACCCAACCTGCGAGCGCGGCTGGATCGCCATGCAGGGTGAAACCCGGTTAGGCAGCATATTCTGCGTCCGTTTGGACGAGCAGACGGCCAAGCTGCGTCTGTTTATCCTGTCGTCCGAAGCACGGGGCAAGGGGTTGGGCAAAAGACTGCTGGAGAGCTGCATGCGGTTCGCGAAAGACGCAGGCTATGCACGCATGCAGTTGTGGACTCATGAAAGCCACCGCGCCGCCTGTGCGCTTTATCAAAAGGCCGGCTGGACCTGCGTTTCCTCAAAGCCAGTCCACAGCTTTGGCGTCGATCTGATAGAACAGTCTTGGGAAGTGACATTATGAGGTGAGTTGGGGCTTGCAATGCCCGAACCGTCCCGTTATCTCGCCCCTCAGTGCCGACATAGCTCAGTTGGTTAGAGCGCTTGATTGTGGATCAAGAGGTCCCCCGTTCGAGCCGGGGTGTCGGTACCATCTCTTTTCTTTGCACTACAGCTAGTAGGATACCGAGAAACCCGTTCCGAAGAGAGGCGCTTCGCAGGTCAAACTGAAGTTTTCGTTCGCGGCGTTCACGACATCTGCGACGATGTATGACAGGTAAAACCTTGTATCGAGAGCCTTCTCATCAGCGTCGTGGTCAGCGTGCTCTTGCTCGACGTCTCCGATGTGAAGGAAGAACCGCGTGAATTCGCTGGACGACTTCCAGGATTGCAGCTCACCGGTGGCCAATTCGATCCCTGCGATTTCGCGCATCGCATTGATCCAGACACGGCATTTTTGCGTCGCTTCGGCCTCTCTGATTGTGTGACCATCGAAAAATCGATTGCTGACGATAATGCGATTGCTGCCCCAGTCATAGGTGACCCGCGAGTAACTGGTTTCACCACTGGTGTTCAGAAACCGTTCAAGCCGAAATATGCCGAAGTCGAGCATGGTTGGCGCATCATTCATCAATCGACGTATGTCCTCGTCAGGTTCCGCGTGTACGGACGTCGAAATGCTGAGGATTGTGAGTGCGGTTAAGAACGGTTTTTTGAACATGTTGGCCCCCAAAGCATCTGCACATGAGTAGGAGGCGCGCCGGATTTTATGTGCGCGCTGCAGAATTTTGTCGCCGTTTCACCGACCGATCAAGTTTTCTTGCACAGTCATGCTGTATCGGCCCTAGAAATTCATAGGTGCCTGCAAAATAGATGTCAGTCCGTGGTGACCTCAATCGTCTGCAACAGGCGTCCACTGTCGCGGGCGAAAATCAGGATGCGGTCATCCTCGGTCACCACGGCGTACCAGTTGCGTGCCTGGGTGAAGGCGGTGGCTGTGGTGCCGTCGGGCAGGGTGATGACATCGGGAAGCGGTGTCGCGGATTGATTGTAGCGGATGACAATCAGTGCGGTGATGAGTATGACGCCCGCGATCATTGTTGCGGTCAGGACCGTGACCAGCCGCCGCAGGAAACGCACGTTGGCCGGTTCGGGGACCTGATCTTCGGGGGCGTTGTCCATGTCTGACTCCATTTTGCGCGTGACCATCGGGGCCAATCCGCCGCCGCGTCTTGATAAGGCGTTGGCGCGCGACGTGCCAGAGGAAGCGGCGCTGTCCCGCACGCGGTTGGCGAAGCTGATCGACGAAGGGGCGGTACGCGTGGCTGGTGACGTGGTGAGCAACCCAAAGGCCAGTGTGCGTGAGGGCGACGTGATCGAGATTGCGGTGCCGGATGTGGCGGAGAGCCATATCGAGGCTGAAGACCTGCCGTTGGATGTACGGTTCGAAGATGAAGACCTGATCGTGGTTATGAAGCCTGCGGGTATGGTGGTGCACCCCGCGCCGGGGACGCCGTCTGGCACGCTGGTCAACGCGCTCTTACATCATTTTGGTGGCAAGCTGTCGGGCGTCGGGGGCGTCGGTCGACCGGGGATCGTGCACCGGATCGACAAGGATACCAGTGGGCTTTTGGTGATTGCAAAGTCGGACCGGGCTCATCACGGACTGGCCGAGCAGTTTGCCGCTCACAGTGTAGAGCGGCTGTATCTGGCGCTGGTGCACGGGCATCCAGACCCGGCTGATCCGCGTTTGCGCGGTGTGCGGGGCGTGTCGATTGAGCCGGGTGCGGTCATCAAGGTCACAAGTGATCTGGCGCGGCATAAGACGGACAGGCAGAAACAGGCCGTGTTCTTTGGACATGGCAAACATGCGATCACGCGGGCGCGGGTGCTGGAGGTGTTTGGCACACCAGTGCAGGTGTCGCTTGTGGAGTGCCGGTTGGAAACCGGGCGCACACATCAAATCCGGGTGCATATGGCTCATGCGGGGCATGGGTTGATTGGCGACCCGGTTTACGGCGGGCGGCGGAAGGTTGCGAAGGGGGCATTGCCGGAGGACGCGATGACGCGTTTGGCGGCGTTTGCTCGTCAGGCGCTGCATGCGGCAGTTTTGGGGTTTGTCCATCCCGTTTCCGGTGAAACCATCCGGTTCGAGGCTGCGTTACCCCAAGACATGGACGCATTGATCACAAGTTTGCGTGGCTGAAACAATCGTCCCATGTGCGTGAGCGCACTGACATGCGTCTTACGAACCGGCGAATGTGCGTTAAATAGGATTTAACAAACCGCAAATACTTGAAATCCACGGGCAGCTTTCCCATTTGGATGTTAAGCCCGTAAACATTGGAGGGACAAGGGTATGGCCAATTATGCGAATCTCCCGGCCCCGTCACCGGAAGCCGGACTGAGTCGCTATCTTCAGGAGATCCGGAAGTTTCCGCTTCTGGAACCCGAAGAAGAGTACATGCTCGCCAAGCGCTGGGTCGAGCAGGAAGACACCGAAGCTGCGCATAAGATGGTTACAAGCCACCTGCGCCTCGCGGCAAAGATTGCGATGGGGTATCGTGGCTATGGCCTGCCTCAGGCCGAGGTGATCTCGGAGGCGAATGTCGGTCTCATGCAGGCAGTCAAGCGGTTCGATCCAGAAAAGGGTTTCCGTCTCGCAACCTATGCGATGTGGTGGATCCGCGCCTCGATTCAGGAATATATCCTGCGGTCCTGGTCGCTGGTGAAGCTCGGGACAACCTCGGCGCAGAAAAAGCTGTTCTTCAACCTGCGCAAGGCGAAGTCGCGCATTGGCGCGCTTGAGGATGGCGACCTGCGTCCCGAGCATGTCGAGAAGATCGCGACGGACCTTGGTGTGACCGAGGACGAGGTGATTTCGATGAACCGGCGCCTGTCCGGGGGCGATGCGTCGTTGAACGCGACCGTCGGCTCCGAAGGCGAAGGCACGATGCAGTGGCAGGATTGGCTTGAGGACGAAAGCGCCGATCAGGCTGGCGACTACGAGGAACGTGATGAGCTTGAGGCCCGGCGCGCGGTGCTGGTGCAGGCGATGGACGTGCTTAACGACCGTGAGAAAGACATCCTGACTCAGCGCCGTCTGGCCGACAAGCCGGTGACTTTGGAAGAGCTTTCGGGTCAGTATGACGTCAGCCGTGAACGCATTCGTCAGATCGAAGTGCGGGCGTTTGAAAAGCTGCAATCGCGGATGCGTGACCTTGCTAAGGAGCAGGGGCTTCTGACCGCAAGCTGATCGACAGAGTTCACTTACTTAGGAAATCCGCCGGGTCTCCACTCGGCGGATTTCTCTTTTGAGTGTCTGGGCTGCCGGCCGCGATCGGTTCAGATATCAATATCGACGATGATGGCGGCGTGATCGGAGCCGCGTCCGGGCGGGACGTGGATTTTCACGGTTACGTCCAGACCATCCGGTGCAATGGCATAGTCCAGCGTGCCGCCGCTTTTCTGTGTTTCCTTCAGTTCCTTTTCGATGTCGCCGCGTCCGGGATGCCAGGTCCTGCGATGCCATGTTTTCATCAGGCGTTTTGGCGGCGGAATAGGGTGCACGTTCTTGCGGCTGAACAGCTTGTGAAACGGCTGGTTGGAGTTTTCCTCTTCCACCTCTTTGATCAGTTCTTCGAAGTCGATGTTCCAATCGCCGATTGCCACCGTGGGCTTGGCGGCATCTGCGATGTAATTGGTCAACTGGATCGCGGTTTCTCCGCCGCCCTTGCCAAAGGACGGGGCGTGAATGACAGGGATCAAGATGTTGCCGAAGTTGAGGACAAGGATCTGGCGTTTTGCGCTGGCAATGTTGACGTCGAAGTATTCGTGTCTGAACGCCATTTTGGACAGGACAAGGTAATGACGGTTGTTCTGTATGGCTTCAGAGCCGAGGTTGAAATCGTAGTCGAGCATCATTTCAGGGACGCCTGCGCGTTTGAGCTGCTCTTGGATTGCGCTCACTTTGCGGAGTTGGCGGAACTTGGCGGCAACGCCAGAGCTTGCCACTGAATCTGTTGCCGAGGTCACATCCCGCATGGCGGCGGGAGACGTCCGGAGGTGATCGAACCGGGTCCCAACCCGGACCACGTTGCGACCACGACCGGACTTGAGCTTGAGCCGATCAACGCCCTTCTTGTATTTTTTCCGGATGGCCGGGCTCAGCTTGGGCTGCATTTTCTCGCGGACATCTGCTTTGGCCCATTCGACCTGCTTGTTGATTTCTTCCGCAGCAGCGTCGCGCAGCAATGTGAGAAAGTCATTGCAGTCCAAAGCTTCGTTTGTGACCTCGCAAAAGACAAGCACATCGGCGCCTGAGCCGATGGCACTTTTGGCAAGGGTCTGGCCCTTGCCGGATTCATCCGCGCTCAGGGGATTCCCGCTTTGGATGTTCCAGAACATGATGCGCATTGAATACCCCCAATGCCTTGAGAAAAAGCCAGACTGTTTGAAACACTTCAGACCGTCGGGGGTTTGCCTGTGCAGATGCTCAACCGGGACGGAATCTTGCGCAATTCTTGAATAGGTTGCATCCACGGTATTTGCACACGTCGAAAATTGTCAACGCTTTACTCTGACAAGGCCGTGTGGTCGGGTGTCGGTAAAAGGAGACAGGCATGAAGACACTACGATGGGGCATTCTTGGCGCGGCGAAATTTGCACGGGAGCAGATGGCTCCGGCCATACACGCGGCGCGGCAGTCCAAACTCGCTATTTTGG
>JAUIIR010000016.1 GCA_030431485.1 Alphaproteobacteria bacterium
CGAATGAATTCATCCTGCAATTGCCGTCGGATCAGTGGATCAAGCGCCGAGAAAGGCTCGTCCATCAACAGAACATCCGGATTGGCCGCAAGGGCGCGCGCCAGTCCGACACGTTGCTGCATCCCGCCGGACAGTTCATGCGCAAACTTTGAGCCCCACGCGCCCAGCTCGACGATATCGAGGATCGCTGCCGCCTGTCGCATCCGCTCGTTCTTCGCGACCTGACGGATCTCGAGCGGCATCGCCACATTATCCAGCACCGACCGATGCGGCATCAACGCAAAGTTCTGAAACACCATCCCGATCTTGCGATTGCGAAAAACCTGAAGCTCTTTTGGGCCAAGCGCCATCACGTCGGTGCCTTCGATCTTGATCTCACCTGCCGTGGGTTCCAGCAATCTGTTGAAATGACGGACCAGCGTGGACTTGCCACTGCCAGACAGCCCCATGATGCAGAAAATCTCGCCGCGATTGACCGACAGGCTGACATCCGCAACGCCCACAACCGCGTTGTGACGCGCCAGAACTTCGGCCTTGCTCAGCCCCTCTTCCCGGATAGACCGCAGCGCCGCCTCGGGATTGGCACCGAAAATCTTCCAGACATGAGATATTTCTATGACGGTTTCGTCAGTCATCAGGCCGCGCCTCGTCATGTGATGTGGATGGGTTTGGCCATCGGGTAGTATCCCGATGGCCGGGCTTCAATTGTCTCGGATCAGAGACCAAGCCACGCGTCGACGCGATCAGAATTCGCCTCGACCCATTCAGCCGCGACTTCTGCCGGGTCGCGGTCATTGGCGCTGATTTCGAACGCAAGCGCGCTGACGTCCGACGCTTCCAACTGGAAATTCTGGAAGAATTCCGCAATTGCGGGCGACCGGTCGACAAGCGAGTTCGACCACGCGATTTGAACGTCTTTCAGCGCGTCTTTCGAGGCAACCATCGACTTGTTGTACCAATCGGGATCATCCGACGGCTGAACCATGACGTATTTCTCAGGATCGTATGTCGGTTCGGTCAGCATCATCACGTCAAACATGAACCAGACCGCGTGCGGCTCATAGCAATAGAAGGCATAGCCCTCACCCTTGGCGATGCTGTCCTTGATGCGTGCCGTCTTGACCGCTTCTTCTGCACGGATCGGTTCGATGAAATCGAGGAGACCGTAGTCGCGGACTTTGACCTCGTTCACGTTGGCCGAAGCCCAACCCGGTGCGCCGATCCACAGCTCACCCTTTCCGTTGCCATCGCTGTCCATCAGAGCCGCCACATCCGGGCGTCCCAGATCAGCGATGTCGGTGATGTTGTTGGCTTCGCCGAACTGCTTGGACACGCAGAAACCCTGGTTGCCCTGATAGGGGTTCGAAGATAGCGTTACAGTACCAGCCTCATCGACATACTGCTTTGTGAAGCTTTCCTGGTTTGGCAGCCACACATCTGGGTGCACGTCGATGTCACCCTTGCCTTGGTCCATTGCCTGGAAAATCGTCGCATTGTTGCCCGGCACATACTCGACCTGTCCGCCGATCCGGGTCTCCACGACATTGCCCAGCACATGGGCGATCGCCTGTGCGCCAGTCCAGGAAGGCACACCGATTTTCACCTCTTCCGAAGCGAATGCCGGCAAGGCCAGTGCGCTGACGGCAGCGGCGAGTCCGAGGCTCTTGAAAGTCTTCTTCATAGTGGTCGTCTCCTCTGTTGGTGGCTGGTCATTCTTGGCCAGCTCTACATGTTTTGTGCGCTTGCCATTTCTGGCAAGCGGTGGCTCGAGACTGCTGGGCCCGTGATCCAACTGAGGTGCGATCCGTTCCCAATAGCCTCGTTGGCTCATGTCAAAGCGTAGGAACAGATTTTCCAACCACTCCAATTCAAACATTTCATCAAACTATTCCGTTTTTGCATGGAATCTTATAGGATCTCAAAAATTCACTTATTTTCAGAGGCATAGATGGATCTTAACTGGCTGCGCGATTTTGAATGCCTTGCGCGAACACAGAACTTCACGCGTGCCGCTGATGAAAGAAACATCACTCAGTCCGCCTTTAGCCGTCGAATTAAGGCTTTAGAGAGCTGGGTGGGCCTACCCTTGGTGAATCGGGCGACCTATCCTGTGCAACTCACGGAAGCGGGCGCCCAATTCCTGCCCATCGCAACCGGGGCCGTTTCGCAGCTTTCTGAAGCCCGACAAACTCTGCGCGACGCGGACCGGGGTGAACACCGGTTTATCCGCTTTTCGGTTTTGCACACGATCTCGGTCAATTTTCTCGCCAACCGGATTGAAACCTTGCAACACAGCATGCCCGAAATTCGGACGCGCGTGATTTCAGACTCGCTCAGCACATGCTGCGAGTTGCTGGTCGAAGGTGCTGTGGACATCATGCTCTGCTACACGCATAGCGCCGTCTCGCTAACGATTAATGAATCTGCGTTTGACCGCAAAGACCTTCTGACAGATCGCCTGATTCCAGTAGCTGCTGCAAAGCCCGCCCGCGACAATGGTTGGGCTTTGGACACGCGCGGGCGCAAACCCATCCCCTATCTTGCCTATGAAGCGTCAAGCTTTCTTGGCATGGTCGTCGAACACGCCATTGGCAAAAAACCATTCAACGCCGAACCGATCTATGTCGATGGACTTGTCGAAGCCATCAAGCGCCGCTTGATGGCGGGCAGCGGTTTTGCGTGGATGCCGGAAACAGCAATCCAGAGCGAACTGTCCGAGGGTGCACTGGTTCGCATTGGAGACGACGCATGGACGGAACATCTGACAATTGCCGCATATGCTGACCCATCCCAATTCGACAACACCACGCGTAAGCTATGGGAGGTCTTGTGAAGCAATGATCAAAGGGGAACGGTCCACATGATTGCCTATGTCACTGTCGGCGCGGATGACATCGACCGCGCAAAGCGTCTCTATTCGGCGTTTCTGCCGCAACTCGGCTACGGACTGCGTGAGGGATCAGATGGGCTGAGCTATGCTTTGCCTGTACCGCATGGCCAATCGCCCATCTTTCCTGACTTTTATGTCAAGCCAACCTTCAACGGGCAGCCTGCTTCTTCCGGAAACGGGACCATGATTGCATTCGAAGCGCGCAGCCAAGACCAAGTGCAGGAACTGCACGCAGCAGCGTTGGCAGCAGGCGGGACAAATGAAGGCGATCCCGGCTTTCGCGCGTCCTAAGGCCCGCAATTCTACGTTGGCTATCTCAGAGATCCGCAAGGCAACAAGCTCGCGCTTTTTTCGAGCAATCCGGAATGACCCAAGCCGCGACGACTAATGCACTGAAAGAGCTGCATATAGGCACGGCAGCCTAGCGGTCATCTGCATCCACCTGCTTTGGAACGACGTGGCCAATGTGTAATCGCGACGCCGCTTGCCAAGCATTTGTAACTCAACGCAATGCAAAGTGTTGGATCTACCCAGGCCAGATCTCGGAAGCAGGTATTGCGCCCTTGCCCGTGCCCAAAAGTATCCCTGCCCGATTCTTTGGATAATTTGCGGGGCTTTCGTCGGTTGCGGCGCTAGATGCGCCTCGGAAACCTAAAACGACCCTGCGAATGCCGTTTGCATCGCGGAATGGCCACGCGCCTTTGCGCATCACGATCACGAGAAGAAGAAACTATGTCGAACCCGGAAACTTTGAAACAGCTCGTCTACATCAGCAAACCGACGACCGAAATGCCTGTGAGCGAAGTGCGCGCACTACTTGTGAAGGCGCGGATCAACAACCATTTCAAGGATATCACCGGCATCCTTTTGTTTGACGGGGAGACTTTTCTTCAGGTGTTGGAGGGTCCGGAAGATGCGGTGATGCCTCTCTTCAACCAGATCTCGCAAGACTCACGGCACGCACAGGTTGAGACCCTGTTTGAGCGCTGCGTCGCGGAACGGGATTTTGACGATTGGGCAATGGGCCTCGCCCATATCGACCGCAGTCAAATGCGGAGCCTCCCAGGGCTTGTCGATCTGAATAAGGCGCGCCTTATTCTGTCGGCCAACGAAACAGCCAATGAGCTTGTCAATTCGATCAAGTTCGACATCATGCCGGAACGGGTCCCCGCCTAGGCGAAAGACCAACGCCCCGGAACACAGACCCAGCCTGAGCAGGGCCTTTTGGGTCATTCCGTCGGCTTGGCAGTCGTGACCGCCGTCTTGCTTTGTCCAGTTTTGTCGGGAACGCGCGCATTCAAGACGGCACTTAAGGAAATTGCTCGGCGTCATGGCGTAGACCCAAAGGCGTCTCTAGTGGGAATACCATCAGCGATCGAGATCCCGCTTCACGCCCAGCAATGACCGACTGAGAGCGGATCAGCTGCACGTACTCCAAGAATGCCGCGGCAACCTTGTGCGTCTACAAAAGAAAAACGTCAGCCAGTGAAACCAGGCTTCAAAAGGAGCCATTTCTATATGTGCTGAATGATGTCGGCGACAGGGTTCGTCTCCACGCCCATTCACCGCCTCTGCGACTCGCCTGAGCTGCGGCACTCAAGGCAATTAAAGCACGCTTGGGCAAGCCTTTTCGGCAACAACTTAGAGCATTCAAGGGAAGAAGTGGCGGACCGAGGAGGATTCGAACCCCCGACCCCTTGATTCGTAGTCAAGTACTCTATCCAGCTGAGCTATCGGTCCACGAGGCGTGGAAATAGACGCAGTGCCGGGGTGATGCAAGCGCAAATTCCAAGAAATTTTTGCGCTTTACCAATCACCCCTAGCTCAGGTCACCCATCGGCAATCGAATACGGAATGCGGTGCCAGTTTCATCGGTAGTCACCAAAGTCAAAGTCCCGCCGTGCCCCCTGACCAATTCTTCGGCAATGGCCAATCCCAGCCCGGAACCGCCTTTTCTTGCACCGCCCTGAAAGGGTTGGAACAGATGTTCGATTGCCTTCGGCGGAAGTCCGGGCCCGGTGTCCGTCACCTCAATGCACCAAGCGTCGTCACATACCCGCGCGGACACATTGATCTCGCCGGGTGCGCCAGTGCCAATGATGGCCTGCCGCGCATTCCGCACAAGGTTAGAAATCACGCGATACATTTGCTCAGGATCAGCCCGCACCATAAGGTTGCCGGGCACGTCCTCGCTGAGACTGAGATCAAATTCACCGATTGCCAACCGTTCACTGTCCAGCACGTCTGAAACAAGCTCGGCAAGATTTACCAGGGTCAACGTCGGCGCGGGCTCTTCAGCACGCCCGAACGCAAGGGTGCTTTCACAAAGAGACACGGCGCGGGTGATCGAATTCACCAGCTTCGGCGCCATCCGTTTGACTGCCGGATCTTCGCTCATCTCGATGCGGTCAGTAAAAAGTTGCGCCGATGTCAGGATATTGCGCAGATCATGGCTCACACGGGCAACCGCCCCACCCAATTGTGCCAGACGTTCTTTCTGCTTCAGCGCCTGCGTCAGCTGCGTCTGCAGGGACTGCAAGGCTCTCTCCGCTTCAAGCAACTCTGTCACGCCAGCGGAAGGCTGGATGATACGCCGCGCATCTTCGGGGGCTTTGGCATAGCTCTGCATATGGCCCACAACGCCCTTGATTGGCTTCACCAACAAGACGCGCACTGCCAGGAACAAAAGCCCTGCAGTGAAAATCGAAATGACGGCAGACAGCACCAGAATGCGCAGACCGTAGTCAATCATCGCCATGCGCAATTCGCCGGTGTCCAGTGTAATTTCGATCAAAAGCCCGCCATCCCGAAACGGATTGCCGATCACCCGGATGGTTTCGGTTTCGGGATTGGCAAGACGCATCATGGCGTCGCGGATCAAAGACAGCGCCGTCGCCTCGCGAAGGTCGAAAGTCTGCGCCACCTCGCTCGGCATTGGCGAGGACAACACCAGCTGCCGCAATTCGTCCCGCCGCAGAACCACGTTGAACACTCCCGCATTCAACAGCAGCTCTTCCTCAAGCTCTGTATCAATCATGTCATCTGCCAACAAAGCGAGCGATGCGATCTGTGCCCGCTCAAGGCGATTGAGCAGGAAGTCCTCGCGATACCGCGCAATCGACGGCACGAAGATCAGCACCTCTGCCAGCATGACAAAGACAGTTGTCAGGATCAGGAAACGACCGGAGAGCGAGTTCAGCATGGACCCGCACCCGGCACGATCACGTCAGGGAATCCATTTCTGAACAAACTGCACAACTTTCTTAACAGTATCGCTTTCAAACAGTCGGGGAGAGAAGTAAGCGCCCGCAGCCCGTTTGTTAAGCTCCCCGATCGTCGGATAGGGCGCGACCATATTGGCGATCTGTCCCATCTTCATCTTATTTGCAATCACCAGCGCCCAGAGATTGATCAACTCGCCCGCCTGTTCCCCTGCGATCGACGCCCCGACCGGACGGCCCTTGACCACCATGACCTTGATCAGTCCCCGCGTTTTGCGTTCGGCAATGGCGCGGTCGTTGTGACTGTAGTGAAAGCGCACGACTTCAAGCTTGGTTCCATGCTCTTTCTTCGCCTGCGCCTCGGTCAATCCGACTTGTGCCAGTTCCGGCTGCGTGTAGGTCGCCCACGGGATATGTCGCGTGGTGGCTTTTGACCGCAAACCGAACAGCATGGACCTGATGATCACTCCAGCATGGTAACCCGCCACATGGGTGAACTGCAGACCGCCGGCCACATCGCCAATCGCATAGACTTTCTTGTTACTGGTCCGAAGACTGTCATCCACAGCAATACCGGTTCGTGTTGTTTTGATCCCGGCCTGCTCCAGTCCAAGCCCTTCGATATTCGCCCGACGCCCAACCGCGACAAGGATATGCGTGCCCCTGAAGACGCGCCCATCCTCCGTCTCGACCTCAATAGCCCCTTCGGTGCCTCTCACCTCTTTGGCGTTTGAGCCTTCGGCGATCTCAAGACCTTCCTCTCGAAGAGAATCGAGCACAATCTCGGCAAGTTCCGGATCGTCTTTGCCCAACGCCTTTGCGCCCTCAATTACAGTTACCTTCGAACCAAGCCGCAAATGTGCCTGCGCCATTTCCATGCCGATGGGCCCGCCACCGATCACCAACAAGTGCTCAGGCTGTTCACGCAGGTCCCAAAGCGATTCGTTGGTGATGTAGGGCACCTTGTCCAAACCCGGAATCGGCGGCACGAAAGGCGACGATCCTGTTGCGATAACGATCCGGCGTGCGGTGATCTTATACTGTCCGGCCTCAACCTCGGTTGGTGACACGAACCGCCCGTGTTCGCGGATTACCCTAACGCCAAGCCCTTCGAACCGTTCCTGACTGTCCACAGGTTCGATCTGACTGATCACATCCGCGACATGATCCTTGGCTGCTGCGTAATCCACCTGCGGCGTGACATTGGCGATCCCGTACCGATCCGCATGTGTCATCGCATAAGCCGTCTTGGCCGAGGCAATCAGTGCTTTTGACGGAACGCACCCATAGTTGAGGCAATCACCCCCCATTTTGTGCGCTTCCAGCAGCACAACGCTTGCCCCCATCTGCACAGCGCCTGCCGCCACCGACAAACCACCGGACCCCGCACCAATCACCAACACATCTGTCTTGATCTGCTCCATGATCACAGCCCCTTCTTGCCGCGCACGACCTTCAGAACAATCGGCAAGGCAGCGAGCGCACAGAGGCCAAGGATCGGCAACAGGATATGCGGCTCAAAGATGATGCCCAGATCGGGTGTTTCGCCCCGCGCAAAGACCTCGCCCAAACCGGCTCCGACAGACGTATAGACAACGCCTCCAGGAATGATTCCGACAAAGGTGGATACAAAAAACCGGTAGAGCGGCACACCAACCAACGCTGGCACGAGGTTTGCCACAAAGAACGGCACCGCGGGCACCAGCCGGATCAGGAACAGCATCGACCACTGATTCTCATCAATACCATCCTTGATCTTGCGCACCGCTCCATCACTGGCGTCCATCTTGGCCGCCAGACGCTCGCCCAGACCATAGCGGGCCGCCAGAAAAATCACTGTTGCGCCGACAGTGGCGGCCAGGACGTTGAACAGGGCGCCGGGGAAGACCCCGAAAAGAAAGCCTCCGGTCAACGTCGCGATGGTTGCGCCGGGCAGTGAAAATCCGACGATCACCACGTAGGCCAACATAAAAACACCCGCCGTGAGAACATAATTGGCATCCCGGAACGCCTCTAGCGCCTCACGATTTGCCGCAAGTGTCTCGAAACTCAGATAATCCCGCAGCGTAAAAGCGCCGATCAGTGCAACTGCGCCAATGGCGACCAGAGGCGCGTAGCGTTTCCACGCCGGTGGATCTTGAGTGTCTGTCATATTGGTCATGTCATACAGGCCGCGACGGGCCGCCTCTCTAAAGGATGAGTGTTCATAGCTCAAAACATGATCCTTGAAGCAGCACAGCAACACCAGGTTCACGCCCGCTTGATCGTACACTCGCCTTTGCGTGAGAATCCGTCGGCAACGCGCCGAATTTGAAACATTCCGCCCTGCCACCCACGGTCAATATTGCAAACTATGTCAAAGCCACACGCTGCCGTGTGCCAGTGTTGCAAAACCTCTGTTTCAAAACGGGGCCAAAACCTGCGGGTCGCCTGCACGTCTTCGTCTTGAAAGTATCCCGGAGGAGTCGCCCGCCGGGCGACGGGGGAAGCGGCCCCATCGGCGTTCCGCAACGGAGCGCTCGAGATGCGTCAAAGCATCTTGCGCCAAAGCCAGAAAATCTCCCAAAATCCTAGACACAGCGTTTGACAACCCAAAGTCACCTGCCTATAGCACGGGCTTCGAATACACCCGGTCGCCGAATCCGCGCGGCCCGGCCCGATTAAACGGAGTTGGACGCGATGAAACGCACCTATCAGCCCTCGAACCTCGTTCGCAAGCGCCGCCACGGCTTCCGTGCGCGCATGGCCACCAAGGCTGGCCGCAAGATCCTGAACGCGCGCCGCGCCCGTGGCCGCAAGTCGCTGAGCGCGTAAGCGCCCGCGATCCATCAGGCAATCTGACATGACACCGCCGGAGGCCTCCTTGGATACAAGGGGAAACACGCCTCCGGCGGTGTTGTCATATCCACCCGTCACCGTTCTGCGCCAACGCGCTGATTTTCTGCGTGCCGCTCGCGCCCTGCGTCGCGGCACCGACGGAATGTTGGTGCAGGCACGCAACCGGGACGATGGCGACCCGACGATCCGCGTCGGTTACACCTGCTCCAAGAAGATCGGCAACGCGGTCGCCCGCAACCGCGCCAAGCGCCGTCTGCGCGCCGTGGTGGCCGAAGTGCTGCTCCCCGGGGCCAAGCCCGGCTGGGATTACGTCTTAATCGGTCGCCCCGACGTGACCATCGACCGGGATTTCAACGCGCTCAAAGGCGATCTCAGCTACGCCCTGCGCAAACTCCACGCATCATCATGACTCCGCTGGCCTGGACATTGTCCCTGCCGATCAAGGCCTACCGACTGATCTTCAGCCCCTGGGTTGGACACAACTGCCGCTACCACCCGACCTGCTCCGCCTATGCTCTTGAAGCGCTGCGCAGACACGGCGGCCTCAAAGGTGGCTGGCTCACTGTGCGCCGCATTGCGCGATGCCAGCCCTGGGGGGGCTCCGGCGTCGACAATGTGCCTGACTAGGCAGACAATCAACCGCACTCAGTGGCAGATTGACAAATTTTTGCGCCGCGCACCGCACAACAATTCCCGAGCTATTTCGGAACCGCTTCGGATCCTACGCATTTCCTAAATACACTCATTCTGACATCGGGCGATGCAAACGGCTCGAAGAAAGCGTTTGGCGGATATGCTCTCGGATCAATTTCTGGCAACCTGGCATCAGGCGGCAACCACGACGCTTGGGCTTTTCTGGACCGCGTTCTGGGCCTTCAGCTTTGGCTACATCATCTCCTCAATGATTCAGGTGTTTGTTACTCGAGAGAAGATGCGTGAAACAATGGGCGAAGACGGACCAAAAGCTGTCTTGCTGGGCACGGTCTTCGGTTTTTTGAGTTCTTCATGCAGCTTTTCCGCCCTGTCGGGAGCGCGCGCCCTTTTTGCAAAAGGCGCCGGTTTCATACCATCCATAGCTTTTCTGCTGGCCTCGACGAACCTGGTGGTCGAGCTTGGGATTATCATCGCCCTGTTTCTGGGCTGGCAATTCGTCGTGGGCGAATATGTAGGGGGCGCCCTGCTGATCTTGCTCATGTGGATGGTTGTACGCCTGACACATCGCATCGCCCCGATCGCCGAAGCCCGCGAGAACGCACAAGACAGCGAAGACGGAGAAGGCGACCCAACTCAAGACCGCAGCCTGTCTGAGAAACTGCGCTCGACCGAACGTTGGGGTGAGGTCGCAAACCGCTATTTCATGGAATGGCAAATGGTCTGGAAGGACGTTACGGTCGGCTTCACGGTCGCGGGAATCATCGCGGCTTTTGTGCCAACGCGTTTCTTTGAGTGGCTGTTCATAGGCGGAGACAATCCCGGCTTTCTGGACCTCTTGGCTCAGGCACTCGTCGGGCCGATTGCTGCATTCTTCACCTTTATCGGATCCATGGGCAACATTCCTCTCGCCGCCGTGCTCTATGGCAATGGCGTCGCGTTTGCTGGGATCATGGCGTTCATTTTCTCAGACCTGATCGTTCTGCCGGTCCTGCGCGTCAACGCCAAATACTACGGTTGGAAAATGGCGCTCTACATCATGGGCGTATTTTTTGTTGTACTCGTGGTCACCGCGCTCTTGCTACACTATGGGTTTGCCGTGTTGGGCGTGTTGCCGTCTGCAGATCAGATCCGCGCCGTCACCGACCGCACGTTCTTCGCGATTGATTACACCTTCTGGCTCAACCTCGCATTTGCCGTGCTGTCGGCGTTCTTCGTGACCTGGAAGGTTCAGCGCAGCGGTTTTGACGCCTCAGTTGGCGCAGGCGCGCTCGAAAAAGCGCTCTTCGTCCTCGCCATGCTGGCGTATCTCTGGTTGGGTGTTGGGCTGGTGGTTGGATGACAGGCGGTCAGACCTTAAACTGACCGCCCTATCGCATCACACACCAAGGCAGTACCGCATAATGGCCTTCTGCGCATGCAGCCGGTTCTCCGCCTCGTCAAAGATCACTGATTGCGGACCGTCCATCACTTCCGACGTGACCTCTTCCCCCCGATGCGCCGGAAGGCAGTGCATGAACAGAGCGTCGGGTTTCGCATGGCTCATCAATTCGACATTCACCTGGAATGGCCGCAGCATGTTGTGACGCCGTTCCTTTGCCGATTGCGCGTCATGCATGCTCACCCAGGTGTCGGCCACAACAAGATCAGCGCCATCGACCGCTTTGACCGGATCCCGTTCAATTGTGACCGATACACCGGCATTACGCGCCAATCCGACAAACTCCATCTCAGGATCAAGCTGCACAGGCCCGGTAAAGGTGAAGTCAAATCCGAATTGCGCGGCTGCATGCAGGAAGGACGCGCACACATTGTTCCCGTCTCCGCACCACACAACTTTCTTGCCCTTGATCGGCCCGCGATGTTCTTCATAGGTCATCACATCTGCCATGATCTGGCACGGATGGGTGCGGTCAGTCAGTCCATTGATCACAGGGACGCTGGCATACTCTGCCATTTCCTCCAGAACAGCCTCGTCAAAGGTGCGGATCATGATCAGGTCCACATAACGGCTCAGCACCCGCGCCGTGTCGGCGATGGTTTCACCATGACCAAGCTGCATGTCCGAGCCGGACAGAACCATCGTCTGCCCGCCCATCTGACGCACGCCCACATCAAACGACACGCGCGTCCGCGTCGAGGGTTTCTCGAAGATCAACGCGACCATGCGGCCCGCCAATGGCAACTCGTCATCCGGCGCCCCCTTGGGACGGCCATTGCGGCTGTCCTTCATGGCGATGGCCTGATCAATCACCGTCCGCAAATCACCTGCGTCCGTTTTGTGAATATCCAGAAAATGCTTCATATCCCCGCCCTCAGCCCATCGCCTCGCGGACCGCGTCCGCCGCAAAATCCAGCCGGTTCACGGCCTCGGAAATCTCATCTTCGCTGATGTTCAGCGGCGGCAGGAGACGCACGACGTTCTCAGCCGCCGGCACGGTAATCACGCCACACTCATAACCCGCCTTGACCACATCAATGGGGGCGACCTTGCACTTGAGCCCGATCATCAGGCCGACACCGCGCACGCCTTCGAACACATCCGGATGCGCCGCGACCAGCCCTTCCAACTTCTGCCGAAGAAATCCGGCCCGTGCGTTCACCGTTTCCAGAAACTCGGGCGTGCTGACGATATCCATAACCGCGCACCCGACTGCGCAGGCCAGCGGGTTGCCGCCATAGGTCGAGCCGTGCGTGCCCGCCGTCATTCCCGATGCCGCCTCTTCAGTGGCCAAAACCGCGCCCAGAGGAAATCCTCCGCCGATGCCCTTGGCCACCATCGTGATGTCCGGCGTCACCCCGGCCCATTCATGGGCAAACAAACGCCCGGTCCGGGCGACACCGCACTGCACCTCGTCCAGAATAAGGAGGATACCCTTTTCATCACACAGCGCGCGCAGCCCTTTCAGACACTGATCAGGCAGTGGGCGAATACCGCCTTCACCTTGCACAGGTTCGATCAAAATCGCACCAACCGTCTCGTCAATCGCTGCGTGCAGGGCGTCATGGTCGCCCCAGGGCAGATGTTTGAACCCGGGCAAAATTGGCCCGAACCCTTTGACCATCTTCTCCGAGCCCGCCGCAGCAATCCCGGCCGAGGACCGTCCATGAAACGATCCTTCAAAAGCGAGAATGGTGGTCTTTTCGGGATGGCCTTTCTCGTACCAGTACTTGCGCGCCATCTTGACCGCCAATTCGCAGGACTCCGTCCCCGAATTGGTAAAGAACACCGTATCGGCAAAGCTGCTTGCAACAAGCTTGTCAGCCAATGCCTGCTGCTGCGGGATCTCATAGAGGTTCGACACATGCCACAGCTTCTGTGCCTGCTCGGTCAACGCCGCCACCAGCTTAGGGTGCGCGTGGCCCAAGGCATTCACCGCAATCCCGGCACCAAGATCCAGAAAACGTCGCCCGTCCGCTTCAATCAGCCAAGTGCCTTCGCCCTTCTCAAAATGAAGGGGTGCGCGGGAATAGGTCGGCAGGACAGAGGGGATCATGAGAAACCTCGTTTTAAGAAGCCCAAGCCGTGCCAAGCGGCGCGGGCCAAGTCAACGGAAAGGATGTGAATTCAGACAAAAGGTGACGGATCGCCCACAGTGCGGGGCGGCAAAACAAGATCAGATGTCTCGTCGGATATCAGTCAAGCGTTTCATAATCTGCCTCATCGGGCAAAACCGCCCACAAAACAAGTCCGATTCTTCTCTGTTTGAAAAATACCTCAGGGTCTGGGGCAAAGTCCCAGGCAGATTTTCTGAAAAACCTGCCCGCCGTGCGACGGGCCCTGCACTGCGCAAACACCTTCAGCGCTGAAAGGGATCGTCCGGATACCCCACGCCCATAAGGTACAAGCCCTGCGGAGGACAGACAGGTCCGCAGGCCGCCCGGTCCCGTGCTTCCAAAGCTGTTTTAACGTCCTCCGGCGCCCATGCCCCGGCGCCAACCCGTTCAAGCGTACCGACAAGACTGCGCACCTGATTGTGCAAAAAGGACCGTGCGCGCAGACGAAACTGGAACTCACGCCCCCAATCAGCATCAACGCAAGAAATGTCCAGCGCATCCAGCGTTTTCACAGGTGATGCCGCCTGACACATCGTGGAGCGGAAGGTTGTGAAATCGTGCAAGCCGATCAGATGCCGTGCCGCGTCCTGCATCGGCCCCAACGCCAAGTCGTGTTTCACCTGCCAGACCTGTCCGGCCTCGAGCGTCAGTGGCGCTCGACGCGACACCAGCCGAAACAAATACCGCCGCTCCAGTGCCGAAAACCGCGCATGCCAATCCCCTTCGACCTCAGCCGCATCGACAATCGCCACCGGCAACGGTTTGAGATGGTAGTTCAGTGCCTCGGACAGCCGGAATGGTGACAAGTCCTTGTCCAGATCGCAATGGCAGACTTGCCCACGTGCATGAACACCGGCATCCGTTCGCCCCGCCGCCGCAATCGTATGCTCTCCCGGCTCCAGTTTGGCCAGTGCTGCTTCGATTGCTCCCTGCACCGAAGGCTGCTCGGCCTGCCGCTGCCAACCGGCAAAAGGCGCGCCATCATATTCGACTTTAAGGGCAAATCTCGGCATGCGCCCCGCTTATCCTGACGAATTGCGCCAAACAATCCCCCTTGCACAGCACTGGTAACCCGGGACACGCGCCTTTATCTCTGGGTTCAACGCAATGAAAAGAGGCCGCCCTTGGTCATTTCCACCATCGCCGACACGCTGACCCGCGGCTTCGAGAATGTCACCGACACCGTTTCGGGCACGTTTTTGGAACCGACGGTTCGCCTTGGTGTGACGGGCCTCGCGCGCTCGGGCAAGACGGTGTTCATAACGTCGCTTGTTGCCAATCTCATGGATCGCGGACGGATGCCGGGGCTGCTGGCGCAAAGCGAAGGGCGCATCCTTTCGGCCTATCTTCAGCCGCAGCCCGACGACACTCTGCCTCGCTTCGATTACGAATTCCATCTGGGTGCATTGACAGCGCGCGACCCGCACTGGCCCGACAGCACGCGCACCATCAGCGAATTGCGCCTGTCTTTAAAGGTGCGCCCCTCGGGGCTCTTGTCCGGGCTTCAAGGCCCGCGAACCATACATCTCGACATTGTGGATTATCCCGGTGAGTGGTTGCTTGATCTTGGTTTGCTCGAAAAAAGCTACAGCCAATGGTCTGAAGAAACCCTTAAGCGCATCGCCAACCGCAATCTCGCGCAGGACTACCTGAGTCTGGCCCGGGCTGAAGACACGACAGTGGCCCTCGAAGAGCCTCGTGCTCAAGCACTTGCCACCAGCTTCACCGCCTATCTGACCGCCGCGCGGCAGGCCGGTTTCTCGGATTGCACGCCCGGCCGCTTCCTGCTCCCCGGAGACCTTGCCGGCAGCCCGGTCCTGACCTTCGCGCCCCTGCCGCCCATCGCAAACCCGCCGCGCAAATCCCTTGCGCGAGAGATGGAGCGCCGGTTTGAGGCCTACAAATCCCAGGTCGTCAAACCCTTCTTCCGCGATCACTTTGCCAAGATCGACAGACAGATCGTGCTGGTCGACGCGCTTGGCGCGATCCATGCGGGCCCTCAGGCGGTCGAGGACATGCGACAGGCGATGGCCGACATCCTCGGCGCGTTCCGCCCCGGCCAGAACCAGTTTCTATCCCAGCTTCTGCTCGGCAAACGCGTCGAGAAAATCCTCTTCGCCGCCACCAAGGCGGACCACCTGCACCACACCCAACACGCCCGTCTGACCGCAATCATGGAGGCGCTCACCCGCGACGCCCGCGACCGTGCGCAATTTGCTGGCGCCAAGACCAGTGCGATGTCCATCGCCAGCCTCCGCGCCACGGTCGAAGAGATGCGCGCGCACAATGGAACCGATCTGCCTTGCGTGCGAGGCACCCTACTGGACAGCGGCAAACAGGCCGCTTTCTACCCCGGTGAGCTGCCACAAGACCCGTCCCACCTGCTTGGCCCCGCGCGTGAAGGCGCGGAAAAGTGGCTGGATCAGGACTATCAGGTGATGCGCTTTGCGCCAGCGCAGCTGAACCTCAAACCTGGTGATGGCCCGCCGCATATCCGGCTGGACCGCGCCACCGAATTCCTGATCGGAGACCGGCTGTGACTCTGCTCCGTCCTGCAAACCCGCTTGATGCCGGTCGCGTCGGTGCGATTCTGTCCGCGTGGATCGACGAGACCCCGTGGATGCCCCGTATCCACACCCGCGCCGAGGATATTGGCTTTGCCGGTATGATGGTGGATCGTGGCTGGGTCACTGTTTCCGAAAACGAAACAATCACCGGGTTCCTCGCCCGCAACGGCGATGACATTCACGCACTTTACATCGACCCTGACGCGCGTGGGCAGGGTATCGGATCAACGCTTCTGACCGACGCCATGCGCCACGAGGACCAGCTCACGCTCTGGACTTTTCAGGCCAACATCCGCGCTCAGGCGTTCTACGAACGCCACGGCTTTGCCCCCGTCGAACGCACCGACGGCGCAGGCAATGACGAAGGCCTGCCCGACATCCGGTATCACTGGCAAAGGACCGAAGCATGAGCACCGCAAAAGGCCCTGTCCTGTTCGATCTCGACGACGATACACCGGCGCCCACCCCGGCAGAGGCGCCTCCGGTCCCCGACACGCTTGAACCCGCCCCGCAAGGTCAGGCAATGACAACCGCCGCCGCCCTTGCCGCGCGGCCCGTGTCGCGGCTGGCGCGATGGTTTTGGTCGTTGCTGTTGATGCTCATCACCACAGTGGCTTCGGTCGCCGCGTGGAACTTTGTGACCAATCTGGTCAGCCAGAACCTCTATCTTGGCTACGCTGTGGCGGGTCTCTTCGGGCTCTTCCTGCTGGTGGTCCTGCTCATCGTAATCAAGGAGCTGTCGGCCTTCGCCCGGCTGGGTCGTATAGACCGCATCCAGCACGCCGCCGATGCCGCTTTGGCCAGCGAAGACCTGACATCCGCCCGCGCCGTCGTCAAAGACCTGACCGCGCTCTACGCCTCTCGCGATGACACCAAATGGGGCCGCGACCGGCTCAAGGACCGCGAGGCCGACATGTTCGACGCCTCCACCCTCATCGCCCTGGCCGATCACGAACTCCTCGGTCCTCTCGACGCTGCCGCACGGCGCGAGGTCGAAGCCGCCGCGCGGCAGGTCGCCACCGTCACAGCTCTGGTGCCGCTGGCGCTGGCCGATGTCGTGGCGGCGTTGGGGTCGAACATCCGCATGATCCGCCGCATCGCCGAGATTTACGGCGGCCGCTCTGGCACATTGGGCAGCTGGCGCCTGACCCGTGCCGTCCTCTCGCACCTCGTCGCCACCGGCGCGGTTGCGGTGGGCGACGACATGCTGGAGCCGATCCTCGGCGGCTCCATCCTTGGCAAACTGTCCCGCCGCTTTGGCGAAGGTCTGGTCAATGGTGCCCTCACCGCCCGCGTGGGCGTGGCGGCGATCGAGGTGTGCCGCCCCCTACCCTTTGCCGCCGGCAAACGCCCCTCGGTCCGGTCGATCATCAAGACCGCCCTCTCGGGCCTCGTCAGCGCGAAATCCCGCTGACATCCCATTTGATCCAGCGCATGGCAGACACCACCACCCTGCCTCAGTTTTGGCGACATGACCCAATCCCCCGGTGACCACGGCCACAGCCAAGCCGAAATCGAAGCCCGCATCGACGCCCCCGCCGGGCGCGGATACCTGCGGGACATCGTTTATGGCGGCATCGACGGATCGGTGACCACCTTTGCTATCGTCGCCGGCGTCGCCGGTGCGGGGCTCAGTTCGTGGGTCATCATCGCCCTTGGCATTGCCAACGTGCTGGCAGACGGGTTTTCCATGGCCGCCGGGAACTATTCCGCAACCAAAGCCGAACTCGACGATGCCAGACGCCTGCGCGAAGTCGAGGAACGCCATATCCGCAAATTCCCCGAGGGCGAACGCAACGAACTGCGCGAAATCCTGCGCCGTAAGGGATTGTCGGGTGAGGCACTCGACGGGGCGGTAGATCAGATCTCGCAAAACCGCGAACAGTGGGTGCAGTTGATGCTCGAAGGCGAATATGGCCTTGCGCCGGTCGATCCGCACCCGCTCAAGGCGGCCTGGGCGACCTTCGCAGCTTTTCTTGCTGCGGGGATGGTCCCGCTTCTGCCGTTTCTCTTCGCTCTGCCCGACGCCTTCCGCCTGTCCACCATAGCCACGCTGATCACATTTTTCGCAATTGGTGCGTATAAATCGAAATGGTCGCTGGCACCGTGGTGGCGGTCGGGGTTGGAAACCCTGCTGATCGGAGGCACAGCCGCCGCAATCGCATATTTCGTCGGAACTCTGTTCGAGACCTGACCCACACCCTTTCTTCTTTTTCCAAGTATGCCGGGGGGCTTGGGGGGCCGGCCCCCCAATCGGTCCCAGCCCTCAAGTCCGGGAAACACTGTCTGGACGTCTGCCCCTGTCACTCCTATAACGCGCCGCATGACGCATCTGATCGCGATCATCATTCGAATTACATGCCCGGCGCTCTGAGCAATCGAGCCGCCGGGACAAGGCGTATGGACGACCGCGCCGATCCTCTCAAACATCCTTGATCCGAACACCTGAGGACGCTCCAAATGTGCGCCGACACTCCTGAATACAAAGACACGCTGAACCTGCCCAAGACAGATTTCCCGATGCGTGCGGGCCTTCCGAACCGCGAACCGGCATGGCTGGAAAAATGGGCCAAGATGGGCATCTATGACCGCCTGCGGGAAAAGGCAGAGGGACGGAAACCCTTTACCCTTCACGATGGACCTCCCTACGCCAACGGCCACCTGCATATCGGCCACGCGCTCAACAAGATCCTTAAGGACATGGTTGTGCGCAGCCAGCAGATGATGGGCCGCGATGCGCGCTACATCCCCGGCTGGGACTGCCACGGTCTGCCCATCGAATGGAAAATCGAGGAACAATACCGCGCCAAGGGGCTCGACAAGGACGAGGTCGATGTCGTGGCCTTCCGTCAGGAATGCCGCAAGTTCGCCGAGGGCTGGATCGACATCCAACGCGACGAGTTCAAGCGCCTTGGCGTGACGGGGACATGGAACAAACCTTACTTAACGATGGATTACCGCGCCGAGCGGATCATCGCGGAGGAGTTCCAGAAATTCCTGATGACCGGCACGCTCTATCAGGGGTCCAAGCCCGTGATGTGGTCGCCGGTCGAAAAGACCGCGCTGGCCGAGGCCGAGATCGAATATCACGACC
Organism: Alphaproteobacteria bacterium; assembly: GCA_030431485.1. Classification (GTDB taxonomy): domain Bacteria; phylum Pseudomonadota; class Alphaproteobacteria; order Rhodobacterales; family Rhodobacteraceae; genus Marivita. The sequence goes on from JAUIIR010000016.1 coordinate 18,820, forward strand.
ACAAGTCCCACACGATCTGGGTGCCATTTAAAGTCACACGCATGATCGAGTATCAGCGCGGTACAGTTGAGGACCACTCTGATCTACTCGGGACAAAAGTTGTTATTTGGACCACCACACCCTGGACGATCCCGTCCAACAAGGCGGTCGCGTACAACAACACCATCGCTTACGGCCTCTACGAAGTCACAGGCCGCCCAGAGGAATGCTGGGCGCGGATCGGCGACCGCTATCTCTTGGCCGATGCGCTGGCCGAAGACGTGCTGGCCAAGGCGCGGCTGGAGCCGTCGATGTACCGCCGCCTGCGGGACGTGTCGGCGGACGAGCTTGGTGCGTTGACCCTCGCGCACCCGTTCCGGGGCCTCGACGGCGCAGACGGGTTCTGGGATTACGACGTGCCGATGATCGACGGGGATCACGTGACCGATGATGCGGGTACGGGCTTTGTCCACACAGCGCCAAGCCACGGTCAGGAAGACTACGACGCCTTCGTTGCGCGCGGTTGGATGGACCGGATGACCCACAATGTGGGCGAGGAATCCGAGTTCCTGCCGCATGTGCCGTTCTTTGCGGGGCTGCGCGTGCTTGACCACAAAGGCAAGGAAGGCAAGGCCAACACTGCCGTGATCGACAAGCTGGTCGAGGCAGGCGGCCTGCTGGCGCGTGGGCGGATGACGCACAGCTATCCGCATTCATGGCGCTCCAAAGCCCCTGTGATCTACCGCAACACGCCGCAATGGTTCGCCGCCATCGACCGAGAGGTTGGCGACGGGCAAGACACCTATGGCAAAACGATCCGTGAACGCGCGCTCACAAGTATTGACCAATTGGTAAAATGGACCCCGCAGACCGGGCGCAACCGGCTTTATTCGATGATCGAAGCCCGCCCCGACTGGGTGCTGTCGCGCCAACGCGCATGGGGTGTGCCACTCACCTGTTTCATTAAGAAAGGCGCGTTGCCGACCGACGCCGACTTCCTGCTGAAGGACGACACCGTCAACGCCCGCATCCTTGAAGCGTTCGAGGCCGAAGGCGCGGATGCGTGGTACAAGTCTGGCGCGAAAGAGCGGTTCCTTGGCAACGACTACAACCCCGAAGAATGGGAACAGGTGTTCGACATTCTGGACGTGTGGTTCGATTCCGGTTCCACGCACGCCTTCGTTCTGCGCGACCGCGAGGACGGGTCCGAGGATGGTCTGGCCGATCTCTACCTCGAAGGCACCGACCAGCACCGCGGATGGTTCCATTCGTCGATGCTGCAATCCTGCGGCACGCGGGGCCGAGCGCCCTATCGCGGCGTGCTGACCCACGGCTTCACGCTCGACGAGAAGGGCAACAAGATGTCCAAGTCGTTGGGAAACACAGTGGCGCCCGAGGACGTGACCAAACAGTATGGCGCAGACATCCTGCGTCTGTGGGTGGCTCAGGCCGACTACACCGCCGACCTGCGCATCGGGCCGGAGATCCTCAAAGGGGTGGCCGACAGCTACCGTCGCCTGCGCAACACCATGCGCTACATGCTCGGCGCGCTGTCGCACTTCTCCGAAGCGGATCGTGTCGAGCCTGCAGATATGCCAGAGCTTGAGCGTTACGTGCTGCATCGTCTTGCAGAGCTCGATGAGGTCGTACGCACTGGATACGACGCCTATGACTTCCAGGGCGTGTTCCAACAGCTTTTCAACTTCTGCACGGTCGAACTCAGCGCGTTTTATTTCGATATTCGTAAGGATGCTCTGTATTGCGACGGCGACACCCAGCGCCGCCGGGCAGCGCGGACGGTGATGGACATCCTGTTCCACCGCCTGACCACATGGCTTGCCCCGGTGCTGGTGTTCACGATGGAGGATGTCTGGCTTGACCGCTTCCCCGGTGACGAGTCGTCGGTGCATCTGCAGGACATTCCCGAAACGCCCGCGTCGTGGAAGGACGAGGCGCTCGCTGCGAAATGGGCCAAGGTGCGCCGCGCTCGCCGTGCGGTGACCGCTGCACTCGAAGTGCAGCGGACGGATAAGGTGATCGGTGCGTCGCTTGAGGCTACTCCGGTGGTGCATATCGAAGATGCCGAGACGCTAGAGGCTCTCAAGTCGGTGAATTTTGACGACATCTGCATCACTTCCGGCATCAACCTCACCGGCGACCCGGCCCCGGCCGAAGCGTTCCGCCTGCCGGAAGTGGCCGGGGTTGGTGTTGTCTTCGAGAAAGCCGAGGGCGAGAAGTGCCAGCGGTGCTGGAAGATCCTGCCGGATGTCGGCACGCACCAGCATCCGGGCACCTGCCAACGGTGCAATGAAGCCCTCGGATAAAGAAATCGCGGATGTTCTGCTCGACCTCGCGCATCAGCGCGGGGTCGGAAAAACCTTTTGCCCGTCTGAGGCCGCACGGGCCTTGTCCGACGACTGGCGTCGCCTGATGCCCGAGGTGCGGCGCGTGGCGGCGATGCTTGATTTGCAAGCGACCCAGAAAGGCACACCCGTCGACCCGGTCACAGCCAAGGGGCCGATCCGGTTGGGGTTGCCGGGATGAGCCGGTTTGAACAGGCGGTCGACTCGCCATTGGGACCGCTGACGCTGGTCGCGGACGCAGTGGGGATCACGGCGTTGGAATGGCGTGAGGGTCGGCGGGACGAGACGCCGGTACTGCGGCAGGCTGCCTTGCAGCTCACCGAGTATTTCGCAGGGAAACGGCAGGACTTCACGGTGCCGGTCCGGCTGACCTGTTCGGAATTTCAACGCAGCGTCTGTGCGGCCATGTCAGCAATTCGGTTTGGTAAAACGCGCACCTATGGCGATCTGGCAGGGCAGTTGGGCGTTCCGGCACAGGCGATTGGGCAAGCATGCGGTAGCAATCCGATCCCGATCCTGATCCCGTGTCACCGGGTGCTGGGAGCGAATGGTTTGGGTGGTTATTCGGGCGATGGCGGGGTCGAGACCAAGGTTTGGCTGCTTCGGCACGAAGGGGCGGCAGGGTTGTTGATCTGAGGGTTTGGGCGCGTGGTATGTGGTGCGTGCGAGCACGCACACTACGCCGTGGGTTTCGCCTGATTTCAGGCCAAAATGTTTCGCGCGCGAAACAATAGGTCCGAACCGGACCTAACTTTGCAAACTCGGTTAATAGCACGTTAGACTTTGCAAACCATTAAGAATTGGTAAAGGCGGGCCTTGCACAGGGCCTGTTCGCGCACGGCGCTTGTGTGTCTCTGCGATTATGCTAGTCCAAAAATCATTCCGTAATCCGAACACGCGCAGTGTGACATGCTTCGCATCGGTTCAAGTTGTAGCGCAGCATGACAGAACAAAACCGTGCCATCCTCCTCATGATCGCCGCGATCTTTTGCTTTTCGATCATGGACGCGACGGTCAAAGCGTTGGCTCCAAAAGTCGGCGTGCTTCCTGCACTTTGGGCGCGGTATGCCGGGCAGATGCTATTGGTGTTTGTGTTGGTGCTGCCAAGGTTGAAAACCGTGGTGCGCACCAAGTATCCCAAACTGCAATTCCTGCGCTCGCTGCTGCTGATGAGCGCGACCGCTTGTTTCTTTACCGGGCTGAGTCTGATCCCACTGTCGGATGCTGCAGCGTTGATGTCGACGAATCCCGTGCTCATCACTTTGGGTGCAGCAGTCTTTCTGGGCGAAAAGCTGGGCGTGCGTCGGATCGCGGGCATTGTCGCGGCGATGATCGGGGCATTGATCATCATTCGGCCTGGCAGCGATGTATTCAGCGCTGCCGCGTTGTTCCCTCTGGGCGCAGCCGTCTGTTATTCGGCCTATGCCTTGCTGACCCGCCGCGTGGGCGCGGATGAAGATGTCTGGACGTCGCTGTTTTACACGGGGTTTGTCGGCACGGTGTTGCTGAGCATTCTGGTGCCGTTTCAATGGCAAAGCCCAACGGCGTCAGATGTCGGGTTGATGATCATTGTCGCGATGGCCGGCACCACAGGGCAGTTGGCTCTGATTCAAGCCTTTTCGAAAGGTGAAGCGGCAATGCTGGCACCTTACTCCTATACCGGGCTTGCCTTTGCAGCCTTTTGGGGCGTCGTCTTTTTCGCTGAGATTCCAGACTTATGGACGGTCGTCGGCAGTTTGGTGATCGCCGGAGCAGGCCTGTATGTCTGGCACCGGGAAACTCATGCAAAGGTGGTGTGACGCAGCACCTGACGCGCGATTTCAGTCCCTGCGCGGATCACGTGGATACGTGCCCAGGATGTTCAGCATGTCAGTAAAGTAGTCGAGTTCTTCAAGCGCGCGGGCCACATCCGGATCGTCGGGATGGCCTTCGATGTCAGCGTAGAACTGAGTTGCAGTAAACGAACCATCCACCATGTAGCTTTCAAGTTTCGTCATGTTCACGCCATTGGTCGCAAAACCACCCAGCGCCTTGTAAAGAGCAGCGGGGATGTTGCGGACCTGAAAGACGAAAGTGGTCATCATACCGTGATCGCCGCGACGTGTGTCATCGCCGTCGCGCGACATGAGCAGGAACCGGGTGGTATTGCTGTCGGTGTCTTCGATATGTCGGGCCAATACATTCAGACCGTAGATCTCTCCCGCCAGTTCGCTTGCCAGTGCCGCGGCATGTTTTTCACCGCGTTCCGAGATTTCGCGGGCGGCGCGGGCATTGTCGGCATTCACCCTGCCTCTGATTCCATGCTCTGCCAGAAAGCCCGCACATTGAGGCAACAGAACGACATGCGAATGCGCTTCGGTCACATCTTCAAGTTTTGCACCCGGGACGCCAAGCAGGTTGATATGCACACGGACAAATGCCTCGTCGATGATCTTGAGCCCGCTTTTCGGCAACAGGCGGTGGATGTCGGCGACACGGCCGTAGATTGTATTCTCGACCGGAAGCATCGCCAGATCTGCCTCACCGGTTTGAACAGCCGAAATTACGTCTTCAAAGGTGCGGCAGGGCAGAGGCTGCATGTCAGGGCGTTTATACCGGCAAGCCTCGTGCGAATAAGCTCCGAGTTCGCCCTGGAAGGCAATGGCGTTGGTCATGCGGACTCCGACAATTGGCCCTGCGGGCGTTTGGTCGCGGCTTCTACACCTTGCCTTGATCAAGGGGAAGCAATAGATACCCGCGCGATACGCAAGAAACACTAGCGGACGGGTACGCACACAATGTTCGATACAATGACCTTCACAAAGATCGTCGGCAGCTTTTGTGGCGCGCTTCTGATCTTCCTTCTGGGCAAATGGGCAGCCGAGACACTCTATCACGTGGGCGGCGCTCACGGCGAGGAGGTTGCAGTCTATGTGATCGACACCGGCGAAGAGGAAGCGACCGAAGAAGAGGTCGTGGAAGTCAACTTCGACACCATGATCGAAACCGCGGACGCGGGCAAAGGCGAGCGCGTGTTCGGCAAGTGCCGTGCCTGCCACAAGCTGGAAGCCGGCGAAAACGCCGCAGGTCCGTACCTCTACAACGTGGTGGGCCGTGATGTCGGGACCGCCCAAGGGTTCAATTACTCTGGCGCGCTGAGCGAAGTCGCTGATGTCTGGACACCCGAGAACCTGTACCACTTCCTCGAAAACCCGCGTGGCTGGGCCCCGGGGACGTCGATGGGCTTTGCCGGTCTGAACAAATCCGAGGATCGTCAGAACCTGATCGCTTACCTCGCGACCTTCTCGGAATAAACAGTCCCATAATGACTGAGCAAATCGGCCGCTGCCCCACCGGGCAGCGGCTTTTTCTTTTTCACAATCGCGTTTTTCCCTCGGCATTTGCCCGCACCTCACGCATTCTCGCCTTGAATGTGGGCAAATTCGTTCTTTAGCTTACATGAAGGTGTAACCGCACGAGCAAGCTACGGAGACTTGAACATGCCCTTTAAACCCGGCCGTCCTTCCTTTGCTGACTTGAATCGTCGCCAAACGCTGCAATTGCTGGGCGGGACTGCGGTCGCCGCGGGTGCGGGTGCTTCGGGAACGATGTCCTTTGCCGCAAGCCACGGGAGCGAAGACGAGATCATCCGGGCACATGGGTACTCATATTTTGGCGATCTGATGTATCCGCCGGACTTTGCGCATTTCAATTACGTCAATCCGGACGCGCCGAAGGGCGGCGAGATCGTTTTGAGCGCCCGCGGCACGTTTGACGGGTTCAACCGCTGGGCCTGGCGGGGCAACCCACAGACCAATTCGGATGTGGTTGGAGAATCCCTGCTGGCGGGCTCTACATTCGGAACAGCGGTTCCGGCGGATTCGCTGACAGATCAGTACTGCCTGATCGCGCGGGAGGTCGAATACCCGAAGTCAAAAGAGTGGTGCGTCTTCCACCTGCGCGATGACGTGGTGTTCCGCAACGGCGCTCCTTTGCGGGCGCAAGATGCCGCCTTTACCTTCAACCTGTTTATCGAACAGGGCATCCGGTCGTTCTCGCGCTCGGTGAGTGAGCGGATTGAAGGCGTTGAAGTGATTGACGACTACACGCTGCGCTACAAGTTCGTCGACGGCATTTCACGCCGGTCGCTGATCAGCCAGGTGGGCGGGATGATCGTGCTGTCCGAAGAATGGTACAAGGAAACCGGCGAACGGCTGGACGAGCCGTCGGTTCTGTCGCCGATGGGATCGGGACCGTACCAGGTGGGTGATTATGAGTTCAATCGCTACGTGGTTTACGAGCGGAACCCGAACTACTGGGGCTGGGACCATCCGGTAAATGTGGGGCGTCACAATTTTGACCGTATCCGAATTGAGTATTTCGCCGACGCAACAGCCGAGTTCGAGGCTTTCAAGGCGGGCGAGTACACGTTCCGCTCGGAAGGGTCGAGCAAACGCTGGGCGACCGGGTATGAATTCCCGGCGCTGGAAGATGGGCATGCTGTCCGCAAATCTGTGCCTGACCAGACAGCTCCCGTGAATTCCGGAATTATTTTCAATACCTTGCGGTCCCCGGTCGACAATCGCAATGTGCGCCATGCGCTGACGCTGGCGTTTAACTTTGAGTGGACCCGGGAGTCGCTGGAGTTTGATCTGACCACTCAGCGCAATTCCTTTGCGGAGGGTCAGGATTGGGAAGCCAAAGATGTGCCGGATGGTGCTGAATTGGCGTTTCTAGAAAGCCTTGGCGATGTGGTGCCGCCAGAGATGCTGACCGAGCCTGTGGTGATGCCGCACACGTCCAACAAGGACACCCCAGTGGATCGCCGCAACAAGCGCACGGCGCTGCGGATGCTGGCCGAAGAGGGCTGGACCGTCGACGATCAGGGTCGGATGGTGAACGAGGCAGGCGAGCAGATGTCGCTGGACTTCCTTGTGCTGTCGACATGGGACGACACGCGGCAGGCGACCATTGAGACCTATGTGAACACGCTACGCGACTGGGGCATCGAGGTTAACGCCAATGCCGTGGATTCGGCACAGGGTCAGCAGCGTTTCCTCGACAAGGACTACGATCTGATCCAGACGCGGATTCAAACATTCGCAACCATCGGCACCGGGCTGAAGCAGCTCTTTGGATCGGAAACCGCTGAGGTGTCGTCCTGGAACCCATCTGCGCTGAGAAGTCCGGTGGTCGATGCGATTATCGAAGCCGCTCTGAACGCGGAATCCCGCGAGGAAGAGGTCACGGCGATGATGGCGCTGGACCGCGCCTTGCGCTACGAGCGGGTGATTGCACATGCGGGGTATGTGCCTGAGTACTGGATCGCCTATTATGACATGTTCGAGCATCCCGACGAATTGCCGCCGCTGGGGTTGGGTGTGCTCGACTTCTGGTGGTTCAATGAAGAGAAATACGAGGCCCTCAAGGCCGCTGGCGCGCTGAGGTAAAAGACCTTTGGGAGCCTATATTCTAAGACGATTGTTGCTGATTATTCCGACTTTGTTCGGAATCATGATCATCAACTTTGCCCTGACGCAGTTCGTCCCGGGTGGGCCGATTGAGCAAACGCTCGCGCGGTTCCAAGGCGAGGGCGACGTGTTCTCCAGCTTTTCGGGGGATGGCGGCGGCAATCAGAATGCCGAGGAGACCTTTGGATCGGACAGCGACTATATCGGTGCCCGTGGTCTGCCCAAGGAATTCATCGAAACGCTGGAGATTGAGTTCGGCTTTGCTCGGATCGTCTGCGAAGATGGTTTTACAGGAGAGCCTGATCTGGATGATCCGGCGTGTCAGAAGGAGGATATCGGCGCGATTGAACGCTTTGGTATCATGATGTGGAACTATATTCGGCTGGATTTCGGAGAGAGTTATTTCCGGTCGATCGGGGTTATGGAACTGGTGTTGGAGAAAATGCCCGTGTCCATCACGCTGGGTCTGTGGTCCACCGTCATCGCCTATATCGTGTCGATCCCGCTGGGCATCCGCAAGGCAGTCAAAGATGGGACCTCGTTTGACACCTATACCTCTGCGGCGATCATTGTGGCCTATGCGATTCCCGGATTTCTGTTCGCGATCCTATTGCTCGTGCTGTTTGCCGGTGGGTCGTATTTCCAGATCTTCCCTCTTAGGGGGCTGACCTCGGAAAACTGGGATGAGCTGTCGCTCTTTGCCAAGATCGCGGATTATTTCTGGCACATTACGCTGCCGGTTCTAGCCTCGACGATTTCGGCTTTTGCGACACTCACGTTGCTGACAAAAAACAGCTTTCTGGACGAGATCAAGAAACAGTACGTGATGACGGCGCGGGCCAAAGGTCTGGCCGAGCGAAAGGTGCTGTACGGGCACGTTTTCCGCAATGCGATGCTGATCGTGATTGCCGGTTTTCCGGCGGTTTTCATCGGCGTCTTCTTCTCTGGCTCGCTGATCATCGAGACGATCTTCTCGCTCGACGGCTTGGGTCGGCTTGGATTCGAGGCCGCCGTGGCGCGAGACTATCCGGTGATCTTCGGCACGTTGTTCGTGTTCGGGCTGATCGGCCTTCTGGTCGGCATTCTGTCGGACCTGATGTATGTGCTGGTCGATCCGCGCATCGACTTCGAGAAGCGGGAGGGTTGACGCATGGCGGCCAATCCCGAACCCAATGACCGCGATATCGTGACCGAACCTAGCCCTGCGGTGGCCGTTGCTCCGGCGCGCAGCCGATTCACGTTATCCCCGCTCAATCAGCGGCGCTGGAACAATTTCAAACGCAATCGCCGCGCTTTCTGGTCGCTGATCATTTTCTGCGTGCTGTTCGGGCTGTCGCTGTTTGCCGAGTTTATCGCAAACGATAAGCCGATTCTCGTACAGTACCGGGGCGAATACTACACGCCGATTTTCAACTTTTATGCCGAGACCGAATTTGGCGGGGATTTCCGAACCGAGGCCGCTTATCGTGACCCAGAGGTGCAATGTCTGATCCGCACTGGTGGACTTGAAGAGTGCTTTGACGACCCTGAAGGTCTGATCCAACAGGTGGATGAAGGTTTTGTTCCCGACGGGGATTTCTACAAAGGCTGGTCAATCTGGCCACCGATCCCTTATGACTATCAGACCCCAGTGGACCGTCCCGGTGCCGCGCCCCTGCCCCCGAACGAACAGAATTGGCTGGGTACGGACGACACCAAGCGCGATGTCATGGCGCGGGTGATCTACGGCTTCCGCCTCTCGATCTTCTTCACGCTGATCGTGACGGTACTGGCGAGTGTCGTGGGTATCGTGGCCGGAGCCTTGCAGGGCTATTTCGGCGGATGGCTGGACCTTATCTTTCAGAGGATCATCGAGATCTGGTCATCTACGCCGTCTCTGTACATCATCATTATTCTGTTCGCGATATTGGGGCGAAGTTTCTGGCTCCTTGTGTTTTTGACAGTGCTGTTCGGATGGACCGCCCTTGTGGGTGTGGTCCGGGCAGAATTCCTGCGGGCGCGTAACCTTGAATATGTGCGGGCGGCCAAAGCCCTGGGCGTGTCGAACGCGACGATCATGTTCCGGCACATGCTGCCCAATGCGATGGTGGCAACCCTGACCATGCTGCCCTTCATCGTGACGGGCACGATCAGCACGCTGGCAGGTCTGGACTTCCTTGGATTCGGCTTGCCCTCTTCGGCGCCGTCACTTGGCGAGTTGACGCTTCAGGCCAAACAAAACCTGCAGGCGCCTTGGCTTGGCTTTACAGCGTTTTTCGTGTTCGCGCTGATGCTGTCGCTGCTGGTCTTCATATTCGAAGGTGTGCGCGACGCGTTTGATCCGAGAAAGACGTTTACATGAGCAGCATCCTTGAGGTGAAAAACCTGACCGTTGGATTCCGGCAGGACGGGCAGACCGTACCTGCGGTGAAGGGGGTATCGTTTCACATCGAACGCGGTGAGACCGTCGCGCTGGTTGGCGAATCCGGGTCGGGAAAGTCGGTCACGGCCCTGTCCACGGTGTCGCTCTTGGGCGAGTCGGCTCGGGTTGGCGGATCGGTGCTGTATAACGGCGAAGAGATGGTCGGTGCCGATGATGCGCAATTGCGGCGCATCCGGGGCAATGACATCAGCTTTATCTTTCAGGAGCCGATGACATCCCTCAACCCGCTGCACACGCTGGAAAAGCAGTTGGCGGAATCCCTGGCACTACACCAGGGGCTCGCCGGAGATGCCGCGCGGACGCGGATCATCGAGCTGCTGACGAAGGTGGGCATTCGTGACCCCGAAAGCCGCCTGGGCGCCTATCCACACCAGTTGTCGGGTGGCCAACGGCAGCGGGTTATGATCGCTATGGCGCTGGCAAACGGGCCGGAACTGCTGATCGCGGATGAGCCGACGACGGCTCTGGACGTGACCATTCAGGCGCAGATCCTGCAGCTCTTGGCCGATCTGAAACAAGCCGAGGACATGAGTCTGCTGTTCATCACCCATGACCTTGGCATCGTGCGCAAGATCGCCGACCGGGTCTGTGTGATGAAGGATGGCGAAATCGTCGAGACGGGAAAGACCGCCGAGATTTTCCGCAACCCGCAGCATCCCTATACCAAGATGCTATTGAGTGCGGAATCGACCGGGTCGCCCGATCCAGTGAAAGAGGACGCTGAAGAGATCGCGCGGACGGACAACCTCAAGATCTGGTTCCCGATCCAGCAGGGCTTCATGAAGCGCACCGTTGGCTATGTGAAGGCCGTCAACGACGCGACCATCGCTGTACGCGCGGGGGAAACCGTTGGCATCGTGGGCGAGTCGGGATCGGGCAAGACGACGCTGGCGCTGGCGATCATGCGTTTGATCCAGTCGGAAGGTGGGATCACCTACCGCGGTCAGAATGTACGCAACTGGTCGACGCGCGAGTTGCGGCGGCTGCGCAGCGAGATGCAGATCGTGTTTCAGGACCCCTATGGCAGCCTGAGCCCGCGCATGACCTGCGAGCAGATCATTGCCGAGGGGTTGGGGGTGCACGGGTCTCCGGACGGCAGATCGGACCGGGAGTTGGTGACCGAGGTGATGCGGGAGGTCGGCCTTGATCCGGCGACCATGCATCGATACCCGCACGAATTCTCCGGGGGCCAACGGCAGCGGATCGCCATTGCCCGTGCAATGGTGCTGCGGCCCAAGCTGGTGGTGCTTGACGAGCCGACCTCTGCTTTGGACATGACAGTGCAGGTTCAGATCGTGAACCTTCTGCGCGACCTGCAACGGAAATACGACCTGGCCTACCTTTTCATCAGCCACGACCTGAAGGTGGTGCGCGCGATGTCGCACAAGGTCATCGTTATGAAGGCCGGAGACGTCGTGGAATACGGCACGGCGGATGATGTGTTCACTCATCCGCAGACTGACTACACCAAGACACTGATGGCCGCGGCCTTCGATCTGGCAAGTTAGATTGCAGAACTGTGTCCGGCCGAAGAAAGATCGTAGGCATCAAAGCTGCGGGCGATCATCCGCGTCAGCGGACGTGCTTCGGGTGGAACAAAGAGACCGTTTGAGTCGATCACCAACAGCTCCTCGAACTCCGAATTGGCGCGCTTCAACATAGCGGTGATATCGGTCTCGGTGGTCTTGTAGTCCCTAACCAGCTCGGCCGTGTCTACGCGGAAATCGCACATCAGCATTTCGATCATGCGCGCGCGCAGCTTGTCCTCTTTGGTAAAGCTGTGTCCACGCACGGTCGAGAATTCATGCGCCCGGATCGCCTTGGTATAGGCAGAGGTCGCGGGTGCGTTCTGTGCGTAGCCTTGCGGGAATTTCGAAATGGAAGACGCGCCAAGCCCGACCAAGACTTCAGACGTGTCGTCGGTATACCCTTGGAAGTTGCGCCGCAGCGTGCCGTTGCGCGCCGCCACTGACAGGCCGTCTTCGCGGGTAGCAAAATGATCGATGCCAATTTCTTCGTAATTGTCCCAGACAAACAGTTTGCGCGCGGTGTCGAACAGATCAAGCCGCTCGTCTGGACGCGGCAATGCATCAGAGGGAATCATCTGTTGACGCTTGGCCATCCACGGCACATGCGCGTAGCCATAAAGCGCCACGCGATCGGGCGAGAGAGACAGGAGCTTTTGAACGGAATCAACGATCTTGCTGCGTGATTGATCCGGCAAGCCATAAAGAATATCCGCATTGAGACTTTGTATGCCTCTGTCGCGGATCATGTCGGCGGCCCGTTTCGTGGTGTCAAAACTTTGCTCTCGACCGATGGTCTTTTGAATGTCCGGATCGAAGTCTTGCACACCGATTGACGCCCGGTTCATGCCTCCTTCGAACAAGGCGTCAAGCCGACCGGCATCAATTTCATTCGGATCAATCTCGACCGAGAATTCGTAGCCATCCGCGAAATCCGCCACTTCGCGCACCGCAGCAGTCAGATCGCGCATATGCTCAGCTGACATGAGAGTGGGAGTGCCTCCTCCCCAATGCAATCGAGACAGGCGGATCCCCCGAGGCAAATGCCGTTTCAACAATGACAATTCGTCCTTGAGCGTTTCGACATATGCCGTAACAGGCTCACCGCTGGCGGTCCCTTGCGTCCGGCATGCGCAGAACCAGCACAAACGGCGACAAAACGGCACATGCAAATAGAGCGATATCTCGGAGTTTTCCGGGATCGCCTCTATCCAGTTGGAAAAATCCCCCGGTTTGACGTCATTTTTGAAATGCGGAGACGTAGGGTAACTCGTGTAACGAGGTACCTTCGCGTCGAATAGTCCCAGCCGGGAAAGTTGTGTTCTCGCTACCATATGCATAGCATTAGTGGTGGGAACACATTTAAGCTTTGATGCAGATCAAGACAGGCACCATGTTGAAAGAAGACAGCCTCTCCGTCACGCAAGAATGCGGCGATTGCCCGATCCGACACCGTGCTGTCTGTGCCCGGTGCGAGACGGATGAGCTCGCTCGTCTTGAGGATATCAAATATTACCGTCGGTTCGAGGCAGGTCAGACCGTGATCTGGTCCGGGGATCGCATGGATTTTGTCGGATCGGTCGTCTCGGGCATCGCAACGTTGACGCAAACGATGGAAGACGGCCGCACTCAGATGGTTGGCCTGCTGCTGCCGAGTGATTTTGTCGGCCGTCCCGGACGCGCGACCGCTGCCTATGACGTCGTTGCGACCACCGATATGGTGATGTGCTGCTTCCGCAAGGCGCCGTTTGAAGATCTGATGGAAAAGACCCCTCATATCGCGCAGCGCCTTTTGCAGATGACGCTCGACGAATTGGATGCGGCGCGCGAATGGATGCTGGTTCTGGGCCGAAAGACCGCGCGCGAAAAAATCGCGTCGCTTCTGTCGATCATCGCCCGCCGCGATGCGACACTGAATCTGGGCGGGCTTGATGGCCCGGTGTCCTTTGATTTGCCACTGACACGCGAAGCAATGGCAGATTATCTTGGGCTGACGCTGGAAACCGTGTCGCGACAGGTATCGGCGCTTAAGAAAGACGGCGTTATTTCTTTGGAAGGAAAACGGCACATCACCGTTCCTGACATGAGTCTTTTGCTGGACGAAGCTGGCGACGACACCGACGGTGGTATGCTGGTCTGACGTCTACTGGTTCATCGCGGCTACAAAACCCACCCCGGCTGCGATGATCAGGCCGACAATTACCGCGAAGGCGATCTTCCAAGCCGACCACGGGCGTTCACCCTGCACGCTACCGGTACGCCCGTTGACGACAAATCGGTAGCTCTTTCCGCGATATTTATATGCCGCCAGCCAAACCGGCAGCAGGATGTGTTTGAACGTGACATCCGAGATACGCGTATCGATGTCATGCACGCGCTGGCGATCACCTCCGATGTCGAATTTGACGTCGCGCATGATAATGCGGTCCATATAGGACCGAGCCTCGGTATAGCCGCCCTCAAGCTCAACCGTGTACGCCTCGGCGCGAAAACCTGCCAGATATTCAGGCTGATAGGGCTCCAGTTCGGACAGATCCCAAGGTTCGAGTGCATCGGTGTACTGCTTCGGCAAAGAGCGCGACGCCAGAACTAGCACATCATCAAAAAACCGTCCCACACGTCCAGAGGCGGGCGTCCAACGCACTTTGGCAACACGCACCGTTTCCGATTTCCCGTTCCGCACAACGCGTCGGCTTTCATAGTAAACGATCCCTCGTTCCCCTCGATAGGACGAGGCCGTATCGGCATCAAAGGTCCAGTACGGGACGTAGATACCCGTCATCTTGCGCCCCTTTCGGGCATATTCCTGCAGGCCGTTCGGCGCGAACCAGAGACGGCCAAGCCAGTTCGTCATGGCTCTTCGCGCGTCCTTTTCATCCAGTGCAAATGGCAAAAGACCTTTGGGTTTGATATGCCGGTTGCGACCAGTATCCGCGACCACCGGCGTAGCGCAAAACGGGCATTCTGCAGCGTGGACCCCCGGATCAAATTCGACCTGTGCTGCGCAGTTTGGGCAGGTTGAAACGCGGGTTTCTTCCATCTCTTGCGAGGGTAGCCGATCCGCCAGCGCCGCCTTGAAATCGACTTCCCGAATGCTGCCACCTGACCATGGTCCCGAACCGGCCACCTGGCTTGTGTTACCGCAATGATCGCACAGCAACAGACCGCGATCCGGATCGAAGCGAAAATCTGCGCCACATTGATCACAGGGGAAGCGGTGCTCTTCCTTGGGTGAAATGAGCATGTCCTCGGACACAGTGGCGGCCCCTTGCTAGGTTATCTTAAAAATACGCGGTTGTCCGAATACGCGGACTCAAACTCCCGGTGGTGGTGGCGGAAGAACTGTAAAGAGTTGTGCCAGTTCCATCACGTCTTCGGCTTTCTTCCAGCCGTCCTGTCCTGCTGTCCAGACATAGCTCTCACGGGTCAACGCACCTTCGCGCGCCATCCGACCCATTGCCGCTTTTGAGAAAGGACCCTTGGTCTCGCCATTCTCGGCGACGTGCCAGACGTGTTCAACAGGAGGCGGCGGCGGAGGCACTTGGCGCGTGACCGGAGCAGCGCCCTGAACCTGTGGCGCAGCGCCCCAGGGACCTGTAGTTTGCGCCGCGGCCTGACCGATCTGCATGCCGAGACCTGCCCCGAGACCCGCCTGTATGGCTGCTGCCCCTGCGCCTTCCTTGCCCAAGGCTTCTGCCGCCTGAAACTGCATGTATTCGTTCAGATTACCGATCACCCCCATCGAAGAACGCTTGTCCAGCACCTCTTCCACGGCAGGTGGCAGGGAAATGTTCTCGATATAGAGTTCGGGCAGTTCCAGCCCGTATTCCGCCAGTGTCGAGGCGATTTCCTTGGCCAAAAGCTTTCCCAGTTCGCGGGTATTGGCGGCCATGTCCAATACCGGGATCGCGGCGCGGGCAATGGTGCGGGAGAATTCCTGCACGATGATATTGCGGATCTGATAGCTGATCTCGTCCATCGTGAATTCGCCATCCGTGCCCACGATTTCGATAAGAAACCGAGCGGGGTCGGCCACGCGTACCGAATATGTTCCAAACGCGCGCAGACGCACCGGGCCGAATTCTGGGTCACGACAGATCACCGGGTTCTTGGTGCCCCATTTCAGGTTTTGAAACCGGGTGGTGTTGACGAAATAGACCTCGGACTTGAAGGGCGAGCGGAACCCGTGATCCCAATGTTGCAAAGAGGTCATTATCGGCATGTTGTTGGTTTCGAGCATGTAAAGGCCGGGCGTGAAAACATCCGCCAGCTGGCCTTCATGCACAAACACGGCCGCCTGCCCTTCGCGCACGGTCAGCTTGGCGCCGTACTTGATCTCGTGGCCCTCGCGTTCAAATCGCCAAACCATCGTATCACGGGTGTCGTCCGTCCAATGGATGACATCAATAAATTGGCCGCTCAGGAAATCAAAAATGGGCATCTGGGCTCTCCGTTCAGTCAGCTTGGTCCACCGCCCTTAAGCTCCTGTGCGAGCGTTCGGACAATCGGGCGCGCTTCATCGGCGCTCATGCCCGGGGTCAGGCGGGGGTCATAAAGAATTTTCAACAGCAATTCGTCGTGCGTGGTCAAAAGCGCGAATTCTTCGTCATCGTTAAAGATCGACGGACGCGCGTTCTGATCATCATTGGCCAGTCCCAAGCCCTGTGCCAGTTCTTCGTGGAAGCACGCCCGGCGCGTGAGGTCGGGATGTTCGGTGCGCACAAGGGCAACCGCCTGCCTATAGGCATTACTGGTGCGCGTATCGGCAAAGGCCACAACAAGGCAATGGATGGAGCGCGGCAGATTCAAGAATATGGCGCGGCTTGACGCCTCCATACCGGGCGCGACCTGATCAAGTGTTTCGCGTAACTGATCCTTGTCATCTTCGCCCATGACAAGCACGTGGAAATTGGGTTGTGACGTGACGAGCGTGATCGGGTGCCCGGTAACCCGCGCAAGCCTTCGGGTGTATCGAGACAGCACCGCCCGATCCTGCTCCTGATCCTCTTGCGAGAGACTGCTGCCAAACGTGACACCAACCCGGACAGGGATGTTCCACTTTTTGATCTCGCCCAATGCACCGCTGGATGGCTGGAGACCCCCGCCACGCGCGTATTCCTCGGCGAGTGCAATCCGTTCAAAGTTACGGGCCAGCATCTCGTCGGTAAAGGGCGTATCCACCCCACCACCATCAAGACGAAACAGGCCTTGCGCGAGCAAATCCTCCTGCACGCGTGCGTAGTAGCGCCGCAGAGCGACGGCCATCTGAGACGGTGCTGTCTCTGACGGCGCTGCTGTGGTCGCGGGGCGTTGCGGCCTTGCCTGGGGTTTGGTGTCCGCTGGAATATTGCCTGTCAGAAACGGATCGCATGCCGACAGGACCGCCAGCGCGGCGCAGGACCACAGAATTTGAGACCAGCGCCGCAGCACGCTTTATTGGTCCGGCATGGAAGTGGCTGTTGTATCGCCAATTCCATCCTTGCGGGCCTTCGCAGCCGCCAGGGTATCCCGCAATTCAGCCTCCATCTTTTTCAGCTCGGCTTCCGCTTCCGCACGTTTGGCTTTGCCTTCATCTGCGATCTGCAGGCTTTCCTGAATGGTACCGATGAGATCCGCATTGGCCTGCTTGACCGCTTCGATGTCAAATACGCCACGCTCCATTTCTTCGCGGATCAGCTTGTTACTGTCACGAAGGTTCTTGGCGTTCGATGTCAAAAGCTCGTTCGTCAGATCATTGGCGTCGCGTACCGCTGCAGCGGCTTCGGCCGAACGCTGAATCGTGACAGCCTGTGCCAGTTGGGTCTCCCACAGCGGCACAGTGTTGACGAGCGTCGAGTTGATCTTAGTGACAAGAGACTTGTCGTTTTCCTGGACCAGACGGATCGACGGCAACGACTGCATTGTCACCTGACGCGTCAGCTTCAGATCATGCACCCGGCGTTCGAGATCGTCGCGCGCTGCGCGCAGATCCCGCAATTCCTGCGCCTTCATCACTTGGTCATTTTCGGGCGCAGCCTGCACTTCGGCTTCTTTTGCCGGGATATCCGTATTGTCCAGTTCCTGAATTTTCGCCTCACCAGCGGCAATGTAAAGGGCCAATTCATCGTAGAATTGCAGCGTCTTGTCGTACAGCAGGTCGAGCGACTTGATGTCCTTCAGCAGCGTGTGCTCGTGCTTGAGAAGGTCGTCTGTGATCCTGTCGATTTGACCCTGCACCTTTTCAAACCGGGCCGTGAACTTTGCAAACGGCGCGGCGCGGCCCAGCAGCTTTTCCCACCAGCTGCGCTCGCGGCGCACATCCAGTTCAGAGACAGAAAACCCACGGATGGTGCTGACAATGCCGCGCAGGCTGTCCCCGGCCGGACCGACATCCTTGTTGCGGACATCTGCAAGCATGGCTTGGGAAATCTCCTGCAGTTCCGCTTGCGCATTCGAACCAAAGGACACGATCGACTGCGTGTCGCCCATGTCGATCTCGTTCATGCGGGACCGGATTTCATCACTGATCAACGGGTCGGCCTGCGACAGCGGCACAATTGCATCGACGGCCTTGGGTTCCGGGAGGACCACGGCATTCACTTCTTCGACCAGGGCCAATGTATCCTGGGCTTTGGCGCGGGTTGTTTCAGACATCAGACGTCCCTCTACAAAATATCTCTACTCTATTTCACGTCACGATCAATTCGGACGCCTTCGCGCCGCAGACGGTCGCGCAGCACGTCAATCTCAACCGTCAGATCAGAGCGGTCATCCAACAGCATCTTGCGGGTACGCGCCGAGAAGTTCTGTTCCAGATCGTCCAGCAGCGCCTCGTAGTCGCTACGGGCCCCGGCATCGTTTGTCCGTGCGTATACATCAGCAAACTTGATCGTCGCGTCACGCGCGCCCATCAGGTAGACGCTGAGATACTTGCGGGCGGCGGTCAGGTCTCTGGGATCCTCTTCCACAGTGCGAAATAGGTCTTTGGCCGTGGTCTCGAACCGCTCGACGCGGGCGATCATCCGACGATCGCCAGACCGCTTGATCGCGTCCCGCATGGCCGCAAGATGTGCTTCTGCCTCATCCACGGCGCGTGCGACACGATCTTGTTGAAACGTGTCGATGCCCTCCATGCCCTTATCGACCATTGGATCGATGCCGAAGGCCCCGAGATGCAAGGCAGTTGCAGCCAAACCATAGACTACTGGCGCAATCAGGCCTGGCTCATTCGCGAAAGCCGCGATGCCTACCCCGACGCCTGCCAAAAGAGCAGCAGCGATCTTGCGTGGAAACGCCGGCCTGCGCGACACTTTGCGCGCGTCATAGGCGGCCTCAGCTGTCAACCCGCCGCGCAAAAGCCAAGCACCCAAGACGAGGGCTCCGGCTCCGACCAGACCAAGCCCCATGCCAATCGCGCCTTCATTGATGGATGTGAAGGCAAGAACAACGGGAGGAAGGAACAGAATATTCGACCGTGCGCCAACAGGATCGACACTCGCACCTTTGAAGGGCCGTGCCGCGCCGCGTGTGTCTTGTTCGTTCGATGCAGCGTCAGGGCTGTATTTGCCGCCGTAGCGTTGGGCCATCGTCACAGGCCTCCAAGCCAACCGCTGGAGACGCCGAACAAGACGACAAGCAATAATGCATAGCTGACTTTTTGCAGGCCAGAACCGGTCATGCGTCCCCCATTTCCACGTGCTACAGGAAACTTAGGGGATGTGCTCAGGGCTTACTAGGGGGAAGTCGGCGCAGTTCCGCTCACGCTGCGCGGTAGCGGTTCATTCGGTTGAAGAGCAGATCGGTCTGCAGCTCAAAGTTATCCCGTCCCAGGCCCAAGCCATTCTTGCGCGCACGGGTTTCGAAAGCATCGACAAGTGTTTGGACCTTGATCAGGAACTTCTTACGCTGAAACGATGTAATTTTGTCCTCTGATGCGCTGACAAGGGCGTCAACCTCGGCCTGCAGTTTATCCAGAAGCTTGTTTACCGACGGTGTGATACGCTGAAAGGCGGACGTCGTGAAATCAATCGTTCCCAACAGACCCATCACAGTGTTCACAGCCGCGCGGGTGCGTTCGAATAGATCGTCATCCTCCAGCTGCGCAAGCACATGCAGCAGGTCTTCGCACCGGTCGTCGATCGTCTGATACAAGGCCGCATTCACGATCCGGTTCTTCATGGCCGGATTATCGAGGCCCTTGTCCCGCATCGGATCAAGCCCGAACGAAATCAGGCACAGAATGAAGGTCGAAAGCGAAATGACCGTCGGTATCGCCGGATTGCCGATTTTCGTGGTCGCCAACAGCCCGACCACAAGCGCAACAATGATGCTGCCAATCAATTTGAAAGGGATTTTCGGACGCGCAGCAACTTCGGCGGAATCGTAAGCGAGATGCGCCTTTTGGCCGACGGACAAGCATAAAAGCCCCACACCAAACAGCGCGATAATGAGAACTGCAGAGACCAGACCAGCAACTGTCCCGTCGAGCAACCACAGGATCAACGGACAGGTTGCGAGAACCATGAACCCAACCGGGACCTCCTCGGCTGGAGCGACTTTGCCCAGCGCTGCGCTGTCCTGATCGTCGAGAAGGTTGTTGAAACGCTGCTCAGTCATAGCAACCCCAGCGAAAAAATGGTGAGCCACAGGATCGCGAAGGCCACTGATGAGGCCATCGCTCCATGCGACCGAATGCGCTGCATCGCGCCCATCAGAGCCTTGGAGGTGTCGTCAGCCACCGTGCCCAGATTGGACAGGACAAGCAGAACGGAGGTGACGAGCACGGCAGATGTGATGAACGTAATCAGCATGCTGTGGTTTTCGCCACCAATCCGGGCGGAAAATGGGCGCTAAAAGGGAAAGATCGGGGACTCCGTCAACCCCGCTTGGGTCGCGGCCTTCGACGCACGGAATTCCCTTTTGGTTTCTGCGGCTTGGACGCTTTTGCGCCCGGCGCCTCATCAAGACCCAACTGATCGCGAACGACTTTGCGGCGCAGCTCTTCAACTTCGCCAGGTTTCAGTTGACCCAATTGGAACGGTCCGTATGAGATTCGGATCAAACGGTTCACAGTCAGCCCCAGATCCGCCATCGCCCTGCGAATCTCACGGTTTTTCCCTTCGCGAAGACCAACCGTCAGCCAGGCGTTGGCGCCCTGCTGTCGGTCTAGTGACACGATCATCGGCTGGAATGAGTCCCCATCAACCTTCAAGCCTTTGCGCAACGGCTCAAGCTGTTGGTCAGTCGGCTGGCCTTTGACACGGACGCGGTATTTTCGAAGCCAGCCCGTTGAGGGCAGTTCGAGCCTTCGCTTGATGCCACCGTCATTCGTCAAGAGCAGCAGGCCTTCGGAATTAAGGTCCAGCCGCCCCACGCTCATCACGCGCGGCAACTCTTCGGGCAGCTTGTCAAAGATCGTCGGTCGGCCCTGTTCGTCCTTTGTCGTCGTCACAAGGCCCACCGGCTTGTGATATAGCCAAAGACGCGGCTCATCCGGGGTGCCGACGACTTTTCCGTTCACTACAATCTTGTCTGACGCCGTGACATTCAGCGCCGGGCTGTCGATTGCTTTTCCGTTTACCGAAACACGACCCTGCAGGATCAGTTGCTCGGCCTCGCGACGACTGGCAAAGCCTGCACGGGCAATCACTTTGGCGATCCGGTCGCCGGGGGGCGTGTTCTGTGTCATGACCTGCGACTTAGTCGAATTCGGCCCCTTGGGAAAGACGGTTGCGCGGTCTATGACGGACTCATGATATTCCGATCAAATATGTCGCTGGCGCTCGACCAGGCGCGCGATGCTGCAGACCGCGGAGAGGTGCCGGTGGGCGCTGTAGTCGTTGCTGCGGATGGTACAGTCGTGACAACAGCGGGCAACCGGACCCGGGAATTGCATGACCCCACCGCACATGCCGAAATGCTGGCGATCCGCGACGCGTGTGCCTTACTTGGTGTGGAGCGCCTCACCGGTCATGATCTCTATGTGACGTTAGAACCTTGCCCGATGTGCGCCGGGGCTATCTCCAATGCGCGCATTCGCCGTCTCTACTATGGGGCCGGAGACGCAAAATCCGGCGGCGTCGCGCATGGCGCGCGGGTGTTTTCACATCCACAATGCCATCATAAGCCCGAGGTTTATGATGGGGTCAGCGGAGCAGATGCAGAACAGCTTTTGCTCGATTTCTTCGCCGAGAAACGGAACTCGGGCGCATGACCCGGGTGATCCTTTTCAACAAGCCGTTTGATGTGCTGTCGCAGTTCACAGACAGGGGCACCGAAGGAACCGCACGGCGGACCTTGTCCGAGTTCATTGATGTGCCGGGGGTGTATCCTGCGGGACGCTTGGATCGTGACAGCGAAGGGCTGATGGTCTTGACCGATAACGGCAAGTTGCAAGCAAAGATCAGCAATCCGAAGTTCCGGTCTCCCAAGACTTACCTCGCACAGGTCGAAGGCACACCAAACGAACACCAGTTGGATCAGTTGCGCCGTGGCGTGACGCTCAAGGATGGTCCGACTCGTCCTGCGCTGGTCGAGCAGATCGCGCCGCCGGACTTATGGCATCGCGACCCGCCGGTTCGCTATCGTAAGACAGTGCCGGATGCGTGGCTAAGGCTGACCATCACCGAAGGACGCAACCGACAGGTGCGCCGTATGACGGCGCACGTCGGTTTGCCTTGTCTGCGATTGGTGCGGTGGTCCGTCGGAGAATGGTCTCTGGACGGGATCGCGTCGGGGACATGGCGGGACGCCTGATCTTCAGATCCACTTTGCCAGCGGCGGCAGGCTCATAAGGACCGCATTTGCATCGTGCCCTGTCTCCAGGCCAAATTTGGTGCCCCGATCATAGACAAGGTTGTACTCTGCATAGAGCCCACGATGGACCAGTTGGGTGTCTTTGTCGGCGTCAGACCAATCCTGAACGCGGCGCTTTTCCACCAGCGGCACAAAGGCGGGCAGGAAAGCGCGGCCGATGTCCTGTGTCAGAGCAAAGTCGGCTTCCCAGTCGCCCGTGTTGTGATCATCCATAAAGATACCACCCACACCGCGCGCCCGACCCCTGTGAGGCACGTAGAAATACTCGTCCGCCCATTCCTTTAGGCGCGGGTAATGCGCCTCTCCATGCAGGTCGAGGTGTTGCTTCTGAGTGTCGTGAAAATGCTGTGTGTCCTCGGCGTATTCAATGCAGGGGTTGAGGTCGGACCCACCTCCGAACCACCACGCATGCGGTGTCCAGAACATACGCGTATTCATGTGTACGGCTGGGCAATGCGGATTCTGCATATGAGCCACAAGGCTTATGCCCGATGCCCAAAACCGCGGATCGTCTTTCATGCCCGGAATGCCTTTGCGGGCCGCCATTGCGTTTTGTGCCCGCTCGCCCAGCGTTCCATAGACTGTAGACACATTGACACCGATCTTTTCGAAGACCCGGCCGCCGCGCATCACGCTCATCAGGCCACCGCCCGCGTCAGAACCGTCATCGGATGTACGCTTTGTCTCGGTCACTTCAAACCGACCCGGAGCAGCGCCGCTCTTCGGGCCGGTGTCGTGACTGTCCTCAAGCCCTTCGAATGCGGCTACGATCTGATCGCGCAGCTCTCGGAACCAAGCTGAGGCGCGGGCCTTTTCGGTGTCAAATTCTTCCGTCATGTCACTGTCCTATATTTCTGACAGGACAGTACAATGCGTCACGGAAATCACAAGCCGCTGCAAAGACTTGATTGTACGGCGAACGCAGTCAGTGCGCCGGAGCGTTCACTGGGTCAAGCAGCGTACGGCCACCGTCGATGGTCATGATCTGGCCAGTGATAAACCCTGCACCCTCAGAGGACAGAAACTGTACGGCCTGAGCCAGTTCGGCAGGGCTCGCAATTCGGGATAGGGGTGTGTTTTCCTCGATCTCTTCGCGGTACCCGTCATGGTCTTTCAACGCCTGCTTGAGGCTGGCCGACATGACCGAGCCAAGTGCTACAGAGTTCACACGGATTCTGTGCTCTGCCAAGGACACGGCCAAAGATCGGGTCAGCTGGTCCAGAGCGGCCATCGCGACTGAGAACCCCAGCAACTCAGGCTGCGTGCGTCGCGCTGCAATTGAGGACAGGTTTACAATCGCCCCAGCCTGACCTTCTTCTTTGTCGGCCGATTGCTTAATCATACGCTTGGCAACCATCTGGGACAGTCGGAATGTGTTTGTCACATTCTGCAAAACAAGCGCTTCGAGCGTGGTGTCGTCGAGATCCAAAGGATCAGACGGAAGAACCTGGCGACTGCCGTTCACCAGTATATCAACACGGTCAAACGCGTCGATTGTCGCCGAGAGCAGATTGGCCAACGTCAGTCGTTCGCGAAGATCACCGGCAAAATATCGAATATTGCCATCCTCTTCGACGATCTCGCCGCATTCATGTGAGAGACGGGCTTCGTCCATATCGGCAAACATGACATTGGCACCCTGATCGACAAAGTGGCGCGCTATGGCCAGTCCAACACCATTGGCCGCGCCGGTGACAATCGCGGTTTTGCCTTCGATCGAGAATGACATATGAGACCTCTCTCAGCGCCGTCTGGCGCGGGTGGGTTTGCCAGAACTTATTGGCTGATCAGCTTGCAATATCTTGAAGCGGTTGTCGCCATCCAATTCCTGGACCTGTGCAAAACAAGAGGACAGGGTCGTTTCATATGGAAGGTGACGGTTCGCCACCATCACGAAGGTGCCCTTGGGTTTCAGCAAGCGCGCCGCCGAGCGGATGAAGTCCTGCCCCAAAGACGCATCGGGCGTGCGACTGGTATGGAATGGTGGATTTGAAACCACCCAATCCAGATTACCCGGTGTTCCCCAGATCGTGGCATCTGCCCAGTGGAAAGCGACGCGCTCGTCCGTGATATTCAGCTGCGCGCATGCAAGGGACCGATGATCCGCTTCGACAAGGTCGACATGCGCAACGCCCTTGAGCTGCAAAAGATGCCGTGTGATGAAGCCCCATCCACCACCGAGGTCCGCGCCGCGCCCCTTCAGGGATTGCGGCAATGTCCGAACAAGCGCCTCTGACCCGGCATCCGGGCCGTCGGCGGAAAACACACCGGGCTGCGTAATCCATCCCGTCTCCAAGGCTGCGGGCTCTGGAAGAGCGCAATCCTCGAATGCATTTTCCGCTGCGTACCAGAAAATTTTTCCGTGCGCTTTTGACATCTGACCTTCAATCGCGACCCGTGACTTCGCAAACTTAAGTATTGCGTCGATCCCGTCGGTTTTTGCTCCGTCTACGATGACCAGGCCCTTGTTAGCCAACTTTTCAGCCTGAGCGAGCAGGCCTTTTGCCAATTCGCGGCTGCGCGGCAACGTCACGTGAACAACATCTGCAGGGCCTGCGGCCATAGTTGTTACGTCGTATCCACCTGACTGAAACAGATCGAAAGCCGGTTTGAAATTCTGTTGAATGATTATCTCGTGGCGCCGCAGAAACGCCAGATCGACATCTGACGTCGGCTCGAGTAGAATCAATCGCGTGCCCTCTGACAGGGTAAGCGCGCCTGTCCCTAAGGCATGGTCTAATCTTGCTAAAGTCATGAATGCCCCGGAACGGCCCGGTTATTCCTTTTCCATGGTGCATTGCAGTGGATGCTGATGCCGCCGGGCAAAATCCATCACTTGACCAACCTTGGTTTCCGCGATCTCGTGGCTGAAAACACCAACAACCGCGACACCCTTCTTGTGCACAGTGAGCATGATCTCAAAGGCTTGGGCATGGGTCATGCCGAAGAACCGTTCAAGCACATGCACCACAAATTCCATCGGGGTGTAGTCATCATTCAGCAACATCACCTTGTAGAGTGGCGGTCGCTTGGTCTTGGCACGCGTCTCAACGACGACGCCAGTATCGTTGTCCTCGTTCGACGGTGGCCCTGCCTTGGGGCGGGACGACGTGATGTTGGCCAACGGCTGTATCATACTGGGCTCGGGACCTCGGGTTCCATATCCTAGATGGCTCTATATAACCTGTCCTGTCTGCGAGAAAAGAGGGCCATGCCACGCTATGGCGCGAAAGCTACAAACAATTGGGTTCGATGCTGACGATACGCTGTGGCACAACGAGCGTTTCTTCAAACTCACGCAAGCGCGCTTCGAAAACATGTTAGCCGATCACACCGATACGTCGCGGTTGCATGAACGATTAATCGAGGCCGAGAAACGCAATATCGGACACTATGGCTTCGGTGTGAAAGGCTTTGTACTTTCGATGATCGAGACCGCCATCAACGTCACTGACGGCCGTGTGCCGGGCAGCGTGATCCGCCAAATCCTCGATGCTGGTCAGGACATGCTTGCCCATCCCATTGAATTGCTGCCGCATGTCCAGACCACTGTAGAAAGCTTGGCCGAGACACATAAACTCGTCCTCATTACCAAAGGCGACCTCCTCCACCAGGAACGGAAACTGGCGCAATCGGGTTTGGGTGACTTCTTCGATGATGTTGCCATTGTGTCGGACAAGACCGTTCAAACGTATGAAACCATTTTTGCGCGCCATCCGGGTGGCGTCGGGCAGGCGATGATGGTCGGGAATTCCATGCGATCAGACGTGGTTCCGGCAGTCGAAGCCGGCGCGTGGGGTGTTTACGTGCCTCACGACCTGGAATGGGATCTTGAAAAGGCAGAACCGCCACATGCTCCTCGATACGTCGCGATCAAAGATTTGGGTGATTTGCCAGCGCTTGTGGCGGATATCGGCTGATTAGAACTGCCACATTCTCGCCACATTGGCTGACCTAGTGAGACGACCCCGGGCGCTCCCCAACATATTGGGTCAACACGGCGGAAGATGAGGAAAAAAGATATAAAAATAAGGCCTTTATCGGTTTCCGCTCCTGTGCTAGCGTAGAACGATAATAATAAAGCTGACCGGAAAAATCCGGCGGCGTGAGGCAGAGAAGGCGGATATCGTGACGGGACGGCATAGAAAGCCGGGCCGATTGGGCCTGTATGTAATCACTGCAATCTGGCTGGCGGTTTTGGTGCCGATCAGTGCTATGGCAGCGCCCTACGCGGCGATGGTCATGGATGCCAGAAACGGCGAAGTGATTCATTCGTCCAACGCGGACACAAGATTGCATCCGGCCTCTCTGACCAAAATGATGACGCTCTATATCGTGTTTGAAGCGGTGCAGAACGGCGAGATCAGCATGGATACCAAGGTGCGCATATCGCGCAAAGCAGCCTCTGAGCCGCCCTCAAAGCTGGGCCTGCGCGCCGGCTCGAGCATTCAACTGCGGTATCTCGTGCGCGCAGCGGCCGTAAAATCAGCCAATGACGCGGCCACGGCCCTCGCTGAAGCAATCTCTGGCTCCGAGGCCGCATTTGCCCGCCGAATGAACCGCACTGCAAAAGCCTTGGGCATGAGCAGGACAACCTTCAAGAACGCCCACGGCCTGACCGAAAATGGTCACATGTCGACGGCGCGGGATATGACGATCCTGGGACGCCACGTGCTTTATGACTACCCACAATACTACAACCTGTTTTCGCGTCGGAGCACAGACGCCGGTATTAAGGCCGTGGCAAACACCAACCGCCGGTTCCTGAATGCGTACAAAGGTGCTGATGGTATCAAAACCGGCTACACTCGTGCAGCGGGCTTTAACCTCGTGGCATCTGCAGAACGCGGCAGCGAACGCATCATCGTGACCGTGTTCGGTGGAAACTCTACCGCATCACGCAACGCTCAGGTGGCCAAGCTTATGGATCTTGGATTCAGCAAAGCGCCAAGTCGGATGGCGCTGCGCACACCTCGCAAACCCCCGTATCTTGGCCCTGATGCCTCGTCTGGGACGGAAACGGTCATTGCGCGAAGCCAGACGCCATCGACAAACACGCGCGCCAAATCCATCCGCGTCGTGGCTGCTGCCGTTAAAGCCAGCTTGCGGCCTGTTGCCCGCCCGGTATCAGAGCCTGTTCTACCAGACGCTTTGGTGGCCGAGCTTAAAGAAGACATTCAGTCCGTGCTCGCCGACGTGCAAACGGAAGAGGTGCAGCAGGTGGCCGCGTCCGCGGCGCAGGTCGCGATTGCCGCGGCCGCTCCGGTAACGGCCCCAGCAGCCATCGCTTCGGTCGAGGAAACCGCGCCCAGCGCATCTGTAAAGCCGGTGGTGCGCCCCCGCACCATCGTGCTGGCCTCGGCATCACAAGACGCCGCACCAGCAAAACCAGTCCAAAAGCGCGAAGCCGAAGTCGTGACACGTATTTCCACGTCAGGAGGACGCCACTGGGGAATCAACGTTGGTCGTTTTCCAAGCCGTTATGCTGCCGAAAAGGCCCTTTTGAAGACAGCTCTGGCCGAGATGGCGACGCTGGATGGATCGCTGAGAAAGGTCGTGAATGGCGCGCGTGGCTACGATGCGAACTTTATGGGCCTCACACGCGACGCAGCAGATCTGGCTTGCCGCAAGCTTCAGGCTCGACAAGTCACCTGCTTTATGATCGGGCCAAGCTGACCGGGAGCAAATCAGCTCTTGGGGTGATCGTCGTAATCGTCTGACAGAATGCGTTGGGCCGCCCCTTCCGGATCTTCGTACTGCTTGGATTTTACCGTGAAGACGAAGGCCAAGAGGCCAATCCCGCCAAGGATCAGCGACACTGGAATCAGATAGGCCAAGACGTTCATTGAACTCTCCGGATCATTTCAGGCGCAGCGCGTTCAAGGACACGGTAATCGAAGAGCTGGACATCGCCAATGCGGCGATCAGAGGCGAGCACAGTCCAGCCACGGCAAGCGGCACCGCTATGATATTGTACCACGTCGCAATGGTGAAGTTCTGGCGAATACGCTTGATCGCCACGCGCGATGTCGCAAGCGCATCGGCGATCGGGTCAAGAGAATTGCCCAGAAGAACGACATCGGACGCCACACGTGCCGCATCAAGCGCGCTGGCCGGAGAGATCGACGCATGTGCACCAGCAAGAGCAGCCGTGTCGTTCAAACCGTCACCAACCATCAAAACCTTTTTTCCGCTTTCAGTCAGTTGAGCGACCCGCGCTGCCTTGTCCTCTGGCAATGCTTCGGCGATCCATCTGGCAATTTCGAGGCGATCTGCAAATGCTTCAACTGCAGGAGTTGTATCCCCGGACATCAGGATCACATCGTAGCCATTTTGCTGCAATTGCGAGACGAGTACTTCGGCCCCATCACGAATCTGGTCGGCAAAACGGAACGGATCAGCAACGAGATCTCCGACACGCAGCCACGCACAGGTCTCGGCACTATCGCCGTCTCCAACCCAGCTTGCCCGTCCAAGGCGAACCACCTGCCCCATCCACGATCCCTCAGTTCCGTGGCCCGGGACCTCGGTGATGTCCGTCAATTTTGCCGGTGATATCCCGGCATCGCGGATAGCACCTGCCAGGGATTGCGACAGTGGATGCGAAGAGCCTTCGGCAAGCGCCAGAGTGATACCCAGATCGCGGCGCGAGTGATCTCCAAGGTTTACGACCTCGGGCGTACCGGCGGTCAACGTGCCGGTTTTGTCGAAAACAACAGTGTCTACCTGAGCCATCCGCTCAAGCGCGGTTGAATCCTTTATCAGCAAACCTTTTCGGAACAACCGTCCTGAGGCCGCGGTGGTCACGGCGGGAACAGCCAATCCCAAAGCGCATGGGCATGTGATGATCAGAACGGCGGCTGCGATGTTCAAAGCCGTCCGCAGATCGAAAGTGTAAATATACCAACCCGCGAAAGCGAGAGCCGACAAGATGTGCACACCCGGCGCATAGAGCTTGGCCGCTTTGTCAGCGAGAGATGTATATCGTGACCGCCCAGACTCGGCCACGGCGACCAGATCAGCCATGCGATGTAGTGACGTATCCCGGCCAACCGCACTCGCCCGGATCGTCAGAGGACCTGTCAGATTGACCTCTCCCGCGCTGACCGTCGTCCCTACACCTGCACAGATCGGTCGGGTCTCTCCGGTCAGAAGCGACCGGTCCAGTTCAGATTTGCCGCCAACGATTTCGCCGTCGACCGGCATTCTGCCCCCAGGACGGACGCGGATCAAATCGCCCACCACAAGCTCGGACATGGCAATCTGTTCTTCGCCGTTGTCTCTGACACGCCAGACGCGCGGCACTTCAAGTGCCGCCAGTTCTTCAGCAGCCGATCTTGCTGCCGCGCGGGTACGGTGATCCAGATACCGACCGGCCAGCAAGAAGAAGGTCAGAGTGATCGCCGCGTCAAAATATGCATGTTCTCCCGAAAGAGATGTCTCCCAAAGAGATGTCGCCACTGCCAATGCAATAGCCAGTGAGATTGGAACATCCATGTTGAGCCGTCCGGCCCGGAGCGCCGTCCATGCATGTTTGAAGAAAGGCTGCGCCGAAAACCCTATGGTCGGCAGCGCAATGGCAGCGGAAATCCAATGGAACATGTCCCGGGTCTGACCATCGGCACCGGACCAGACTGCCACAGAGAGCAGCATGATGTTCATCATCGCGAAACCAGACACAGCCAGACGCATCAGCAGGTCCCGCCCTGCTTTGTCTGTCTCGGTTGCGCGGAGCGCCGTCGAGTCCAGCTCGTGCGCTTCGTAGCCAGCGTTTTCCAGCACGCGGATCAGATCATCTGCGGTCACATCTGAACCGGCTTCGATCTGCGCCCGTTTGAGCGTCAGATTCACCCGCGCGCCTTTAACCCCGTCCGTAGCCGCAAGACTGCGTTCGACCCCTGAAATACAGGCGGCACAATGGATGGACGGCAGAGACAGGACGATGTTGACGTCCTGAGGGACAGCGGCATCGGCCAGCGCCTCGGCCGCAGGCGCGGCGGCACACGCAGGGCATGCCGAAGCGGGTGGACGCATGGCGACGGTCATAGGTTAGCTTTCAACATGCAGGACAACGCGCTGTTCAAAACGCACGCCATCAAGTGAAGTGGCGGTCATCCGGATATTCCAGTTTCCCGGAGCGAGCGTTTCGCGCGCGACGTACGCCCGTCCGTCAAACGAAAATTCCGGGCTGCGGTCATCTTGAACATGTGTGGCCCGCCCCAGAACCGCATCAAGCGTTCCCGCCTGCACAGGTTTGCCAGCCTCGTCCTGGATGCTCAGAATAAGCAAGCCGCCCTTCGCCTCGGCGTAAACCTCCCAGCCAAGCGATTCCTGTTCATTCCGACGTGCATCAAAGTTTTGCGACGCTACATAGGAATTTTTCACTTCCAGTCCGGGAAAGGTTTTCACCGCCGAGTAAGCCAAGACAAGATTGACGGAAATGATGACGGCAAAGCAGCTGCCAAAAATGGCCAATGCATGCCAGCCTGTAAGTTTGCGTTCCTTGGTCATCAGTTGCTTCTCCCGTTGAAGATGCTGTCAGTGTAGGCGCGGTCGCCGTTTGTGAGGTCCTCGACCCAGAAGCGGACATCGCTGCGTTCCGCCTCAGCCGGATCCGACCCGGGTGCGGCGACGACATAGACACGCTGCAGGTATGTTTCATTCGCTGGCACATCGACCGCTTCGTAAGGCGTTCCTTCCAACTGCACCCGCAGGGAGGGGTGCCCCGTGACGGAGACGCGGAACGGACGATCTTCGCCGTGTTTGTTAAGCAAACGGACATCGTACGTGTTGCGGATAGAACCATCGGAAAGCGTGACGAATGTCGGGTTCCGCACTGGTGCCACGGTCATGTCGATTTCGGGCCGGATAAACAGTGCGAAGACCAACCCAAAGCCGACAAGCGCCCAGAGGGTCGTGTACATCATCGTCCGAAGACGGAAGATGTGGAACCAGGCTGTGCGCGGCTTTTCACCGGCGCGCTCACGCGGTTCATCAGACAGCGCAAGATAGTCGATCAGACCACGCGGCCTACCGATCTTTTCCATGATGTCATCGCAGGCATCGATACAGAGACCACAGGTAATGCACTCCATCTGCTGCCCATCGCGAATGTCGATGCCCATGGGGCAAACGTTTACACAAGCCATGCAGTCGATGCAGTCACCCAATTGCTCGGCGCCATCACCTTTGCGGTGCTTGCCACGCGGTTCACCCCGCCATTCGCGATACCCGATGGTGAGCGTGTCCTCGTCCATCATCGCGGCCTGAATTCGGGGCCACGGGCAGGCGTAGATGCAAATCTGCTCGCGGGCAAAACCACCGAAAAAGAACGTGGTCGCGGTCAGGATCAGCATTGTGGTGTAGGCCACCGGGTGTGCTTGCCCTGTTACCAGATCTTGAAGAAGGGTTGGCGCGTCCGCAAAATAAAATACCCATGCCCCGCCAGTGGCGAGACCGATCAGGAACCAGGCCACCCACTTCGTCACACGGAGGCGCGCCTTGCGGAAATCCATTTTTTTCTGGCGATGGAGACGCAAGCGGGCGTTGCGATCGCCTTCGATCCAGCGTTCGACGAGGATAAACAGGTCGGTCCAAACAGTCTGCGGGCACGCATAGCCGCACCAGACGCGACCCAGCGCCGAGGTAAACAGGAACAAACCCAGCCCCGCCATAATGAGAAGACCCGCAACGAAGTAGAATTCGTGCGGCCAGATTTCGATCCAGAAAAAAAAGAACCGGCGGTTTGCCAGGTCAACCAGAACGGCCTGATCGGGAAGCTGGGGGCCGCGATCCCAGCGAATCCACGGCGTGACATAGTAAATGCCCAGCGTGACGATCATTATGATCCATTTCAGGCTTCTGAAGTTCCCTTTCACACGTTTGGGAAAAATTGGTTCACGCGCAGCGTAAAGATTCGGTGGCGTAGAGTTTTCTGCTTGAGACACGAGAAAATTGGCTCCCAAAGACGGTTTGGCTTGAGCGTCTTTTCTCAGGTGCCGCGGGGCCAGACTTTGACTTGCATCAAATACTGTATCTTTAATTCAGGTTTTTGCTGCCTCCCGACGGATCCATCGCAAAAATGCTTTTAACGGAGCACGTTGTACTCCGGGTCGGGTGACCAGATTGTAGCCTGCATCCGACCTGTCCTCAAACACTGCGACCAGCCGTCCAGCGGCAAGATCTTCGGCAACTGCGATTCGCGTTGAGACTGCGACGCCCTGCCCGTTTCGCGCGCCGTCGAGCATCAGATTTCCCGGCACGTGGGTCCGCGACAGGACTTTCTCATTTGCAAGCCCGTGTGCCGCAAGCCAGGTGGATGATTCCGTTGTGCCCAGTTCCTCAAGCCAAGGATAGGCCACAAGGTCTCTTGGTTCCGAGGGCGTGTTCCCTTTGAATAGCGAGGGTGCACCGACCACGACAATCGGCGATGCGAGCAATCGTTCGCACTCCAACCCGGCCCATCCCCCGTTGCCAAATCGGATCGCAACATCAATCCCACCGGGCGAGGGATCTGTCAGGATTGGACTCGGGGTCACAATCATATCAATGCCCGGGTGTTCCACCTGAAATCCGGCCAGGCGCGGCATCAGCCAGGCACTCGCAAACGTCGGAGTGCAGCCCACATTAAGAGGCCTTTGCGCGTCTGCATTTGCCAGCGCCTCAACACCGGCAGCTATTCGACCAAAACCGTCATCCAGAGCCCGAGCAAGGTCCCGTCCGTCAGCCGTCAACTCAAGCGCCCGGCTGGAGCGGTCAAAAAGCGTCGCACCCAGATGGGCTTCAAGGCTGCGCAACTGCTGTGAGATGGCGGCATGGCTCACATTCAGTGCGCCTCCCGCCTCCACAACCGATCCCGTTTGAACAAAAGCGCAAAAGGCTCTCAGGGCGGACAGAGACGGCAGTCGCGACCAATCTATCATGTAATCTCACCTTACACATTGGATTTATTCCTGAGTCGCATTCTGAGGCCGAAAGCACAAGTATGAGTGCAGGAAAACACTAGCCAGAGGATCTCGCCATGTTCACCACATTTGCAAAAACTTTTTTTCGCGCCAGCGGTCTGTCTCCGACCCGCTATCAGCCTTCGATTCCGCCGTCTTGGTATCGCGAAGACCTGCGTGACACTGATGCACCAAAGCGCTGGGAGGATTGGAGATGATTGATCCAGTGGTTTATCAACCACCGCATATCTGGCACGGCCTGACCACAAAAAACCGCGCCCGGCGGTGGCCCTGGCGCGGTCGAAGATGGCAATAACCCAAAAAACGCGCCGGCGCCTCGAAACGCGCGAACAGAAAGAGGCAACCGGCGCTTATCCATCTGGCCCAAAGGCCAGACGGTATCTTGACGTTACTCGACGGCCGCTTCGCCGCCACCAAGTCCATGCACATAGGTTGCTACGGCACGGATCTCAGCTTCGCTCAGTCGGTCTGTCCACGGCGGCATCACACCAAAGCGGGAATAAGTCACTGTCTCTTTGACAGTTTCGAAATCACCCCCATAAAGCCAGATCGCGTCCGTCAGGTTGGGCGCACCTTGCCACCGGTCACCTGTGCCGTCGTCCATATGACAGGCCGCACAGTTGTCGAGGAAGACTGTCTCACCCGCTGCGACCTGTGACGCGTCCTGCGGTTCACCAGACAGAGACATCACGTAGTTAACGACCTGATTGATCTCGTCTTCGGCCAGCATTTCGCCAAATGCCGGCATCTGTGACCAACGGGCGTCCGGGTCTTCCTCATTCCGAATGCCGTGGACAATCGTCGTGTGGATGGCTTCGATGTCGCCGCCCCAAAGCCAGTCATCGTCGAGCAGGTTTGGATAGCCTTTGGCACCCGCAGCACCTGAACCATGACATTGTGCGCACCAAGTCCGGAAAACAGCAGCACCCGCGTTCTGGGCGTACTGGTTAAGCTCCGCATCCTGCGCAATCTCGGTCAGTTCAACAGAAGCCAACTGGGTGTTGATACCGGCATTGGCTTCTTCGAAGGCCGCGATCTCTTCCGCGACCTGAGCGCGTGTCGAGAACCCAAGAATACCTGGAGTGGCTTCTTTGATGCCTGGCCATGCAGGATAGGCGATCGTGTAGAGAACCCCCCAGACAATTGTTGCGTAAAAGGTCCACAGCCACCAGCGTGGAAGCGGCTTGTTGTATTCCTTGATCCCGTCCCACTCATGACCAGTGGTTTCATAATCAAGATCGTCGTCTTTCTTACTCATGTCCTCGCCTCCTTGGATGCGGCGGGTTTGTCTTCATTGCGAAACGGAATGTTGGCAGTATCGCGATGTGTCTTGTTGCTACCGGGGCGGATGGCCCAGAGGATCACCCCGACAAAGAACAGGAACAGGACGAGCAGCATCCAGCTGTCGGCAAATTCCCTAAGAAACGAATAGGTTTCCATCAGGTCCTCCTTAGCGGCTTGCGTCAGGTGTGAAAGTCGAGAAATCGACCAAAGTACCCAACATCTGAAGGTAAGCGATCAAAGCGTCTGCTTCGGAAACGCCCGGCTGCCCGTCGAAGTTGCGCACGTTCACCTTTTCACCATAGCGCTCGATCAATCCGTCGAAATCGCTGTCAGGATCCGCTTGTGCGCGGAAGTCCTGCTGTGCGGCTTCGATCATCTCGCTGGTGTACGGAACACCGACGAACGCGTTTGTCGCCATCAGGTCACCGATATGCTCGCCTTCCAGCAACGTCGCTTCGAGGTAGCCATATTTCGGCATCACCGATTCCGGCACAACGGATTGCGGATTACGCAGGTGATCCACATGCCAGTCGTCCGAGTAGCGCCCTCCGACACGGGCCAGGTCTGGCCCGGTCCGCTTGGAGCCCCACTGGAACGGATGGTCGTACATAGACTCTGCCGCGAGGCTGTAGTGGCCATAGCGTTCGACCTCATCGCGCATCGGGCGGATCATCTGGCTGTGGCAGACATAGCAACCTTCACGGATGTAGACATCGCGCCCCGCCAGTTCGAGAGGTGTGTAGGGACGCATGCCTTCGACCTCTTCGATGGTGTTTTCGAGGTAGAAGAGCGGCACGATCTGCACCAGGCCACCGATGGTCACGACCAGAAAGCTGCACACCAGCAACAGCGTCGCGTTGGTTTCAAGTACCTTATGCTTGTCAAGAATACCCATTGTCCAAGCCTCCTTATTCGGCCGCGACAGCTGCGGAGGACACCGCGGCTTCTTTCGCCGGGCTGCGCTTCACAGTCATCCACAGGTTGTAGCACATGATCAGAGCACCGGTGACGTACATCACCCCACCCAGCGCACGCACGACGTACATCGGGAATTTCGCGCTCACGGTGTCGGCAAAGCTGTTCACAAGGAACCCGTTTGCGTCAACTTCGCGCCACATCAGGCCTTCCATGATCCCGGTGACCCACATCGAGGCCGCGTAGAGAATGATGCCGATGGTGGCGAGCCAGAAGTGCCAGCTGACCATGCTCAAGCTATAGAGCCGCTGACGGTTCCAGAGCTTGGGCACGAGGAAATACAGAGCACCGAAGGTGATCATACCGTTCCAGCCAAGTGCGCCAGAGTGCACGTGACCAATGGTCCAGTCAGTGTAGTGTGACAGCGAATTTACAGCGCGGATCGACATCATCGGACCTTCGAAGGTCGACATGCCGTAGAAGCCTAGCGAGATCACCATCATCCGGATCACTGGATCGGTGCGCAGCTTGTCCCATGCGCCGCTAAGTGTCATCAGACCGTTGATCATGCCACCCCATGAGGGCATCCACAGAACGATCGAGAACACCATGCCAAGGGTCGACGCCCAATCTGGCAGAGCGGTGTAGTGCAAGTGGTGCGGACCCGCCCAGATATACAGGAAGATCAGCGCCCAGAAGTGGATGATCGACAGTTTGTAGCTAAAGACCGGACGTTCCGCCTGCTTGGGCACAAAGTAGTACATCATGCCCAGGAAGCCTGCTGTCAGGAAGAAGCCCACAGCGTTGTGGCCATACCACCACTGAACCATCGCATCTTGAACACCTGCAAAAACCTGAACCGACTTAGAACCGAAGATCGAGACCGGAATGCTCAGGTTGTTGAACACGTGAAGCATCGCGACGGTGACGATAAAGGACAGGAAGAACCAGTTTGCCACGTAAATATGCGGTTCTTTACGCTTGATGATCGTGCCGAGGAAAACCGCCAGATACGCCAGCCAGACAATGGTCAGCCAAAGGTCCACATACCACTCGGGTTCTGCGTATTCCTTGGACTGGGTCCCGCCCAGAAGGTAGCCTGTGGCTGCGAGCACGATAAACAGGTTGTAACCCCAGAAGACGAACCAGCCGAGGTTGCCTCCCCAAAGGCGCGCCGCGCTTGTGCGCTGCACTACGTAAAACGATGTTGCGATCAAAGCGTTGCCACCAAACGCAAAAATCACTGCAGAGGTGTGCAGCGGGCGAAGCCGCCCAAAGTTCATATAGCCTTGTGCCCATTCAAAATTGAGCACCGGAAAAGCCAGCTGAAACGCGATAAAGGTCCCCGCGAGGAACCCGACCACACCCCAGAACGCCGTTGCAATCACGCCGTAGCGGACCACTCCATCCATGTAGCTTGTTTCAAGAACAGCCGCAGGTACCGGTTCATCGGTGTTCCGCAACGTCCAGAGGAAGAGCCCGGCAGATACCGCCATGATAATGATGGCGTGAACCTGATAGGCCAAATCGCGCGCATAGCTTGCAGCGATCATCGCGAAAAGCGTGATCAAACCAAGCGCGATCAGCTTGATATAGTTCAACATTTTTTGTCCCTTCGTCTTACCCGCACGATTCGGCTGCCGCGCAGGCGGTTTTCAGACTGGGCCCTTAATGCGAAACTTGGCTGAACCTATCCTTGATCTGCATCAATAGAATTGCCGGACTTGTTTGATGGGTGTCAAAGCGCGTCGCGCGGCATGCGCCGATGGTGACAAAAGAGGAAAACATCCTAGGGAGCTAACCATGTCTTTCAAAACGATTTTGGCCGTCGCAACCGACGAGGCCCAATTGACCGAGACGCTGACGCAAGCCACCGCAATGGCTGGCGCGCTGGATGCCCATCTTGATGTATTGTGTATCGGCGTAGATCGCACGCAAACTGGCTATTATTATGCGGGCATGAATGCGGCAGTGCTTCAGGAAACGTTGCATCAGGCGCGGGAAGATGCATCTGGTTTGGCCAAAGCCGCCAAGGAAAAGCTCAATCTGACCGATCTCCGGTGGGGCGTTACAGAAGCGGTTTGCCAACTGGCAGATGTTGCCAGATTCGTCGCGTCTCACGCCCGGTTCGCTGATCTGACGGTTGTACCGCGCCCCTATGGCGATGATCGCGGCATTGAACTCGAACCCGTTGTCGAAGGCGCCCTCTTCGAGGGCCAGTCACCAGTGATCGTCCTGCCTGATGGGGGGACCGAACTGAAACTGCCTGAGAAAGTGGCTATCGGCTGGAATGAAAGCGCCGAAGCATTGCGGGCAATCCGAAGCGCCATGCCGTTCCTGACTGCGGCCAACAAAGTGCATATCGTCGTGATTGACCCCCCGAAACATGGGCCAAACCGATCCGATCCCGGTGGTTTGCTGTCGCAGTTCCTGGCTCGGCACGGAGCGAACGTCGAAATCGACGTTCTGTCCAAATCAATGCCCCGGGTGTCCGACGTGATGCGGCGGCATGTCACTGATATCAATGCTGATATGGTGGTCATGGGCGCCTATGGTCACTCGCGCTTCCGTGAGGCAATCCTTGGCGGGGCTACGCGCAATATGCTCGAAACCTGTGAAGTCCCAGTTTTCATGGCGCATTGATATTTGGCGCGGCTAGCCGGTCAGCAGGCGCAATCCCTGTGTGACGTCTGATCGGACTGCGAGACGGAGGCCGGGTTCATCCCCGGCCTTCAACGCTGCAATGATCAACCGATGATACTGCGGCGCTTCTGTCCGCCGAAGGCGTCCGTAGAGTGCCCGCATGGTGGGGCCCAATTGCAGCCACACGGTTTCCGCCATCGCCAACATCGCCGGCGCTTGAGCGCGCAAATATAATGTGCGGTGGAAATCGAGATTGGTACGGATATATCCGACCGCGTCCCTGTTCGAGATGGCATCGGCGATTGTGCCATTGATCGCCTGAAGGCGGTCGATCAAAGCAAGGTGAGCCCGTGGCAGCGCACGGCTGGCAAGTTCGACTTCAATCAATGCCCGCAGCGCCGCCAGTTCTTCGATCCGATCATTTGACAATTCAGGGGTCGACACGCGCCCTGAAGCCGACATGGACAACGCGCCTTCTGCGACAAGCCTCTGAAACGCTTCGCGTGCGGGCGTCATCGACACGTCGAATTCGCGCGCGACCCCGCGTAGTGTCAGTTGTTCCGCTGGCGACATCTGACCGAACATGATGCGGTTGCGCAAACCACGATAGACACGGTCATGTGCCGACAGAGTGGGTTCAGTGGGACGGGTCAGGACGCTCATACCAAACTGTGATCACAGTCTGAGATCGGGTCAAGCATCAAACCGAAATCGATGCAGCTTGGGGCCGTCTTGCCGCAGCCAGTCGCGCGCCTCTTTATGCGGTCCATATAGGTGGTCCACCACGCGCCAGAAATCAGCCGAATGATTCATCTCCTGCAAATGCGCGACCTCGTGCGCAGCCACATAGTTCAAGACCGAACGCGGCGCGAGAATCAGTCGCCACGAATACATCAGCGCACCAGCAGACGAACATGATCCCCACCGCGACCGGGTATCCCTGAGCGTCAAACGCGAATAGCGTCGGCCGAGTCGCGTTGCGTAGTGATCAGATGCATGGGTTAGCTCGGCACGGGCCTGTTCTTTCAGCCACGCCAATAGATGCCGCCGTCCCTTTTCAACGGGATCTGGCAACACGATGCGCGATCCCTCAAGCAGCAACCGCTTGCCCGGCCCTTGGACAAGTTCTAACCGTTCGCCTCCGACGCTCAGCACATCCCCCGGTCCAACAAGCTCGGGCGCAGCATGTTGAGCCAGGTGGCCTTTGACCCAAGCATGCTTTTCAGCCGCAAAGGCCAGGGCGTCTTTCTCTGAAACACCCCGAGGGACCGTCAGCGTTACCGCTCCGTCAATCCGCGAAATGCGTAGAGTCATGCGGCGTGCCCGGGCGCTCTTCCGCAATTTCAGCGGGATTTCGGGGTTGCCGGGGAAGGTTCTGACGCCCATATGTCGCTCGAAGATATCTATAGCCTAAAGCCTTTGACACTGGATCGGTGTTATGGCAGTTGGCGCAGATTGTCGATATGACCACGCAATTGAAGGGGATCTCCCATGCCCAAAGAAGAATGGGGCGTCAAACGCGTTTGCCCGACGACGGGAAAGCGCTTTTATGACCTGAACGCCGATCCGATCATCAGCCCGTATACCGGCGAAGTTGTCGAGATTGATACCGGCAAGACCCGCATGATCGCGGCGGATGCCGAAGACCGTCAGAACAAGGCCAAGGCCGACGACGTTGATGATGTCGATGTACTCGACGATGATGATGTCGATGTCGAACTCGAAGACGATGACGTTCTCGAGGATGATGACGACGATAACGTGTCGCTCGACGACATTGCTGACGTTGCAAGCGACGACGACGATTAATTTCTGCTGAGGGGCGGAATCACGCTTGATCCCGCCCCCGGCATTGCGTAATTGAACGCGCACAAACGGGGCCTTAGCTCAGCTGGGAGAGCGCTTGCATGGCATGCAAGAGGTCAGGGGTTCGATCCCCCTAGGCTCCACCAAACACTCCCTTCAAAGTCGGATCATAAGTCAGAGCGGTGAGTGCTTTGATGTCCTCATGCGTCATGCTGCCGAACTGTCACCCAATACGGTAACCTCCGGCGCGCGTTGCGTGAGCGACTGACAGACAAAAGAGGCAAGCAGGCGAAACTCGCTTTCCCGTGACGTGCCTTTTCGCCACACCATGCCGATCATCCGTGCAGGCACTGTTCCACGGAACGGACGCGCGACGACGAGGTCTTGATGCGCGACTTCCGACTTCACATAAAGCGCCGGCATCAATGACAAGCCCATACCCGTCGCTACCATCTGCCGGAGCGTGTCCAGGCTTGTGCTTTCATAGTCATGTGACAGCTCAACACCATGCTCCTCTGAAATCCGGCGCACAAGCTCATACAGTCTATGCCCCGGCTCAAGCGACAAGATCGTCTCGCCCCGCAGCATCACCGGGTCAATCTCGACCTGAGACGCAAGCCGATGCTCTGCTGGCATTACCACCTGAATCGGTTCGCGAAAAAGCGGTTGAGCCTCCAACTCTGCCCGAGCCACGGGCAAGGGAAAGAAGAGCAAATCCAAAGACCCGTCTTCCAGGCTCCTCAACAAAAGGTCAGGAAGCCCCTCCCTAATATAGAGCCCGAGCTTGGGATATTTCTTATGCAGGTCCGGGATCACCAAAGGCAGGAAGTATGAACCCACGGTCTGCACAACACCAACGCGAATTACAGAACTCAGAACGCTTTGTCGTGATTTCGCGATCGTATGGATCTCGGCAACCTCACGCAGAACCCGCCTGCCGCGTTCAACGATGTCCTTCCCGGTGGGTGTCATCATCACCTTGGACCGGCTGCGCTCCACCAGACTGACACCCAGCCGCAGCTCAAGCTCCTTGATCTGCGCACTCAGCGTGGGTTGCGTGACATTGCACGCTTCGGCTGCTCGGCGGAAATGCAGATGATCTGCCACCGCAACAAGGTAACGCAGTTGTTGAAGGCTTGGCATCTTCACGTCACTGATAGTTATTCTCTATTAATGAAGCAGATACTTTCGATTTGCTCAATGGAAAGCAGCCCCTATCTCCCATTTTGGGTGAAGGAGCAGGGTCTGTGTTGGAAGTGAGAAACAATGAGTTTTCCCGCGCGGGCGGATTTTCTCAACAAATAAACCATGCTCCGCTCAAATTTGGCACGGCGCGTTTTTGTGTTTTGGCGACAGTTCGGATTGCTACTGACATTGCGTCACTCCTGACAATCAGACTGCCCCTTGGCGTAAACTCCGCAGGAGGTAAGCACTAATGGCGGGCGGATTTCCAACCGACACACGCGGAAACGGTATGATAGGGGTCATCCCCGTCCTCTTCGCCGCAGCGCTGTTCGCGTATTTTGCATCACTT
This sequence comes from Alphaproteobacteria bacterium, assembly GCA_030431485.1. Taxonomy (GTDB): domain Bacteria; phylum Pseudomonadota; class Alphaproteobacteria; order Rhodobacterales; family Rhodobacteraceae; genus Marivita. The sequence continues at coordinate 60,500 of JAUIIR010000016.1, forward strand.
GTCCCCTCAATCGCCGCAACCGAGATCATTCGATTGTCGATCCCATGGATTCCGTCACTGGGCATCGAACTCGCCTTCTTGGTTGACGGACTAAGCGTGACGTTTTCGCTACTGATCTCGGGCATCGGGACGCTGGTGCTGCTCTATTCCAACACCTACCTCGCCGGGCATCCGCAATATGCCCGGTTTGCTCTGTTTCTGACCGCCTTCATGGTGTCGATGTTGGGGCTGGTGCTAGCAGATGACCTGATCCTGCTCTTCGTTTTCTGGGAATTGACGACGCTCACCTCTTACATGCTGATCGGGTTTTCGCACGAGAGCGAGAAAAGCCGTCGCAACGCGTTGCAAGCGCTGTTTGTCACCGGCGCAGGGGGTTTGGCGTTCCTCGCCGGGTTGATCCTTTTGGCAGCCGCCTCGGGCACAACGAGCATCTCCGGCATCATCGCACAGGACAGCGCGCTCAAAGAGCACGCGATGTACCTGCCGATCCTGATCCTACTGCTGGCGGGCACATTCACCAAATCGGCGCAGGTGCCGTTCCACTTCTGGCTGCCCAACGCAATGGCCGCCCCCACCCCGGTCAGTGCCTTTCTGCACTCTGCCACGATGGTCAAAGCAGGCGTTTACGTCATGGCGCGAATGCACCCGGCGATGTCCGGAACCGATGTCTGGCTCTGGACCCTGACGATCTTCGGTGCGGTGACGGCCGTCTTTGCTAGCCTTCTGGCGCTGCGGCAGACCGACCTTAAGCAAGCGCTGGCCTACACGACGCTAATGGCGCTTGGCACGCTGACACTCTTCCTTGGGCAGGAGTCGGGCTATGCGATGACCGCATTCGCGACCTTCCTGATCGTGCATTCGCTTTACAAAGCGTCGCTCTTTCTTGTGGTCGGCTGCATCGACCTGTCCACCGGCACTCGTGAGACCGACCAGTTGGGCGGGCTGGGGCGGATCATGCCGATCACCGCAAGCGCCGCCGCGCTTGCTGCGCTGTCAATGGCAGGCTTTCCGCCCTTCCTTGGCTTCATCGGCAAAGAGCTGAAATACGCGGGTGCAATTGCCGTGGCGTCGGAGCCGCTGTTCGTGGCAGGTGCAGCGCTCTTATCCAACGCGCTCATGCTCGCCGTGGCCGGAGTCGTTGCGTTCCGCCCGTTCTGGCAGGGTAGTGTGCCCTCCGGACATTCCCCCCGCGAAGCACCTTGGCAGATGTGGGCCGGGCCGATCATCCTTGCCAGCCTCGGCGCGGTCTTCGGCATCTATCCTGACCTGCTGCAAGTCGCGCTGATCAACCCGACCGTGATTTCGTTGACCGGCGAAATCGGTGAGGCGAAAGAACTGAAGCTTTGGGCCGGCGTAAATATCCCGCTCTTCCTCAGCATCGCGACCTTTGTGCTTGGCCTGCTGTTCTACTGGCGTCACGTTCAACTGCGCGCGCTGCTGGAGCGGGTGTTCCAGTCCATCCCGAACCTCGACAAGGGCTGGGACAGCTTCCTTGATGGCCTCAAGGGATTTGCAAAATGGCAAACCCAGCTTGTGCAAAACGGCAAACTCTCCAGCTATCTCTTCGGCACGTTCCTGACCATTGCGGCGGGCATTCTTCTGACGCTGGTCTACACGGGCATGCCGATGATCGCCGTCGATCTGTCGGATGTGGAATGGAAGCACACCTCCATCGCCCTTTTGACCATCGCCGGCGCGTTGCTCGCGCTGGTCACCAACTCGCGCATCGCAGGCATCGCTGCCCTTGGGGTGGTCGGCATCGGCATCGCAATGATCTTTATCGTGTTCAGCGCCCCCGACGTGGCGATCACGCAGCTCCTAGTCGAAACGCTCGTGGTGGTTCTGGTGGCTGTCGTGATGCTGCGCCTGCCGTCGCTGCCCAAGGCCGAGTTCCGCTTCAGCCACGCTCTCCTGTCCGTGGTCGTCGGGGCATCTGTTTCGCTGATCTTGATTGCCGTGGTGTCCAGCCCTCTTGACCTGCGCCTGACCGAGTATTTCGAAGCGACAAGCTGGCCCGAAGCCTACGGGCGCAACATCGTCAACGTCATCCTCGTGGACTTCCGCGCACTCGACACGTTCGGAGAGATCGCGGTCGTCGTCATCGCCGCTCTGTCGGCTTACGCGCTGCTGCGCACAACACGCAAAGGAGACCAGAAATGAATTCAGTCATCCTGCGCGTCGGCACGCGCTACCTTGCCGGTCTGCTACTCGTGTTCTCGTTCTACATGATGCTGCGCGGCCATAACGAACCCGGTGGCGGCTTTATCGGCGGGCTGACCGGGGCCACCGGCTTTGTCCT
>JAUIIR010000109.1 GCA_030431485.1 Alphaproteobacteria bacterium
AGGCCAACTTTGCGGACGTCGATGCTTGTCTCGTATTTCGAGACGACCTGCCCGTTGCGGGTCAGGAAAATCCGCGTCGCGTATTCGCCCTCGGTGAGATTTGCCGGCATCTGGATCGCGGTGTTGAACAACGTCGATTCGCGAAGATCAACGCTGCCTTCGTTCAGGACATAAAGGCCATTGTTCATCCGTATACGGATCAGGGCGTCGATGAACTCTTGCGGTTTGGCCACCTGTGACCACGCCCCTACCGAGCGAATTGCCCGAGGGATGGACACCGTGTGCCGCAGATCGTCGGCCTCGTTCAGCGCGTCGCCCCAGGGGGCGGAGGTTGCTATGGCGTAAAAGCTGGGGGCCGCCGAGACGGACATCGCGTCGGTGTTGACCCAGATCCCGAGCTTACGATCCTTGCGCCGTACGGTGATCGGCTCTTGCGGGCCTGAGATAGTGACGATGACCTGCAGGGGCGCGTCTTGTGGGATGGGGGCTTCGCGTTTGATCGCGCCGTAGATGATAATCTCCGACCCGTCGAAATTGGTCGAGATCGAGACCTCGTCCTGGCTGAGGCCAAGAACCACTTCTTCGGCCTGCAAAGGCGCGGACAGGAGCAGGAGAGCGAACAGCAACCAGCGCATCAGTGACCTCCCGCCGCGCCGATCGAGAACAGCTCTGAGGGCTGGATCAGCAGATCGAGGGCCAGCTTGCCACAGACCAGCAGGACCATGAGAGCCAACAGGATGCGCAATTGTTCCGCTTTCAGCTTTGCTCCAATCACGGTTCCGATCTGCGCGCCAATAACGCCGCCAACCAGCAGGAGTACGGCCAGCACCATGTCTACGGTGTAGTTTGTGGTTGCGTGAAGCAGTGTGGTAAATGCAGTCACGAAGATGATCTGGTAGAGCGACGTGCCAACGACCACCTTGGTCGGCATGCCCAGCAGGTAGATCATGGCGGGCACCATGATAAAGCCGCCACCGACACCCATGATGGCGGCCAGAACACCGACCACGACGCCGACGATCAATGGAGGAATGACAGAGATGTACAGACCGGAGGTGCGGAACCGCATCTTGAAGGGCAGACCGTGGATCCAGTTGTGCTTTTTCCGCGCAGGCGGCTTGCCTGATTTTGTCTTTCGGATCGCGCTGAGACTTTCGACAAACATCAGTGAGCCGATGACGCCCAAAAACACGACGTAGCACAGCTTGACCAGCAGATCGACCTGGCCAAGGCTCTTGAGGTAGTTGAACAGCAAGACACCCAGGGCAGCGCCAATCAGACCGCCGACCAACAGGACGGTGCCCATCTTGAGATCGACGGTCTTGCGTCTGAGGTGGGCAAGTACTCCCGAGAAAGAGGAGGCGACGATCTGGTTTGCCTCGGTCGCAACTGCGACCGCTGGTGGGATGCCAATAAAGAAGAGCAGAGGCGTCATCAGGAATCCACCACCGACACCAAACATGCCCGACAGCACGCCGACGATCCCGCCCAAGCCAAGCAGGAGAAACGCGTTGACCGAGATTTCGGCAATGGGAAGGTAGATCTGCATGGTATTCTGTAGCCTCATGGACTTGGCGCTTTCAAGCGCCGAAGGGCAATGTCTTTGGTTGCAATGCCAGTCTGTCTGATAGTGGGCACAGTGTGTGCCGTGCGGCAGTGAGACGTAAGCGGAGTAGTCGGGGTTTTGAAACAGCGGCCGGATCATTCAGAGATCACTTCCGAGATGGAATAGATGTCGGCAGGTGGGATCACCAGATCAATCGCGAGCTTTATGCAGACCAGAAGGACGAGGCCAGCCAACAGGATGCGCAACTGCTCGGCTCTGAGGCGGGAGCCTATCATCGCACCGAACTGCGCACCCACAACGCCTCCAATCAACAGAAGCACCGCCAGCAGGATATCGACGGTATAATTCGTCGTGGCGTGCAGCAGCGTTGTGAAGGCCGTCACAAAGATGATCTGGTAGAGTGAGGTGCCGACAACGACTTTTGTCGGAATACTGAGCAGGTAGATCATGGCAGGCACCATGATGAACCCGCCGCCCACACCCATGATTGCGGACAGCACACCGACGAGCAGTCCGACAAGCAGGGGCGGGATGACCGAGATATAGATACCTGACACACGAAACCGCACCTTGAACGGCAAGCCATGTACCCAATTGTGCTTGCGTCTTTTCGGAGCGGCACCCCGATTTGCGCGGCGTAGCGCGTTCAGCCCTTCGACGAACATCAGGCTGCCGATCACGCCAAGGAAGATAACGTAGCACAGGTTCACCATCAGATCGACCTGGCCCAGCGTTTTGAGGAAATTGAAGACATAGACGCCAAGAGCAGACCCCAGAAGCCCGCCGGCCAAAAGCACACTGCCCATGCGGAAATCGACATTGCGCCGTCGGATATGCGGGATCAGTGCGGACACCGACGAGCCAACAATCTGATTGGCTGAGGTTGCCACGGCCACGGCTGGTGGGATGCCGACGAAGAACAGAAGCGGTGTGATCAGAAATCCGCCACCCACACCGAACATGCCGGAGAGCAGTCCGACCAATCCCCCCAATCCAAGAAGCAGGAATGCGTTTATGGAGACTTCTGCGATGGGCAGATAGATTTGCATATTCGTCCATAGTCGCAAGCTGTGGCACGTTTCAAGCGAAGCGGTGCCGCAGATGCGAAAAGGACTTATGCGTGGCGGTCAACTGGACTTAGGAGACGGGGCAGATGATGCGATGACGCATCACCTGTGTCCGTTGACGGAAACGCCCGCTTAACGCGTGTGTCAGCGTTCCTTGACGTAGGGCTCGCCACCAGCGCGGGGCGGAATGGCCTTGCCGACAAACCCTGCCAGGATCACCACGGTCAGAATATAGGGCAGGGCGTCCATGACCTGCACCGGCACAACAAACACGCCGAGGTCGATATTCTGATAGCGGAGGGCCACGGCCTGCAGCAGCCCAAAGAGCAGGCAGGCATAGAGTGCGTACCAGGGACGCCACTTGGCAAAGATCAACGCCGCAAGCGCAATAAACCCACGTCCGGCTGTCATGTCCTTGACAAAGCCGGCTTGCAGCGCCGTGGCGAGGTAAGCGCCTGCAATGCCGCAAAGGACGCCGCATATGCCCACCGCAACAAAGCGCAGTCCAACGACCGAGACACCGGCGGTGTCGACAGCCTCGGGTGCTTCGCCAACAGCGCGCAGCCGGAGGCCAAAGCGTGTGCGGTACAAGAGCCACCATGTCAGGGGCACCATTGCAAACGCGAGATACACAAGGATTGAGTGACCAGAGATGAGTTCAGCATATATCGGGCCGATCACAGGCACCCCTGCCAATTCCTCGGCGCCCGGTAGGGTGATCCCCTCAAAGCGGCCCGCGCCGATCAAAGAGGGTGTGCGGCCGCCTTGGCTGAACCAGTCCTGCGCGATCAGAACTGTGAGTCCTGCCGCGAGGAAGTTGATGGCCACGCCGGAAATCAGTTGGTTGCCCCGGAACGTGATCGAGGCCAGACCGTGCAGAACCGACAGAGCAAGTGAGGCCAGAATGCCTGCGCCAAGGCCCATCCACACATCGCCGGTGATCGCCGCGATAGCAGCCGAGAAGAAGGCCGCAGCGAGCATTTTGCCTTCGAGGCCGATGTCGAAGATACCAGCGCGCTCTGAGTAGAGACCCGCGAGACAGGCCAGCAGCAGAGGTGTAGCCAGACGCACGGTGCTGTCGAGCACCTGAAGCAGCGTTGCGAAATCCATCAGGCTTTCCTCCGGGATGCGAGGAAGAGCTTTTCAAGCGGCATCCGCACCATATTGTCGAGTGCGCCTGTGAAGAGGATAACCAGCGCCTGAATCACCACGATCAGTTCGCGTGGGATGTTGGTCCAGAGGGCCAGCTCTGCACCGCCCTGGTAGAGGAAGCCGAAGAGGAGCGCCGCGAGCAGCACGCCCAACGGATGTGATCGGCCCATCAGAGCGACGGCGATGCCGATGAAGCCAGCCCCTTCGGTGGCGTTCATGACAAGGCGTTCTGCTTCGCCCATCGTGGTGTTGAGCGCCATCATGCCTGCAAGGCCACCCGAGATGAGCATGGCGACGATGGTGATTTTGACCGGGCTGATGCCTGCGTATTTTGCGGCTGATTCAGACTGACCAAAGGCGCGGATTTCATAGCCGAGCTTGGTGCGCCAGATCAGAAGCCAGACGACAAAGCACATCGCGATTGCGAGGAAGAACGTCACGTTTGCGGGTGCTCCACGGAACATCGCGGTTTCGGCGGTTGAAAACATGTCCTGGAAGGTCGGCAGATGCGTTGCTTCCGGGAACTTTGCCGTGGCAGGATCCATCGCGCCTTGCGGGCGCAGGAGGTTGACCAAAACGTAGTTCAGCACAGCGGCGGCGATGAAATTGAACATGATCGTGGTGATCACGATATGGCTGCCGCGTTTGGCTTGCAGATAGGCCGGGATCAGTGCCCAAAGCGCGCCGAAGATGGCAGCCGACACAGTGGCACCGACCAGCGCCACATACCAGTTGGGCCAAGGGATGTAGAGACACGCGAGCGCCACGCCCAACCCGCCGATCATCGCCTGCCCTTCACCCCCAATGTTGAAGAGCCGCGCGTGAAAGGCGACCGCAACGGCGAGCCCGGTGAAGATGAAGTTGGTAGCATAGTAGAGTGTGTAGCCCCACCCAGACGAGCGCATCAGCGCTCCGTCAACCATCAGCTTGAACGCCGCGATGGGATCTTCGCCAATGCCGATGATCACCAGCGCAGACAGGAGCGCTGCAAGCAGAAGCGAAATCAAAGGGACAAGGACCGCGTCGGCCCAGCCGGGCATCTTATCCATTTTTGTCGCTCTCCTCGGGGTCTTTTGTGGTCTCTTCGGCTTTGGACGGATTTGGCTTTGACTGCGTAATTGTTGCGCTTAGGCCGCCAAGACTGATGGATGTCGGTGTGGTCGAGATCGACGTCTTTTTCTCTACATCGATAGGATCGGTGGACACGGAAAGCGCCGCTTGCTGAGTGTCCTCGGCCTTTTCCACCTCGGGTTCGCCTGTGTCGTCCGTCGCGTCGGCCGGTGACTGCGCGGTTTCGTTTGTCGTGTCAGCGGGCTCTGGTACTGTTCCGGCCGTTTCGGTCTCGGATGGGGTATCACCGTCATCCGTTGGCGCCGCTTCGCCGGCTTCGGCGTTAGCATTGGTCTTCGCAACGTCCTCGGCCTCTGCAGCCTCTTGCAATTCGGTTTCGGACATTGCCATCGGAGATGCAGGCATGTGCGCGTGAGCTGTATCGGTGATCCCAGCCATCAGCAGACCTAGTTCTTGTTCGTTGGTCTCAGACGGAATGCGTTCGCCCATGATCTGACCGTCAAACATCACAGCGATGCGGTCCGACAACGAGAAAATCTCATCAAGTTCGACTGAGACCAACAGGATCGCTTTGCCTTCGTCGCGCAGGCGGATGATTTGTTGGTGAATGAACTCAATCGCGCCGATATCGACGCCGCGTGTGGGTTGGCCCACCAGAAGGATATCCGGGTTTCGTTCGATCTCGCGCGCCAGAACGATTTTCTGCTGGTTGCCGCCCGAGAAATTGCGCGCAGCCAGCTTTGGGTTTGGCGGTCGCACGTCAAAGCGGTCCATCTTGGCGGCGGCTTCGGCCTTGATCGCGGCGTTGTCCATAAGGAATCCGCTTTGGATTTTCGGATCGCGGTGGTAGCCGAAAACGGTGTTTTCCCACGCGCTGAAAGGCATGATCAGCCCCTCGCGGTGGCGGTCTTCGGGAACGTGGGCGATGCCGCGGGCGCGGCGCGACTGGCCGTCGGCGTGCGCACCGCTGAGGTCAATCTGCTGACCGTTCACGCGGATGGTTCCGGTGGCGTTGGCATAGCCGCCCAGTACTTCGAGCAACTCGGACTGGCCATTTCCGGCGACCCCGGCAATGCCCAGGATCTCGCCGGCACGCACATTGAGCGAAATACCCTTGAGTCGCTCAACGCCTTTGTCGTCGGTCAAACGCAGGTTTTCGACTTCAAGCACTGGCTTGCCGGGTTCGGCCTCTTTCTTATCGACCTGCAACAGGACCTCGCGTCCGACCATCATCTCGGCCAGCCGTTCGGGGCTGGTTTCCGAGGTTTTGACGGTTGCCGTCATCTCACCACGGCGCATCACCGACACGGTGTCCGTGGCTTCCATGATTTCGCGCAGTTTGTGGGTGATCAGGATGATCGTCTTGCCCTCTTTGCGCAGGTTGTCGAGGATACGGAAGAGGTGGTCGGCCTCGGCGGGGGTGAGTACGCCGGTCGGCTCATCCAGGATCAGGATATCGGCCTGACGATAAAGTGCCTTGAGGATTTCCACCCGTTGTTGGTGGCCCACGCTCAGGTTTTCGATCACCGCATCGGGATCGACGTTCAGTTCATATTCTTCGGCCAGTTGCTTCAACACGCCACGCGCCTTGTTCAGCGACGGGCGGAGCAGGGGGCCATCCTCGGCGCCGAGGATCACGTTTTCGAGGACAGTGAAATTTTGCACCAGCTTGAAGTGCTGGAAGACCATACCGATCCCGGCCTTGATTGCGGCCTGACTGTCAGGGATCTGGGTTTCTTTCCCATTGATGAAAATCTGGCCGGAGTCAGCTTTGTAAAAGCCGTACAGGATCGACATCAGGGTCGATTTGCCCGCGCCGTTTTCGCCAATGATGCCGTGGATCGTGCCGGGTTTGACGCTGATCGATATGTTCTTGTTGGCCTGTACCGGGCCAAACGCCTTGGAAATACCTTTAAGCTGGATCGCAGGAGGGACCTGCGAAAGAAGCGGGTCCGTTTCGGGGGCGGCAACAGCGGTATTCATGAACTATCCCTGCATCAGTCTTCGGGTCTATCGCCCGATACACGGCGGAGCGGCCGTTACCGGCCGCTCCGTAGGTCTAAGCGTCGTCCGATTAGATCAGAAGCTCAGCGCCGGGCAGCTGTCGTCCGACATATAGTCGTGGACGGCAAGCTCACCGCTGGCGATCTTGGCAGAGGCTTCGTCCACGGCTGCCTTCATTTCAGCGCTCACGAGCTCGGCGTTGTGCTCGTCCAGAGCATAGCCGATACCGCCATTCGCGATGCCCATCACGTTGATGCCGGTTTCCAGATCGGTGCCTGCTGTCATCGCGTCATAGACTGCGTTGTCTACGCGCTTCATCATAGACGTCAGAACCTGACCCGGGTGCAGGTAGTTCTGGTTGCTGTCGACGCCGATGGACAGAATATCTTCATCTGCCGCTGTCTGCAGAACGCCCACGCCGGTGCCGCCTGCAGCCGCATAGACCACATCAGCGCCTTGGCTGATCTGCGCCTTGGTCAGTTCGGAGCCTTTCACCGGGTCGTTCCAAGCCGCCGGCGTGGTGCCGGTCATGTTTGCCACTACGGTTGCATCCGGGTTCACGGCCTTGACGCCCTGGGCATAGCCGCAGGCGAATTTACGGATCAGCGGAATATCCATGCCACCGATAAATCCGACGGTGCCGGATTCAGACGCCATCGCGGCCATCATGCCGACTAGGTAAGAGCCTTCATGTTCGTTGAAAACAACAGACCGCACGTTGGGCTGATCGACGACCATGTCGATGATCGCGAACTTGGTGTCCGGGTAGTCGGGGGCCACTTCGGACAGGACATTGCCGAAAGCAAAGCCGGTCATCACGATCGGATTATTGCCATTTTCGGCAAAGCGGCGGAGGGCTTGCTCGCGCTGGGCTTCGGATTGAAGCTCGATTTCGCGGAACGACTCGCCGGTTTCTTCTGCCCAGCGCTGCGCGCCACCGAAGGCCGCTTCGTTGAAGGATTTGTCAAACTTGCCGCCCAGATCAAAGATCAGGGCCGGCTCGGCAGCAGCCGCGCCGGCGGTCATCGCCAGTGCAGCGGCAGCGCCGTAGAGTTTGGTCATTAGGGTCATGTGCAACTCCCAGATGTTGGACTTCGACGGCTTTATTGCGTCGATTGATTAGATCGGGTGATCAGATGCAATTAAGGCTGCACGCGGAGGATAGTTCAACCGCTTTTTGTGTCAGAGCCTTGTGACGTTGGCGCAAGATTGCCTTGACCTTGCGCAATGGCCAGAGAAAGCAGCACCGCATCGTCCTTTGTTCCGTCGCGCAGGGTGTAATATCCGCGACGCAGTCCCACCTGTGCGAATCCCCTGGACGTGTAGAAATCACGGGCTGGCTGATTTTGGCTGGCCACTTCCAAAAGCAGACGATGGATATTGTGCTTTGTCGCGATGCCGATGAGTTCTGACATAAGTGACGACGCCACGCCTTGTCTTTGCGCTTTGGTATCCGTCGCAAGGGCGAGGATTTCGCCATCTCCGGCGACCATCTGCGCGATCAGAAAACCGTGCGGGTGACACAGGGCTTGGCAATGCTTGGACGCCAAAGTTTCAGCGATGTCCCGTGCGGACCAAGGCCGCATGTCGACATAGGCCCGATCCATGAGTGCGGCCATGTCATCGTGTGTCACGGCAAGATTACCGGAGCCGTGTCACGTGCCGGGGCGGCGTCAGCGGGCTTGATATAGAGCGGTTTTGGCCGCTCCGCATTAGCGGCGTCCGCCTCAGCTGCCACTTCGGCCAGAGCCGCAATCATTGCTGACGGGTCATGTGCGAAGACGGCGTTTGGCGCTTCGGTCAGCGCGATCAGCGTCGGCGCACCACCGGGATCTTGCGCGTAGATCATCTCGCGCGGGGCGGCGACGGCAACGGTTTCACGGGGATGGATGTGGTGCAGCGCCTTCAGTGTCGAGACTCCGATCGCGGGAATGCCAAGACCAAGCGCCAGACCGCGCGCGGCCGAAACGGAAATGCGAATGCCGGTGAAATTTCCGGGGCCTGTGCCGACTCCGAGGCGTGTAAGGTCAGACCATGATTTTCCATTTTCAGACATGAAGTCTTCGAGCATGGGCATCAGGTGTTCCGCCTGACCGCGCGCCATTTCGTCGACCCGGGTCGCAACCACTCCGCCATCACAAAACAAAGCGGCTGCGCAATGCGCAGCCGATGTGTCAAATGCCAGAAGGGTCGGCTCAGACGGCAACCGGACGCACCTCTGACACCTCGGGAATGTAGTGACGCAGCAGGTTTTCGATCCCCATTTTGAGCGTCAGAGTCGACGATGGGCAACCTGCACAGGCGCCCTGCATGTGCAGGTAAACAACACCGCGGTCAAAGCCATGGAAGGTGATGTCGCCTCCGTCCTGCGCCACGGCCGGACGCACCCGGCTGTCCAGCAGTTCCTTGATCTGGCCAACAATCTCGCCGTCTTCGCCTTCGTGGTCAGCATGGCCAGAGGGCGCTTGGGCGTCGCCCGCCATCACCGGGTCTCCGGACTGGAAGTGTTCCATAATAGCGCCCAGAAGCGCTGGTTTGAGGTGATCCCAATCTGTCGCATCGTCTTTGGTGACGGTGACGAAGTCATGTCCGAAGAACACGCCTTTGACGCCATTCACGCCAAACAGGCGGGTTGCCAATGGCGATGCCGACGCGCCTTCTGCGGTCGGAAAATCGGCCGTTCCCATGTCGAGCACGGTCTGCCCGGGCAGGAACTTGAGCGTTGCGGGGTTCGGCGTGGATTCAGTCTGAATAAACATGGCGGCGCCTCCTGATGGATGCCCTTTATATGCGGTGCCGAACTTTCAGCGTCAAGGATTAGAACCGTTCTAAATAGTGTGCGAGCGGTTTGGCACGGATTAGCGAATTGGCAGCAAAGTCACCTCAAACGTTCCAGACACCTGCATGGGCGCGGATAAGTCGATGGTTTGACCAAAATCTGAGCTTTGCCCAAGCTGTCCCGCGAAGCTGCCACTCACGCGCAACACATCGCCATCAAGGGCCCGGTCTTGCACCGTGACGATCAGCCCGCCGCTGTCAGTCCGTCCATACCAACGCTCAAAGCCCGCATCGCCGGTCCGGCGCAGTAAGGACATCTCGGGCATTTGTGCGCGGCTGCGCAACAAGTCAAATGCCAGACGAAGTGATTGAAACCGTTGCCAGGTTTCGACATCCGAAGGCCGCGTCAGGATGCTGACCTTGGCAAAGCCCGGCGACCCCGTCCAATCGCTATGCCCGGCACTCAAAGGCAACTCCAGACGTTCGTCGTCCAAGAAAAGCGTGATGCGACCATTCTCCTTCGCGGTCGCCACCGACGCCACAGCCAGCATGGCGCCGATACACAATGCGCGCAAATAGCGAAGATATCGGAACCCTGAATAAGCCGTCACCTCATCCTCCTACGT
>JAUIIR010000017.1 GCA_030431485.1 Alphaproteobacteria bacterium
GACGAAGAGGCCAAGGCTTGTACCCAATGTGACGTCTTCGGCAACGGGTGTGCCGGACAAGACCTCAGTGATGGCCTGCGGCAGCGCACCAGTTACAGCAAACGCACCCATCGTTGCGCCCAGCCACGCCACGATCAGCGCTGCGCCAAGACCCAAAGCAGCACGCATACCGGACCGCCTGAAGTGCAAACCGCGCCGGGTGGTTTGGGTCAGACGGCCAAGGTCGCTTTGGATCGCAATCAGGGACGGCACAATAAGCAGCACCAGAAACATCCCGAAACCGAGACCGTAAACCAGCGTAATCACGGTTGGTTTGAGGAATTGTGCCTGGCTGGATTGCTCGTAAAGCAGGGGCACAAGGCCGAGCACCGTTGTCGCCGTTGTCAGAAAGACCGGACGCAGACGATCAGCGGCGCCGTCGATGATAGAGGGTATGAGGCCCCGATCCTTTGCCTTTTCGTCGATGGTCGTCACCAAAACGATGGAATCATTGATGATGATGCCCGTCATTCCCAGCAAACCAACAACTGTGAACATACTGAGCGGCACGTTCCAGACGGCATGGCCGTAGATGGTGCCGACCAGGCCGAACGGGATAACCGACATCACCACCAGGGGTCGGGTCCAGCTGGCAAATACCCAGGACAGGACAAGGTAGATCGCAAGAAGCGACAGGATCAGACCGGTCCGCGCATCGTTCAGGAATTCACCTTCCTGTTCGCTCAGACCGGAGAGGCGATATTCGACCTGGCGTTCGCTGGCAATCGTCGGAAGGATTTCAGTTTCCAGCGCGAGCATGATCTCATTGGCGCGGGCAGGATCATCTTCGGAAATATCCCCGGTAACCGAAATCAGTCGGATGCCATTTTCGCGACGTACAGTGGAAAAGCCCGTACGGCGTTCCACGCTGACTATATCGGCAAGTTGCACATAAGCGCCTTCGGGTGTGCGCATCTGTGTGCGCTCCAGAAAGTCTGCTGTCAGCTCACCGCTCGGCAGTTCCACCCGGATTTCAGCACTGCGCGGACCATCGGGATAGGTCGCCGCTTCGATGCCCCCCAGACGCGCACGCAGGACCCGGCCAAGGCTATCGATGGTAAAGCCCAGGGCCTGTCCCTGTGGAGTAAGCTCGAGGATCAGCTCTTCCTTGTCGTAGGCCAGATTGTCCTCGACCGCAGAGACCTCGGGGTATTGCAGCAGCGCATTTTTCAGGTCCTCGGATGCGCCTTTCAGCGTTTCGGCGCTGGCTCCGTAGAATTGCACATCCAACGCATCGCTGGCGGGGCCGCTGCCCCAGCTTCGGAAACTGATGGTCTCGACCAATGGATGACGCGGCACGCTGTCCTGCAACTCACTGACAAACGCCCGGCTGGAGAAGGGCCGCAAGTCGGCGTCGATCAGTTCAATGGAGATCCCGCCCAATTGATCGGCATCCTTGGTGTCGGCACCTGCAATGCCGCGTCCTGCGTTGCCGCCAACTTCGGCAATCACATAGTCGATGGGATTGACGCCATGCCGCTCTTCAAAACTTTTGGCGACATCTTCGACCGATTTCTGGAAGATACGCATCATCTCGAAGGTGTCGTCGCGGGTGGCACCGGGAGCCATCGCGAAGTTGCCAGTAACCGAGCTTTGTTCCGGCGAGTTGAAGAACCGCCATTGAACATCACCGCGGATAAACAGCGCCGCCTGTGAGGCCAGCAACACAACAGCACCCGCCAAGACGGCATACCGCGCCTTGATGATGAGCGCCATGAAGGGGCGGAACAGTGTTTCGCGCATCCACCGGAAGCCCCGATTCACCACGCGGGAGGGGATATCGTACCAGTGTTCCTTCGCACTATGGGCGATTGCGTGGGCCATATGGTTCGGCAGGATCAGGAAGCATTCGATCAGCGATGCAGTCAGGACGGCGATCACGGTGAAGGGGATGTCCGCAATCAGATCTCCGAATCTGCCACCGATGGCGACAAGCCCGAAAAACGCGATGATTGTCGTCAGAGTTGCGGCGAAGACTGGCAACGCCATGCGTTGCGCCGCGCGTTCGGCAGCTTCCACCGGGGGCAATCCGGTGCGAGCGAGATGATCGGCATGTTCCCCCACCACAATGGCGTCATCGACAACAATGCCCAGAGTGATGATCAGCGCAAAAAGCGAGATCATGTTGATCGTGATCCCGGCAGTATACATCAAGGCAATCGCCGCCATCATTGCGGCAGGAATACCTGCCGCCACCCAGAAAGCGGTGCGGGCGTTCAGAAAGAGGAACAACAGCATCACAACAAGCCCAAGACCCGTCAGGCCGTTTTCCAACAGAATATCCAGTCGCCCTGTGATGGCCTCAGCGCGGGTCCGGATCAGATCGACGGTCACGCCGTCCGGCAAGGACGCTTCGAATTCCGCCGCCACCTCTTCGACCGTACGCTGAATGGCGATGGCGTCGCCTTGGTCGCTGCGATCGACGCGGATAGAGATGGCAGGGTTTTCACCCACGAAATAGCTGCGCTGACGGTCGATGCCTTCAATGATGATTGTGCCGACGTTTCCGACAGTGAGATTCGATCCATCCGGATTGGAGCGCAATACAATATCGGCAATCTGATCCGCGCTGCGTTTTTCGACACCGGTTCGGACGCGGGTGTTTGCATTGCGGACATCGCCTGCAGGATCGGCATCGACCTCTTGCGCAATGGCATCGGCGATCTCACGCATCGAGATGTCAAACGCGATCAGATTGGCCGAGGGCACCTCGATCACGGTGCGCGGCGCCGACAGGCCGCGAATGGTGGTGCGGGTGACCCCTTCGGCAAAAAGCCGGGCGGTAAGTTCATCAGCAAACCGCGCCAATTGATCGACGCCAACGGGACCTGTGATCACAAGATCGGTGACTCTGTCGCGCCAGCCTCCACGCCGAATAACCGGGTCTTCGGCATCTGCGGGTAGGGTTGAGACCGCGTCAATTGCCGTTTTCACATCGTCGGCAGCGCGCGACATATCCCAGCCGGGTTCAAATTCGAGCCGGATGCTGGCCCGCCCCTCGCGCGATGTCGCCTCAGAGCTTTCTACACCTTCGACGGCAAGCACGGCTGGTTCCAGCACCTGAACGATGCCGCGGTCCACGTCTTCGGCGCCGGCACCGTCCCAGATGACCGAGACATCCACATCGTCGACAATCACATCCGGAAAGAATTGCGCCCGCATATTCGGAATCGAAACCGCTCCGGCTGCAAGCAAAAGGATCAGCAAAATGTTTGCGACAGTGCGGTGCCGCACAAAATAGCTTAAGATGCCGCCTGCCCGACCTGAAAGCGTGCGCACCATCGATTAACCTCCCATCCGGGATTCGATGCGTTCGACGACCTGCGCCGGAACTGCGCCCTGAGACAATTGCTGCAGGATACGCTGTCGGGCTTCTTCGGGCATCCGGGTGTTTGCCTGCACAAAGGCCGTCAGCCGGGCGCGGCGTTCTTCGGTAAGTTCGACCATCTCGGGTTCCTCAGGCGCGGCTTGTCCAGCATCACGCAGCGGACGCACTTTGATCCCCGCACCCAACAATGGTGTGCGTTCTGCAACGACCTCTTGGCCTTGCAGACTTTCGGCACGAATGAGTACATCATCGCCTTGACGTCTGAGGAGGGTCACAGACACTACGTCCAGTCGATCTTCGTCGGCAACAACCAGCACCTCGTTCGCGGCATTCAGGGCTGATGCCGGGAGACGCGCTACGTTTTCAAGCGGCGGCTCTGCGATCTGGACAGTGACGAAATCGCCGGGGCGGAAGCCAGGTGCAGTGTCGAGCGTCGCGAACAGTTGACGCCCGGTCTGGCCATCACCCACGGCAGCACCGGCGCGGCTGAGTGTGCCCTTGGCGGTCAAATTTGTGCCGAACACATCCAGTACCACAGTCACGTCTGATTTGGTGAGTTGGCCACTGTCGTCTAAAAGCCGTGCGAATTGCTGGGTGGATACACGGAACGCCACTTCGAGCGCATCGGCGTCGATCAGACGGGCCAGTTGTTCATTCGAGGACACCAGCCGCCCCTGAACGACGGACACGTCTGCGAGAGCACCTGAGAAGTCGGCCGTGATGATCGTGTCGTCCAGACGTCGCTTGGCTTCGGCCTCGGCAATCACGGCACGTGACAATCGCGTGGTCGCCTGATCAATGCGCGCTTCGGCCTGCGCCACCGCTTGCCTGCGGGAGAGAACCGCCTGCCGCGCTTGCGCAGCGGCGAGTTCAGCAACCTCGACCGCAGCCGCAGTGCCGACACCGCGTTCCTGCAAGTCGACCTGCCGCTGGTATGCGCGTTCACGCAGCGTTGCCTGTTCCTCGGCCGCAAGCAGTTCATCACGCGCAAGTACCAACGCGCGCTCTGCTTCGCGCTGTTCCGCTTCGGCATCCAGAATGTCACTTTGAACGCGCTGAAGAACCGCTTCCGCATCAGTAGGGTCAAGCCGGACAAGCACCTGCCCTTCGGTCACAGTACCGCCTTCTATGAAGTCCGGAGCGATTTCGATCACCCGTCCCCCTGCCGCCGCACGCAGTTCCAGCGTGCGCACGCTCTCAATCTGGCCAAAAGCGGTGAGAACAGGTGTGACGGTTTGGAAATCGGCGGCCACCACGTTGACGGCAAAGACCCGTTCGCGCTGCGGGAAGCTGCGCGGCTCCTGCGCCATGCGGTCTTGAACAGCGTCACGCACCTGCACCCCAGCATACGCCAGAAGACCCAGGGTCAGCGACAGCAAGAAAAGCCCTGTCAGGCTACGGCGTAAAAACCGCATGTACGACAATCCTCTTTGACGGCGTAACTAACAGGTAGCCATAAGACGCTGTTTTCCAATAACCATGTGCTTCGTTACACGAAGAATACGGCTATTTCCGTCGCATATGCTCGTCCAATCGCGGTAAAATCTCGACAAAGTTACAAGGACGGTGCCGGTAATCGAGTTGCAGACTCAGAATTTCGTCCCATGCGTCCTTGCAGGCGCCGGGGCTGCCGGGCAGTGCAAAGAGGTATGTCCCGTTGCGCACACCGCCCGTTGCCCGGCTTTGAATGGCGCTGGTACCGATCTTTTTGAATGAGACCATCGTGAAAACGGTACCGAACGCGTCGATTTCTTTTTCGTAGACATCGCGATGCGCTTCGACGGTGACATCACGTCCTGTCAGACCTGTGCCACCGGTGGAGATCACCACGTCGATATCGGGTTGATCACACCATGCGCGAAGCTGTGAAGCGATCTGGTCGCGCTCATCCTGAACAATCCTGCGATCTGCCACGATATGACCCGCACCTTCGATACGGCTCACCAGCGTATCGCCAGAGCGGTCTTCGTCGAGCGACCGCGTGTCGCTGACCGTCAGCACAGCGATCCGGATGGGGAGGAAATCTTTGCTATCGTCGATACGGCTCATTGTTCAGTCTTTCTTGGTCAGGCGCGCTTGCAGCTCGAGCAGATCAGCCCATGCCTCGCGCTTGGCGCCCGGGTTGCGCAACAGATAGGCCGGGTGAAACATTGGAATTGCGGGCAAACCATCAACATCAGCCCATTGTCCGCGCAACCGGGTGATGCCGCGTTTGCCCAGAAGGGCCTGGCACGAGATATTGCCCATGACGACCAGTACGTCTGGTTTGACCAATGCGATGTGTCGCTTCAGGAACGGCAGTATCATGGCGATTTCATCGGGTTTCGGATCCCGGTTCTGCGGCGGGCGCCAGGGCAAAACATTGGTGATGTAGACCGCGTCATCCTCATCGCGGTCCCTTCCAAGATCAATCGCCGCCAGCATTTTGTCCAAAAGCTGACCGGCACGTCCGACAAAAGGTTTGCCGATCCGGTCCTCATCACGCCCGGGTGCCTCACCGACGATCATCACACGGGCATCCGGCACTCCGTCCGAGAACACAAGATTGCGCGCGCCTTTGCGCAATTCGCAATGCGGATAGGCCGCCAACGCGGCCTTTAAGGCGGCAAGATCGGAACACGCCCCTGCAGCCGCCTGAGCTTCTGCGACCGGATCGGTAGCAGGCACAGGCTGCACTGGTGCTGACGGTGCCGCGACGCCGGGACCCACACCCGCTTTGGGTGGAGGCGGTGTCTGCTCAAAGCGATTGATCGGGATGTCCGAGATTGTCTCGGTCACTCCCATTTCCATCTGCCATTCAAGGGCAGCGCGTGCCGCATGCCAGTCAATCTGCGAATCCATGCGGCTTTGTACCCCGGCAAACGCGCATGCAAAAGCGCACATGCCGGGGTGTGATATCAAAGCGGTGGAAATTGCCCTGGGTAAAGCTTCCAGTTGGGCAAAATGGGATCCGGCGCAGAGTAGGTCGGTGCCGGGGTCACATAACCCTTTGGCGATGCTGCCGGTGCATATGCGGGGCCCGCACCGCGCACGCAACCCTGCTCAACCATCGCTTTTGAAAGCGCATCGTAATGACCGCGTGCCGTCGCCAGTTGCGCGGATTGATCCACGCTGATGGGCAGCGCAAAAATCGCAGGCCAGAAGATCAATGCGCTTGCCGTTACAAAGACAGTATCGGATTGCGCGGCATTTCGCTGCTCTGCCGTGATGTGCTTTACATAGCCTGCCAGTTTGACACGTTCCTGATACAGTTCATGGCAACTTGCACCCCGGTAGATAATGCTCGGGATGTAGGAGGCGGGAACACGCTGGGCTTGCTCCGCACATCCTGACAAAAGGACGCTCGCCCCCAAAAAGAGGCCGATTAAGCTACTGTTAAATTTCATGATTGCCCCAAAGATGCAGTACTCGCGAGGGTAGACACGCATATGTTGAACGTCAACCAGATGAAGACGAAAAAACTGCGCCACATTCTACATATTGTGGTGCTACCAACTACAGCCATGTGCCAACGAGTCTGCTTGCTGGCATGGCGGTGCCTGCCTATAAGCAAATCGCCAGCGTTCTGAGGCAGAGAATGAATTTCACACAAAAGCACCTGCTTGGGATCGAACCCCTGCGTCCCGATGAGATTACCACTTTGCTGGATCTGTCGGACCAATACGCCGACCGCAACCGTAAACGGACGCCCAGTACCGATGTTCTGGCGGGCATGACGCAAATCAACATGTTCTTCGAAAACTCCACACGGACGCAGGCCAGTTTTGAACTGGCGGGCAAACGCCTTGGCGCGGATGTGATGAATATGGCGATGCAGGCATCTTCGGTCAAAAAGGGCGAAACCCTGATCGACACGGCGCTGACTTTGAACGCAATGCATCCCGATCTCCTTGTTGTGCGGCACCCTCATTCGGGGGCGGTGGACCTGCTGTCGCAAAAGGTGAACTGCGCGGTTCTGAATGCGGGCGACGGCAAGCACGAACATCCGACCCAAGCGCTGCTGGACGCGCTGACCATCCGTCGCGCGAAAGGCCGGTTGCATCGCCTGTCGATTGCCATCTGTGGCGACATCGCGCATAGCCGCGTGGCGCGGTCCAACATTCTTCTGCTGGGCAAAATGGAGAACCGCGTGCGGCTGGTTGGGCCTCCGACATTGATGCCGTCGGGCATCGGCGAGTTTGGGGTCGAAGTCTTTGAAGACATGCGCGAAGGCCTAAAAGACGTCGACGTGGTCATGATGCTACGGTTACAGAAAGAGCGTATGGACGGCGGATTCATCCCATCCGAGCGTGAATACTACCACAGATACGGGCTCGACGCCGAAAAGCTTGGCTTTGCCAAGGATGACGCAATCATCATGCATCCCGGGCCAATGAACCGGGGCGTCGAAATTGATGGCACTTTGGCGGACGACATCAACCGGTCGGTCATTCAGGAGCAGGTGGAAATGGGTGTCGCCGTCCGTATGGCGGCAATGGACCTGTTGGCTAGGTCTTTGAGAGAACGGCGCGTGGCTCAGTCCGAGGGCGTGATGGTATGAGCACACGCATGCACATCAAAAGCAGCGAGCAAGGCGTGGTCCGGGTTTTTCACATTGATCTGCCGCGCGAAGCGATTGAACGTTTCACGACGCAGGCGGGAACCGGCGAATGGCCGTTACAATATGCGCTTGGAGCAAAGTCCCTGCGATCGGCATTTGTCGAAGTGGTCGGCATCCGCGATCTTGGGGACATGACCCTGTCGCAGTATCTGGGCAACGCGCATGATGTCACTGGGCGGGATTTCGAGGACATGCGCGCACGATTGGACGAGCTGAGAGGTCATGTACTGGTTTTGCCTTCGCAGGCGTTTGACCAAACCGAGCAGGACCTTGCCATCGCCTCGCCTCTGCGCTGGATCGGGACATTTAACGAACCCAAACCTGCGGGCAGTGGCGCGCCGATCCGGAGCACATCAACCGCTGGCACGATCGGACAATCTGGGCTGCGCGGGTCACAAAAGTCGAACACAGGACTTTGGGTCGTCTTCGCACTTTTCGTGATGATCGCCGGCGGGATCATCCTTGCCAAATTTATGCTGAACTGAGCTGTTGCTGACGCCCTTATGATCGAATTCAAGCCTGATATGTCCACCTATCTCCGCGCACATGCTGTAATGACCGCAATCGCGATGGCCGCAGGCATGCTGATCCTATGGATACTCGGCAATCCTCATATCTGGACAGGTGCGGTGGGCGGTTTTGCGGCGGTGGCGCTACGCGGATGGTATCTGGCCGACGAAGTGATGGACGAGGTCTGGACGATGTCTTCCGTTGGGCTCAAAGGCCCATATGAGCGCAAGGCCCGGTTCGAAGACATCAGCAAACTTCGCACCATTGCAGGGTCAGTTCAGATCATAACAAAATCTGGCGACAAGCATCTGATCAAGTACCAACCGGACCCAAACGCGGTGATCGCGCAGATCAACGCAGTGCGACAGAAAAAGGCGGCGTGACATGACCCTTTTGATCACAAACGCCCGTTTGGTCGATCCTGAAACAGCATGCGTCAAACCGGGTGCAGTTCTTTTGCGCAATGGCGTGATTGCCCAGGTGTTTGACACACCTTTGCCGGACATCAGCACAGACACAATTCCAACAGAGAACCGCCGCGATGCGGGTGGAAAATACCTTGCACCGGGTATCGTCGATATCGGCGTCAAAATCTGTGAACCGGGTGAGCGTCACAAGGAAAGCTATGGCTCTGCCGGTCAGGCTGCTGCCGCAGGCGGTGTGACTACGATTGTCACGCGGCCCGACACGACACCGTCGATCGACACGCCCGAAGCGCTTGAATTTGTGCGGCGGCGCGCCAACGAGGCTGCACCTGTCCATGTTTTGCCTATGGCTGCTCTCACAAAAGGGCGCGACGGGCGCGAGATGACCGAGATCGGATTTCTCATGGATGCGGGGGCCGTCGCGTTCACCGATTGCGATCGCGTGGTGCGCGACACCAAGGTGTTGAGCCGCGCCATGACTTATGCGCGCGCTTTGGGCGCATTGGTGGTCGGGCATCCACAGGAACCGAACCTGTCCGCAGGGGCAGCAACCACATCCGGCAAGTTCGCATCCTTGCGCGGCTTGCCCGGTGTTTCACCAATGGCAGAACGTATGGGGATCGACCGCGATATCGCCTTGGTCGAAATGACCGGAGTGCGTTACCACGCTGATCAGATCACCACGACCCGGGCCCTGCCCGCTCTCGAACGCGCCAAGCGCAACGGGTTCGACGTGACCGCTGGCGTGTCGATGCACCACCTCACACTGAATGAATATGACGTTGCCGACTACCGAACCTTCTTTAAGGTCAAGCCGCCCTTGCGGTCCGAGGATGACCGTCAAGCGGTGGTCGAGGCGGTGAAGTCCGGCCTGATCGACGTGATCGGATCGTTTCACACACCCCAGGACGAGGAAAGCAAGCGCCTGCCCTTCGAGGAAGCGGCAAGCGGGGCTGTGGGTCTGGAAACCATGCTGCCGGTGCTGATGCGCCTTTACCATTCCGGCGATCTGGACCTGCCAACGCTTTTCCGTGCGCTGTCACTGAACCCGGCACAGCGGCTTGGGCTGGACTGCGGGCGCCTGAGCAAAGGCGCGCCGGCCGATCTGGTGCTGTTTGATCCGGACAAGCCCATTGTCCTCGACCGGTTCAAGCTCAAATCCAAGTCGAAAAACACGCCCTTTGACGGCGCGCGCTTGCAGGGTAAGGTTCTCGAAACTTACGTCAGTGGAACCTCGGTCTACCGGAGCTCGTGATGCCATCCTTTGAAAGCGGCGTAGCCATCCTCGGCCTTTGGGCTGTTGTCGGCTACCTGCTCGGTTCCATTCCATTCGGCCTTGTCCTGACCAAGACGATGGGGCTGGGCAATCTGCGCGAAATCGGATCCGGAAACATTGGAGCCACCAATGTCTTGCGCACAGGAAGCAAAGGCGCGGCTGCAGCGACTTTGTTGCTTGATGGAGCAAAAGGTGCGGTGGCAGTTTTGTTGGCCCGCGCGATGGCTGGCGAAGACGCGGCACAGATCGCGGCCCTAGCCGCCTTCATCGGCCATTGTTTTCCGGTATGGCTTGGGTTCAAAGGCGGAAAAGGCGTCGCAACGTTCTTGGGCCTGATGCTGGCGCTGGCATGGCCAGTGGGGCTTTTGGCCTGTGCGACCTGGCTCGCCACAGCTGTGATCAGCCGGATTTCCAGCTTGTCAGCGCTTGTTGCTGCATCGTGGTCGACGCTCTGGTGTCTGGTGGTTGGGCAAGGGCAAGTCTTTGTTCTGACTTTGCTT
Source organism: Alphaproteobacteria bacterium (assembly GCA_030431485.1). Taxonomy (GTDB): domain Bacteria; phylum Pseudomonadota; class Alphaproteobacteria; order Rhodobacterales; family Rhodobacteraceae; genus Marivita. Next base: position 10,679 of record JAUIIR010000017.1, read on the forward strand.
CTCGCCCTGTTGATCATTTGGCGACATCGCGAGAACCTCGCGCGGCTCAAAGCCGGCACCGAACCGCGGATTGGTCGTAAAAAGACCTAAGAGCCAGGCAACGAAAAGGCCCGCTAACGGGCCTTTCCACAATCCTTCGTCAAGTATTACTCTGCCGCGTCGCGCTTGGGCAGAACCCACCCCGGACGCGGGAAGTGGCAGGTATAGCCATTCGGGAACCGCTCCAGGTAATCTTGATGCTCGGGCTCCGCTTCCCAGAAATCCCCCACCGGTTCGACTTCAGTCACAACCTTGCCCGGCCAGATACCGCTCGCGTTCACATCAGCGATGGTGTCAAGCGCGCAGGCCTTCTGCGCCTCGTCCACATAGTAGATCGCCGAGCGGTAGCTCATTCCGCGGTCATTTCCCTGCCGGTTCAGCGTCGTCGGATCATGGATCTGAAAGAAGAACTCCAACAGCTGACGATACGAGATCACCGACGGATCAAAGATGATCTCGATCCCTTCGGCATGGGTTCCGTGATTGCGATAGGTCGCGTTGAGCACATCTCCACCAGTGTAGCCCACACGGGTTTTCTGCACGCCGGGCAGCTTGCGGATCAAATCCTGCATCCCCCAGAAACAGCCTCCGGCCAACACCGCGCGTTCAGTCATGCCACGTCCTCCACTTGATCCAGATAGTCGCCATAGCCCTCGGCCTCCATGTCGTCCCGATGGATGAACCGCAGGCTGGCGGAATTAATACAATAGCGCAATCCGCCTCGATCTTGAGGTCCATCCGGGAACACGTGCCCCAGATGACTGTCGCCATGAGTTGATCTCACTTCGGTGCGGATCATGCCGTGGCTCAGATCGCGCAGTTCATTGATATGCGCGGGTTCGATTGGCTTGGTGAAACTCGGCCAACCGCAACCGGATTCGTACTTGTCGGCACTGGCGAACAGCGGTTCACCGCTCACAATATCGACGTAGATGCCTGGTTCCTTGTTATCGAGATATTCACCTGTGCCGGGCCTTTCAGTTCCGCTCTCTTGCGTCACATAAAACTGCGCTGGCGACAGAGTCGCGATCACGTCCGGGTTCTTTTCATATTTGGCCATGCCGGCACCTCCGTTCGTCGTCTTGGCCGTATAGATGGCGCAATTCCTGCTGAGTCCAACCCTTGTTACAGGCCTGTCTCCGGGCCGTGAATGGCGATCCTAGGACGGCCTGTTGCTTCGACCACAATTCGCGCTTCCACAAACATGTCGTGGGCCTCGATCTCGGCACGTTTCACCTCGCGGGTGACTTGAATATGAACGGATGCAGCACCCGCCTTTGAGGCGTCTTCGGATGCAAGCCGGGTCAGTTCCGCCTCTAGCGCCGCCATTGCACTGTCTTGTTCCTGGAAGTCCTTTGGCGCCTCTGTGAGATGGGCGCGATACAGCCCTTCGGACGGGCTACTGACCAGGCCTTCTCGCACCATCCGGATCCGCCCGGTGACGGCACCAATGGCGTTCGCCACATCGCCGTGATCCGGCAGTAACATCTCGGCGTTCAGGTACTGCCCGACTGCGGGGTATGTTGTCTGCGCCGAGGCCCCCAAGCCGACCACAGGTACAGATAACTCGGCGGTGAGGCGCACAATCCCAGGCGCCTTCCGCAATCCGCGCGCCACTAGTGGGTGGGCGGCAAGAGTTGACGGGGCTTCCATGCCGTCCTCGGCGAAGGCGGCTTCCAACAACGCAGTGCCGGTGGCGCGAGTCAGAGCATCCACGATCTGCTGCGCCATGTCTTGCGGGTTCCGAGCATATCGCTCACCCGAGCCTGCCCGATTACGCGCCAATAGCATCATGGATTTCTCAGACGCTGCCGCATCCCAATGTGCAAATCGCCCCAGAACATGCAGCGCATCCGTCGGTGTGGGTCCAGCAATCTGAACCAACCCCCGCGAGACCAAAAGCCTCAGTGCCTGAGCTTCCAACCGGGACTGAATCACAGGTCCCAGAGGCTGCACCTCATTGGTGATACGTGCCAAGACCGCCTGCGCCCGACCCGGCAACCCAACCGCATCCTGTCCATCCACACGCCGGACAAAGCGCCCGTCATAGTCGCTCGGAACGGCACGGTTTATCTGCTCATCAAGTGACCTGTGCACAATGTCAGGCGCATCCTGCGCAACAAGTGCGACCGGCAAAACGCGCCTCGGGCCAAGGCTTACGCCACCGGTCAATCCTCCGGTTGCCAGATGCACCTCGCTGTCGCCGCCCAACCCATGCGTGCGCATTGCCACCGCTTCAACCATCGTGCGATGCGGTCCAACCCGTGCCCCATCTGGATCAATCACTGGCGCACCGTTGCGCAAAACGGCGATATCCGTGGTCGTCCCACCAATATCAGAGACCAGCGCCTCATTGGCACCGGTCAGCCACTTCGCCCCAACAATGGAAGCAGCAGGTCCACTTAGGATCGTTTCAATAGGTCGTTCCTGTGCCTGACTGGCCGACATCAACGCGCCATCACCGCGCACCACCATCAGCGGCGCGTCGATGCCTAGCCCGCGCAGAGCGCCTTCGGCCCGGCCAATCAGCCGGTGGGTCAACCCGATCAGCCGCGCATTCAGCACCGCTGTCAGCGCGCGCTTCGGCCCGCCCAGCTTGGCCGACAGCTCATGCGAACATGTAACAGGTTTCCCGGTTGCGGAACGAACCGCATCCCTTGCCGCGATCTCATGCGCAGGATTTCGGGTGCCAAACTGCGCCGCAATAGCAAAGGCCGAAACGTCCTGTGTCGCTGCCCAGTCCGCAATGATCTGCACATCCAAAGGGGCGGCTTCGGCACCGCTATGGCTGTGTCCACCTGATGCAACCAGAACAGGATCGCCCGCCAAGGCCTCGGACAACCCCTGCGCAGCCAGATCGCGTTCGGAGAACCCAATATAGATCAACGCCACCCGGGCGCCTTGCCCTTCCACCAAAGCATTGGTCGCCAAGGTGGTCGACAGAGACGCAAGCACGATATCAGACGGCGATACGGACGACGACGCCAGCACGGCCCTGACCGCCTCGCGGACCCCGATAGCCAGATCCTGCCGCGTAGTCAGCGCCTTGGCACTGGCAATCACAGCCTCTTCGTCGCGCATTAACACCGCATCTGTGTAGGTGCCGCCGGTGTCCACACCCAATAGTATCGCCATAATCGGGCCTCCCGGATTTGACCTAAACTAGTCGTCAGACCCAGCCCGCGTGTTTGCGACATCGCTTAGTCGCATCACGGCCCAGCGCGCCGCATCCGCGACAGTGGCGTCGGGATCATCCAACAACTCCTGCGCGACGTTGCGCAGTTGCGGCATCCCTGAATTTCCAATGGCGTACAGCACATTACGGACAAAGCGGTTGCGCCCGATCCGCTTGATCGGAGAACCAGAAAACCGCGCCCGAAATGATGGGTCATCAAGCCTCGCCAATTCGCTTAGGTCCGGTGCCAACAGATCATCACGCGCATGGTATTTCACCTCTGCTGCATGGCGTGCGAATTTGTTCCACGGGCAAACCGCGAGACAATCATCGCAGCCATAGATGCGATTGCCCATCAGCCCGCGCAGATCTTCCTCGACCGGGCCGTGATGCTCGATTGTCAGATAGGAAATGCAGCGACGCGCATCCAACTGATAAGCCGTCGGAAAGGCGTGTGTCGGACAGATATCCAGGCAGGCCCGGCAGGAGCCACAATGATCGACCTCGGCTGTGTCTGGTGTCAGATCAAGCGTGGTGAACACCGACCCGATAAAAAACCATGAGCCTAGCTCTCGAGAAACGAGGTTGGTGTGCTTGCCCTGCCAACCCAGCCCGGCCGCCTGCCCCAGCGGCTTTTCCGGCACAGGCGCTGTATCAACAAACACCTTTACTTCACCACCGGCTTCAGCGATCAGCCAGCGCGCCAGCCGCTTGAGCCGCTTCTTGACCACATCATGGTAATCGCGGTTCTGCGCATAAACAGAGATGGCGGCTTTATCTGGCCTCTTCAAAACCTGCAGAGGGTCGTGGTCCGGTCCATAGTTTTCCGCCAGAACGATCACTGACCGCGCTTCTGGCCACAGCACATCTGGGGCGCCACGCCAATGTGCGCGCTCTGCAAGCCATTCCATCTGACCATGATAGCCTGAATCAAGAAACGCAGTCAGCCGCGCTGGCACTTCAGGCACATCCGATGGACGACAAATGCGACAGGCCGAGAACCCTTCAACCGCTGCCTGTGCTTTTAACCTCGTCGCCAATGACATCTGCGAACCCAGCTTCTTCTTTTTCAAAATATGCCGGGGGGTTTGGGGGGCTGGCCCCCCAAACGATACAGACCTAATCAGAAATCCAGGTCAGCATAGTGCGGCGGTTGCGGGAAACCCGGGACCTGATCGGCAAGAATAGACCGGAAGGCCGGGCGCGATTTGATCTTGGCGTACCAATCCTTGACGACTGCGCTGCGGTTCCAATCCACATCGCGAATGTAGTCGAGCGATGACAGATGCGCAGCGGCGGCAAAATCAGCCAGCGTCATTGTATCGCCTGCAAGCCATCGGCGGTGGTCAAGCAACCATGCCATGTAATCGAGGTGATACTTGATCGCCTTCGCGCCGGATTTCACGTTGCCACTGTCGGGAAAGCCCTGCTTCGTGACCTTTTTGTTCACGCGTTCATAGAGCAACTTGGACGTGACCTCATTGTGGAATTTGTCGTCGAACCATCCAACGAGACGCCGCACTTCGTATCGGGCGTCAGAGGAGCGCGGCATAAGAGGCGGTTCGGGATATTTCTCTTCAAGATACTCGCAAATGGCAGCGCTTTCGGCCATCGTACGCCCGTCGATCTTGAGCACAGGCACTTTCGCCGCCGGGTTGCGTCGCAGGAAATCCGGGTCTTTCTCCCAGTATTTCTCTTCCACCAGTTCACACTCAATCTTCTTTTCCGCAAGGCTCAGCCGGACCTTGCGGCAAAACGGCGACAACGGAACATGATAGAGCTTGGCCATGCGGAACGAGTCTCGAAGATAGGGTGGTCAATCACCCTCTAATTGCCGTGAAGCGCCCGCCAATACAATGGCCCGCCGCCGGTTTAATCTGCGGCGCGCGGTTTTCGTATCACCGGACTTCTGTCAGCTTTGGAAGCAATCAGCGCGTCCATCCTGATTGATCGTTTCAGCCCCGCCGCGGATCGACCGGGCGCGCCGTTCTACAAAAGTGCTGGGCCGCGATGCTGATCGCGTCTTGGGTGAGGGCAAGACTGCCGCCAATCTGGCTGCCTGCAGCGCATTCAGGTCACGTGCGTTGACGCCAAAATAATGCTGCGCTGCAGACTGCACGCCGAAAACGCCCTCATCGAATTCGGCCACATTGAGGTAGAGTTCGAGGATCCGCCGCTTGGACCACATCGCCTCGGCAACCGGCGTCAGGACGGCTTCCATGCCCTTTCGGACCCAGGACCGGTCTTGCCAAAGGAATACGTTCTTGACCACCTGCTGAGAAATCGTGGAAGCCCCACGCGAGCCTCCCGCTTCGATTGCGGCTTGGATCGCCTCAACGTCAAATCCCCAATGCAAGCAGAAATTGGCATCTTCTGCGGCCACGGCAGAACGGAACATCACAAGTGCAATCTGATCTGCATTCACCCACACCTGATCCACCGGAGCGCCCAATCTGCGGCCTTCGGACCACATCGTATGTGTGGTCGGCGGCGCGACAAATCCGAACAGACCAACGACCAGAAGCACAATAACACCAAAAGCCAGAACGCTCCGAATGCTCCACTTCACCAGCCAGCGGTAAGGCGCGAGAATTTTGTCGACGAGGCCGGCTTCCTTGCGCGCACGCGCCTGTTTTGGCTTCGACTTGTTCAGTCTTGGCCCTTGTTGAGGTGCTTGTTTTGGTTTCCCGCCTGCCATCTCAGGCACACTAGGCGCAACAGCCATCCAAGAAAACATCCCGTGCAAATGTGTCAGGTTTGCCAGGACCGCTGCGGGGGTGTCCTGCGCGGGTCCCCGCTTGTGTCGGGCGCAATTGTGGTTCTGATCCGGTCGGCCGCACGAGAAACAGGTCCTGTTCTCAGACTTTCTCGTCCTGTCAGTGCAGACTTTGCACAGCCGTTTTGCATGGCGACTTTACACCCCGAGCAACATGCACCGCTCATCACACCGGCCTCCGGAGAACCGGCATATGCTCAGCAATTCGTTCCCATACATTGATCAGCGCTGTCCGGTACTGCTTGATCGGCCGTTCAAACAGCGCCGCAAAGGCAAAACAGATGGCCAGGGTCAACACAAGCAACCAGAGATTATATGCTGGCAGTGTCTCGGGCAGCGTGGCATCCAACAAGTGAAGTGTCGGGTAGTGCATCAGGTAGAGTGAGAAACTACCACCTGCGATCCAGCGAATGGTCTTTGCAATCGTTTTTTCCTGACGTTCCGGCCATGTGCGCGCCAGATGCCGGATCCCAACAAGATGCAGCGCCAGACAAACTGCAATGATGGTGTTCCACAGAACTTCGTTTGAATAGACCAGCACGGCGTGGTGATCATGTGGTGCCAACACGCGGGCGGTGAGGCTTTCCAGATCGGCTGGGATCGAAGAGACTTTCATCATCACAAGCGCTACGATACTCCAGACAGCAAGGAACCACGCGCGGCTTTGGCCGTGACCTTCGGTCAGGACCGAAGCGTGCCGCCAGACCCAAACGCCGATCCACCATGCTGGCAGCAAAGCCAGGGCGGGCGGACCGACCAGCAGAACCAGTGTCAGCAGAACCGCCAGACGAAGTGCGCCGTTCAGGAACATCACCGCACCGAAAATCAAGTAGAACGCGACCTCGTAGCTGAGCGACCAGATCGGACCGTTTGTACCAAGGCGCACCCAATCACCGGTGCCAGTCCAAAGATTTGTGACGGTAAGGCCACGCCAAAGGAATTCCCCGAGGGACAGTTCCTGATAGTATGGCGCTTGGTACGCTGTCATATCCGTCGCCGTGCCCATCGCGTCAAAGATCAGCGTCAACATCAGCGCGGGGACCAGAACCGACATCACGCGCGTGATCCGGTTGAACGCATAGCGGCCCAGCGTTCCATCGCGTTGCGCCGCGTAGGCGATCACAACACCAGACAGAACAAAAAAGACTGCGACCGCATCGCTCGCCACGTTCCAATCGCGCAGGAAGTAGTAGTCGCCTCCGGTAAAGCGCACATGCGCCATATGCCCGAAAAGTACTGTCAGCGCTGCGCCAGCGCGCAATGCATCCAACCACAAGGAAAAGCCCGGCGTCATACGCATGTTTTGGTCAGCTGCCTGTGATGCGCCACGGCTTTTCTTGAGCATGCCCATGACGTTCTGGGCGCTTTCAACAAAAGGCTTGAACAGAGCGGCCCCAAGAGTTTCATAAGGTTGCTCGCGGCGTTGGCCCTTTTCATCTGACACACCAAAGGTCAGGTCTTCATAGCTTTCCGGGATATAGAGTGTGCCGAACATCCAATCCCAGATCGCAAAGATTGACCCATAGTTTTTGTCATGGTGCTTGACCGCGACGGAATGATGGATCTGGTGCTGCGCAGGTGAAATCAGGATGTGTTCCATCACCCGACCGTAGCTGATCCAGATATGGCTGTGGCGGAAGTTGGAGCCTAGCGTGTTGAACAGGAAATATGCGGCATTGGCCCCGCCGATCATGAGAATGCTCGGATCGCCAACAAGGAAATAAAGCGCGAGCCCCTGTGCGATACCAACGAACAGCGTCATCAGAAGCGAGTTGATCATCGGTTCAAGTGGGTGAACGCGCTGAACCGTCAGCGGCGTCAGCACATCCGCCGAATGATGCACGGCGTGGAACGGCCACAAAGCTTTCCACTCGTGATGTGCGCGATGCGCCCAGTATTTACAGAAATCACTCACCACGACGACGATCACCGTCACAAGGACGATGCGGACCCACGTGGTTTCCGGTGGAGCAAAATCACTGCCACCAAAATGCGCCAAGAGGCCGTACGCAACCGTTGTCGGAAAGAACACAGCCCCGAACACCCCGAGAACCGAGAACAACCGGGATGCAAAAAACAGCTTGATATCCAGAAGGTTGGAGCGGTGGCGATACACCTCTTTCGGCAGAAGCCATGCTAAAAAGGTGCCCGGGCTGCCGCGGTATTTCCAGATGGCAAAGGCAATCACCACAGTGCAGATCAGGTAGAAAAGCGAATACCGCACATTCAGATCGAACGGCGCATCCAGCGCAGCAGAGAAAAAGGCCTGCAGTGTTTCCATATCCCGGACTCCCAATGGATTGCTGTTGGGATAGCCGGGCAATTTGGCCGTATTGAGGCTCGTTTTTGACGCCAATACGCAATCAATAGCGCAAAAAAGTAAACGACCCGGCGCACGGGCCGGGTCGCTTTGTAGTTGGATGTGCTGACCTTATTCGGCAGGCACGGCTGTCTTTTCGATGCCCAGCGGATGCGAGATCTTGTCGAGCATCTCTTTCGGGCAGACCTGAACGAAGTTCGCCAGTTCGATATCCCAATGCTGGAGGATATCCTGCGCCTTGCGGCTCATGGTTTCCTCGACATGACGCTCTATCAGCCCTTTCAGCTGGTTCTCCCAGTGATCGACGGAGACCGGGCATGTGACAAGGCTCTCCTTGTTCATAAGCGCCTCAGCCTTGCCCTCCGGATCGTAGAGATAGGCCATACCGCCCGTCATACCCGCGCCAAAGTTGGCCCCGATATCCCCGAGGATAACCGCAACACCACCTGTCATGTATTCGCAGCCGTTGGAGCCACAGCCCTCAACCACCACTTTGGCGCCCGAGTTCCGCACCGCGAAACGCTCGCCGGCGCGGCCCGCTGCGAAGAGGTAACCGTCGGTTGCACCATAGAGTACAGTGTTGCCGATGATCGTGTTTTCGGCAGCCACCAGCGGCGACATCATCGGCGGACGCACCACAATAGTGCCACCGGACAGACCTTTGCCGACATAGTCGTTGGCATCGCCTGATACTTCAAGCTTGAGGCCCGGAGCAGCAAACGCACCCAGCGACTGCCCCGCAGAACCGGTCAGCTTGACCGTCAGGTGGTTCGGTTGCAGCGCGTTGCGCATGCCGAACTTGCGCACGATATGCGACGAGGTGCGTGTACCCACGGTGCGGTGGGTGTTTTGCACCGCATAGGACAGTTGCATCTTTTCACCATCCTCAAGGAACCGCGCCGCGTCGCGCACGATTTCCGCGTCGAGCGTATCAGGTACCGCATTGCGCGGACGGTTTCGGTCATAGACGATGTCGTCCGACCCATCGACACGGATCAGCAGCGGGTTGAGGTCCAGATCGTCCAGGTGGTCCGACCCACGGCTCACCTGGCTCAGCAGGTCAGCGCGACCGATCACTTCGTCAATGGAGCGCGCGCCGATAGAGGCCAACACTTCACGCACTTCCTGTGCATAGAAGGTGATCAGGTTCACCACCTTGTCGGCATTGCCGGTGAACTTGGCTCGCAGGGATTCGTCTTGCGTACACACACCCACCGGGCAGGTGTTCGACTGGCACTGACGCACCATGATACAGCCCATCGCAATCAGCGCCGCGGTGCCGATGCCGTATTCTTCGGCCCCAAGCATCGCCGCCATGACGATGTCACGCCCCGTGCGCAGACCACCATCTGTCCGCAGGGTCACGCGATCCCGCAGTTTGTTCATCGATAGAACCTGATGCGCTTCGGTCAGACCCATCTCCCAAGGCAGACCTGCGTACTTGATCGAGGTCGCGGGCGACGCGCCCGTCCCGCCATTGTGACCGGAGATAAGGATCACGTCCGCTTTGGCCTTGGCCACACCGGCCGCAATCGTGCCGACGCCCGAAGACGCCACTAGCTTCACTGTCACTTTGCAGCGCGGATTGATCTGCTTGAGGTCGTAGATCAGCTGCGCGAGGTCCTCGATCGAGTAAATGTCGTGGTGCGGCGGCGGTGAAATCAGCGTCACACCCTTGGTCGAATGGCGCAGACGGGCGATCAGGTCGGTGACCTTCATCCCCGGAAGCTGACCACCCTCACCGGGCTTGGCGCCCTGCGCAACCTTGATCTCAAGCTCTTCGCACTGGTTCAGGTATTCGGCGGTCACACCAAAGCGGCCCGACGCCACCTGCTTAATCTTTGCAGACGGGTTATCACCGTTCGGCTCCGGCACGAAATGCGCCGGGTCTTCGCCGCCTTCGCCCGAGTCAGACTTTGCCCCGATCCGGTTCATCGCGACGTTCAACGTCTTGTGCGCCTCAGGCGACAACGCGCCAAGGGACATGCCCGGGGTCACGAACCGCTTACGGATCGAGGTGATGGATTCTACCTGCTCCAGCGGGATCGCCTCGCCTAGCGGCTTAATCGCCAGCAGATCGCGGAGATGGATCGGCGGGTTGGCTTGCATCGCCTTGGAGTAGGTCTTCCAGATCTCGTAGGACGCCTTGTTACAGGCCATCTGCATGAGATGCATTGTCTGGGCACCCCAGGCATGCGTCTCGCCCGATTTACGTGCCTTGTAGAAGCCACCAATAGGCAGAACATCCTGCCCGCCCCGGAAGCCGAGCGCGTGGATCTCTTCAGCCTTCCGCTGAAGTCCGTTCAGGCCGATGCCCGAAATGCGCGAGAGCATGCCCGGGAAGTATTCCGCACACATGGCACGGCTCAGGCCCACGGCCTCGAAGTTCAGACCGCCGCGATAGGACGAAATGACCGAGATGCCCATTTTCGACATGATCTTGAGCAAGCCCTGATCGACCGCTTCACGATACTTCGCAACAGCGTCGGTCAGCGACAGATCAATCAGCCCGCGATTGATGCGATCCGCCAGGGAGTCCTCGGCAAGATATGCGTTAACGACGGTCGCACCTGCGCCGATGAGAACTGCAAAGTAATGCGGATCAATACATTCCGCCGACCGGACATTGATCGAACAGAAGGTCCGCAGACCCTTGCGGGTCAAATGGCTGTGCACGGCACTGGTAGCAAGGATCATCGGCATCGCGACTTTATCTGCGCCACAATGTTCGTCTGTCAGGATGATATGACCCGCACCAGAGCGCACGGCATCCTCAGCTTCGGAGCGAATGCGCTCCAAAGCGACCTGCAGCGCACCGTGCTCGCCTTTTGCGGAGAAAGTACAGTCAATCTCGCACAATCCGGCATTGAAGTGATTGGCCAATTCCTTGAATTGGGCGTTGCCAACAAATGGGCTGTCCAGAACAAGAATTTCGGTCTGCGCACTCGACTCGTCCAGCACGTTCTTGAGGTTGCCAAACCGGGTCTTGAGGCTCATCACGCGATATTCGCGCAAGCTGTCGATCGGCGGGTTGGTCACCTGGCTGAAGTTCTGGCGGAAGTAATGCGACAGCGGGCGGTACTTCTTCGACAAAACGGCAGAGGGAGTGTCGTCGCCCATTGAGGCAACAACTTCTTTTCCGTCCTCGGCCATCGGGGCAAGAACCTGCTCCAGCTCTTCGATGGTGTACCCGGCCGCAATCTGACGGCGACGCAGTTCGGCGCCTTCAAACATCGGGGTCTCGGTAACCTTCGCGAGTTCTTCATCCAGTTCGTTGATCTTGCCGACCCACTCACCGAACGGCTGGCTCGCCGCCAATTTGTCCTTGATTTCGATGTCGTGGTAGAGCTTGCCTTCCTGCATATCCACAGCAAGCAATTGCCCCGGACCAAGCGCTCCTTTCTCACGCACAGTACCTTCGTCAACTGGCACCATACCCGCCTCGGACCCGGCGATCAGCATGCCGTCACCTGTCACCACATACCGCATCGGACGGAGGCCATTCCGGTCAAGGCCGGCACACACCCAGCGACCGTCTGTCATTGCAAGCGCGGCGGGACCGTCCCAAGGCTCCATGACAGAGTTGCAATAGGAATACATGTCGCGCCAAGCCTGCGGCAGTTCAACCGCCTGCTTCGACCAGGATTCAGGAACCAACATGGTTTTAGCCATCGGCGCATTGCGGCCCGCCCGCACCAGCACTTCGAACACAGCGTCCAATGCCGCAGAGTCCGACGCGCCATTTGCGATGATCGGCTTGATGTCGTCTGCCATGTCACCGAAGGCACTGGAAGCCATGCGGATTTCATGGCTCTTCATCCAGTTGACGTTGCCCTTGAGCGTGTTGATCTCACCGTTATGCGCCAGCATACGGAACGGCTGTGCCAGCCACCATTGCGGGAAGGTGTTGGTTGAATAACGCTGGTGATAGATTGCAAAGGCAGATTCAAACCGCGGGTCCTGCAGATCGGGATAGAATTCCGCGACCTGCTCGGCCAGCATCATACCTTTGTAAATGATTGACCGGCAGGACAACGACGCGATGTATAGCTGGCCAATGCCAGCCGCCGCAGCCGCCTTCTCGATCCGGCGACGGATCACGTACAGTTCACGCTCAAACGCCTCTTCGTCCACGCCCTTGGCGTTCGAAATCAGAATCTGCTCGATCTCGGGTCGGGTTGCATTGGCTTTGTCGCCAAGACAATCCACGTTCACAGGAACATGGCGCCAGCCATAGATGTAATGACCCATGCGCAACACTTCGGTTTCCACGATAGTCCGGCAGGTCTCTTGCGCACCAAAATCGGTGCGCGGCAGGAACACCTGGCCAATCGCCATCAACTCGTCCTTGCGCGGTTCATGGCCGGTGCGCTTGATCTGGTCATAAAAGAACGGAGCGGGGATCTGCACGTGAATGCCCGCGCCATCGCCGGTCTTGCCGTCAGCATCAACAGCCCCCCGGTGCCAGATCGCCTTCAGCGCGTCGATGCCTGCTTCAACCACCTTGCGCGACGGCTTGCCATCAAGGCTGACCACAAGGCCCACGCCACAGGACGAGTGCTCTTCCTCTTCCGAGTACAGGCCATTCTCGGCCAGCCATTTCCGCTTGGCTTCCTCGGCAGCAGCCCAGTTCGCATCATACTTGGTCATGGCGTGTCTCCTTCGACAAAAGGGTTGTTCGCTTCGTATTGCGCCTGCGTCGCGCGCTTGTGGTCGCCTTTGATCTGCCCATAGGCCGGCGCGCGGTCGCAGTAGATTTCTGAAATCACCGGGAACGAATCCGCCTCGGCAAACAGCGCAGGCATCAGTTCGTACTCGGCGTCGTCGTCATTGTTTCGCAGCCAGAGGTTGGTCCCGCAAACCTCGCAAAAGGTGCGCGAGGCAAAGGGCGTTGACGCGTAGGTGCGGGTTGGGCCTTCAACATGAACAGCCCCGGCCTTTGCAAGGAAATATCCCGTGATCGTCCCTGACCAGACCCGGCATTTCCGGCAATGGCAGATACCCACTGCAGCCACATAGTCGCCATCCACACGGATCCGCGTTCCGCCGCACAGACATGCGCCGTCAAGCGTGCCGGTCCGCCGGTAAGGGGCCGCCAGATCGCTCATTCAGCCGCCACGGCACTCGCGCCGTTCAACTGGCGCAGTACGGCTTCGGCACAGTCGCGCCCGTCACGGATCGCCCAAACGACCAGCGATGCACCACGTACGATGTCGCCCACGGCATAGACGCCTGGCAAGGCAGTCGCACCGGTGGTGAACTCGGCCTTGATGGTGCCCCAACGGGTTACTTCAAGTTCGGGAACACCCCAAAGTGTCGGCAGTTCTTCCGGCTCAAAGCCCAGAGCTTTGATGACGATATCCGCGGGCTCAACGTAATCCGAACCCTCGATCACCTCGGGCATCTGACGGCCGGTCGCATCGGGCAGGCCCAGACGCATCCGCTCGACAATCACGCCATCCACCGGATCGCCGGTAAAGCCCTTGGGCGCGGTCAACCATTCGAACTGCACGCCTTCTTCCTCGGCATTCTGCACTTCGCGCTGCGAGCCCGGCATGTTGGCGCGGTCGCGGCGATAGAGGCACTTCACCGACTCCGCGCCCTGACGGATCGCGGTGCGCACACAGTCCATCGCGGTGTCACCACCGCCGATCACCACAACCTTCTTGCCCGCCGCATTCAGTTTACCGCTATCAAACTCTGCCACGTCGTCGCCAAAGCTCTTGCGGTTTGACGCCGTCAGGTAATCCAGCGCCTTGACGATGCCATCGGCACCCGAACCCGGACCACCCAGATCGCGCGACTTGTAAACTCCGGTCGCGATGATCACCGCGTCATGCTGCGCACGGATCTCTTCGAACGACATGTCCTCACCGATATTGCAGTTCAGAACAAAGCGCACACCGCCCTTTTCCAACTGTTCGTTCCGGCGCATGACGACAGGCTTTTCCAGCTTGAACCCGGGAATGCCGTAGGTCAGCAGACCACCCGCGCGGTCATAGCGGTCATAGACGGTGACCTGAACACCCTGACGGCGCAGCACGTCGGCCGCAGCCAGACCACCGGGGCCAGCGCCAATGATCGCCACACTTTCCTTGCGCTCCTGCGCGGGCTTGATCGGCAGAACCCAGCCTTCTTCCCACGCCGTGTCGGTGATGTATTTCTCAACCGAGCCGATGGTCACAGTACCGTGGCCGGACTGTTCAATCACACAATTGCCTTCGCACAGACGGTCCTGCGGGCAGATGCGGCCGCAGATCTCGGGGAAGGTGTTGGTCGCCTGACTGACCTCATAGGCCTCTTGCAACCGGCCTTCCGCTGTCAGGCGCAGCCAATCGGGAATGTTGTTGTGCAGCGGGCAATGCGACTGACAGTACGGCACACCGCACTGGGAACAGCGGCTGGCCTGTTCCTTGGCCTTCGCATCGGCGTATTCCGCGTAAATCTCATGGAAGTCCTCGCGCCGCTCGTCGGCAGCACGTTTTGTGGGCATGTCGCGTTCAACTTTAACGAACTTCAACATTGGCTGTTTGGCCATGACTCACGTCCTTCCTGTCCTATGGTCGCGTCTCATTATAGAAGTGCAGGGGAAAAGAAAAGTCACTTATGCTGACCTATTTTTCTGCTTCTCCGGCAAATTTCATGCGCCGCGTGCTGCAGTGCAGCTATTTTAGGTCCGATTCGGACTTAAATTAACCCTTCCTATTGGTTTTTATGGGTTTATACCCATCGACATATTCGCATTCGGACAGCGCGTCATGGCCCTGACACATCTGCTTATCCTCGCTTTGATTCAGGGCGTTACGGAATTTCTGCCGATTTCATCTTCAGGACACCTGATTCTCGTCCCGAATCTGACGGGAATGGCGGATCAGGGACAGGCATTGGATGTGGCGGTGCATGTGGGCACGCTGCTGGCCGTGGTGATCTATTTCTGGTCGGACGTGAAAGGCGTTTTACAAGGTTTGGGGCGACTCTTTCGTGGGCGGATCGATACGCAAGGTGCCTTTTGGGCACTGTGCTTGATCATTGCGACCATTCCGGTTGTGACTCTTGGCCTCGCTCTCAAACTGACCGGCCTGAGCGAGCTTTTGCGCTCCACCGCCGTGATCGGATGGACCATGCTGATTTTCGGGCTTGTGCTCTATTGGGCCGACCAGACCGGACCAATCACAAAATATGCAACCAATTGGAGCCTCCGAGACGCGACAATTATGGGGTTATGGCAAGCCTTGGCGTTGATCCCCGGAACATCGCGGTCTGGTATCACAATCACCGCAGGACGTCAGATGGGCTATGATCGCGAAAGCGCGGCCAGGCTTTCGATGTTGATGTCAATCCCGACCATCCTGGCCTCTGGAGTTCTCCTGAGCGTCGAGGTTGTGCAAGACGCCGACATGAGCCTTGTCCGCGACGCCAGCAGTGCTGCTGTGTTTGCATTTTTGGCAGCACTGGCCGCGTTGAAGCTGATGTTCAAGCTGCTGCAGTCCGTCAGCTTTACACCCTATGTGATCTATCGGGTGTTACTCGGTGTGACCCTATTGGTCATCGCCTACACCTGACCACAAGCGCCCGTTTTCGGTCGGCCGAAAGCCACGATGCGGTGACGCAACGCGCCTCAATCCCGATGATAAGGCGTCCCCGCGATGATGGACGCCGCGCGATAGAGCTGCTCTGCAATCATCACCCGCACCAGTTTGTGCGGCCAAACCATCTTGCCAAACGACAACAGCATATCCGCCTCGGCGCGTAGCGATGGGTCGATCCCGTCTGCCCCGCCAATGACGAAACAGACGTCCGACCTTCCCTGATCGGCCCAGCCCTGTAGCTTCTTGGCAAAGTCAGGCGAGGACATCACCGTCCCCCGCTCATCAAGGCACACCAGAAGCGATCCCGTCGGGATCGCGGCCCGCAGCAAAGCAGCCTCGGCCGTCATCCCACCATTTTTCTTGTCTTCAACCTCGGTCTCCCCCTCGAAGCGCCAACCCAAGCCGCGCCCGGTCTGACCGAACCGAGAGAGATAGTCGCCAACAAGCGCGCGTTCTTCGGAGCGGCCGCCAAGCCGCCCCACCGCACGAAGATGAACCCGCATCCTAGCTGGTCAGTGCGGCCCCCGCCGGGAGCCACATTTTTTCCAACTGGTAAAATTCGCGCACTTCGGGCCGGAAGATGTGCACGATCACATCACCGGTGTCGATCAGAACCCAGTCGCCGGTTTCCTTGCCCTCGACCTTTGACAGGATGCCGTGTTCAGACTTGAGTGTCTCGATCAGCTTTTCGGCAAGTGCCGCAACCTGGCGCGTCGAGCGCCCCGAGCACACAACCATATAATCGCCGATAGACGTTTTCCCGCGCAGGTCGATCTGCACAATATCTTCAGCTTTGTTTTCATCGAGTTCAGAAAGAATCGTCGCGAGCGTCGCATCGCTGGCCGATCCGGTTCCGGGTGTGCCGGTCATGGGCAGACCCCCGTCAGTGGCATTGGCCACATCCGTTTGAAAAGACAGGACATCGTCCTCCTAAGTGTAAACGCCGTTCCGCCCCGGCGCCGGGTGGTGTAAAAATAGCATTGCATCGTCAAATTCTCAATGACCTGCGCGAAAATTGGCCGTCACGCGCCGTAATGCACCCACACCGTCTTGGTTTCGGTCGCCGCATCAAGGAACGCGCGGCCTTCCCCATCGGTTCCCATCCAATCGCGTGAGCGACCATTGTTGACCCATGTCCGCTTCAGGTTCAACGATCCACCGCGTTCTATATCTGCCGAAAGTTCACTTGAAGAGAAGGACCAGACCGCGTCCACATCCATGTGCTGCGCCAGTGTCGGCGCCAGCTCCGCGTGCCGCCCGGTTAGGATATTGACAACTCCTCCCGGCACGTCGGACGTGTCCAGCACCTGATAGAAATCCGTCGCCGCCAGCGGGAATGGCTCAGACGCGACCAGCACCGCGCGGTTGCCCATCGCCATCGCCGGAGCCATGACCGACACCAGGCCCAAAAGCGGATGATCGTCGGGGCAGAACGCCCCGATCACGCCACAGGGCTCGCGCATCGCCAAGGCGACACCGCGCAAAGGCACCTGCGCCACGCGGCCGTCGAACTTGTCGGCCCATGCGGCATAGGTGAAGAGCCGGTTTACCGCGACGTCCACCTCTTTCGCGCCAGTCTTTGCCCCGGTCATCTGATTGAGTCGTGTGGCGAACTCGTCTTTCCGCGCTGCAAGGTTTTCAGCGATGTAATAAAGGATCTGCGCCCGCAGATGGGCCGTGGTCCCGGCCCATGCCGCCGCCCCACGCGCCGCCTCAACCGCGTTGCGCACATCCTTGCGGTTCGCCAGCGGTGCCTGCCCGATCAGCTTGCCCGCCTTGGTGTAGACCTCATAGGCATAGCCCCCATCAGGCCGCGCCTGCTTGCCCCCGATATAAAGCTTGGCCGTCCGGTCCACCGCCTGCGGCTCGGCATCCGGCCCGCTGCTGAACCCTTCGATCTTGCCCAACGCCTTGCCGCTAACCGACGGCTTGGTGTAGGCCATCATCCCTTCCGGTCCACCTTCACGCCCGAACCCGCTTTCGCGGATGCCACCAAACGGCGCAGCCGCGTCAAACATGTTGGTCCCGTTGATCCAGACCACCCCCGCCGCCAGCTTCGGCGCGATGTCCAACGCGACGTTGATGTTTTCGGACCACAGCGTCGCCGCAAGCCCGTAGCGCGTGTTGTTCGCCAGATCGACCGCCTCGGACGGCGTGCGGAACGTCGTGCCCACCAGCACCGGCCCAAAGATTTCTTCCTGCATCAGCGGATCAGCGGTGCTCAACCCGGTAATCAGCGTCGGCGGGTAGAAACACCCGCTCTCCGGCATCTCGCAAGTCGCGCGATAGGTTTCGCCCGCCGTGTTTCTATCCACCAGACGGGTGATGGTCTCCAACTGCTTGGGGTCGACAATCGCGCCGACGTCAATTGACTTATCCAAGGGAGAGCCGACCCGCAGCTTGTCCATCCGCGCCTTAAGCTTAGCATAGAACTTGTCAGCGATACCTTCCTGCACCAGAAGCCGCGACCCCGCGCAACACACCTGCCCCTGATTGAACCAGATCGCATCGACGAGACCCTCAACAGCAGAATCCAGATCGGCATCCTCGAACACAATGTACGGTGACTTGCCGCCCAACTCGAGCGTCAGTGCCTTGCCCGATCCCGCCGTCGTCTCGCGGATACGCCGCCCCACCGAGGTCGATCCGGTAAAAGCCACCTTGTCCACATCCGGGTGCGTGACGATCATCTCGCCCACGGCCCCGTCACCAGTAACGATGTTCACCACACCTTTCGGCAACCCGGCCTGACGGCAGATGTCCGCGAACAAGAGAGCCGTCAGCGATGTGTATTCCGCAGGCTTTAGAACAACCGTGTTCCCAGCCGCCAAAGCAGGCGCAACTTTCCACGCAAGCATGAGCAAAGGAAAGTTCCACGGGATCACCTGACCACAGACACCATGCGCCTCGCGACCGGCGAATTCGCTGTCGAATAACTGCGCTTGCCCGGCGTGATAATAGAAATGCCGCTGCGCCAGAGGCACATCAATGTCCCTGCTCTCGCGGATCGGCTTACCGTTGTCCAACGTCTCAAGCACCGCGAACAACCGCGCATGTTTCTGCATCAGCCGGGCCAACGCATAAAGATACCGCGCCCGCCCCGCGCCGCCCAACTTGGCCCAAGCCTTCTGCGCCTTGCGGGAAGCCGCCACAGCGGCATCCACATCCGCCTGCGTGCCCTGCGTCAGATGCGCCAGCACCTCGCCATTTGCCGGATTGCGGCTTTCGAACACCTGACCAGGGTCTGTCATCGCACCATTGATGAAATGCCCGAACCGATCCCCCTGATCGACCAGCCACGCCAGCGCGTCGCCCGCCGATTCCGGGGCGGTTCCGTAGTCCATACTCTCGAAAATCTCTTGTACGGTCATTGGAAGGTACCTTTCAAAAGCAGGAAAACAACATAGGCCAGCCAGAGCAGCGCAGCGCCACGGATCGCCCATTCCACCCGGCGGGTTCGGTCATGTAGTTGCGCAAAGCCTTGTAGGCCGCTGGGCGGATCGGCTGGCGGCTCAAAGGCCGGTTCCGGCCCAAGCATCCGCTGCATCAGTGTCGGCAGATCGCGCACCGCGCGCTTGAGCCTGCGTCGCCGCCAGTTCTGCGCCCCCAGCCACATAAGCGCCGAGACACCGAACAATAGGACCATCGGGTTATTGCCCATCTTCCCGCCTCACCCGGCCGCATGGCGCCAAGAGGCCGAGTACGCACCGGTGACGTGATGCTCCAATTGCCGCTCGATATCGCCCAGCAGAGAAGACGCACCAAAGCGGAACAGATCGTTCTGCACCCAGCGGTCACCCAGCTCTTCCTTCATCAGCGCGAGGTACACCAATGCGTCCTTGGCCTTGGAAATCCCGCCCGCAGGTTTGTAGCCCACGCGGTAGCCCGTTTCCTCGAAATAGTCGCGGATCGCCCGGATCATCACCAGCGACACGGGCAATGTAGCGTTGACGCTTTCCTTACCAGTCGAGGTCTTGATGAAATCCGCCCCCGCCATCATGCAAACGAGCGAGGCACGCGCGACGTTCTGCAAGGTGCCCAATTCGCCCGTCGCCAGAATGGCCTTCACATGCGCCTCACCGCAGGCGGCCCGAAATGCCCGCATCTCGTCATAGAGCGCCTGCCAATTGCCCGTCAGCACATGCCGCCGCGAGATCACAATGTCGATCTCGGCAGCACCGGCTTTGACACTCTCTTCAATCTCCGCCACCCGCAGGTGGAACGGGGACAGGCCAGCCGGAAACCCCGTACTGACCGCCGCCACGGGAATCCCCGTACCTGCCAAGGCCTCAACCGCCGCCTCAACCATGTCGTGATAGACGCAGACCGCCCCGACCTTGAGCCCGTCCATGCCCAGCGCCGCCAGCAGATCAGCCCGCACCGGCTGTCGCGCCTTCGCACACAGCCGCGCCACACGTCCTACCGTGTCATCGCCAGCCAGAGTGGTAAGGTCGATGCAAGTCACAGCCCGGCACAGCCACGCCGCCTGATAGTCCTTCTTCACCGACCGCCGGCCCGGCAGCGTCGCCGCCCGCCGCTCAATCGCCGAGCGGTTCGCGGTCGCGCGCATCACCCAGTCCAGGTCCAGCGCCATACCCGGATTGCGCGGCTCAAGCGTCTGCGGCAAATGCACCGTCTCACGTGTCGTCGTCTGCATGGATCACTCACTCCTTGAAGGGGAATGCTGACACGGCCACACGGCGCAGACAAGACACGACGCCGCGTAGCGCGCCCCTTACCGGATCAGGTTCGAGAA
This sequence comes from Alphaproteobacteria bacterium, assembly GCA_030431485.1. Taxonomy (GTDB): domain Bacteria; phylum Pseudomonadota; class Alphaproteobacteria; order Rhodobacterales; family Rhodobacteraceae; genus Marivita. The sequence goes on from JAUIIR010000017.1 coordinate 31,334, forward strand.
CCAGCGCTTGAACGCACCCTTCTGTGGCCGCAGGATCGGCAGATGCAGGATGCGCGGCTTCGGCTGGTCTGACCAGATCAACTCCGACGCCTCGAAGATCCGCTTGTTGAATTGCGGCGGGAACACATAGAACCGCAGATCGGACTTCCACAACGTCTCACGAAAGGTCGGCTGGTCGATCTTCATCCCTGCCGCATCATAGGCCGCCTGCCAGTCATCAAAGAACTGCTCGGTCGCGGCGTTCTTGCGATACAAAAGCACCCCGCAATTGATCTCGGGAAAAGTCTCCGGCACCTCGGTCTGCCACGTGCGCTTGTGTCGCGGCCGATGCCACAGCATCACATGCGCCCCGCACAGATCGAACTTCTGCAAGAGGTCAAAAAGCGACGACAGATCTGCCCGGATCATCGTGTCATTGTCCAGATACAGTGTCTCGTCATACGGGCTGAACTTCAGCGCTCCCACCTTGGGCCGGGTCATCTCTGGCGGAATGACAAAGCTCTGGTCGAACCCACTGGTGTCATCGTCCGCCGCACACCAGATCGCCCCTGCACTGCCGGATTGAACCGCTTGACCGACGCCGCCGACCGACGCGCGACATCCACATGCGCCTTTCCCCAGGCCACATACATTACGCCGCGTGTTCGGTTCTGCTCCGACATTCATCTCTCCTTCGCACCCGCGTTGCCTAGCGCCCTGCCTGCCCCAAGTAAATCCGCCACGCGCTTTCCCCTTGACCGCTTGGCGCGCAGCGGGAATGCAGTCAGGTGATGACGACACCGTTCTTCACTGACCTGCAAACCCGCGCGCGCGGGTTCCTCTCCGGCATCGCGCAGGATGACAGCCTGATCCCTGGCGCGGTTCTGGTCTCGGCCAGCTATGACGAAGCCACGTTCTCCGACGCCCTCTTCGCCCAGCTGGACATCCCCCAACCATCGACGCTCTCGCGCGCCGTCCCCCGCCGCAAAGCCGAGTTCCTCGCCGGTCGCGCAATGACACAGGCCGCCATGGCCGGTCTCGGCCTGCCTCCCCGCCCGGTCGACACCACCCCCAGCCGCGCGCCCCTCTGGCCCGAAGGACTCTCCGGCTCGATCAGCCACGCGCGCGGTCGCTGCGCCTGCCTGCTGTCACAGGACACTGGGCACAGCTATGGCGTCGACACCGAGGCCATCGCCGAAGACCGCTCTCTCGATGCAATCCTGTCACAGACCCTGTCACCGGACGAACGCGCGCTCCTGACCCAAGGCCCCTATCCGGCCAGCACCAACGCCACGCTCGCATTCTCCGCCAAAGAGGCGCTCTTCAAGGCGCTTTTTCCCCAAGTCGGTCACCATTTCGGCTTCGACGCCGCCGAACTGACCGAAGCCCCATGCCATTCCAGCCTGTCCCTCTCCCTGACCACCGACCTCACCAAAACCCTGCCGCAAGGCACCCGCTTTGACATTCACCACAGGCTGACCGGCACCCATGTGTCGACATGGCTCTCTGTGCCCAACCCCTGACCTTCTTCTTTTTCCAAATATGCAAAATCCACCGCCACCACAGCGCGGATCGCTCCCCTGACTCGAATCACTGGAAAAAGAACAAAATAAGAACATAAAGAGAGGTATGTTCGCAGAGCTGTCGATCACCTCCAATTTCACCTTCCTCACCGGGGCCTCCCACCCCGAGGAGTATATGGAGCGTGCCGCAACACTGGGCCTCTCGGCCATCGCCATCACCGACACCAACTCGGTGGCGGGCATTGTCCGTGCCTGGTCTGAGGCCAAAAACCTTCAGCGCCTGATCCGCGAACGCACCGAGCTTGAGGCCCGCAATGGCCCCATCGGCCCGCCCGTGCCCGCTCACATCGACCATCGGCGCAGCCACATCCTCACCCATGTGCCCCGGCTGATCCCCGGCGCGAAGGTCGTCACCGACACCGGCTTCACCGCCACGGTGCTCGCCAGTTCACGACAAGGCTGGGCGCAGCTTTGCCGACTGATCACGACGGGCCGCCGCCGCGCGCCCAAGGGCGAATGTCACCTGACCATAGATGATCTGGTGCACTGCACCGACGGTCTCATCTGGCTCCTGCACGCGCCGACACAGACCCTGACGGCCACGGGCGGCGCGGGTGACTGGCCCTCACAGGCGGAACGGCTGTCGCGCCGCTTCCCCGGACAGACCCATCTCATGCTCAGCCCGCTCTATGACGGGCAGGACGGCCCCCGCTTCGACCGCATCGCAGCGCTGGCACACCGCTTGGGTCTGCCCACCGTGGCGTCGGCCACCCCGATCATGCACCACGGTCGTCGCCGCAAGCTCGCGGATGTGGTCACCGCCATCCGCCAGGGCTGCCGCGTTGACGAACTGGGCACCAAGGCGCTCGCTAATGGCGAACAGCGCCTGCGCTCCGAGACCGAAATGCGCCGCATCCTCGGCCCGCATGCCGCTGCGGTGGACCGCGCCGCAGAACTGGCCGAGACCTGCACATTCGACCTTGGCCAACTGCGCTACGAATACCCCAGCGAAATCACCGGCACCGAAACCGCCGCACAGCGCCTGTCTCGCCTCGCCCATGAAGGGCTGAAATGGCGCTACCCGCATGGCGCACCCGACAAGGTGAAAAAGTTGCTCGCCCATGAACTCACCCTGATCGGCAAGCTGCGGTATGAGCCCTATTTCCTCACCGTGCGCGACATCGTCGCCTTCGCCCGCGAACGTGGCATTCTCTGCCAGGGCCGTGGCTCTGCCGCCAACTCAGTGGTCTGCTACTGCCTCGGCGTGACCTCCGTCAGCCCCGAAATTGGCACCATGGTGTTTGAACGCTTCGTGTCCGAGGCCCGCGACGAACCGCCCGACATCGACGTCGATTTCGAACATGAACGCCGGGAAGAAGTGATTCAGCACATCTACGAGCGCTACGGTCGCCACCGCGCGGGCCTCTGCGCCACCGTCATCCATTATCGCGGCAAACGCGCCATCCGCGAAGTCGGCGCAGCGATGGGCCTGTCACAGGACACCATCGGCGCGCTCTCATCCCAGCTCTGGGGCTTCTTCTCGACCAATGGCCTTGAAGAGCACCGCATGCGCGAAATCGGCCTCGACCCGGACGATCACCGCCTCAAGCTGACGATGGAACTGATCTTCGAGATCATTGGCTTCCCCCGCCACCTGTCGCAACATGTCGGCGGCTTCATCATCACCGAAGGGCGGCTCGATGAACTGGTCCCCATCGAAAACGCCACGATGGAGGACCGCACCGTCATCTGCTGGGACAAAGACGATATCGACGCTCTGGGCATCCTCAAGGTCGATGTGCTGGCCCTCGGCATGCTCTCCTGCATCCGCAAGGCGTTCGATCTCATGACCCTGCATCACGGCCAAAGCTACAGCCTCGCCACCCTGCCCCCCGAAGATCCGGCGGTCTATGACATGCTCTGCAAGGCCGACAGTATCGGCGTCTTTCAGGTCGAATCCCGCGCGCAGATGAACTTCCTGCCGCGCATGAAACCGCGCACCTTCTACGATCTGGTGATCGAGGTCGCCATCATCCGCCCCGGCCCCATTCAGGGCGACATGGTCCACCCCTATATCCGCCGCCGCAACGGCGAAGAGGAAGTCAGCTTTCCTTCGGACGAACTTGGCGCGGTGCTGGGCAAGACCCTCGGCGTGCCGCTCTTTCAGGAACAGGCAATGCAGATCGCCATTGTCGGCGCGGGCTTTACCCCCGAACAGGCCGACCGCCTGCGCCGCTCTCTGGCCACCTTCAAGAAGCATGGGTCAGTCAGCGAATTCCGCACCCTATTCATGCGCGGCATGCGCAACAACGGCTATGACGACGATTTCGCCGAACGCTGTTTCTCGCAGATCGAAGGCTTCGGTTCCTACGGCTTCCCCGAAAGCCACGCCGCCAGCTTTGCCCTGCTGGTCTATGCGTCCGCCTGGATCAAGCACCACCACCCCGGCATCTTCGCCTGTGCGCTCTTGAACTCCCAGCCGATGGGTTTCTACGCCCCGGCCCAGATCGTCCGCGATGCGCGCGAACATGGCGTGACCGTCCTGCCCGTCTGCATCAACGCCAGCTTCTGGGACAACGTGATGGAACCCGACGCCAAGGGTGGCCTCGCCCTGCGGCTGGGCTTCCGACAGATCAAGGGACTGAACGAGGAAGACGCCTCATGGATCGCCGCCGGACGCGGCAATGGCTACCAGAGCGTGAACGACCTCTGGCGTCGCGCCGGGCTGGACCCCGCCACCATCGCCCGTCTGGCCGAGGCCGACACCTTCCGCGAGATCGGCCTCACCCGTCGGCAAGCCCTGTGGGAGGCCAAGGCGCTGACCACCCGCAAGACCCTGCCGCTCTTCGATGGCGATCTCGACGGCGAGGCAATCCATGAACCCGCAGCCCACCTGCCGCAGATGACCGAGGGCGAACAGGTGGTCGAAGATTACGTCGCCCTGCGACTCACCCTGCGCCGCCATCCGGTGGCGCTCCTGCGGCACATCCTGACGCCCGATCCGTCCCGTACGGTTCAACCTTACGTTTCGACAATCAAACCGTACAAACCGCCAATGCCCCTACCCTTCACCCGCGCGAACCCGGATTGACCGGAAACGCCATGTTGAACTGCCGCAACCCCTCGCTTGTAAACGAAATGATCCGCGTGTCCCGCAACCGGTAAGCCCAGCCCATCATCTCGAACCGCTTGAGCAGCGCGCGCCCCAGAGACCCCGCCAGATGCGGCCGCCGCGCGCTCCAGTCCAAGCACGTCCGACAGACCGGCGCACGGGATTTTACCAACTGGTCAAAATCTACACCAAGCCCCTGAACAAAACTCTGACCCGCCTCGGTCAAATCAAGCTCATCGCCATTCAAGCGCATGAAACTCCTAGCAAAAAGACTATCGTAAAGCTGTATCCCACGAGCCCCAGCCAAATGGTTGTAACAGACCCGAGCCTCGCGCAATTGCGCATCCTTCGGCCCGGTACGGGTGCGCAGATGGCCCTGACCGGCAGCAAATCCCATCAAAGCCTCCAGCACCTGAGCCACATCTTGCCCCGCCAAAGCGAAATATTTGTGCCGCCCCTGCCGCGCTTCATTGACGAGCCCGCCCTCCAGCAACCGCCCCAGATGTGACGACGCGGTCGAGGCAGACACCCCCGCCTCTCCGGCCAGTTCACCGGCCGTCAACGCTTTTCCACTCATCAGCGCCGTCAGGATATTCGCCCGCGCAGGATCGCCGATCAACGCCGCAATCCGGGCAATGTCAGGTCCGTGTTTCATGCTTCGACCTTACATCAAGAAATAACCCACACAATTCGATCTGTATCGAAGTGTCAGCACCAAATCACATGCCAAAAACAAGCCAGCAAAAAGAAAGGGCGCTTCATGCTCACGTGCATCATCCGCTACGAAATCGACCCGACCAAGAAAGCCCAGTTCGAAACCTACGCCCGCAACTGGGGTCAGGCGATCCCCCGCTGCGGCGCTGACCTGATCGGCTACTTCGCCCCACACGAAGGCTCCAGCACTCTGGGCTATGGCATCTACAACATTGAAAACCTTGCGAAATACGAAACCTACCGAGCCTGCCTTGCCGCTGATCCACTGGGGCAGGAAAACTACGCCTTCGCCCAATCCGAAAGGTTCCTCTTGCGCGAAGATCGCACCTTTCTGAAACTCTGCTCGACGCCACATGGGGATACAAAATGATCGCTATCATCTTCGAAGTCATGCCGGCAGACGGCCAAAAAGACGCCTATCTCGACATCGCCGCCACCATGCGCCCGATGGTCGAACAGGTCGAGGGCTTCATCTCGGTCGAACGCTTCCAGAGCCTGACCAACCCCGACAAGCTGCTCTCGATCAGCTTTTTCGAAGATGAAGACGCCGTCCACCGCTGGCGCAAGCTGGCTGCGCACCGTAACGCGCAATCCAAGGGCCGCAACGGCATCTTCTCGGACTACCGCCTCCGCGTCTGCCACGTCATGCGCGACTACGGCATGTTTGACCGGGATCAGGCGCCGGAGGACAGCGTAAAGGCGCACGGCTGACAGCTTCTTCTTTTTGCAAATATGCAAACACAACTTTGCAAACCGCGCCGCAAACAGCAAACGCATCACCGTCCCAAAGACGCGCGGCCGCAGGCCGCAACAAATAGGAATGGGCGCCCGAAGGCGCCCATGCAAGCTGGTTGACCGGTCCGTCAGATCCCCACGTCAATGATTGCCTGGGCTAGAACCGGCACAGAGTCCTTGTTCAAACCCGCGATGTTCAGACGGGAATCCCCCACAAGATAAATCGCGTGTTCTGCGCGGAGTTTCTCCACTTGCTCGGGCGTCGCGCCAAGCCGCGAGAACATGCCCCGATGCTGCGCAATGAACCCGAACCGATCGGAGCCGGACAGGCGCTGCAGCTCGGCGGCCAGTTGTTCGCGCAGGCCAAGCATGCCGTTCCGCATCTCTTCCAATTCCGCAGCCCATTCTGCGCGCAGCGCATCGTCGGTCAGAACCATTGTCACCAAACGCGCGCCGTGGTCCGGCGGGAAGGAATAGTTTTGACGGTTCAGGTAGGCCAAGGTGCCTTGGTTCAGCTTATGCGCCGACGGATCGGCCGCCACCGCCATCAAAAGACCAGTGCGTTCCCGATAAATCCCAAAGTTCTTCGAACAGCTTGCTGCAATGATGGTCTCGGGCACCGAAGAGGCGATCAGGCGGGTCGCCGTCGCGTCTCCCTCGAGCCCGTCGCCGAAACCCTGATAAGCAATGTCGACCATCGGCGTCGCGCCCGTCTTGATCAGCAGATCAACCAGCGCTTTCCATTCGGTCATGTTCAGATTGGCACCGGTCGGGTTGTGGCAGCAGCCATGCACCAGAATGATGTCGCCCGGTCCCGCCTTGGCGAGGTCCTCCATCATCCCGTTGAAGTCGACACCGCGCGAGTCCTCGTCGAAATAACGATAGGGCACCATATTCATGCCCATGTGCTTGAGGATCGACAGGTGGTTTGGCCAGGTCGGATCACTGACGAACACCTTTGCATCGGGATTTGCCATGCGCACCATGTCAAAGCCCTGACGGACGGCACCTGTGCCACCGGGCGTGGCGACAGCGGCTACATTGGCGCGCGGTACAGCATCACCCAGAACCATAGAAATCATTGCATCGGCGAAAGCCGGATCACCCGCCAGACCGGTATAGGCCTTTGTCGTCTCGGCGCCCCAAAGCTGCTGCTCGGCGTTTTTGATCGCGCGCATGATCGGCGTGTTGCCGAACGCATCTTTGTAAACACCGACGCCCAGGTCGATTTTCCCATCGCGCGGATCGTCGCGATAGGTTTGCATCAGAGCAAGGATCTTGTCTGCGGGTTGTTCCTTGAGGGTCTCGAACATCAATTGTCTCCAGTGGCCACGGGTACCGTGGGGAACATCCCCCATTCGGACCACGAGCCGTCGTAAAGGGAATGGTCATCTTTGCCCATGCGTGCCATCGCAAGGGACAGGATCGCTGCTGTCACGCCAGAACCGCATGTGGTGATGGCCGGTTTCGAAAGATCGACGCCTGCTGCCTCGAATATCGCGCGGGTCTCTTCGGGCGTCTTCATCGTCTGATCGGCATTCAGCAAGCTCGCGTAATGCACGTTCTTTGATCCGGGGATGTGGCCGCCGCGCATGCCTGGGCGGGGTTCGGGCTCTTCACCGCGGAACCGGCCAAGCGAGCGCGCGTCGATGATTTCCTGATCGCGCAGCTTAGAAGCGGCGGACACCTGCGTCACATCTTTCACCAAGTGAGCCTGACGCCGCACCGTCATGTGACGGTCGCGGATGATCGGCGGCATATCCTCAAGCTCGCGGCCCTCGGCCACCCATTTCGGGAGACCGCCATCCAAAACCGCGATGTCGTTCTGGCCCATCAACTTGAAGAGCCACCAGACACGCGCGGCGGAAAACAGACCAGCCCCGTCATAGACGACAACCTGATGCCCGTCGCCCACGCCCATCGCCCGCATGCGGGACATGAACTTTTCGATCGGTGGCGCCATATGCGGCAAGTCTGAGCGGCTGTCGGAAATGTCGTCGATGTCGAAGAAACGCGCGCCGGGAATGTGGCCTGCAGCGTATTCTGCCTTGGCATCTCGACCGGCATCGGGAAGGTAGAAGGAGCCATCGAGGATGCGCAGGTCAGGGTCGCGCATGTGCGACGCAAGCCAGTCTGTCGAAACCAGAGTCTTAGGGTCGTCCTGTGCCATGTCTGTCGCCACATCTGATTAGGATCAGTTCTGCATAGAACCCGACGGTCCGACTCGCAAGCGATTGACCATGTAGCGCTGCACGATGCGTCCACCCGTCATGGGTTTCCGTCGAAGGAACGCCGCCGCGGCCTTAGCCTGCGGTTTTCAGCAGACGTTGCTTTTGACGCCCCCAGTCGCGCTTGGCTTCGCTTTCGCGCTTGTCGTGGTTCTTCTTACCTTTGGCGATGCCAATCTTCATTTTGGCCATGCCCTTGTCGTTGAAGTAGAGCACCAAGGGAACCAGCGTCATGCCTTTGCGCTGCGTCTCGTTCCAGAGCTTTGACAATTCCTTGCGCGACACCAAAAGCTTGCGACGGCGTCGTTCCTCATGCGGAAACATGGCGCGATTGTAGGGTGCGATGTAGGAATTCACGAGCCACAGCTCACCATCTTCAACGGCCGCGTAGCATTCCGTGATGTTCGCACTGTTTTCGCGCAGCGATTTTACCTCGGACCCCTGTAGAACGATCCCGACCTCAAGATCATCCTCGATGGCATAGTCGAACCGCGCGCGACGATTGTCCGCGATCACCTTGTAGTTCTTGTTTTCCTTTGCCTTGGCCATCGGTGCGGTCTCCTTCGCCCGCAAGAGCGGTAGATATAAGATGTCCTAATAAATTTGAAACCGCTTTCGCCGCGGATGATGTGAAAAGGGCGGACCAACAGGCCCGCCCTTTTGCAATTCTTGTCCGGCAAACAGATCAGGTGAACTTCTTGATCTCACCTGACTTGAGGCGGGACCAGTAGCTGTCGAGTTCGCGCTTCACGATGGGCATCAGGACATAGAGTCCAATAATATTGACCACCGCCATCGCAAAGATCGCCGCATCCGAGAAGTCGATGACCGGGCCAAGGCTGGCCGCTGCGCCGATGATGACGAAAATGCAAAAGATGATCTTGAAGGTCAGCTCTTTGCCCTGTCCCTCGCCAAAGAGATAAGTCCATGCCTTGAGCCCGTAGTAGGACCAGGAAATCATGGTGGAGAAGGCAAAGAGGATCACAGCCAGCGCAAGCACGTATTTGAACCCGCCGATGGAGGACGAGAATGCTGCCGAGGTCAGCGCCACACCGGATGTGTCACCGACGGTCTGGATTGCGGTACCCGCTTCGTTCAGAAGGTAGTTGCCGGTGTTCGGATCCGAGATCAACTGACCGGTGATGATGATGACAAGCGCCGTCATGGTGCAGACCACTACGGTGTCAATCAGCGGTTCCAGCAGAGAAACGAAGCCTTCGGTGATCGGCTCTTTTGTGCGCACCGCCGAGTGCGCAATCGCCGCCGAGCCAACGCCTGCCTCGTTCGAGAACGCCGCCCGTTTGAAGCCCTGGATCAGCGCACCAACAAAGCCGCCTGCAACACCCAGTCCGGTGAAGGCACCTGCGAAAATCTGGCCGAATGCCCAGCCGATTTTGTCATAGTTCATCAGAATGATGATCAAAGCGGTGCCGACATAGATCACACCCATGATCGGCACGACCTTTTCGGTGACCCGTGCGATGGATTTCAGGCCACCGACGATCACCGCAAAGACGATGCCTGCAAAGATCACACCGGTGATCCAGCCCGGATAGTCACCCAGCACGTTTGTCAGCTGCGCATGCGCCTGATTGGCCTGGAACATGTTTCCGCCGCCCAGCGCACCAAGAATACAGAAGATCGAGAACAGGATCGCAAGGATGCGCCCGCCACCGACGCCGCGTTCGGCAAAGCCCTTGGTCAGGTAGTACATCGGACCCCCTGAGACCGTGACGTTGGCGTATTCGTTGCGATACTTCACACCCAGCGTACATTCGGTGAACTTGGATGCCATACCAAGCAAACCCGCAAGGATCATCCAGAAGGTCGCACCAGGTCCACCGATGCCTATGGCCACCGCAACACCAGCGATATTGCCGAGGCCGACCGTGCCCGACAGAGCGGTGGCGAGCGCCTGAAAGTGGCTGACCTCGCCCGCGTCATTCGGATCGGAGTAGTCGCCTTTGACCAGCGCAATCGAATGGCCGAAGGCGCGGAACTGGATCACACCGAAATAGACAGTGAAGACCGTGGCTGCGACCACAAGCCAGCCGACGATCCACGGAAAGCTCGTTCCGGGGAAGTTGCTGAAGATCAGGCTGACGAACCAACCTGTGGAACTGGCGAAGATGCCGTTGATGGTTTCATCAATGGATTGAGCAGAGGCCGACACTGCAGCCAGAATGGAAAAACAGACGGCCAGAACCGTCGTTGGAACAAGACGTATCATCTATGAAATTCCCTGTGCGGTTATGGAACGATGGTGCAGGGCACCGGGGCGACCTGAACCAGAGACCCGGCAACCGAGCCGAAAACCCGGCTCGACAAACCGCCATCGCCATCACGGCCGATGACCATTTGTGTTGCGCCCTCTTTCTTGGCGACGTCGCAGAGCGTTTTGGCGACATGTCCGTATTTGATCTGGGTTTCGACCGGCACACCGGCTGCGGAGATTGTCGCTTTGAGCGGCTCCATGAGGGCCTTTTCGGCACGCTCTAACTCTTCCGTCCGGCGCGCGTGACGTTCTTCAATTTCTTCGGGTGTCAGAAAGGAATAGGGCGACCATTCCAGCACGTGAACGATCAGGATACTCCCGCCTTGGGCCGTGGCCCGCGACACGGCGAAGTCAAGCGCGCGCTTCGCAACATCGCTGCCGTCGTATCCAACGACAAATTTCTCAGACATAATGTCCCCCTTTGGTTTGTTCCCGGTCTCTCCGCCGGTTCTGTGAATCTACCATTGCGAGAGCAGTCTGTTTGCCTCTTTTCCTGCCGATCAGAGCGCAAATGCCGCAAATATCTTTCCGAAAATGACCTATCTGCGCAAATATATCCCCCACAGCAGACAATTTGAGCAACGCGCAACCTCAGATAGAAGCAGCCGTTTCATCGGTGTTCCGTGTGGTGCGCAATGCTGTCGCAGGATGCGGGAAACCTGCATCTGTGACCTATCTAATTTCCTGACAGAAATGGTTCCTTAAAGGTTGGTCACATGGACACGCTTATCCTTTCCCGCATCCAGTTCGGTGCCAATATTTCGTTTCACATTCTTTTTCCGACGATCACGATCGCCCTGGGCTGGGTGCTCTTGTTCTTCAAACTGCGGTTTGCCGGCACAGGCGACCAGAAATGGGTCGAAGCCTACCGCTTCTGGGTCAAGGTGTTTGCCCTCAGCTTTGCCATGGGGGTGGTGTCCGGCATCACTATGTCGTTCCAGTTCGGCACTAATTGGCCGGGCTTTATGGAAAGCGTCGGCAATATCGCAGGCCCGCTTCTGGCCTATGAGGTCATGACCGCATTCTTCCTTGAGGCGGTATTCCTTGGCATTATGCTTTTTGGCATGTCCAAGGTGCCAAGCTGGCTGCACACGCTGTCCACGTTTCTTGTTGCCTTCGGAACGACGATGTCAGCTTTCTGGATTCTCGTCCTGAACAGCTGGATGCACACACCTGCAGGGTTCGAAATGCGCGACGGCGTGGCCTTCGCGACCGATTGGTGGGCAATTATCTTCAACCCGTCGATGCCCTATCGTCTGGTGCACATGCTACTTGCTTCCGGCCTGACCGTTGCCTTTCTGCTGGCCGGTCTGAGCGCCTTCCGATGGCTGATCGGGGACCGGTCGGAAGGGGTACGTGCGACGCTGAAAACCGGCATGACAATCGGTGCGGTTTTGATCCCGTTGCAAATCCTCGCGGGCGACTTTCACGGCCTCAACACCCTGGAGCATCAGCCGCAGAAAGTGGCTGCGATGGAGGGCAACTGGGAAACCGGGCCGAATGTGCCGCTGGTCCTGTTCGGCATTCCGAATGAGGAGACACGATCCACCGACTATGAAATCGCCATCCCGAATGGTGCGTCGCTGATCCTCAAGCACTCACCCGATGGCGTGGTGCCAGGTCTGAATGACTTTGTGGCCGAGGACGGGACCGTGCAGCACCCGCCAGTGGCACCGGTGTTCTACAGCTTCCGCATTATGGTGGCGACAGGCGTGGCGATGCTGCTGCTAAGCTGGGTGAGCATATTCTTCATGGCGCGCAAGAAGCGCGGTGTTGAAAGCCTGCCGAAGCCATTCCTCTGGGCGATGGTGCCGATGGCGTTCTCCGGCTGGGTGGCAACTTTGGCTGGGTGGTACACCACCGAAATCGGACGGCAGCCTTGGCTGGTGCAGGGCGTGTTGACCACAGAAGCTGCTGTGGCTGATGTGCCTGCACCGATGGTGGCGTCGACACTGATCGTCTACCTCGCCATATATGCAGCTCTGCTCGCCGCCTATATCGGTGTGCTCTTTTACCTCGCGCGCAACGCCGCCAAGGGGGAGCCGCTCGGCACGCGCATCCCAGCCGCTCCCGAAGCTCAAGTCACTGTTGCAGCGGAGTAAGCCATGTATCTTTTTGGAGATCCTACAACCTGGCTTCCCTTGGCCTTTGCAACCCTCTTAGGGCTGTCCATCCTGATCTACGTTGTTCTGGATGGATTTGATCTGGGCGTCGGGGTGCTATTCCCATTCGCCGAGCACGATGAAAAGGATCGCATGGTCGCTTCGATCGGCCCGTTCTGGGATGCCAACGAAACATGGCTGGTTCTGGCAATCGGTATCCTGCTCGTGGCCTTCCCGTCGGCTCACGGAACCATCCTGACCGCATTATACCTGCCAGTTGCAGTGATGCTGGTCGGGCTGATCCTGCGCGGTGTGTCGTTTGAGTTCCGCGTCAAAGCGCCGATCCGGCACAAAGGTGCATGGGATGCCGCGTTCTATGTCGGGTCAATGATGACCTCGCTCAGTCAGGGCTACATGCTGGGCATGTATATCATGGGTCTTGAAGTTACGGCATTCACCCTTGCCTTTTCGGCCGTCACAGCGGTGTTTCTCACCGTTGCCTACAGCTTCATTGGCGCAACGTGGCTGATCCTGAAGACCGAGGGTGCGCTCCAACACAAGGCGGTGCAATGGTCGAAAGGCGGTATCTGGGGCGTGGTATTGGGTCTTGGCGCAATCTCGGTCGCCTCCCCCTTTGTCAGCCCGCGCATCTTCGACAAATGGTTCTCAATGCCTGAATTCTTCCTGCTGCTGCCACTGCCTCTTATGTCGGGTGCATTGATCGTCCTACTTTGGCTGGCCCTGCGCCGCTTGCCCACCAAAGATGACAGCTTCGCATGGTTTCCCTTCGCAGCAACCATCGTTCTTTTCGTGCTGGGCTTCTTCGGGATGGCCTATTCCTTCTACCCGTTCATCGTGCCCGACCAGTTGACGATCTACGAAGCCGCCAGCGCGCCGGAAAGCCTCTTCATCATCCTGATCGGCACACTTTTCGTGCTGCCGATGATCCTCGGGTATACGGCGCTGTCCTATACCGTGTTCCGAGGCAAGGCGACGGCACTGAGCTACGACTGAGCCTAGACACCGGCCTTGATGCGCTGACGGCCCGTCGCCGTCAGTGCGAAAACCTGTCCGGCGTCTATCACAACCGGGACCAATTCGCGACCGTAGCCAGCGCCGGTGTCGATCGCCAAGCGATTGCTCAGCAGCTCGGGATAGTCCACCGGCGTATGACCGTGCACGACCAATGCCTGATGGTCGCTTCGATCCTCGAGAAACTCTTGCCGTATCCACAGCAGATCGTTTTCAACTTGCTGTGCCAGTGGTACGCCGGGGCGCACACCCGCGTGGGCAAAAAATAGGTCCCCGACATGGTGACTTAATTGCAGCGTCCTGAGAAATCGCTTGTGACGTTCCGGAACCGTGCGCCTGACCTCTGCCGCGAGATCGGATTGGCGTATGCGGTTCGGGATCTCGATTCCGTACGATCCGATGGTCTCGCGACCGCCAAGTGCATCATGAAACCAGTGATAGCCGACAAGCAGATGCGGATCGAATTGGGGTTCAGGCTCAGCCAAGAACCGTTCGAAGAACCGGTCGTGATTTCCTTTCAGGCACGTCCAGTCTCGGCCTGCATCGAGACCTGCCAGAATGCGGTCAATTACACCCTGGCTGTCCGGTCCGCGATCCACGTAATCGCCGACAAACACGACTTTGGCACCTGCACCACCGTCCGCCTCTACACGGGCGAGCGCAGTGTCCAGTTGTTCAGACTGACCGTGGATATCACCAATAGCATAGACAGATGTCATGGCGGGGCCTTTCAGGACAAGCGGCAACAAAAAGGGCGGCTCAAGGCCGCCCCTTCGCACCCTCACTTTAGCCTGTCCTCAGGCGACATCAAACTGCAGGGGTTTTACTTGGCGGAAGAGACCTGTTTCCTGCAGTTTTGTCACAACATTGGCCGGGACCGGTGCATCAACGTAGAGCAGGGCAATCGCCTCACCTTTGGCCGCAGACCGACCCAGCGTGAAGTTCGCAATGTTCACGTCATTCTGCCCCATCGTCATGCCCAGCGTACCGATGATGCCGGGCACGTCTTCATTGGTGGTGTAAAGCATATGCGATCCGATTTCGGCGTCGATGTTGATGCCCTTGATCTGGATGAAGCGCGGCTTGCCGTCACTGAACACCGTGCCCGCAATCGAGCGTTCGCGCTCGGCTGTTACGACGGTGAGTTTGACGTAGCCGTCGAATGCGCCGGACTTTGCCTGATTTGTTGTGCTGATCTTGATGCCACGCTCTTTGGCGATGAGCGGCGCGCTGACCATGTTCACGTCCGGGTTCACGCGCTTCATGATCCCGGCAATCGCAGAACAGTTCAACGCGTCGAGATTCATCTGGGACACAGACCCGTCATAAAGGATATTGATCGCCTTGATGGGCTCGTCAGTCATCTGGCCGATAAAGCTGCCCAGATGATCGGCCAGTTTGATCCACGGCCCCATGATCTTGGCTTCTTCAGCCGTCACCGACGGCATGTTGAGCGCGTTTTCCACGGCACCGGTCAGCAGGTAATTGGCCATCTGCTCGGCCACCTGAAGTGCCACGTTCTCCTGCGCTTCTGTCGTGGCAGCACCGAGGTGCGGGGTGCAGACGACGTTCGGAAGGTTGAAGAGCGGATTTTCTGTCGCGGGTTCTTCGCTGAACACGTCGAACGCGGCACCAGCCACATGACCGGATTTCAGCAGATCGGCCAGCGCCTCTTCGTCCACCAGACCGCCACGGGCACAGTTAATGATCCGCACACCCTTCTTGGTCTTCTCAAGGTTCTCACGGCTCAGGATGTTGCGGGTCTGATCGGTCAGCGGAACATGAAGGGTGATAAAATCGGCCCGCTTGAGGAGGTCGTCGAGTTCGACCTTTTCCACCTGCATCTGCTTGGCCTTGTCTTCGCCGAGGAAGGGGTCATAGGCGATGACTTTCATCTTCAAACCACGCGCACGGTCGCAAACGATGCCGCCGATATTGCCCGCACCGATCACACCCAGCGTTTTACCGGTCAGTTCGACACCCATGAACTTCGACTTCTCCCACTTGCCGGCATGGGTCGAGGCAGACGCCTCGGGGATTTGCCGCGCACAGGCGAACATCATCGCAATCGCATGTTCTGCGGTGGTGATCATGTTGCCGAAAGGCGTATTCATGACGATCACGCCTTTCTTCGAGGCGGCATCCTTGTCGATATTGTCAGTGCCAATCCCCGCGCGGCCGATCACCTTGAGGTTCGTCGCGTTCTCAAGGATCGTCGGCGTGACCTTGGTGGCCGAGCGGATCGCGAGACCGTCATATTGGCCGATCACTTCGGCCAGCTTGTCTTTGTCCTTGCCGAGGTTCGGCTGGAAATCGACTTCGATCCCGCGATCCTTGAAGATCTGGACGGCGGCATCGGAGAGTTTGTCAGAGATGAGTACACGGGGGGCCATGTCAGTGGTCCTTTGAAAATATGGGAGGGGCGGCAGGCACATGCCCGCCTTGGATATCTTGCGTACGTCGGGCTTCAGCCCGGCGCATATTAGGCGGCTTGGGCCAGCGCTTCGATCTCGGCATGGAACGCCCAGTCGAGCCACGGCAACATTGCTTCAATGTCCGAAGTCTCAACCGTGCCACCGCACCAGATGCGCAGACCAGAAGGCGCATCGCGATATGCACCGATATCCAGTGCCACGCCTTCCGCTTCAAGCCGTTTGGCGACAGCCTTGGCGAAGACGGCACCATCCGTGATCCGATCATCGGTGAATTTCAGACAGACCGAGGTGTTCGACCGCGTTGCAGGATCGTCAGCGAGATTGGCGATCCAGTCATTCGCCTCGCAGAAATCCCAGACAGCTTTGGCGTTGGCATCGGCCCGCGCCATCAGGCCCTTCAACCCGCCAACCGACCGCGCCCAGTTGAGCGCCAGAAGGTAATCCTCGACCGCGAGCATAGAGGGTGTGTTGATGGTTTCACCCACAAATATCCCTTCGATCAGCTTGCCGCCTTTGGTCATGCGGAAGATTTTTGGCAAAGGCCAAGCCGGTGTATAGGATTCGAGCCGTTCAACCGCACGCGGCGATAGGATCAGCATTCCATGCGCCGCTTCGCCCCCCAGAACCTTCTGCCACGAGAAGGTCGTCACATCGAGCTTGTCCCACGGCAGATCCTGCGCAAAGGCCGCTGATGTGGCGTCACAGATCGTCAGGCCTTCGCGGTCTGCCGGAATGGCGTCGCCATTGGGCATCCGCACACCCGAGGTGGTGCCGTTCCATGTGAACACGACATCGGTGTCGTAATCGACTGTCGCCATATCGACGATCTGGCCGTAGTCTGCGGTTTTCACCTCGGCGTCGATCTTGAGTTGATTCACAACGTCAGTGACCCAGCCAGCGCCAAAGGATTCCCAGGCGACCATGGTGGCCTTGCGTGCGCCCAGCAGGGACCACATCGCCATTTCAACCGCGCCGGTATCGGACGCGGGAACAATGCCAATGCGGTAGTCAGCGGGCACGCCAAGCAGTTCGCGCGTCTCTTCAATCGCAGCTTTCAGCTTGGTCTTGCCGACAGCAGCCCGGTGGGAACGGCCCAGCGGCGCGTCAGCAAGGTTTTCGAGTTTGTAAACGGGGGGTTTGGCGCAGGGGCCAGAAGAAAAACGCGGATTTGCCGGCCGCGTTGCCGGTTGTGCAATAGCCATTGATGCTACCCTTCCAGATAAGCGCCCCTCGTTGGGGAGGGGTGTCCCACCGCTGCGTCTATGCGGATGGCCGAGGTCCCGCAAGTCGGAAAATGCGATCAATGTGACGCATTTGAGTTTCCGGATTGAACTGATGTAGCAGATCGGAAACTCACGGGGGGCTATCGCAATATTGAGCGAGCTATTGCACTGGGCCATGCAAATTTTGAGATACACCAAGCTCTTCGCATCCTTCTTCCATCTGGCCTTTTAGGCGGGCCGTCGATACATCGCCGGAAACCTGTCTGGAGGCTCGTCATGTTCACCGTCACGTTGATTGCCCGTCCGGGATCGCTCGACCCTGCGCTTGCCGAAGCGTTGCGGAATGCCTGGGGGGGAGGCGATCTGATCTGGCTATCACCGGACGAAGCCGCAGAATTCGACATTTCAGGCGTTCCGGACACAGCGGAAAGCAGTTGGCCAGCGCTGCAGGATCAGGGCGTCGATCTGGCAATTCAGCCGAGCTCAGGCCGTCGCAAGAAGATGCTTCTTGCTGACATGGACAGCACGATGATTCAGCAGGAATGCATTGATGAGTTGGCTGAAGTGGCCGGTGTAGGTGATCAGGTGAAAGACATCACTGCACGGGCGATGAATGGAGAGCTGAATTTCGAAGGCGCTCTGACTGAACGCGTGGGATTGCTGAAAGGGCTCCAGGAAAGCGTCATCAACGATGTACTGGCAGAGAGAATTTCATTGATGCCGGGCGGCGCAACGCTTTTGGCGACAATGAAAGCACATGGTGCTTACACGGCGCTCGTTTCAGGTGGCTTTACTGCTTTTACAGCACAGGTGGCGGCTGCGCTCGGCTTTGACGAAAACCGGGCCAATACCCTTTTGTCGGAGAACGGTGTGCTTACCGGCGACGTCGCGCGCCCGATTCTCGGGCGCGAGGCCAAAGTTAAAGCGCTGGAAGAGATCACAAAGCAGCTTGGTATATCTGAAGACGCGGTTATGGCCGTCGGTGACGGGGCCAATGATCTGGGCATGTTGCAACGCGCAGGTGCCGGCGTGGCCTTGCATGCCAAGTCAAGCGTTCAGGCGCAGGTGCAATTGCGGATCAATCACGGCGACCTGACAGCCCTGCTTTTCCTGCAGGGTTACAGCCGAGATGACTTCATTGAGCCAGAAGTCCTGCCGCTGGTTTGATTTCTCCAGTCACCAATCCGTCCCTATTGCGGATCGCCGGGTTTAGAAAGGCTTTGACCTCTGGATCTTGCGCATCGAGCGCCTCAAGCCGGACAAGCAGCGCAGCAATGGCACACTCTGCCGCACGGGTGGCGCCGTCTGCTGCCTTGACAGCAACACCCAGTCCGCGATTTGGCAGAATGGCGATAAAATAGCCCTCCGCCCCTGTCTTGAGGGCAACAGGTTCCTTGGCGGCCCGCATGAGGCGCGTACAGGCTCGCCCCTCACCTGCGACCAGCAGAGGATGCGCATACATCGCATCGACAAGTCGCGCTGCGGCCATGCTCAGACTGTCTGAGCGCTGCGTAGATGTCGCGAACCATGCCATCGCGCAGGCCATCCCGTGCATTGTCGTCGCGAAATTCGGGGCAGAGCATCCGTCGATGCCGAAACCGGGGCTGGTCTGGTCCGTAGCGGTTTCGAACGCCTCAAGACAGGCTTTCTGAACCGCATGTTCGGGATCGACATAGTTCGGACCGGCCTGCAAATGCTGCGCCAGCGTCAGAAAGCCTGCATGTTTGCCAGAGCAATTGTTGTGCACGCGACAGGGCGCCTCGAACGCCCGGATCATCTCAAGCTTGAGTTCCTTATCGCGACTGACTTGCGGCCCACAGCAGAGCGCATCGTCATTCAGGCCCAGATCCGTCAGCCACCTGTTGACCATCTCAACATGAACGGGCGCGCCTTGGTGTGACGCGCAGGCAAGCGCCAGCTGCTCCGAGGTCAGACCACGCGCATCCGCCGCGCCCGATGTGATTAAAGGCAGAGCCTGTATCATCTTGGAGGAACTGCGCGGCAACACAACTGCCTCAGGGTCGCCCCAGGCAGCAACGATTCCACCGGACCCATCGCAGATCACCGCGTGACCGCTATGGTGGCTCTCAAGAAACGGGCCTCTCCAAACCTCTGCCAAAGGCGCTGCGTTGGCCATTGTTGGCCTCCCTTCCAGTTGGGCAAAAAACTGCCAATTGGGCTTTAAAGACCCCCATAAATCAGGCTATTCTTGCGCCGTCGAGGGCAAAGTTGCAGTGACATAACGGGGGTTAACCCCATACTGTGGCGGACAAACGAATTGAGGCTAAGGACAGTCTGGAGGCTGGACGCATGAAATCATGGATTGGCGGTGCGGTTGTTGGCGCGATAACGCTAATGACAGCGGGCGCGGGTGCAGCGCAGGAAACAAGCACCAACCGTGTTAATGCCATTACCGACTGGAGCGTATTCGAAGGTCAGGACCCGCGCGAATGCTGGGCTGTGACAACCTACAAGGAAAGCGTCAATACGCGCGGCGGGCGAGTCGTGGCGGTGACCCGCGGCGAAATCCTCTTGATGGTGTTCTACCGTCCGGGCGCTGAGGTGCAGGGTCAGGTGGCGTTCACTGGCGGCTATCCGTTTGCACCGGGTTCAACCGTGAACGTGAATATTAGCGGCACTGAGTTCGAACTGTTCACCGAGGGCGAATGGGCGTGGCCCGCGACACCGCAAGACGATGCCAAGATCGTCACTGCGATGAAGCGGGGAGCCGATGCGGTGCTGACGGCACAATCCTCACGCGGTACGACGACCAAAGACACATTTTCCTTGCTGGGCTTTACCGCAGCCGTCGAGGACGCAGAAAAGCGCTGCGCGCAGTAGCCCTAACATTTAAGTGAACTCGGAAGGTCGGGCATCGTGTCCGGCCTTTTTTGCTTCGTACAGCAATCTTCGTCTGTCCCGACAAGCGCCCCCGGACACAGGGGGAAAACCCAGTATCGATGCCTTTGGAGCACCGACGAAATATTCGCTTGCTTCATAACTACATTTCTAGTTTTATAGTGTCATGAACCAGACACAATCTCACGCACGCGCTCTGGCCGCTTTGGGCCACGAAGCACGACTTCAAATCTTCCGCCTGCTGGTACAAGCTGGCCACAGCGGCATGACCGTCAGCCAGATCGCATCGCATTCCGGACTTCCTGCGTCGACGCAGGCACACCACCTCAAGACATTGGTGGATGCAGGGCTGGTCACGCAAACCCGACAAGGCCGCGAGGTGGTGAGCACTGCCGATTTCGATTGCATGAACCGGGTTATTTCCTTTCTCTCAGACGCCTGCTGCGCCGGATTCGATACGGACAGCACAATCTCTGCAGCTTAGGCCAAGGAGCCACACTATGGCTGATCTCTCCTCGAATGCACCGCCAAACCCGGTTTGGATTGCCCTCAAGAAACAGCGGGTGTGGATCGCATCTGGTGGCTTGTTAGCTTTGGTTGCCGTAGTGTCGTCAACGCAGGCGACAGAAAGCCTGCGCTTCGCCCTCCAATCGCTCACCAACACAGCGCCGTATCTTTTGCTGTCGATCGGAATCGCCGCTTGGGCTGTGGCAACCGGGGCCGACAATCTGATTGCCCGGGCTTTTACCGGCTCTCCGGCTTTGATGATCTTTCTTGCGGCACTGGCAGGCGGCTTGTCGCCCTTCTGTTCCTGCGGCGTGATCCCGTTGATCGCGGCCCTTTTGACGATGGGTGTGCCCTTGTCGGCAGTTATGGCGTTTTGGCTCGCGTCGCCGGTCATGGACCCGTCGATGTTCCTGCTGACCTCGGGTGTGCTCGGGTTTGAATTTGCCATCGCCAAAACGCTCGCTGCCGTCGGGTTGGGCGTTGCCGGTGGCTTTATCGTTTTGGCACTTGGCGGCAGTCATATCCTACACGATGCGCTGCGCGACGGGGTGGGAAATGGCGGTTGCGGCGCTTCCAAGATCCGCAGTCCAAAACCTGTTGTCTGGCGGTTCTGGGAACACTCCGATCGCGTTCAGAAATTTGGCAAGGAAGCGTTCAAGACAACCCTTTTCCTTGCCCAATGGTTGACGCTTGCGTTTCTGCTGGAAAGCCTGATGCTGGCCTATGTACCTGCTCAAACCATAACTTCAGTTCTCGGCGGCACTGGTATCGGACCCATTGCAATTGCCACAGTGGTCGGCGTCCCAGCATATCTGAATGGCTACGCCGCGCTGCCGCTGATCAGCGGGCTGATGGAACAAGGTATGGCGTCCGGTGCCGGGCTGTCGTTTCTGGTGGCGGGCGGTGTCACGTCCCTTCCTGCCGCAATCGCGGTCTGGGCGCTGGTGAAACCTCGCGTTTTTACGCTCTACTTAGCGATATCGCTTGGCGGCGCCTTTGTGATCGGGTTGGCCTACCAAGGCTGGAGCATGATTTGACGACCGTGATGCGACACGGGCTGCACTGGCCGGGGCACTTTCAGCTGTCCCGGTCAGGTATTCCCCTTTGGCAAAGCCCAAAGAATCCTATATGTGGCCCATCTCTTTTCGAGAAAGGCTGACCCAATGACCGGCTCTGCACCGATCACGCAAGACGTTCTGACCATTCCCCGGAAGCTCCCGGAGGGAGCGAGAACGAATATTGTCGGACTGACCCGCGACAAGCTGCGCGAGGCACTGATCGCTATGGGCACACCGGAAAAACAGGCCAAGATGCGGGTCAATCAGATCTGGCAATGGGTCTACCAGTGGGGCGTGCGCGACTTCCAAGCGATGACAAATCTCGCCAAGACATATCGCGCCCAACTCGATGAGCATTTCGAGATCACCCTGCCCGAGATCGTATCCAAGCAGGTCTCGGCCGATGGCACCCGCAAATATCTTGTCCGCATCGCGGGCGGGCACGAGGTCGAAGTGGTCTACATCCCCGAAACCGACCGTGGCACGCTCTGCATCTCGTCCCAAGTGGGTTGCACGCTCACCTGTTCATTCTGCCACACCGGCACGCAAAAACTTGTGCGCAATCTGACTGCGGGTGAGATCATCGGGCAGGTGATGCTGGCCCGGGATGATCTTGGCGAATGGCCTCAGCCCGGCGTCGGAACAGGCGAAAGCGGTCCTCGGCTACTATCCAACATCGTGCTTATGGGGATGGGGGAACCGCTCTACAACTTCGAGAATGTGCGCGACGCAATGAAGATTGCGATGGACGGCGAAGGCATTGCTTTGTCGCGCCGCCGCATCACGCTGTCCACATCCGGAGTTGTGCCGGAAATCGCAAAGACAGCTGAAGAAATCGGCTGTCTTCTGGCGGTCAGCTTTCATGCGACGACTGACGAGGTCCGCGACGAGCTGGTGCCGATCAACAAGCGGTGGAACATTGAAACTCTTCTGGATGCGCTTCGCGAATACCCGAAAGCCTCCAATTCCGAACGGATCACGTTCGAGTACGTGATGCTCAAAGATGTGAATGACAGCGACGAAGATGCACGCCGTCTGGTCAAGTTGATCTCGGGAATCCCCGCAAAGATTAATCTGATTCCTTTCAACGAATGGCCCGGCGCGCCATATCAGCGCTCGGACTGGAGCCGGATCGAGTCTTTCGCCGATATCATCTACAAGGCAGGCTATGCTTCTCCGATCCGCACTCCGCGCGGTGAGGACATCATGGCGGCTTGCGGCCAGTTAAAATCCGCCACCGAGCGCGCCCGAAAGAGCAAAGCTCAGATCGCGGCTGAAACCGGAACCGGATAACGCAAACGCCAAACCATTTTCCTCTGGGTGTGCCTTTTCAGAGAGCGTTTCCAGTGTCGACCCCAGCGCTCAGCGATTTGGGATGGTTTCCCCTGACCGTGAAACACATGCAGAATTTTAACTTTACTATTTTTATCAGGTATATTCTAATAGTAAAGTTCGTTGGTCCATGGGGAACGGTTCATGCAGCATACTTCGATCCTGATGCCGGACGCCGATTTACGCGGCGCTGAGCGACGCGTGATTTCGATCCTGCGCGCTTGGAACGCCGGATCGGATGCGCAAATAGTCATGAGGGAAGATCTGAGCGCCTCACTTGGAGAAGTGCGCACGCGATCCTGTCTCCAGGCTTTCGAACAGATGTTTGCATTGTTGAAGGCACATAGCTGGAACGCCCTGACAATCATGCCGGTGGGAATGAAGGGACTATCGCGTGACGAAACTGCCATTGCGCGATTTGTGATGGCAGCCACAGAACAACGCCGCGAAACAGCGCTGGCCGAGGCGAGCTTCATCGTTTCCGCGACAGCGCTTCTTCCAATTTTATGCGCAGCCTCCCGGTTCGGTCTGCCTCTTCTTTGCGAAGAATGCCGACATCGGGTTTTTCAGGCCTCGCTAGATACACCCTAGAACTAGAGAGCGGCTGAAAAAAATTTTGGACTCGCCTTGACCCTCCAGTGACTGGAAGCCCTATGTGATCCTAGAAAGATGAGGATCGACCTATGACCACACTCCGCTTTTCCGTAGAAAACATGAGCTGTGCTGGCTGTGCCGGTCGCGCGGAGCGCGCTCTTGCCGCCGCGCCAGGCGTTTCCGAAGCCTCGGTAAACATCGCGAACCACATGGCACAGGTCTCGGGTACGTTTTCCCCGGACGCGCTGCGGGACGCGCTAAAAACCGCAGGATATCCCGCCCGCGAGACGACGCACAGACTATCAATTTCGGGCATGACCTGTGCCTCCTGCACAGGGCGCGTCGAACGCGCGCTGGAGGGGTTGCCGGGTGTGCTGTCAGCCAGTGTGAACCTTGCAACTGAAACCGCGAGTGTCCGCGTTCTGGACGGCGCAATCTCTGCTGACGCATTGGCCCAGACGGTCTCTGACGTCGGATACCCCGCAAAGCCGGTGCAATACGAAACGCCGACGGAAACGCCCTCCGAAATTGATCCGCTCCGCCGCGACACATTGATTGCTGCTGCCCTGACACTCCCGGTCTTCCTGACCGAGATGGGCGGGCACCTTTATCCCCCCCTGCACCACGCAATTATGGGCAGCATCGGCCTGCATTCGTTTT
Source organism: Alphaproteobacteria bacterium (assembly GCA_030431485.1). Taxonomy (GTDB): domain Bacteria; phylum Pseudomonadota; class Alphaproteobacteria; order Rhodobacterales; family Rhodobacteraceae; genus Marivita. The sequence continues at coordinate 55,702 of JAUIIR010000017.1, forward strand.
GGGTGCTGCAATTCGTGCTGATCACCTTGGTTCTGGCGTGGCCGGGCCGCCGCTTCTTCCGCATCGGTTTGCCCCTGCTGGCCAAAGGCAGCCCAGACATGAACAGCCTCGTTGCGCTTGGGACCCTGGCCGCATGGAGCTATTCGACCATCGCGACCTTTGTTCCAGCGCTTCTCCCAGAAGGCACACGCGCTGTCTATTTCGAAGCAGCAGGTGTCATCGTCACGCTCATCCTCGCAGGCCGCTGGATGGAAGCGCGCGCCAAGGGTCGCACGGGCGCAGCGATCAGACACTTGATCGGACTGCGACCGGACACTGTGCTGCTATCGCGCGACGGAGACTTTGTTGAGGTCCCCCTTACCGAAGTCGCCGTTGGTGACGCGATCAAGGTTCTGCCCGGGGGTCGCATCGCCGTAGACGGGGTTGTGATCGAAGGCGACTCGTTTGTTGATGAGTCCATGATCACAGGGGAACCTGTCCCAGTGGCAAAGGCACCGGATGATGTGGTGACGGGCGGCACGATCAATGGCCGCAAAGCGTTGGTTTACCGCGCCACTGCCGTCGGGTCGAACACAGTTTTGGCGCGAATCATCGACATGGTACAGACGGCGCAAGGCGCCAAGCTGCCTATACAGGCACTGGCGGATAAGGTGGTGCGGATCTTTGTCCCTGTTGTTCTTGGCATTGCAGCGCTGACCGTTCTGGTCTGGTTGGCGTTCGGGCCACAGCCATCGCTGGGATATGCACTGGTCGCCGGTGTCGCCGTGCTCATTATCGCATGCCCCTGTGCGATGGGCCTTGCAACCCCAACCTCAATTATGGTGGGCACGGGCCGCGCCGCAGAGTTGGGTGTCTTGTTCCGCAAAGGTGATGCGTTACAGCGACTGGATGAGGCCAAAGTTGTGGCTTTTGACAAGACAGGGACGCTGACAGAGGGCCGCCCGGCATTGGTCGATCAATTCACTGTGGCCGAAGCCGATCCTGTCGAGATGCTCCGCCTGACAGCCGCAATCGAACAAGGGTCCGACCACCCGATAGGCCGGGCCATTCTAACTGCTGCACCTTCCAATCTGCCAAAGGTTACCGACAGTGAAACCGTTCCCGGATACGGCTTGTGTGCAACGATCGACGGGCAGGCTGCTCTGGTTGGGTCTGAACAACACCTCAGGGAACAAGGCGTCGATACGGCCCCCCTTTTGGAGGCCATCACACGTTATGCCGACAAAGGCTATTCGTTGGTGTGCCTCGCGCTTGACGGACAAGCGGTCGCAGTCTTTGCCGTCGCGGACCAGATCAAGCCTAGTGCCAAACCAGCTATTGATGCGCTGCACCAAGCGGGACTGAAGGTCGCGATGATCTCGGGCGACAACCGCGCTGCCGCAGAGACGATTGCCCGCCAACTTGGGATTGATCATGTCACCGCAGGCGTACGCCCGGATGGCAAGGTCGACGCCATCGCCGCCTTGCGCAAAGAGTTCGGCCCGGTGGCTTTTGTCGGAGACGGCATCAACGACGCGCCTGCTTTGGCAGAGGCAGACATCGGCCTTGCCATCGGCACGGGGACAGACGTCGCAATCGAAGCGGCGGATATCGTGTTGTCCTCCGGCCGCGTCTCGGGTGTGGTAAACGCCGTTGACGTCTCTCAGCACACGATGCGCAACATTCGGCAAAACCTGTTCTGGGCTTTCGCGTACAACACCGCATTGATCCCCGTCGCCGCTGGTTTGCTTTACCCGGCGTTTGGCATCCTGCTCTCTCCGATGCTAGGCGCAGGGGCGATGGCTCTGAGCTCGGTGTTTGTCCTCAGTAATGCCCTGCGGCTGCGCAGAATCGCACCGGCACAAGAGGATGCACCGGCCCCGAGCTACAAAGAGGCCACGGCATGAATATCGGCGATGTGGCACAACGCTCTGGCCTGCCTGCCAAGACAATCCGCTATTACGAGGATATCGGCCTCATAAAGCCCATGCGCGACACAAACGGATACCGCCGTTTCCGAGACAGCGACCTACACAAGCTTGCGTTCTTGGGACGGGCACGTGCACTGGGCTTTACCATTGAGGATTGCCGGACGCTTCTCGCACTGTACGAAGACAACACAAGAGCCAGTGCTGATGTGAAAGACCTCGCACAGGCCCATCTGGCCAAGATCGAAGACAAGATTCTGCAGCTTCAATCCATGCGAGATACACTGTCCGAACTGGTACACAGCTGCGCCGGAGACAACCGGCCTGATTGCCCGATCCTGAGTGATCTTGCGACCGGGCAGCACTGAGACGCGGCCCTAAGTGATTTCGATGGAAGTGACCTGTCGGTACGGCTGCTCGGGTGAACAAAGGATTGACCCGAACGTCGGTGTGTTGATGGCATTCGGAAAATCCTGTGCCTCCAAGCACAAACCCGCAAAACGACCATGCGCAGCACCAGCCCCATTGGGCAGCGCTTGTTTAAGAGTGTTCGACGTATAGACCTGTAGCCCGGGCCGATCGGTCCAAAGCCGTAAGGTCGTCCCGTCAGAAGCTTTCGCTTCGGCAACAGGGCCATCGCTCTTGTTCAACACCAGATTTCCGTCCCATCCATCACCATCGCCAAGTCGGACCGGCGCGCGGAAGTCAAAAGCAGTGCCCGAAACGGGCTCCACACGCCCCAGAGGCACAAGGTCTGGACCGTTAGGCGTATACTGGTCTGCGTCGACACGCAGCGTATGGTCAGCAACTGTACCACAACCCATCAAATTGAAGTAAAGGTGCTGAACAAGATTGATGGGCGTTTCACGATCCGGCACGCCCTCCATATCCCATGTCAGTCGCCCCGCTTCCAAGTACATATGCACGCGAAACGTGATCCGACCGGGATAGCCCTGTTCACCATCTTCCGATACTAGGCGTAGTTCTACGCCACGCTCCCCGTCTGCAGAGAGTTCCCAATTTCGGCGCCCCATGCCTGCAGGTCCACCATGCAAATGGTGTGGCGCAGCGTTTGCGGGCAGTTGATACACAACCCCATCCAACTCGAACTGTGCTCCGGCAATCCGATTTGCGACGCGCCCGCAAATCACGCCCATCGACGCCGGGTTGTGGATATAATGCTCGGGACGCGCGTATCCCAGGACGACATGCCGGTCTCTGACCTTCCAATCCATCACAGCGCATCCCATCGACAGAACTGTGATTTCCGTTTCGTCGTCACACAGGACATGAGACGTGATCTGATCCATAAGCAAGCCTCCCAAGACAAGTCTGAAGAATTCCACATGTCAGTGCAAATAGCGCTGGCTCCCCCCTCGGTTCCGCCTAGAGTGACGCCATGACCAAACCATCCGTCCTCGACAGCCGCTATTCCTGGCTTCGCCTTCTGGTGACCTTGTTGATTGCCGTTATGGGCAATGTCGGCATGTGGGCCATCATTGTGGTCATGCCCGAGGTACAGGACGAATTTGCTGCAGGTCGCGCGGATGTGTCTTTGGCCTATACGCTGACAATGCTGGGCTTCGCACTTGGCAATTTTTATGTTGGGCGCGCAGTTGACCGCTTCGGCATCACAACAGCACTCATCGCTTGTGCCATGACACTGACCGCATCCTATGCGCTGGCTGCGATGAGCCCTTCGCTGCTGATCCTGACGGCTTTGCAATTTGTGATCGGCTTTGCCACCGCCTGTAGCTTCGGTCCGTTAATCGCTGACATCTCGCAATGGTTCCTCAGACGACGCGGCATCGCGGTGGCGATTGCAGCGTCTGGCAATTATCTCTCTGGCGCTATCTGGCCTCTGCTACTTGGCAATCTTGCCGATGGTGCAAGTTGGCGTTGGAGCTATTCGGCACTGGCGGTGCTGACTGTAGTCATCATCCCGCCACTGGCGATGATGCTTCACACCCGTGTCCCAGCCGAAGCTATCGCAACCGCAGACACGCAATCCGCAAACCGAACACGGGCCACAGGATTTACGCCACGCCAGCTGCAATGGATGTTGGGCATCGCCGGCATCGGGTGCTGCGTCGCCATGTCGATGCCACAGGTGCACATTGTTGCGCTCTGTGTGGACTACGGGTTCGGCGCGGCGGTTGGCGCCGAAATGCTGTCATTGATGCTTATGGGCGGCGTGGTGTCCCGGCTCATCTCGGGAACGCTTGCCGACCGAATCGGCGGGGTTCCCACCCTGCTCATCGGATCAACGCTGCAAGCCATCGCGCTTTTCCTATACCTGCCTGCGGGGGGCCTCGTGTCGCTGTACATGGTCAGCCTGATCTTCGGTCTGAGTCAGGGCGGTATTGTGCCCAGCTATGCGGTCATCGTCCGCGAATACATGCCCTCCCGAGAAGCCGGCGCCCGAGTCGGATTCGTGATGATGATGACGATCACAGGGATGGCGCTTGGCGGTTGGCTTTCCGGATGGATCTATGACGTAACCGGCAGCTACCAATGGGCTTTCGTCAATGGGATTGTCTGGAATGGTATGAATATCGCGATCATGATCCTGATCCTGATGCGCGGTCAGCGCGGTAGATCAGCCCAGACAGTTCCAGCTTGAAACGGCGTGACTATCGACGGCCAGATAGTGGAACCAGCGTCCATACACGTCTCGCGACGACAACACGCCCCAAAGCCAGAATCACCAAGACTGAAAGAGTCCACTTAGACAGTGCCTCCATCGTCCCCTGAATCTGAACGGCATGCAGAACCGTACCGAAAACGACCACCACGACCAGACTTGTATGCAGAACCCTCCAAAGCCTGAGTCGAGCGCTCATTTTCTGACGCAACGCAGCCAACAGAGCAGCTGAAAAAAGAGCCCACATAGCAGCGACTGAACCGCCCCGGGTTTTCCGGAGGCTCCAACTCTTGAGTAGGATGGAGCATCATGAGCAAGACCACGAACAAGTTTTCCCCCGAAGTGCGTGAGCGCGCCGTGCGGATGGTTCTCGACAACGAGGAGCAGCACGGATCGCGCTGGCAGGCGATTACGTCGATCGCAGCGAAGATCGGCTGTTCGGCGAACACGCTGAACGACTGGGTCAAGAAGGCTGAGATCGACAGCGGCAAGCGTTCAGGCGTTCCCAGCGAGATGGCCGAGAGAATGAAGGCGCTGGAGCGGGAGAACCACGAACTGCGTCAGGCCAACGAGATACTTCGGAAGGCGTCGGCGTATTTTGCGATGGCGGAGCTCGACCGCCGGTCGAAGTGATGGTGGATTTCATTGAGGCGCATCGTGATGCGCATGGGGTCGAGCCGATCTGCACGGTGCTGCCGATCGCCCCCTCCACCTACTATGATCATCTTGCGAAGCGGGCCAATCCGGCCCGGTTGTCGGACCGTGCCCGTCGTGATGCCGTCCTTCGGCCCGAGATCGAACGCGTCTGGGAAGAGAACTACAAGGTCTACGGCGTCCGCAAGGTCTGGCGGCAGCTTTTCCGGGAAGGCTTTGTTGTCGCACGTTGCACGGTGGCACGGCTCATGCGGGACATGGATATTCAGGGCATCATCCGCGGCAAACCGCATCGGACAACGATCCCTGACAAGAAGGCCCCCTGTCCTCTGGACAAGGTAAACCGCGAGTTCCGCGTCCCGGCGCCCAAAATGCTCTGGGTCAGCGACTTCACCTATGTCGCCACATGGAGGGGGTTTGTATATGTCGCTTTCGTCATCGACGCCTATGCGCGCAAGATCGTCGGCTGGCGGGTGAGCACGTCCGCCCAGACGGGGTTCGTCTTGGATGCCCTTGAGCAGGCGGTTCATGATCGGCGCCCCACGAAGGCCATGGGGCTGGTTCACCACAGCGATCGCGGCTCGCAATATCTGTCCATTCGCTACACCGAAAGGCTGGGCGAAGCTGGCATCGAACCATCGGTCGGCAGTGTTGGTGACAGCTATGACAATGCTTTGGCCGAAACAATCAACGGCCTCTACAAGGCAGAAGTCATTCATCGTCGCGGCCCATGGCGCAGCTGCGAGGCCGTCGAATATGCCACCCTCGAATGGGTCGACTGGTTCAACAACCGCCGCCTGCTCGAGCCCATCGGGAATATTCCGCCAGCCGAGGCAGAAGCCAACTTCTACGCAGCTCTAGAAACTGAAGACATGGCCGCGTAACTAACGACAATCAGCCTCCGGAAAACCCGGGGCGGTTCAGACACCCCATGCTGAGAACGGTGTGGGTGATACAAGAGCTATGAGTGAAGCTGGTGTCCGGGCGGTTTGAATGATGGCGGTGCATCTGGTTGGATTGAAGTTGCAACACATCCAATCAACCATTCGAGGACGCACCACCATGGAAGACACTACCATCATCAATTTCGCGGGTCGAGA
>JAUIIR010000018.1 GCA_030431485.1 Alphaproteobacteria bacterium
TTATGTTTGGCAGGCTCAAGGATTGGCGACGCGTGGCGACACGCTATGACCGCTGTCCCAAGGTCTTCCTCTCAGCCATCGCACTCGCTGCTGTCGTGATCTACTGGTTATGAATCCTGACCCTAAGCAATCATATGTTGGGAAAGGCGTAAAAGCATATCCCTCATAGGACCGAAAAACTCTTCCCTCAGAGACATTTGCGGGTCAAGCAATCCAAAAACTTCTTCTGTCGGCTTTCGTGCCGCCTTTGTTCGAATGTCCTTTGCAGGAATGCAGTCAAAGAAAAAGTCTGGAAATTCGTTTTTTAGAATCTTCGCCACATCAGCCTTGTCACCATCTAGTAGGCCAGCCACCTTCTTAAATCCGAGGTCCCTTAGGATAAGGCATAGGTGCCGGACGTTATTAGCACCGCCCACCCCCCAGCCAAAGAAGTTGCCTGCCATTTGTATGCCGAGTTGCTCAGCAACCCGCGGATACAACAAAACATCCTCCTGTCCTTCTGTGAGTATAATTCTGTCTTCTTGAAAAAACAGCTCTCTGGCGTCCAATCCGAAAACATGCGGATTATACAAGTTTCCGGCTGACAGTCTGCTCACCGAATCTTTTGACGCGTCGGTTAGCTGATAAATTTGTGATCCCGAATTTGTTGTCGTTACTCGCGCGAGTTGTGCTCCACGCACCAAGGCTCGCAAGTCGACAAAGTACGGAGAATGCGTCGAGACAATTATTTGTCGATCACTCGCGAAACGAGTGAGAATGCTTGAAATGCGTTTTTGAAGGCTTGGATGAAGAGACAACTCAGGTTCATCAATCGCCACAACACTTCCCGGACCCGAATCAAACAGCGAGTCTATGATCGAAAAGATGCTTACGATGCCTTCACCCATTCCATCACTGGAGTGAGATTTTTGCCCATTGAAGAATTTGAGAAAATACTGTCCTTGATCGGATTGATCAATCGTCCATGTTGGTTCAAAACCCAGAGCCTCACTCAGAAGTTTGTTGAAGTCGGTGGGATTTTTTATTGTGCTGAATAGCCGATACTCGAAACCTGACAGAACTGATGAGCGTTGTGCAGGAAGTCCCGTATTTTTTTGGTACTGATCGCGAGACCATTCTGACTTGCCAAAGTACGGATTGAATGCTCTTCGAGACGGAAGAACGAAGATAGGGAAGTTAGGGTCCACCCCATCACTTAATGTCTCGCTGGAACCCTTGGTAATCGACCGGATCATTTCTTCTTTATCATTGATGATATATTTGATTTCGACGCTCTCAATGTCCGGGTTCCGTGTGCCAGCAGTAAAACTGACAGGCGCGCTCCCTTGTCTGGCACGCAAGCATTCAAGAATACTTGACTTTCCTGCATTGTTGGGGCCGGTCAGGAGCGTAAGGCCGCTTCCCGGTTCTCCGTTTGGGAAAGCGAAGTCTAGTGAACCTCGCTCCCGGAACCCGCGGTAGCCAAGAATTTCCATACGAGTAAGCGTCATCCGGGGCCTAAGCTCTCACTTTTCATTGGCTTTTCAAGTGGGGAATCAACTTAGCGATAGCGCTTTATACAAGTAGTACCGCGTCTCTGGGTGCGAATTAGGAGAACCACATCCAAGTATTGATCGGAACCGGGTCAGGCGTCAATAACCGCTTTGAGAAGTGTTGCTTTGAGAAAGCCTCGATGGCGGGTTTGGGCCGTTTTATACGCAGCGCGAAACAGCGGGCGTAGCCCGCCGCGCATCGCCGGCGCGCCCCCACGCGGCGGCGATTTGGTGGGGCCAGTGCTCCGCTTTGAACTTCTTCGGACGTGGCGGGGATAAATCGAGGGATTCGACGGTCGGATCGCCACCGCGCGCGTCGGCGATACACGGCGGGTGAGCGGTGCGCGGAGAGGCGGCGATTTGGTGGGGCCATTGCTCCGCTGTGATCTTCTTCGGATGTGACCGGGATAAATCGAGGGAGTCGACGGTCGGATCGCCACCGCGCGCGTCGGCAATGCGCGGCGGGTGATCGATGTGCGGAGGGGCGACGATTTGGTGGGGCCAGTGCTCCGCTTTGAACGTCTTCGCATGTGGCCGGGATAAATCGTGGGATCCGACGGTTGGAACGCCCCCGGCGCGCGTCGGCATTTTGACAGCATGCCTCTGGCATGACGCGCGGGTGGTGGGTGTTGTGCGGTTTGGTCGGGGGGTAGGGTGCGTGATTTCACGCACCTTGGTTGGCGGTGATGATGCGTGCGAGCACGCACCCTACGGCATCGTCCTGCGCAATTGACCCGACACCGGACGTCTGCCACACAAGAGACTGCGTGACAGCCAAGGGGCCCGACTGCGGGCGCGGGATATGAAAGTTATCATCTGCGGAGCGGGTCAGGTCGGGTGGCAGATTGCACGGCATCTGTCGGGCGAGCGAAATGACGTGACCGTTGTCGACAACAATGCCGATCTGGTGCGGCGGGCGACGGACAGTCTGGATGTGCAGGGCATTGCGGGCTTTGCCTCGTATCCGGATGTGCTGGATCAGGCGGGCGCGCGGGACGCGGATATGATCATCGCGGCGACCCATTCGGACGAGGTCAATATGGTGACCTGTCAGGTGGCGCATTCGGTGTTCGAGGTGCCGCGAAAGATCGCCCGGCTTCGGTCGAAAAGCTATCTGACGGCGATTTACTCGGACCTTTACCGGCGCGATCACATGCCGATCGACGTGGTGATCAGCCCCGAGATGGAGGTCGCGGAGGCGGCGCTGCAGCGTCTCAATGCACCGGCGGCGTTTGATACGGAAAAATTCCTGGATGGCGACGCGGCGCTGATGGGGCTGACGATTGACGAGGATTGTCCGATCATCAACACGCCGCTCCGGCAGCTGACGGATCTGTTCTCGACCCTGCGCAGCATCGTCGTGGGCATCCGGCGCGAGGGCACTCTGTTTGCGCCCGAGTCCGGGGATCAGATCTTTGCGGGCGATTCCTGCTACGTGATGGCGCATAACGAAGACGTGCGGCGCACGCTGGAGATTTTCGGCAAGACCCATCGCAAACAGGAGCGTGTGGTGATTGTCGGCGGCGGCAATGTCGGTTTGATGGTCGCCAAGACGCTGGAGCAGCGCGCTGACCGGGTGCGGGTGAAGGTGATCGAACGAAACCGCAAGATCGCCGAACGGGCGGCTGAGGCGTTGGAGCGGACCATCGTACTGAATGGCGACGGGCTGGATGTGAGCCTGCTGGCCGAGGCCAATATCGAACGCGCCGATGCGGTTTTGTGTGTCACCGATGACGACAAGACCAATATGCTGGCGGCTGTGCGTGCCAAGTCCGAGGGGTGTCGGATGGCGATTGCGCTGATCAACGATCCGACGCTTGAGCCGCTGATGGAGCCGCTGGGGATCGACGCCTATATCAACCCACGCTCGGTCACTGTGAGTTCGATCCTGCGGCATTTCCGGCATGGGCGGGTGCGCGCGGTCTATTCCATTGGCGATGCCGAGGCGGAAGTGATCGAGGCGGAGGTGCTCTCAACCTCTCCGATGGCAGGTCAGAAGCTGCGCGATATCGACTTCCCCGAAGGCGTGATCGTCGGAGCCGTGCGCAAAGAGGGCAAGGTCAAGCGCCCGATCGGCTCAATGGTGATCGAGGAGGGCGATCAGGTGGTGCTTTTCACCCTAGCCAAAGATGTGCCGGAGGTCGAACGCCTGCTTCAGGTGTCGATCGACTTCTTCTGATCCGATGGGGCTGCTCTACCGCCTGCCACTGATGTTGCTGCTGACGGGTATTGCGTCGGCGTCGATGATCCTGCCCGCGAGCGTCGCACTTTGGGCGGATGCCCATCAGGATGCGCGGTCGTTCTTTTATTCCGGTCTCGTGGGGCTGATCGTCTGCGCGTTGATTGGGTTTGCCTTGGGCAACCGGCCGCACAATCGCAATGCCATCCGGCAGCTGATGTCGCTTCTGGCAAGCTTTATCCTGTTGCCTGCGGTTCTGGCGGTGCCGCTCTACGAATCGGTGCAGACCACGTCCTTTCTGAACGCCTATCTCGAAATGGTGTCGAGCCTGTCCACAACCGGGCTTCCCGTGTTCGAACCGGAACGTCTGTCGATGGCAGAACACCTGTGGCGGGCACAGGTGGCATGGATGGGCGGGTTGCTGATGTGGGTGGCGGCTGCTGCGATTCTGGCACCGCTCAATCTGGGGGGCTTCGAGGTGACGTCTCTGGGCGAGCCGGGTCAGGATGTGATCGCAGGGGCCGCGCGCCGCGACACGGCCAATCCCGCAAGCCGGTTGGCGCGCAGTGCGGGTGTTCTTGTTCCAGCCTACATGCTGCTTACTCTGGCGCTTTGGGTGCTGTTGCTGGTCGCGGGGGACAGGCCCTTTGTTGCCGCGACGCATGCAATGAGCGTGATGTCGACGTCGGGGATCTCTCCGGTTGGCGGCCCGGACGGAGCAAGCAGCGGGATTGCGGGCGAAGCGATCATGGCGGTGTTTCTGCTATTCGCGCTGTCCCGCGTGACCTTCTCGCAAGATACGAGCAGCGCGCAGAAGGCGGGCTTGTTCTATGATCCGGAGTTCCGGCTTGGATTGCTGATCGTCCTGACGGTGCCAACATTGCTTTTGTTGCGCCATTTTGTGGCGGCTTTGGATATTGGCGACCAGAACAATGTGGTGGCAGCGCTTCGCGCCTTCTGGGGGGCGGCTTTTACGGTCTTGTCGTTCCTCACCACCCACGGGTTTGCCAGCGTGGACTGGATCGACGCTCAGGCTTGGTCGGGGCTTGAGACGCCGGGCCTGATCCTGATGGGGCTGGCCCTGATCGGGGGTGGCGTGGCTACTACTGCGGGCGGGGTTAAACTCCTGCGTGTGTTCGCTCTTCTGACCAATGGCATGCGTGAAGTGGACCGGCTGGTGCACCCGTCCTCGGTTGGTCGATCCGGTCTTGTGTCGCGCCGTACGCGGCGGGAAGGCGCGTTCATCGCCTGGGTCTTTTTCATGATCTTTGCGATCACGCTGGCTGCCACCACCGTGGCCTTGGCCGCTTTCAGTATTCCGTTCGAGCAAGCCTTGGTGTTGGCGGTCGCCAGCCTGTCGAACTGCGGGCCGCTTGTTGAAGTGGTCGAGGCAGGACGGTTGACGCTGATCGAGCTGGGTCCGGGGCCGAAAGCTGTTGTCTCTATGGCGATGATCATGGGGCGGCTGGAAATGCTGGCCCTTGTGGTCATTTTGATACCAGATCTCTGGCGTGACTGAGCGATACCCACACACTTGGCGAAATTCCTTGTTTTTCCACTGGAATTTAAGAGAGTGCCAAGACATAGTGACCTCAAATCACGACTGTCGGCGCGACAAAAGCAAGAATAAAGGCAAATTTTATGGCATCTGATAAGCAGAACCTTCAGGACGCATTTTTGAACCACGTCCGCAAGACGAAGGTGCCGGTGACTGTTTTCTTGATCAATGGCGTCAAATTGCAGGGCGTGATCACTTGGTTTGACAACTTCTGTGTGCTCCTGCGCCGGGATGGGCAATCGCAGCTTGTCTACAAGCATGCCATCTCGACGATTATGCCGGCACAGCCGATCAATCTGTATGACGGCGAAGGCGACAATTGAAAGAACATAACCCGCATGTGACCCGCGCGTGGGTCCTGCATCCGGACATCACAAGCGACCGACAGCGCCGGGCGGCCAAACCTGCTTTGGCTGAAGCCGTTGCATTGGCTGCAGCTTTGCCAGGGCTGGATGTTGCCGGCAGTGACGTTGTGCGCCTGCCCAAACCTCAGCCGGGTGCCTTGTTCGGCAGTGGCAAGATTGATGAGCTTGCTGCGCTGTTCAAGGCTAAGGAAATTGAGCTGGTCCTTGTTGATGGACCTGTAACACCGGTTCAGCAGCGCAATCTCGAAAAAGCCTGGGGCGTCAAATTGCTCGACCGAACGGGCCTGATCCTTGAGATCTTCAGCGACCGGGCTGCCACCCGCGAGGGGGTGCTGCAGGTCGAAATGGCGGCGCTCAGCTATCAGCGGACGCGTCTGGTACGCGCCTGGACCCACCTTGAACGCCAGCGTGGCGGGCTGGGGTTTGTCGGCGGGCCCGGGGAAACTCAGATCGAAGCGGACCGCCGCGCGATTGACGATCAGCTTGTTCGTCTGCGTCGCCAGCTTGACAAGGTGGTCAAAACCCGGGGCCTGCACCGCGCCGCGCGCGCTAAGGTGCCTTATCCGATTGTTGCTCTGGTGGGCTATACGAACGCCGGGAAATCCACGCTGTTCAATCGGTTGACGGGCGCTGAAGTGATGGCCAAGGACATGCTCTTTGCAACACTCGATCCAACCATGCGGGCTGTGCGCCTTCCAGATGGGCCAGAGGTCATCCTGTCAGATACCGTGGGCTTTATCAGTGACCTGCCGACCGAACTGGTCGCGGCGTTTCGTGCCACGCTGGAAGAGGTGCTTGCAGCGGACCTGATCCTGCATGTGCGCGATATCAGTCATTCCGCGACGGAAGAACAGGCGCAGGATGTGCGCGACATTCTGAACTCGCTTGGTGTGACCGACACCACGCCACTTCTGGAGGTCTGGAACAAGATCGACGCGATGGACGCGGACGAGCGCGCCGCAGCGCAGGCCCGGGCAGACCGGGACGAGTGCGTTTTCGCAACATCGGCACTGACAGGCGACGGTCTTTATCCCTTGCTGGCTGCGGTCAATCGTCTGCTTGAAGGTGAACGACGGGCAGAAACGCTGCATCTGGGGTTTGACGAGGGACGCAAGCGCGCGTGGCTTTTTGAAAAAGCATTGGTCGAAAACGAGACGCAGGACGAGACAGGTTATTCGCTTGAGGTGCGTTGGTCTGCCAAAGATGCACGCCAATTTGAGACACTGTAGCGGCTCGTCAGCGCGGATCTTCTTTGTTTGAGAAATATCCCGGGGGAGGCGCCCGAAAGGTCGGCGGGGGCGGAGCCCCCATTGTGCACCGCTTGATATCGTCCAGCTGTCCAGACGGTCCGATTGATTTGCTACTCGCGCACCAGCCGCGTCACACCAACAGAGGCCGCGCGCGCCAGGTCCGCATCAAGCGACATCGGGATATATTCCCCACGCCGCCAGAGGGTGCCAAGGTCATCGTAGTGCCGGGACAGGAAATGGCCGGATTGTCCGGTTGATAAAATAAACACCGAACTGTCGGGATCGGCAAAATCATAAACCCCGCGATACGCGGCACCATGGACATTCAGGAACGGGTTTGCGCCTTCTCCCGCACCACGTCCGCGCATGAGCGTGTGATCTCCCCCCGATGTGCTTTGCCGGATGTTCACAAAATACCTCAGGATCGGCACCTCACCCAGAACCGGGTGATCGTGGGTCGCCTGATGCGCATCCCCCCACCGCAGCGATTCCAACGAAGCGCCCCAGGTCTCGGAAATCCACACCAGCGCATCGTCCAGCGCGAGGCGGGCAATGTCCGTACAGCTTTCCTCGACCGCCGACCGGATTACATCGCACCAAGCGCTGGCGCCGTCCACATCTCGATAGACGCGTTCGATGAAAAGCGGCTCGACCCGAGTAAACTCCGATGCAAGCGGGCCAAGATCATCGCGGATCAGGCGTTCCTGAAGTGCCCGAAGCCAGGCGGAATAGATCAGCGGTTCTGGCAAGTGCTCGTTCATTTCGCCGTTCCAATTGGCGAGCAGGTCCAGAGCGCGCTGTCGCAACCGCTCGGGCGTGCCTTCGGGTGCGGCTTCTCCGGTAAACCAGAGGTCCGCGCCAATCAGAGGCAGCAAGGCGCGGGCCGTGATCGACACAGTGTCGAGTTGGGCTTCGATGAAACTGTCGCGCGTGTGCACCTCGCGGCCCTGCATCAGGCCTTGCCAGCGCATCACGCGTTGACTGTCTCCCCAGTCGAAACTGACGTGAAGCGGGAAGGGGCGATCGACGATCTTGTTGTTGGTGTTGCCGACGATGCCGCCTGTCGGGTTGAGAAAGACAGGGTTTGACTCGTCCGGAAAGACGCCCTGCCAACGGTTTTCACTGCGCCATCCGAGGCTTGGCAAACGGCCCTGACTTTGATGTGCGGCGTCGCGTCGGGGCATCGCACCGGTCAGTTTCATGGCGATGCTGTCGCCGTCGATCACGGTCAGGTTTTGCGACGGGGCGACAAAAGCCTTGGAGGCCTCCAGAGCGTCTTCAACAGAGTCGGCATACATCAAAGCGATGGCGGCTGACATCGAGGTGTCGCGTGGGCTGAGCGCGGTCCAGCCGAGCGCGGTCACGTGATCTGGTGGTGTGATCGCGCCAAGGTCGAATTGAGTTGCGGGCAGGACTGGGCCATTGTCGGTCCAGCGCAGGGTCAGGGTGACTGGGGCTGTGTCCTTGATTTCGATGATCGAGCGACGGGTGATAAAATCCTTGTATCCGTCCGGTGTGCGGTATTGTTCGCGATTGTCGGGGTTCAGCTCTTCGATAAAGAGGTCCTGATCGTCGAGATACGATGAGGTCAGACCCCAGGCAATGGAATCCGAACGTCCTGCCATAATGGCGGGAATGCCGGGGATGGTTGCGCCAATCACGCCCCCGGACGACAGTTGCAGGCGCGCCAGATACCACGTTGCGGGCGCCGTGAACTGAAGATGCGGGTCATTGGCCATCAGGGTGGAGCCGGTGGCGGAGCGGGTTTCATCCGCAGCCCAGGCGTTCGAGGCTCCGGCCAAGCCGCGCGGGGCCACGGGCCAGAAAAGCGGATCGGGACGGCTGTGCGCGAACTGGGTGCCGGCGGGCGCACCTGGAACCAGCTCCGCGTATTCAGGTAGAGCCGCCACTCCGGCCCCGGGGATGTCGGGCAGGATGTCGGCCAGCCGGTTTTCGTCTGGCAAAAGCAACGAGGTACGGGCCCGCAGGACCTCTTCGCGCAGATGGCTGGAGAGTTGCAGCGCCATCAGTTTTATCAGTGCCAGCGAGTCTGCAGGCTGCCACGGTGCCAGAGGGGCGTTAAAGACGAAAAACTCGGGCGCACCCCGGCCAAGGCTGTCCCGATTGATCTCGTTGATCCGGGCATTGACCCCGGCGGCGTAGGCGTCCAGCGCGTCCCGGGTGCGGGCATCTTGAACTTGAACGGATTGCACCGCGCGCGGATAAATATCGAGGCGCCGCAACAATTTGTCCGTTTCTACCGTCCTGGGTCCGAAAAGCTCCGACAACCGCCCCTGTGCCGTGCGCCGCATCAGCGTCATCTGCCAAAGCCGGTCCTGCGCGTGGGCATAGCCCAAGGCGTAAAAGGCATCCCGATCGGACACGGCAAAGATGTGCGGCACGCCGGAATTGTCGCGCAGTATTTCGACATCTGCCGTCAGGCCCGTCACCGGAACAACATTGTCGTAGTCCGGCAGAGATCTCGAGGCGAGATAATAGACGCTGATGACGCCGATCGTGGCCAGAACCAGACAGGCTGTCGTCAGCCACACCAAAGTTCTGAAGATCACCACCACGCGTCAACTACCTTTCAAAAGGGTCCCGGGACCTGCATTTCAGACCGGCCTAGGCATGCTGGATGCCCTACCGAACACGCAAGCCCTTGCCAAGGGGGCGGTGCAGCGTCAGGTAAAGGCAGCAGAAATTTACCGCAGAAGATAGGGAGCACGCGGCATGGCAACAGTGGCATTCTTGGGTTTGGGGGTCATGGGCTACCCGATGGCGGGGCATCTGGTCAAAGCGGGGCACGATGTGACGGTGTATAACCGGACGGCCACAAAAGCCGAAGCGTGGGCCAAGGAGCATGGCGGTGCCCACGCGGCAACACCGCGTGAGGCGGCTGCACGTTGTGACTTTGTGATGTCCTGCGTCGGCAACGATGATGATTTGCGCAGCGTTTGTCTCGGCGATGATGGCGCCTTCGCGGGCATGGCTGAAGGGAGCATATTTGTTGATCACACCACGGTTTCGGCCAAGGTCACGAAGGAACTTTACGAGGCCGGTGCGGAACGCGGTATCGCTTTTGTCGATGCCCCCATTTCGGGCGGGCAAGCTGGAGCCGAAAACGGTGTGCTTTCGGTGATGTGTGGCGGGGACGAAGCGACCTATGCCAAAGCTGAACCGGTGATCGACGCCTATGCTCGGATATGTCGCCGTATTGGCGAGAGCGGGGCCGGGCAGATGACTAAGATGTGCAATCAGATTGCGATTGCGGGTCTGGTCCAGGGTCTGAGCGAAGCGCTGCATTTTACCGAGAAAGCGGGGCTTGATGGCCGAGCGGTGGTCGAGGTGATCAGCCAGGGAGCAGCCGGGTCGTGGCAGATGTCGAACCGCTACGAGACGATGATCGACGATGAATTCAATCACGGGTTTGCCGTTGACTGGATGCGAAAGGACCTTGGGATTTGCCTCGACACGGCGGATGAGGTCGGCGCGTCTTTGCCGGTGACGGCGTTGGTCGACCAGTTCTACAAGGATGTGCAGAAACTGGGCGGTGGGCGCTGGGACACGTCGAGCTTGATCAAGCGCCTGCGCGCGATGGGGTGATCCATGCGGGTGGATGCGTCACCGCATCCACCGTTTCCGTTAACGGAAACGCGTAGCCGCTCGCAATGAGCCACTGGACGCGTCTTGCGTCAAGGATTGCGAAGAAAGCTTCTTTGCCCCGGGGGGCGGTTAACTTTTGCGGTTGCGTGAGCGCCAACTGCTATGTCCGGTTCCCGAAGGGGATCCCCGCCAGCATTGCGCGATGGCGTGTGTTCTATTCAGTATCGGTCGCGCGCAGTGACAGGATCGCGAAGATCCCGATGACGCAAAGGCCAACGACGGCAATATTCAGCGGTCCGGTGTTGGCGACTATCACACCGATGAGTGCCCAGATCACGGTAATTCCGTACTCCGGCGCGCGGTGCAGGCGGTATTGTGCAATCAACGCCAGTACCAGCCCAAGCGACAGGGCGACAATCGCGGACCACGTGCTGCTCAACAGCCCATAGCCGCCCAAAAGCAATCCGACAGACACCGACGAGGCCGCTGTGAGCCATCCGGCATAGATCGCCACCGGGGTTTGTTGAAGCCAGCGGTCCGTGTCCCCAACACGGAAGAGGCTGAGCAGCGCCGACGCGAGCATGGCCAAGATCAGCACGGTAGCGACCACAGGAGACAGGTTTGCCACCGGCAACCATGTGGCTCCGATGGCAAGGCTCACAACCAGCGGAGGACGCATCGTCGCCCAATCCGGGTCGTCGCTGCGTTTGACCAGTCCGAAGGCTGCGCCTGCGATGAGCCACAGGTAGATCAACCCCCAGATCGAGAACGCATAGCCTGCAGGTTGCACGGGCGGGTCATTCTGTGGCACCGGGAATTGGTTCGGTTCAAATCCGTTAAAGCCTTGCGTGTAGAGTGGCGATGCCGCAAATACGACCGCTGCCACCAGTACCAGCGCTGCCCAGACCCGTGTCATCACTATGCCATCTCTCCACCTGCCGTGATGCGGGTTTTCCCACCCAGCCACGGATGCAGCGCCTCGGGCAAGGTGACCGATCCATCCGCTTCCTGACCGTTTTCGAGTACGGCAATCAGGCAGCGGCCGACGGCCAGTCCGGAGCCGTTCAATGTATGCACAAACTCTGGTTTGCCGCCTTCCGAAGGTTTGAACCGCGCGTTCATCCGGCGAGCCTGAAAATCTCCGCAGACTGAGCAGGAGCTGATCTCGCGGTATGTGTTCTGCCCCGGTAGCCATACTTCAATGTCATGGGTGCGGCGCGCCCCAAAGCCCATATCTCCGGTGCAAAGGACCACTGTGCGATAGGGCAGACCGAGCTTTTCAAGGATACCCTGTGCGCAGCCAGTCATGCGGTCCAGTTCTTCGCGGCTTTGATCCGGGTGAGTGATCGACACCATTTCGACCTTTTCGAACTGGTGCTGGCGTAGCATCCCAGCAGTGTCGCGCCCCGCACTGCCCGCCTCGGAGCGGAAGCACTGGGTGTGCGCAACATAGCGACGGGGCAGATAATCTTCGTCGACGGTCACACCGTTGACGATATTGGTCAGTGTCACCTCGGCAGTCGGGACCAGCCACCAACCATTGGTGGTCTGATAGCTGTCTTCACCGAATTTCGGCAACTGGCCCGTGCCGTACATCATGTCATCCCGGACAAGGACCGGGGTCCATGTCTCGGTCAGACCGTTTTCAGTGATATGCGTGTCCAGCATGAATTGCGCCAAAGCCCGGTGTACCCGCGCCACGGCGCCTGACATCACAACAAAGCGCGACCCCGACAGCTTGGCGGCGGTTTCAAAATCCATTCCGGGAATAACGCCGGTGATTTCGAAATGTTCCTTGGGTTGGAACTCAAAACTGCGCGGCGTGCCCCAGCGACGGATTTCCACATTGTCTGCCTCGTCCGCGCCCTCGGGAACATCGTCGAATGGCAGATTTGGCAGACCCATCAGAAGGGTCTGCAGAGTGTCGTCCAACTCTTTCGCACGGGCCTGCATCTCGGCCACGGCGGCTTTCTTGGCGGACACTTCATCGCGCAGACGGGCGAACTCGGCTTCGTCGCCCGAAGCTTTTGCCTTGCCGATTTCCTTGGCGGCCTTGTTCTGATCCGCCTGAGCGGTTTCCGCTTCAAGGATGGCTGCGCGGCGGTCTTCGTCGATGCGCAACACTTCGGACGAGACCGGTTCCAATCCACGGCGCGACAGCGCGGCGTCAAACGCAGCGGGGTTCTCGCGGATGGCTCGGATGTCATGCATGGGTCTTGTCCTTCTGACTCGCAACAGTGATGAGCGGCCTTATGCACCGGAACGCAGGGCTTTGGTAGGGGGTCAGCGCTGCGTGAGGCGCGACACCGGGACCGCAAGCGCTCCGTCACGCCCCATCGCGCTGATTACACCTGCAACGGCCCAGCCTTTGTCTGTCTTTGTCACCACCGGCCCCCCCGAGTTTCCTGCGGTGACAGGGCAGTCCAGACGTAGAATGGCAGAGCTGACATGGCCTGCACAGTCAAAGACCGCGCCCAGCATGTGTGGTCGGCGGGTGGAATAGCCCAGAATGCCATAAACTGCCACAGGATCGGACGACATGAGGGGCAGGGGCGCAATGCCGGTCGGACGCTCCAGAGTGAGGAGCGCGACGTCAAAGCGGATATCCAGTTGCCCTTCGTTGTAAGCCCGGGGATGCACCCAGAGGGACGCGCCAGATATGCTGTCCGCCGCTGTCCCACGTAGCCATCCGGCGACGAATGTGAAGTCTTCCGGCAACGGGCCAAATCCGTCTGTCCCGGCGACACAATGCGCAGCCGTGAGCACAGTGTCCGGCGCGATCAGAGTGCCGGAGCACATTTCACGTTTGCGATAACCTGCGGCATTGACGCGGCCCACCGCCTGCCACGTCGCGTGGTCTTGGGCCGGCAGGACCGGCAGACCCTGCGCGGCTGCCGTCGTTACAAAACAGAGTAAGAGGCTGACGAGACGATGCATGGCCGCGATCTAAGGCAAAAAACCGGCCCTACCACAAGTCGCTCGATGCAACGCGTGAGAATTTCTGCCAAATACGGTCATGGCCTTCGATGCCTTACGTCGCATCTGTCACAGGGCTTCGAACCCGCCTTGCAAAGCACGACATGGCAACATAGGTTCCGCCCAAATTTGCGACCAGACAACGCGGGGGTGTGCCCCGCCATCTTCAAGGAGCACGCCCATGGAAGGCAACGCCATTGCCCAGTTCGTCCCGCTTATCCTGATCTTTGCGATCATGTATTTCCTGCTGATCCGTCCGCAGCAGAAAAAGATGAAAGAGCATCAGAAAATGGTCGAGGGCCTGCGCCGTGGAGACGTTGTCATCACGCAGGGCGGCCTAATCGGCAAAGTCGTAAAGGTTAAGGAAAACAACGAGCTGGACGTTGAAGTTGCCGACGGCGTCAAGGTGCGTGTGGTTCAGAACACCATCGCTCAGGTTGTGTCCAAGACCGAACCCGCCAACGCCTGAATCCTGTTTCCCACCCGCATCGGACCGTTCTATCATGCTTCAGATCGATCTCTGGAAGCGCCTTCTGATCTGGATCACCGTTGCGGTGGGACTGGTTCTTGCGCTGCCCAACCTGTTTTATCCCCGCGTCGAGCAGCACAATGATGCGGTCGCCGCGATCGAGTTGTCAGGAGAGTCTCCTGAACTCCTGGATCAGGCATCCGGTTGGCCCTCGTTTCTGCCATCCGGGCTTGTGAATCTTGGCCTCGATCTGCGGGGCGGTGCGCATTTGTTGGCCGAAGTGCAGGTGCAAGACGTGTACGCCTCGCGCCTCGAAGCGTTGTGGCCCGAAGTGCGTGATGTGCTGCGGCCAGAGCGTGACACGGTTGGGACGATCCGTCTCCAGCCGTCCGCCACTGGTGAATTGCGTGTGCGGATTTCGCAACCAGAAGGCATGGAGCGGGCACTGGAACTTGTGCGCGGGCTGGCGCAGCCCGTTGTTTCTTTGACGGGCGCAATGAGCAACGATCTGAACGTTGTTGCGGAGGGCTCGGATGTCGTCGTGACACTGTCGGAGGCCGAGCAGATTGCCACCGATGAACGCACAATGCAGCAGAGCCTTGAAATCATTCGTCGCCGGATCGACGAAGTGGGTACCCGCGAGCCGACGATCCAGCGGCAGGGAACCGACCGGATTCTGATTCAGGTGCCGGGCATCGGGTCAGCGGCAGAACTCAAAGAGATCATCGGGACAACAGCGCAGCTGACGTTCCAGCCTGTGGTTGGCCGCAGCGACGATGCCAATGCATCACCCGGGGTCGGTAACGAAGTGTTGCCATCGCTTGACGAGAGTGGGGTGTTCTACATCCTTGAGCAAGCGCCTGTTGTCACTGGCGAAGAGCTTGTCGATGCTCAGCCGTCGTTCGACCAGAATGGGCGTCCGGCGGTTAATTTCCGCTTCAACCCGACCGGCGCGCGCAAGTTCGGCGATTACACAGCGGCCAATATCGGCAACCCCTTTGCCATCGTACTCGACAATGAAGTGATCAGCGCACCGGTGATCCAAAGCCATATCCCCGGCGGATCGGGCATCATCACCGGAAACTTCAGCGTCGAGGAAAGCACCCAATTGGCGGTTCTCCTGCGGGCCGGGGCGCTTCCGGCGGGGCTGGAATTCCTCGAAGAACGCACGATTGGTCCGGAACTGGGGCAGGACAGCATTGACGCAGGGCGCATAGCCACCCTTGTCGCATTCGCGGCCGTACTCGTTTTCATGACACTCAGCTACGGGCTTTTTGGCGTGTTTGCCAATATCGCCCTGATCATCAACATTGCCTTGATCTTTGGGCTGCTCAGCGCGATCGGCGCGACGCTAACATTGCCGGGTATTGCGGGTATCGTGTTGACCGTTGGTATGGCCGTCGATGCCAATGTGCTGATCTTTGAGCGCATCCGTGAGGAGCTGAAGACTGCCAAAGGACCGGCGCGCGCCATCGAACTGGGTTATGAAAAGGCGCTTTCGGCCATTCTGGACGCCAACATCACCACATTTATTACAGCTGTGATCCTGTTTGTCATGGGGTCGGGTCCGGTGCGCGGCTTTGCGATTACACTGGGTCTCGGCATTCTGACGTCAGTGTTCACCGCTATTTATGTCACCCGGCTTTTGATCGTGATGTGGTTCGAACGCCGTCGCCCAAAGACGATTGAGGTCTGATATGCGCTTGCGACTGGTCAAACAGAACACAAATTTCGACTTCTTCGGTAAGTGGAAGCTATGGTTGGGAATCTCTGCCGTTTTGGTCGTGTTGGCCTTCGGCTCTTTCCTGCTTCAGGGCCTGAATTACGGCATCGACTTCCGTGGCGGCACGACAATCCGGACGGAAAGTACACAGCCCGTGGATGTTGGAGAGTACCGCGATGCAATTGGCGCACTCGGGCTCGGTGACATTACAATCTCGGAAGTCTTCGACCCGACATTTGGACCGGATCAGAATGTGGCAATGGTGCGCATTCAGGCGCAGGATGGCGAAGAAGCTGTCAGTGTCGCAGTCATCGAGCAAGTTGAGGCCGCATTGGCCGAAGTTGTCCCCGACATCAAATTCGTGTCGGTGGAATCGGTTGGGCCAAAAGTATCGGGAGAATTGATCCAGACGGCTGCGATTGCGGTGCTGCTCGCCATAGGAGCGGTGCTTATCTACATCTGGCTGCGCTTCGAATGGCAATTCGCGCTTGGCGCAGTTGCGGCACTTGTCCACGACGTCATTTTGACGATCGGCATCTTCTCCGAGCTTCAGATCAAGTTTGACCTCGCCATCATCGCGGCGCTTCTGACCATTGTCGGGTATTCGCTGAATGACACGGTGGTTGTCTTTGACCGGGTCAGAGAGAACCTGGTCAAGTACAAGAAGAAGGATCTCAAAGAGGTTCTCAACCTGTCGATCAACGAAACCCTGAGCCGGACGTTTATGACGTCGGCGACAACCTTGCTGGCGCTTATTGCCCTGTTTGTGCTGGGCGGTGATGTGATCCGGGGCTTTGTGTTTGCCATGATCTGGGGTGTGATTGTCGGTACATATTCGTCGATCTTTGTGGCGTCCGCGATCCTGCTCTGGCTTGGTGTCAAACGCGACTGGACTAAACCAACAGATACAACCGGCAACCAGTTTGCCAACGTGGATGCTTGATGCGCTTCAGACCGCCCTGGCGACGCCAGGGCTGGTCTGGCTGATCCTGATCACCATCATCGCAGGCGTGGTCTACGGCTTTGCCGGATTTGGTGCGGCGCTGATCTATATGCCGGTCGCGGTCATCTTTCTGACACCGGTCATGGCGATTGCATCGTTTTCCGTTTCTGCCATCGCCTCGGTGGTCACGGTCTTTCCCAGGGCATTGCCATTGGTGAATCGTAAGGCGGTCACCATCCTGATTGTGTCGGCATCACTCGCGGCCTCTTTGGGTATTTGGGTCTTGCGCATCACCGATGTGACGATCATCCGCTGGGCGGTTGTTGTGTTCTGCGCCGTGACACTTGCTGCATTGGTTGCGGGCTGGCGCTATGCGGTTGAACCCAGCACGCGGACGCGTGTGCTCATTGGTGGCGCGGCCGGGTTTGTCGGCGGTTTGAGCGGTTTGATGGGCCCGATCATGGTACTGTTTCAATTGGCCGGACGAGACAGCATCGCAACGACACGAGCCACAACAGTTGTCTTCCTGACCGTCACCAGCCTTCTGATGTTGCCTTTGATGGCAGCGCAGGGTGTGTTGACGGCGCAGGCGGTGGCCTTAGGTGCCGTGTTATTGGTGCCCTATGGCGCCGGTGCGCTCATCGGACAGGCGATGTTTCGACCCGATCGAGAACGATTTTATCGCGTTGTGGCCTATGCCATTATCGGGCTCGCAACGCTGGCTGGCGTGCCGCTCTGGGACAGACTGTAACAGGAGGGTTTGAGATGCGTTTGAACGAAGTGGTTTATACCGATGCCCAACCCGTTGAGGGTTACGGGCCGGGGTTTTTCCGCATCGGTGGGACAAAGCATGCAGCGCCCCTTGTCACCGGACAGACCGGCACGCGTTCTTGGGGTGGATATGACGACGCCGAAACGCTTTTGTCTTTTGTGGGCGAGGTGGATGTGTTGTTCGTCGGGACGGGAGAAGACATCGCTCATCTTCCGGCTGGCCTGCGCACCAGATTAGAGGCTGAAGGGCTTGGCGTTGAGGTGATGAGCTCGCCTGCAGCCTGTCGGACCTACAACGTGCTATTGTCCGAAGGACGCCGCGTGGCATTGGCCTTGTTGCCGGTGGGCGCAGCGGAGTGATGCGTCGAGGCATCATAGATTTGCAGTGACGGAAAGCCTTTCGTCCAGGCCCCAATTCGCGACACTTTCGCGCTTTTTCCCGGGACGGGCTTGGTCTAAGCCGGTGCCATGATTTTGTCTGTGCGCGATCTTGCTGTCACCCGCGGCGGCCTTGCGATCCTCGAAGATGTGTCTTTTGACCTTGCCGCAGGCGAGGCGCTTGTGCTGCGCGGGCCCAACGGCATCGGCAAGACAACGCTCTTGCGCAGTGTGGCGGGGTTGCAGCCGCCGGAGCAGGGCACAGTCGCCGGCGCCGAAGATCAGATCGCATATGCGGCGCATTCCGACGGATTGAAAGCCATGCTCAGCGTCACGGAAAACCTGCGCTTCTGGGCGTCGGTTTTTGGTCTGTCCGACATTGAACCGGCTTTGCTGGCCTTTGATCTGACAGAGTTGCGCAGCCGCATGGCAGGCACACTTTCGGCTGGTCAGAAACGTCGCCTCGGACTGGCGCGCCTGATGGTGACCGGACGCCCGATCTGGGTGTTGGATGAACCCACCGTGTCGCTGGATGCCGCGTCTGTTGCGCTGTTTGCAGAGGCTGTCCGCACGCATCTCCAGCAGGGCGGCAGCGCATTGATGGCCACACATATCGACCTCCGGCTGGAAGAGGCACGGGTCCTCGACCTCACGCCATTCAAGGCCGCGCCGCGCACACGACAGATGGATGAGGCGTTCCTGTGAGAACTTTGCTGATCAGGGACCTGATGCTTGCCGTCCGCGCGGGTGGTGGCTTTGGCCTTGGCCTTGCGTTTTTTCTGATCGTGACCGTTCTGGTGCCATTCGGTGTCGGCCCGCAGACGGAACTTTTGTCACGGATTGCGCCAGGTATCCTTTGGATCGGTGCGCTTCTGGCCTGTCTGCTGTCGCTTGACCGCATTCTCGCGCTCGACTGGGAGGATGGCTCGCTCGATCTGCTTGCCACCGCACCGCTGCCGATGGAGGGGATTGTCACGATCAAGGCCCTGGCGCATTGGATCACGACTGGTCTGCCCTTGGTGCTGGCAGCACCCGTCCTTGGCGTTTTGCTCAGCCTTCCGATTCCCGCCTACCAATGGGTCGTGATCAGCCTTGCTGTCGGAACGCCCGCGCTCAGCGTGATCGGCACCTTCGGCGCGGCCTTGACCGTCGGTATCAAGCGTGGCGGTTTGCTGATGTCGCTGTTGGTCTTGCCGCTTTATGTCCCAACTCTGATTTTTGGCGCAGAGGTGGCGCGCCGCGGGGCAGAGGGGCTTACAGTACAGACGCCCTTGCTGCTTTTGGCGGGGATCAGCTTTGGAGTTATGGCGCTTCTTCCCTTCGCCAGCGCAGCCGTCTTGCGGATCAACCTGCGATAACGCGTCCCATGCGGTTTTTTGAATTGAAGGCGGTTCAAAAACCGCCTACCTGAGTGCCATGTCTTTGTGGGAATACGCAAATCCGGTCAAATTCATCCGCACCACCGACAAGGTGTTGCCGTGGGTATGGACATTGGCTGGGCTTTGCTTGGTCACAGGCCTTGTCTGGGGCTTCTTTTTTACCCCCAATGACTTTCGTCAAGGCTCGACTGTCAAGATCATCTACATCCATGTGCCCTCGGCGCTTATGGCGATCAACGCATGGCTGATGATGCTGGTGGCCTCACTGATCTGGATCGTTCGGCGTCACCACGTGTCGGCACTTGCTGCGCGTGCTGCGGCACCCGTCGGGGCCGTGATGACTGTAATCGCTTTGGCGACCGGCGCATTCTGGGGGCAGCCCATGTGGGGCACCTGGTGGGCTTGGGACCCGCGCCTGACCTCGTTCCTGATCCTGTTCCTGTTCTATCTCGGTTACATGGCCCTGTGGGAGGCGATCGAGAATGACGACACCGCAGCGGATCTAACCTCGATCCTGTGTCTTGTGGGGTCCGTCTTTGCGATCCTGAGCCGCTACGCGGTGAACTTCTGGAATCAAGGCCTGCATCAGGGCGCGACACTCAGCCTCGACAAAGAAGAGAATATCTCGGACGTGTTCTGGTTCCCGCTTCTGGTTTGCATCGCTGGGTTTGTGCTGCTGTTCATTGCGCTGGTGTTTCTGCGCACTCAGACAGAGATCCGCGCACGCCGGACCCGAGCGCTTCTGGCGCGAGAGGGTCAGGCATGATGCCAGATCTTGGAAAATATGCCTTCGCGGTGCTCAACTCCTACGGCGTGACCGTGGTTTTGTTGTTGGCAATCGTGGCCATCAGCGTGCGGCGCGCGCGCAAGGTTAAAAGCGCGCTTGACGAGATAGAAGACAGGCGGGGCAACTGATGGCGAAAATATCTCCGTTGATGGTGCTGCCACCGGTGATCTTTGGAGCTTTCGCAGTTCTGGCTTATGTCGGCATGTTCCGAGAAGACCCGCAGGGCCTGCCGTCGACGCGCGTTGGTCAACCCGCACCGCCAATTACCGAAGTGCCGCTGACGGGTTATCCAGCTTTTACACCCGAAATGCTCACCTCTGGTGAAGTGACGCTCGTGAATTTCTGGGCAAGCTGGTGTCCGCCGTGCCGTGTGGAGCATCCGAAACTGCTTGAGATGCAGGCCGATGGCATGCAGATCATCGGTGTGAATATTCGCGATCAGGAAGCGAATGCCAGCAAATATCTGGATGAGGACGGCAATCCCTTTGCAGCCGTGCCCTTTGATCCGGCGGGGCGCACGTCTATCGACTGGGGTGTGACCGCACCGCCCGAGACGTTTATTGTCGATGGGGATGGAACCGTGTTGTTCCGATTTGCAGGCCCGCTCGTGGGATCAGACTACGAACAGCGCTTTGTGCCAGCGCTGGACGCAGCGCTGGACGAGTAATTTCATTAAGGAAGAAGGGATGCCCCGGTGTCCGGGATCCCAGCAAACACGCTTGCACCTGCGATCAAAAGCAGGGCAGCGGTTTGAATGATTGTCAAAAGCTTCATGGTTCAACTCGCTCGTGTGTGTGCCTGTGTTTCCGGTAAGTGGGACATTCGTATGAAATTTGTAGGGTTCAAGCTGTCGCATGCGACAACTTGGCGCCAAATTTGAATATCTTTTTCATTTTTTTGGGCGGAATGTCGCGCCGAAGGTGTCATTCCGTGCGCAATCGGTAAATCCTAGGCCCGACATTCTAAGCGATGTCAGCAGCCATCGGCTAAACGAAAACAGGCGGACCGAGGCCCGCCTGTTTCTTGTGTCTTGGCGTGTCTGTCGAAGGACAGACCGGAGTGATCACTCGGCCGCCACCGCGTCGCGGCTTGCGAGGTCACGCAGCACATAATGCAGGACGCCGCCGTTTTCGATGTATTCGATCTCGATCCCGGTATCGATCCGGCACTTGAGTGTGATCGTCTTCTCACTGCCGTCCGCATACGTGATCGTGCACGGCACTTCGGCCAGCGGCGTGATCGTGTCAAGCCCGTGAATGGCGACAGTTTCGTCACCTGTCAGGTTCAGCGACTTGCGAGTGTCACCGCCGGTGAACTCGAACGGGATCACGCCCATGCCAACGAGGTTGGAGCGGTGAATACGCTCAAAGCTTTCGGCGATCACGGCTTTTACGCCCAGAAGTGCGGTGCCCTTTGCCGCCCAGTCGCGGCTGGAACCGGCGCCATACTGTTCGCCACCGAAGATGACCAACGGTGTGCCAGCTTCCTGATAGGCCATCGCCGCGTCAAAGATCGACGTCTGATTGCCATCCGGGCCTTTGGTGTAGCCGCCTTCGACACCGTCCAGCATCTCGTTCTTGATGCGGATGTTGGCGAAGGTGCCGCGCATCATGATCTCGTGGTTGCCACGACGCGACCCGTACGAGTTGAACTCGCGCTGGGGCACCTGACGTTCGATCAGGTACTTGCCCGCCGGGGTGGTGTCCTTGAAGGACCCAGCCGGGCTGATGTGGTCGGTTGTGATCATGTCGCCCAGGAGCGCCAGAACCTTGGCGCCTTCGATGTTCTCGATCTTCTTCGTCTCCATCGTGATACCCTGGAAATATGGCGGGTTCTGCACGTAGGTCGAGGTCGGCGGCCAGTCATAGGTCTTGGCGTCGGTGGTTTCCACGCCCTGCCATTTCTCGTCGCCTTTAAAGACGTCGGCGTATTTGGACTGGAACGCCTCGCGGGTCACGGTCTGCTCAACCAGATCCGCGACTTCCTTGGCTGTCGGCCAGATGTCCTTCAGATAGACATCATTGCCGTCCTTGTCCTGACCCAGCGGTTCCTTGGCAATGTCGACATTCATGTCACCGACCAGTGCGTAGGCAACCACGAGGGGCGGGGAGGCGAGGTAGTTGGCGCGCACGTCCGGGGAGATCCGGCCTTCGAAGTTACGGTTGCCCGACAGGACCGAAGTGGCGATCAGGTCATTGTCGTTGATGCATTTCGAGATCTCTTCGGCCAGCGGACCGGAGTTGCCGATACAGGTGGTGCAACCATAGCCGACTAGGTTGAAGCCAATGGCGTCAAGGTCTTCCTGAAGGTTTGCAGCTTCAAGATACGCGGACACAACCTGCGAGCCGGGGGCGAGTGATGTCTTGACCCAAGGCCGGCGGGTCAGGCCCTTTTCGCGCGCTTTGCGGGCGACAAGGCCAGCGCCGATCATCACATAGGGGTTGGACGTGTTCGTGCAGGACGTGATCGACGCGATCACAACCGAGCCGTCATGCAACTGGTAGTGGCCGTCTTCGGTGGCGACGTAACCCCGCTTGTGGTGGCCTTCATCACCCGGAATCGCGGTCGGTTCCGGCGCGCCGCCTTCACCTTCCCAGCGGATTTCCTCTTTCGGGCTGGCGTCTTTGCCCGAACGGATGCCTTTGACGTACTCGCCGAACGCTTTGCCAGCTTTGTCCAGCGCGATGTAGTCCTGCGGGCGCTTCGGACCCGAGATCGCCGGGACGATGGTACCCATATCGAGATGCAGCGTGTCGGTATAGACCGGCGCGTAATCTGCACCACGCCAGAAGCCGTTCTCCTTGGCATAGGCTTCGACCAGCGCGATGCGATCCATGTCGCGGCCGGTGGTCTTGAGATAGCGCAGGGTTTCGTCGTCAATCGGGAAGAAGCCGCAGGTCGCACCATATTCCGGCGCCATGTTGGCAATCGTCGCACGGTCCGCCAGCGGAAGATTATCAAGACCCTTGCCGTAGAATTCGACGAACTTGCCGACCACGCCTTTCTCGCGCAGCATTTCCACAACCTTGAGCACGAGGTCGGTGCCAGTGGTGCCTTCAACCATCTCGCCGGTCAGCTCGAAGCCGATCACTTCCGGGATGAGCATGGAAATCGGCTGACCGAGCATCGCGGCCTCGGCCTCGATGCCGCCGACACCCCAGCCCAGAACAGCCGCGCCGTTGACCATCGTTGTATGCGAGTCGGTGCCAACCAGTGTGTCGGGGTAGGCGACCTGTTCGCCGTTCTGGTCCGCATCGGTCCAGACGGTTTGTGCGAGGTATTCAAGGTTCACCTGGTGGCAGATACCTGTGCCCGGCGGCACAACGCGGAAGTTGTTGAACGCGTTCTGGCCCCACTTGAGGAAAGTGTAGCGCTCCATGTTGCGCTCATACTCGCGGTCCACGTTCATCTGGAACGCGCGCGGGTTGCCGAATTCGTCAATCATCACCGAGTGGTCGATGACCAGATCAACCGGGTTCAGCGGGTTGATCTTTTCCGGATTGCCACCAAGCGCCACGATCCCGTCGCGCATCGCGGCAAGGTCAACAACGGCGGGAACGCCGGTGAAGTCCTGCATCAGGACGCGGGCCGGACGGTAGGCGATCTCGCGCGGGTTCTTGCCGCCATTGGCGCCCCATTCCGAGAACGCCTTGATGTCGTCAACACTTACGGTGCTGCCGTCTTCGAAACGGAGCATGTTCTCAAGCACCACCTTGAGACAGGCGGGCAGGTTGGAGAATTGACCCAGACCCGCAGCTTCGGCTGCAGGAATCGAGTAATAGGCGATGGACTGTCCGTTCACCGTAAGGGATTTACGGGTTTTCGCGGTGTCCTGACCAACTGTGATGGGCATGACATGGCTCCTCAAAGCTAAAAAAGCGTGGAATTCTGCCTGCTCTTTGCCCCATGCCACCGGTTCGATCAAGGGGGGTGCGACGATTTTGGTATACTATTGTGCACAATTGAGGGCAAAGCATCTGATCGCGCGCTCTCGCAAAACCTTGATTGGTTATTTCAACGCGGGTTCATTAGGTGTTAACGACACAGACAGCGACGGGATATCTCTGGAATGAACAGGCTTTTTGCTTTGGTGACAGCACTGGTCGTCAGTATGACGGCTACAGTATCTCAGGCGCAGGACACGCCTGTCGTGGTCGAGCTGTTCACCTCTCAGGGCTGTTCGTCCTGTCCCCCTGCAGATGAGCTGCTGGCGCATCTGGGAGAGCGCGACAATATCATCGCTTTGGCGCTGCATGTGGATTACTGGGACTACATCGGCTGGAAGGACAAGTTCGCCCATGCCGCCTTCACCAAACGTCAGAAAGGCTATGCGAGGTCCTTTGGCAACCGCGCGATCTATACGCCACAGATGGTGGTGAATGGTGTTGGCGATGTGGTGGGCAACCGGGCGATGGACGTCACAGACATGGTTCAGGCACATGCAAACAAAGGGCTTGCCGTTCCATTGACCCTGCGCCGCTCTGGCGACCGACTGACCATTACGGCCCCTGCGGCGTCTGCTGTATCCGAGGCAGATGTGATCCTGATCCGCTACACACCGTCAGAAACGGTCAGTATCCCGCGTGGTGAAAATGCCGGTAAGAACCTGACCTATAGCCATATCGTCACCGAATGGTCAGACGTGGGTGACTGGAACGGTCGCGCACCGTTGTCGGCATCTGTGCCTGTGACAGGCAAAGCTCCAATCGTCGTGCTGGTGCAGGAAAAGGGCTACGGCCCCATCTTTGCCGCCGCCCGCTTGCGCTGACGCTTCGGTTTCCAGCGGCGGTGGATCCAAAACCATTGTTCGGGATGGTCATGAATTCGTGCTTCTAGACGTCCTGTTACTTCGCGCATCATCTCGACCGGGTCTCCATGCGGGACGGGTGCTTCGAACACCGCGTCAAAGCTGACGCCGTCTTTTTTGCGAATGCCGAAGAACGGCACCAGCAGCGCGCCGGTCTTGAGCGCGATATCGGCGGCTGAGGTCAGGGTCGGGGCCGGCTGGCCCATGAAGTCGATGGGCACACCCGCGCTGTCATAGACATCGAAGAGAAGCACACCCATGCCCCCTTCGCGGATGTGCTTGATCAACCCCATTGTACCGCGTCGTCCCTGTTCGAATACCGGATCGGACAAGGCATGCATGTTGGCGGCATAATGCGCGTTGAAATAGGGGTTGGACATCGGTCGATAAAGCCCGCCGATCCGGTAGCCCCGCGCTACGAGCGCTGCGCGCGGCGCTTCGAAATTGCCGAAATGCCCGGTGACAAACAGCACCGGGCGCCCCTCGGCGCGGGCTTTCTCAACCTCCGCCAGACCGTCGCCGGTGATCTCGGCGGTGGCCATCCGGCGCATCAGGCCTTTGACATCGTAATTGTCGATCATGGTGCGACCGGCATTGTCGGCCACGAGATCAGCCAGATGACGTCTGTCGAGCACCCCCATGTCAGGCCACACATGTGCCAGATTGTTCATGGCCCGGTCGCGATATCCCGCCAGCGGCGCGACAACATGCCGGATCAAACGTCCCATCAGCCAAAGTCGGGCCCGCAACGGTAGGCGCAGCGCAGACCAGATCGCAGCCCGCAAGACACGGTCCGTCGCCCAGTCCTGCCAACCACCGGGGGTGTGCTTGCGCTTCTTCGATTTGGCCAAAAGAAAACCTGTCCTGGTGTCGGCGGGAAGCGCCTTCGAAGGCGCTTGATACGCGATTTTGAAATCCCGTGTCAAAGCCCGTTGCAACGGGTTTGGATCGGGTTCCAGATGGGAACTTGTTTTTCCGCCTCGAAACACTTCTGTAAGGATCGCATTGCATCACCACCGGTGACTGCCAAGGCTAAAGGGAAGCGCATATGATCATCACGCAAGACACCGTCGCCATCGTTTCGGGCGGCGCATCCGGCCTCGGGGCCGCCGCTGCTACCGCTCTGGCAGAGGCAGAGGCCAAGCTCGTTCTACTCGACATGAACGAAGCGGCTGGCACCGCGCAAGCAAATGCGCTTGGAGGGCTCTTCGTCAAAACCGATGTCAGCGACCCGGCCAGCGTCGCCGCCGCGATGGAGACGGTGAAATCGACCTACGGGACCGCCCATATCGCGGTGAACTGCGCGGGGATCGCCCCGGCGGCCAAGACCGTCTCGAAAGGCGCCGCGCATGACCCGAAGCCTTTTATTGCCACGATCAATGTCAACCTGATCGGCACCTTCAACGTGGCCTCGCAGGCAGCAGCCGTGATGGTGGCGAATGACCCTCTGGATGCGGATGGGGCCCGCGGGGTGATCATCAACACTGCGTCTGTCGCGGCCTATGAAGGGCAGGTGGGGCAGGTGGCCTATGCGGCGTCCAAAGGTGGCGTGGTCGGCATGACCCTTCCGATGGCGCGCGATCTGGCACAGCTGGGCATCCGCGTCTGCGCCCTAGCACCGGGGCTCTTCAAGACACCGATGCTCGAAGGTCTGCCGCAAGAGGTGCAGGATAGCCTTGGCGCGCAGGTGCCATTCCCATCGCGGCTCGGCAACCCGTCTGAATATGCTCAGTTGGTGCGCCATATCGTCGAGAACCCGATGCTCAACGGCGAAGTGATCCGGTTGGATGGTGCCATCCGCATGGCCCCGCGCTAAGTCTTAGCACAACCAACGCCGGAGCCTCGCATGTCCTTCGATGCCCTGATCGTCAGCCACGGCCAGCCCTCGGACCCCGATGTGGGCGAGGCGGAAATCGCAGCGCTTGCGGCGGCTGTGGCGGCGCATCTGCCCGAGGCCCGCATCGACGGCGTGACACTGGCCGCCGAAGGCCGGATCGAGGCGCTGTCGGCCGACCGCCCCGGTGCGCTGATCTACCCGATGTTCATGGCTGATGGCTGGTTCACACAGGTGCAACTGCCCAAACGGCTGGCCGAGGGTGTGGGGCCGCAACTGGTCAGCTTCGGTCTGGACTGCACGCTGCCGATTCTCGCCGCGAACTGGTTGCGTCAGGTCTGTACGGATCAGGGGTTCGAACCGTACGGAACCGACCTCGTCGTTGCAGGCCACGGGTCCGGAAAATCCCGCCGTGTGTCCAAGGCGACGCGCGCCTTTGCCGACCGTGTGGCCGAGGATTTCGGCCCGCGCTCCGTCCGTTGCGGCTTTGTCGAGGAAGACCCGTCGCTGACTGATGCGCTGTCTGGTTTGGGGACAAACGCCATCTGTCTGCCGTACTTTGCGGCAAAGCGAGGCCATGTGCTCGACGATCTGCCCGAAGCGGTTGCGGCATCCGGGTTCCAGGGCATCGTCCTTGATCCCATCGGCCTGCACCCGGAGGTGCCAAAGATGATCGCGGATGCGCTGCGCTGGCGGGCGACAACGCCGGATGTCAGCAAGTGTGTTTTCTGAGAACGGCGTTTTTTACCAATCGGTAAAATATGGTAGGCCCGGCAGGACTTGAACCCGCAACCAAAGCGTTATGAGCGCTCTGCTCTAACCAATTGAGCTACAGGCCCGCCATATGTGTTTCAGTACCAGAGAACCGGGGCGCGTCAAGAGGCGCGGCACAGGGATGATGGACTCGTGTTCCTGCCTGCGCTAAGGCACGCGCGACCTTCGGAGGGTGCAGAATGACAGACGGCAAGAACGGCATCACCTACGCGGATGCGGGTGTGGATATCGACGCGGGCAATGCGTTGGTGGAACGGATCAAACCGGCGGCTAAGCGCACGTCGCGGCCCGGTGTGATGTCGGGGCTGGGGGGCTTTGGCGCGCTGTTCGATCTGAAAGGCGCAGGCTTTGCCGATCCGGTGCTGGTGGCGGCCACGGATGGGGTTGGCACAAAGTTGCGCATCGCGATTGATACGGGGCACGTCGATGGCGTCGGCATCGACCTTGTTGCAATGTGTGTCAACGATCTGGTGTGTCAAGGCGCGGAGCCGCTGTTTTTCCTTGATTATTTCGCGACAGGCAAGCTTGACACCGACACGGCGGCACGGGTGATCGAAGGCATCGCAGAAGGCTGTGCGCGGTCTGGTTGTGCGCTGATCGGGGGCGAAACGGCGGAGATGCCGGGGATGTATCCGGCAGGCGATTTCGACCTTGCGGGCTTTGCCGTTGGCGCGATGGAGCGGGGCACGGACCTGCCGGCAGGGGTGGCCGAGGGTGATGTGCTGTTGGGTCTTGCTTCAGATGGCGTGCATTCGAACGGTTACAGCCTTGTGCGAAAGCTGGTGGACGTGTCCGGCCTTGGCTGGGATGCAGACTGCCCTTGGGCCAACGGATCGCTCGGCGCGGCCCTACTGACGCCGACGCGGCTTTACGTGACGCAGGCGCTGGCGGCGGTCAAGGCGGGCGGTGTGCATGCGCTGGCGCATATCACGGGTGGTGGCCTCACCGAGAACCTGCCGCGCGTGTTGCCCGACGGCTTGGGTGCTGCGATTGACCTTTCGGCGTGGAACCTGCCGCCGGTCTTTAAATGGCTTGCGGCCACCGGCGGCATGGAAGAGTCTGAACTGCTCAAGACCTTCAACTGCGGCATCGGCATGATCGTCGTTGTGGCGCCCGATCGCGCGGAGGCGCTGACAGCGGTACTTGAAGAGGCGGGCGAGACCGTATCGCGCATCGGCTCGGTGACGGGGACGCCGGGTGTCGCCTATACGGGCAGCCTGCTTTGACAAAACGCGTGGCGATCCTGATCTCGGGCGGCGGCTCCAACATGGTGTCGCTGGTCGAGGACATGGTGGACGAACATCCGGCGCGACCTGTGCTGGTGCTCTCCAATGGCGCCGATGCGGGGGGACTGGAGAAGGCCAAGGCACGCGGTATTCCGACGGCTGTGGTGGACCACCGGCCCTTTGGATCGGACCGCCCCGCTTTTGAAGCCGCGCTGAACCACGTTCTTGATCAGTCGCGGCCCGACATCATCTGTCTTGCCGGGTTCATGCGGGTACTGACCGAAGGATTTGTAACGCGCTGGCAGGGCAAGATGCTCAACATTCACCCATCGCTCTTGCCGAAATACAAAGGCCTGCATACCCATCAGCGCGCCATTGAGGCCGGAGATAGCGAGGCGGGTTGTTCCGTACACGAGGTTACGGCAGAGCTGGACGGCGGGCAAGTACTGGGACAGGTGCGCGTGCCCATTGACCCAGACGACACCGCTGACAGTCTTGCCGCCAAGGTTCTGGTGCAGGAACATATGCTCTACCCGTTGATCCTGCGTCGCTTTTCCGAGGGCAACCGGGCGCGGATCGACCTGCCCTGACGGCAGAGGCGCAGCCGCTAGGCAAAGCCCTGCTTTTCCGCTATAGGCAGAGCAGGGGTGCCGCGAAAAGAAGAATAAAGTACGACCCAATTTATGCAGATCATCACTACAACGACCGAGCTTGCCGAGTTTTGCGCGCGGGCTTCACAAACGCCCTATGTCACCGTCGATACCGAGTTCCTGCGCGAACGGACGTATTATTCCAAGCTGTGTCTGATCCAGCTGGCCTATCGTGGCGACGGTCAGACCGACGCGGTGCTGGTCGATCCGTTGGTCGACGGTCTTTCGCTGGAACCGCTTCTGGACCTGTTCCGGAACCGGGATGTGGTCAAAGTGTTCCATGCCGCGCGGCAGGATCTGGAGATCTTTTTTATCGACCACGGCGTGATCCCCGAACCGCTGTTTGACAGTCAGGTGGCGGCGATGGTGGCCGGATTTGGTGAGCAGGTGGGCTACGAGACCCTTGTACGCAAGATCGCCAAACAGTCGCTGGACAAATCCTCGCGCTTTACCGACTGGTCTCGCAGGCCTTTGTCAGACAACCAGACGTCCTATGCGCTTGCTGATGTGACGCATCTCCGCGTGATCTATGAATTTCTTCGTAAGAAGCTGGCCGAGACCGGTCGCGACCGCTGGGTCGAGGAAGAGATCGCGACGCTGCTTGATCCAGCGACCTATGTGACCAAGCCCGAAGATGCCTGGATGCGGGTCAAGACTCGCTCAAACGCGCCGCGCTTTCTTGCTCTGGTGAAGGAACTGGCGCGGTTTCGGGAAGCCTATGCGCAAGAGCGCAATATTCCCCGCAGCCGTGTTTTCAAAGACGACGCCCTGGTGGAACTGGCCTCGACCAAACCGCAGGACATGAACGACCTCGGGCGGTCGCGGTTGTTGCTGCGAGAGGCTCGCAAGGGCGACATCGCGAAAGGTATTCTGGAGGCTGTGCATCGGGCGCAGAGCCTGCCCAAGGATCAATTGCCCAGCCAGGAGATGTCGCGCCAGTCGCCACAGGTCAATCCGGCGCTGGCGGATCTGTTGCGGGTGCTGTTGAAGGCCAAGACCGAGGCGTCCGGAGTGGCCTCGAAGCTGATCGCAACATCGGCTGAATTGGACGCATTGGCCTCGGGTGCGCGCAATGTGCCCGCCTTGCAGGGCTGGCGACGGGAAGTGTTTGGAGAAGATGCACTGCGCCTGTGCGACGGCCGCGTCGGGCTGGCCGCGAAGGGCAAACAGGTTCAGATCGTCGAGCTGTAACGCCTAGCGCCGCACGGTGCGGGCATTGTTTGCACCACGGACAGTGATTGCCCGAATACCGCGCAAATCCTGATCGGTGATCCAGCGACCCACGGTGACCTGGCGCGCGAGCGGATTGGTGCTGCGAGGCCCGGCCTGCTGTAGCGCCTTGAGGTCGAAGACAAGAGTCCCATCGACACTTGCGGCTTCGTCGGCAATCAGACGGACGTCGAATGGGCCGACGCGGCTGGCCTGTCCGGTTGCACGGATGATCGCGCCGCCAGGGCGGCGTTCGACAAGCAATTCGGTGATTTCGGCAATGGGACGTCCGGCGAAGGCTTCGGGCTGGTTGTTCATGAAGAAAGACACCCGGCGGCGCGGG
This sequence comes from Alphaproteobacteria bacterium, assembly GCA_030431485.1. Taxonomy (GTDB): domain Bacteria; phylum Pseudomonadota; class Alphaproteobacteria; order Rhodobacterales; family Rhodobacteraceae; genus Marivita. The sequence continues at coordinate 30,760 of JAUIIR010000018.1, forward strand.
ATCAGTGGATTGACCTCGGCATTGGCGACATCCATCGCGGCCGGGTCGGGTTGGCTGCGGCCAAACCAGTTGAGCGGGTTGAAACGCGACTCGTTTATCGCGGCGCAGCCTGTCAGCGCGACGGTTGCGAGGATCAGAAGCTTGCGCATGGTCGGTCCCTTCGGCTCTTGTTCTTTCGACGTAACCGATTGCGAAGCCGTTGAAAAGCGTCAAGCCCGGGCTGGACCTTTGGGCCTTGTCTGCCTAGGTGTTCGGGAAACACATCAGCAGACCCGGAGACCACAATGGCGAGCCCCGCTTTTGAAGAGATTGTCGAGGATTTCGAGTTTCTGGACGATTGGGAAGACCGCTATCGGATGGTGATCGAGCTTGGCAAGGCGATGGAGCCGTTGCCCGATGCTTTGAAGGTGCCAGCCACCAAGGTTGACGGCTGTGCAAGCCAGGTCTGGCTGCATCCGCAGATCGACGGCGGCGTGGTGCAGTTCGAGGGCGAGTCTGATGCGATGATCGTCAACGGGCTGATCGCCGTGCTGCGCAAACTCTATAACGGGTTGCCGCCTGCTGAGGTGGCCGCAATCGACGCACGGGCCGAGTTGGGCCGGCTGGGGCTAAATGATCATCTGTCAGCGCAGCGCTCGAACGGTTTGCGCGCAATGATTGAGCGTTTGCAGGGGGTTGCGAGCGCTTCTTCAAGCTGACTTGGGCGCCTTCTGCGCGCTTTTTTGAGCTTCGCGCCTGCAGGTCGCAAAGCTATTTGGGGGCGCTGCCCGCCGTTCATTGGGCTTGAACCAATGGCGCCAAATGGGCGGCCCCCCGAGTTGTTTAGAAATCGAAGAAGCCCAGGTCTGGGCCTCGCGCAACTTGTTTGCCTAAATGGCCAATTTGGGCTGAGGTCAGGAATTGCCGTTGCCGGTAAAGCGTGCTGCGTCGGCTGCAGCGCGGCGGATCGCGTTCGATTTGTGCACGGTTTCCTGATATTCGGCTTCTGGGTCGCTGTCATAGACGACGCCGCCGCCGGCCTGAATATAGAGCTTTTTGTCCTTCACCAAGGCGGTGCGCAGCGCGATACACATATCCATGTCGCCACCGGCGCTGAAATAGCCAACGCCGCCGCCATAGACGCCGCGCTTTTCCGGCTCCAACTCGTCGATAATCTCCATCGCTCGCACCTTCGGAGCACCGGAGACCGTGCCTGCCGGCAAGCCTGCAAGAAGCGCCGAAAGCGCATCATGTTCGGGGCTGAGTTCGCCGATCACATTCGAGACGATGTGCATCACATGGCTGTAACGTTCGATGATGAATTTCTCGGTGGGACGCACCGTGCCGATCCTGGCGACGCGGCCGACATCGTTGCGACCGAGGTCGAGCAGCATCAGATGTTCAGCGCATTCCTTCGCATCGGCGAGCAGATCGGCTTCCAGCGCGTTGTCCTCTTCTGGCGTTGCGCCGCGCGGTCGGGTGCCTGCAATGGGGCGGATTGTGACCTCGTCACCGAAGACCCGAACGAGGATTTCCGGGCTGGCACCAATGACCTGAAAACCACCGAAATTGAAATAGAACATGAAAGGCGATGGATTGGTGCGCCGCAAAGAGCGGTAAAGCGCGAATGGCGGCAGCGGGAAATCCTGCGTCCAGCGTTGTGCGGGGACCACCTGAAAGATGTCGCCTGCGCGGATGTATTCCTTGGCCTTCTCAACCGCTTGTTTGTAGCCCTCGTGGGTGAAGTTCGACACCGGCTCGGGTATATCGGCGGCGTCTCCCATTTCGCGCGCCTGCTGCGGCAGAGCGCGTTCCAGATCGCGCACAGCATCCATCACCCGTTCCGCTGCCTGCGCGTAGGCGGCACGCGCCGTGAGGCCGTCATTGACCCATGCGGGTGAGACCACTGTGACTTCGCCTTTGACGCCGTCCAGGACCGCGACAACGGAAGGGCGCATCATCACCGCATCCGGAAGACCAAGCGGATCCGGGTTGATGTTGGGCAGGTGTTCCACCAAGCGGATCATGTCGTAGCCAAGATACCCGAACAGCCCGGCGGCGGATTGGGGGAGGTCATCGGGCAGGTCGATTTTGGATTCGGCAATAAGCGCCCGCAATGTGGTCAGCGGATCATCCTGCTGAGGCTCGAATGCTTCCGGGTCATAGCGGGCAGCTCGGTTGATGCGGCAATGGGTGCCGTGACACTGCCAGATCACGTCGGGCTTCATGCCAATGATCGAATACCGGCCGCGGACTTCTCCGCCCGTCACGCTTTCCAGCACAAAGGCATCTTTGGCGGCCCCTGTGAGTTTCAGCATCAGCGACACAGGTGTGTCGAGGTCGGCGGCGAGGCGGGCGTAGACAACCTGGTTCTGACCCGCCTCATAGGCGCGGGCAAAGCTGTCGAAATCGGGGGTCAGAGTGGCCATGATCTTTACTGGATAAGGGCGTGAACCGCGTTGATCGCGGGCTGGTTAACCTCAACACCGGCACGACGCTGAACATCGGTGGCAAAGGCGCGGAACAAGTCTTCGGCGATGCTATTGGACGCCTGATTGCGCAGGGCCTGTGCCAGCATTTCGATATCACCGTCGTTGCGATCAACCGGGTTGATTGCGTCGAGTTTCAGCAAGATCACTTCGCCGATGCCAGCCACGGCGCGGGTGTCGCCGACACCCATTTCGAACACGGCAGTCAAAAGACCGGCAGGGAGGTCGGCGATCTGAGCATTGCGGCCAAGCGCGGTTTCGGATTGCGGCGTGAGATCGAGGGTCTCAAAGCTTTCACCGTTTGCAAGGCTCCCGGCGAGGCCTTCCGCTTGAGCCATCAACTGTGCTGTCTGTTCGCGGGTATCCCAGCCCTGTCGCACCTGATCAATGACATCTTCTAGTGGTTGCGGGGCAGGCGGTTGGATGCGGTTGAGACGCATTGCAAAGACGCCTCCATCGCCGAGTTGGATCACTTCGGGGAAATCTTCAGCCGTCAACGCGCCAGCCGCGTCGCGAAACGCATCATACGCGGCAATCTCGCCGTCTGCACCAGGGAACCAGTCGATCTGGCCAAGCTGGGCTTCGGTTGTGTCGGCGATCTCTTCGAGGGTCGCCCCTGCGGCCAGTTCGTCATCAATGGTCTGCGCCAGAGTCTCGATCACCCGGCGTGCGCGGTCCAATGCCAGTTCGCCGCGCAGATCTGGGCGAGCGTCTTCAAAGGAGGTGGATTGAGCATCAAGCACGGCATTGACGCGGTAGAGCGCCGGGCCGAGGCTGGATGGCAACGGGCCGACAACGTCGCCGGTCTGAGCCGCAAACACACCCTCTGCTGCGTCTCCGAGGCTATCGCGGGTCATGTCGCCCATATCGACATCTGCAAGATCCAGTCCGCGTTCGGCAATGAGGTCTTCAAAGGTGAACGTGTCGTTCAGACGTGCAGCGGCGTCGGACGCGGCCTCTTCGGTGCTGAACACCAGACGTTCGATCAAACGCCGTTCCGGCAGGTTGAATTCGTCCGAGCGTTCTTGGTAGGCGGTGCGCAGGGCGCCTTCGTCAACCTCGACCGTATCAACGATCATCTCCGGCGTGATCCACGCATATGTGATGTCGCGCAGTTCGGGCAGAGTGTAATTGGCGACATTGTCGTCGTAGTAGCTTTGCAGATCAGCGTCAGACGGCTCGGGTAGACCGGTCTGCAGATTTGACCCCGTCAGACGCGCCCACGTGAAATCACGGGTTTCACCGGTATAGGCAAGCAGGGTGTCGATATAGGTATCCGGCAGCGTGTTACCGGCGATCAGGGCGCTTTGCAGGATGGTGCGGGTGGTGTCGTCGCGGAGTTGTTCTTCGAACTCTGCCTCGGACAGGCCCTGATTGCGCAACGCAAAGCTGTAGGCCTCGCGGTTGAAGCTGCCATCGGCACCCTGGAAGGATGGCACCTGCAAAAGTTGGTCCGCAACCACATCGTCTCCGACAGAGAGGCCGATGCGCGCGGCTTCGTTGTCGAGCCCACGGGCTGTGATCAGCTGTGCCAGCACCTGACGGTCCAGCCCGATCATCTGGGCTTCGGACATCGGAACGGCGCGACCGGTCTGGGCGGCGAACGCGTTGATCTCGCGGCGCAGGTTGCGCAGGTAGGCGTCTGTCGTGACTTCCTTTTCGCCAACCGTGGCGACGCTGCGCGCGTTCCCGGTGAGGCTTGTTGCGCCGAAGCCCGCGAGCCCGACGATGAGAAGCCCCATCAGGATCCAGATAAAGGTCTTCGACAGCTTGCCTTTGCCCATGGCCATGCGGGAGTGCCCCCTGCTTGCGAGTGATTTTGTGCGACGTGTCTACGCGGCGGGGACAGGGGTCGCAAGAGGCCAGTCGAGGCTGGCGAGCCGGGCAAACAGGGCTTCGATCCCGGCCCGATCCACATTCGCGAATGCAACCCGGAACTGGCGTTGCCCGCTTGGGTCTGTCTCCGGGGTGAACATGGTGCCGGGCAGGGCGAGTACACCGATCTCTTGTACGAGCTTCGGTGCAAGGGTCGCGCTGCTTTCGGCGAAAGGATGTTGCAGATAGGCGAAATACGCACCGCACCCCATCAGCCGCCAGCCTTTGGCCTCGATCAGCGGCATATGGTCGTGAATGGCTGCCCGCCGGTCAAGAATCTCGTCGCGCTCGCCAGCAAGCCAGTCGCCAAGGTTTTGCAGGCCCCAAAGCGCAGCGCGCTGGCCCAGCTGCGAAGGGCAGATGGCGACCGTGTCGAGGAACTTTTCTATTTCAGCGAGGAGCGATGGCGCGGCAATGATCGCACCAACGCGATGACCTGTCAGCCGGTAAGCTTTGGAAAAAGAGTAAAGCTGGATCAGCGTGTCGTCCCAGTTGGGATCTGATAGCAGGCTGTGCGGAGGGTTGGGGCGACTGTCGAAATCGCGGTACGTTTCGTCAACGATCAGTTTGATGCCTGTCTCGCGGGCAAGCGCACAGAACGCCGAGAGCGTTTCCGCCTGGTATTCCACGCCTCCCGGATTGTTGGGAGTGACCAAGGCCATGGCCCGTGTGCGCGATGTGATCAGCGCGCGTGCCGCTTTTGCATCGGGGATCAGGTCGGACCCGGTGACGAGTGGCACCGCTGCGACGCCGGACATATCGAGCCACATCTTGTGATTGAAGTACCAAGGGGTCGGCAGGATGACCTCATCGCCTTCTGTGCAAAGCGCTGCGATCGTGGCGGCGAACGCCTGGTTGCAGCCTGAGGTGATCGCCACCTGATCAGGGCGTGCGGCCCCTTGGTAATGAGCAGACCACTGCGCGCTTAGTTTTTCGCGCAAGGCAGGCAGGCCAAGCACCGGGCCGTAGAGATGCGTCTCGGGGGTTTCAAGCGCTTCGGCCATCGCGGCGCGCAGCGGAGCGGGGGGCGGATCGACCGGAGCGGCCTGGCTCACATTGATGAGCGGCTGGTTGTCAGGGAACGTGACGCCCTGGAGCCAGCGGCGGGCCTCCATCACCGGAGGAGCAAAGGTTGTCTGCGTGCGTGATGTCATGCCGATGTGATCCGATTGTGCGCCTTCGGCGCGCCTTTAGGTTGGAAGAAGGGGGCGCTGCCCCCAGCCTCCTGCGGCGGCCTCCCCCGAGATATTCGAAAAACAAAGAAGTCGTGGGTCAATCCTTGCCGCGATAGGGCTCGACATATTGCAGCGCCATGTCCCAGGGGAAAAAGATCCAGGTGTCCTGACTGACCTCGGTGATGAATGTGTTGACCTGAGGGCGGCCCATCGGTTTGGCGTAGACGGTGGCGATATGGGCGTTGGGCATATGTTTGCGCACCACTTCGAGCGTGCGGCCTGTGTCCACCAGATCATCCACCACCAGAACACCCGTGCCATCCCCGACCACGTCCATGTCAGGGGATTTGATCACCTTGGGTTCGGATTGGGTCTGATGGTTGTAGCTTTTGACGCTGATCGTATCGACCATGCGGATGTCGAGTTCGCGGGCGACGATCATCGCCGGAGCCATGCCGCCGCGCGTGATCGCCACCACGGCACGCCAGCCGCCTTCGTCGGGGCCTTCGCCCTGAAGCCGCCATGCAAGGGCACGGGCATCGCGGTGTAGTTGATCCCAGCTGACGTGGAACCCTTTTTCGTGGGGCAGGCGGTCGGTCATGAGTGGCTCCTTTATGGGGTCAGCGGCCGAAGAGCAGGCGCAGGCCAAGCGCGCCAAGGATCACTGCGGCGGCGCGGTCGATGATCGGTTTCAGTCGCAGATATCCGGCGCGGGCTGGAGCGCTGGACAGGCAGGCGGCGAAGAGGGTGTAGACAATGAGTTCGACGGCAAAGTGATTGGCGACGATCATGGCTTTGGCCCCAAGGCTCAGATCGGGCGGAAAGATCACCACAAGCACCGCCCCGGCAAAGAGGACGGATTTCGGATTGGCGAGGTTGACAAGCAGCCCCCCCAAGAAGGCCCGCGCACCGGGATGGGCGCTGTCAGAGACTGGCTGGTGGGCGCTGCGCCAGAGCTGGATTGCGATCCAGATCAGGTAGAGCGCGCCCGCTGTTTTGAGCGCGACGTATGCCCAGGGCACCACAGCAAAGACGGCATTGAGACCGAGCAACGCAGCACCGGTCCAGAGTGCGGCCATCAATCCAAGGCCTGCACCTGTGGCGACGCCGGAAGCGAATCCACCTGCCACTGACTGGCGCAAGGCATATAGCAACGCGGGACCCGGCGCGGCCATGGCGGCCAGCAGCGTCAGGTTGAACGCAATGAGCTGCGCCGTCGTCACTGGTTTATTCCTTGCTCATATCTGGGGCATCGACCGCTTTCATGCCGACCACGTGATAACCCGCGTCGACATGATGGGTCTCACCTGTGACGCCCGAGCCCAGATCAGAGAGCAGGTAAAGAGCTGACTTGCCGACGTCCTCGATTGTTACATTGCGGCGCAGCGGCGAGTTATATTCGTTCCACTTCATAATGTATCGGAAATCGCCGATGCCTGAGGCGGCGAGTGTCTTGATCGGACCCGCGCTGATCGCGTTGACGCGGATGCCGTCTTTGCCGAGGTCTTCGGCCAGATAGCGCACCGAGGACTCCAGAGCTGCTTTGGCAACCCCCATGACATTGTAATGCGGCATGATGCGTTCGGCGCCGTAGTAGGTCATCGTGAGGGCTGAGCCGCCATGTGTCATCATCTTTTCGGCGCGCTGCATGACCGCGGTGAAAGAGTAGACAGAGATGTCCATCGTCATCATGAAATTGTCGCGGCTTGTGTCGACATAGCGGCCGCGCAACTCGGATTTGTCGGAAAAGCCGATCGCATGGACGACGAAATCGAGGCTGTCCCAGCGCGACTTGAGGCTCTCAAAAAGAGAATCAATCGACTCCGCGTCGCTGACGTCGCAGGGCAAAACGATGTCTGAACCCAGTTGCGCGGCCAGAGGATCGACACGTTTTTTCAGAGCATCTCCCTGGTAGGAAAAAGCAAGCTCTGCGCCGGCGTCACCCAGTGCTTTCGCGATGCCCCATGCAATGGATTTGTCATTGGCGAGGCCCATGATAAGCCCGCGCTTTCCAGCCATAATTTCGCTTTTCATGGTCTCGCGCCTTCTTTAAAACTACGTCTTCTTCGTTTAGGCGAAGCAGACAAGACCGGCAAGGCCGGGAATGGCGGTGCGCCGCCTGTTTCCATAAGTTGACTTGACGTCGTTCTGGACAACCCATGGTGTTACGCTTAGGGACAAATTTCGGTTGGAGGCTGACATGAGTGATCGGGCAGGGATTTTTGCGGGTGACAATCCATTCGAGATAGCGCGCCGCTGGCTGACTGAGGCCGAAGCGTCAGAACTTAATGATCCTAACGCCATCGCGTTGTCGACTGTGGATGTTGATGGGATGCCGAATGTGCGCATGGTGCTGTTGAAAGACATCGAAGACGACGCCTTTGTCTTTTACACAAACTATAAGAGCCGGAAGGGCGAAGAGATACAGGCGGCTGGCAAAGCAGCCTTTGTTCTGCACTGGAAATCCCTGCGGCGCCAGATTCGGGTGCGTGGCACGGTTACACGCGAGGATGGCGAAAAGGCGGATGCCTATTACGCGTCGCGGTCCCTTAAAAGCAGACTGGGTGCGTGGGCATCACATCAATCACAACCTCTTGGCTCGCGTACAGAATTGATGGCCGAGGTGGCCAAATTGACACCGAAGCTGGGGACAAATCCGCCGCGTCCCGAGTTCTGGGGAGGGTTTCGCATCCATCCAACAGAGATCGAATTCTGGGCGGACGGTGCATTTCGACTGCACGATCGCTTTCGTTGGGAAAAAGTTGCGGAAAAAGATGAATGGAAAATCAACAGGTTGCATCCGTGACATTCACGTCACGTGAAGTGTGGGGGTGAAATCGGCGCTGTATCAGTTATGCTTGCAACCAGGGCTGGGGCGCTGCACTCTGTAGTGGGAATTTGAAGTTGGAAAAAATCGTGGAACAGTCACAACAGCCTGACCCGCGTATTGCCGGTCATGTTAAGTGGTTTGACCCAGCGAAAGGTTTCGGTTTCCTGGTCTCTGATGAGGGCGGGCCTGACATTCTGCTTCACGCGAATGTGCTCCGGAACTATGGGCAGGGATCAATTGCAGACGGCGCTCGCATAGAAGTGGTTGTGCAAAGCACAAACCGGGGATTGCAGGCGGTTGAGGTGCTTAGCATCACGCCCCCGGCGCAGCCGGATGTGGCTCCTTTGGAAGACTTCAGTGGCGTTTCGGCCGACGAGATAGCGGCCGCACCTCTGGAGCCGGCCCGCGTGAAGTGGTTCGACAAGGCCAAAGGTTTTGGATTCGCCAACGTCTTTGGGCGCTCAGAAGACATCTTTATCCATGTGGAAGTCTTGCGCCGGTCCGGGCTTTCGGATTTGTTTCCGGGAGAAGCTCTGGCGCTGCGTTCGATCGAAAGCAGCCGCGGGCAGATGGCGGTTGAGGTTCTTCCTTGGGAAAGCGGTGTCTCCTAATCAGTGTTGTTCTCGGGCTGCTGGCGGTCACGCCGGCGCACGCAGACGCCCCGTGTCGGGATGATGTTGTCTTTCTGCGCGGGGATTGGGGAAGCGCCCGATTCTCTGTCGATGTGGCGGACACACCCGAATTACGCAGCCGGGGCCTGATGTTTGTAGAAAGCATGCCGACGATGAGTGGCATGCTTTTTGTTTATGAGTATGAACAACGGGTTTCGTTCTGGATGAAGAACACACTCATTCCCCTCGATATGGTTTTTGCGGATGGCTCGGGTGTGGTCCAGAACGTTCACGCCGATGCCGTGCCCGGCGATCTGACCAGCATTCCCGGCGGATCGAACATCCAATTCGTGTTGGAGATCAACGGTGGCATGGCAAAGCAGTTGGGGATTTCTGTCGGCAGCGAAATGCGCCATCCGGCGATTGATGCGGGTTCGGCTGCGTGGGCTTGCGCCTCCTGAAGCTCAAGCACAAAAAACTGCTTTTCAATTTGGTTCGCGGTCGATAAACGACGCTTCAGTCGGGGCGTAGCGCAGCCTGGTAGCGCGACGGTTTTGGGTACCGTAGGTCGCAAGTTCGAATCTTGCCGTCCCGACCATTTAGTCGAACAGGTTAGGCCCGCTTCAGCATTCATGCTTTCCTGCTTCGTTGCTGTGCAAGTGTGTTGTCTGGTGTGTGGCAGATCTGCGGCACTTCGGAGATTCGCCTGCTGCCATGATCTCCGGGCACGATGCTGAAAAATTCTCTTTGCTCAGACCTTCAAAGCCTGTGGATAACTTTCTGTCAGCGCTGGAATATTCCAACAGCGACTTACCCACAGGTTTGTCCAGAGGTCATCCACAGTTGAATCGCTACCGGTTGTGTCCTGCGGATCGGTCAACCCAAAATCTATGGTTAGAAACGCAAAAAACGTGTTGACGACTCTGTGAAATATCCGCCAGTTTGTGCGGGTCGCTGCGACGAACCACAACATATAGTGGTCGAGGTGACAACAGGGACGGGAACACCGGATAATAGCTTTGAGGCGCTTATGCCTGCGTGTCGGATCATGCGGGCCCGGAATGCTCGTGTCTGTCGCGGCCCTGATCGGGGCATGGGGAACAACACATAAAGAGACCGGTGCGATGAAAATCGAAAGAAAGTTTACGAAATCTGGGCAGGATGCATATGCGGGCATCGAGTTTGTCTCGACCACATCCGAGATTCGGAATCCGGATGGGTCCGTGGTTTTCAAACTGGATGATGTTGAGGTCCCGGCAAGCTGGAGCCAGGTGGCAAGCGACGTCATTGCGCAGAAATATTTCCGCAAGGCGGGTGTTCCTGTTGCCCTGAAAAAGGTCAAGGAAAAGGACGTGCCTAGCTTCCTGTGGCGCTCGGTTCCTGAAAGCGACGATACTCCGCGCACCGGTGAAGCGTCGTCCAAACAAGTATTCGACCGCCTTGCAGGCGCCTGGACCTATTGGGGTTGGAAAGGCGGCTACTTCACGTCCGAAGAAGACGCGCAGGCCTATTTCGACGAAATGCGTTATATGCTGGCAACGCAGAAAGCGGCTCCAAACAGCCCGCAGTGGTTTAACACTGGTCTGCACTGGGCCTATGGCATCGACGGTCCGAGCCAGGGGCACTTCTACGTTGACTACAAAACAGGTGAACTGACCAAATCCTCGTCGGCGTATGAGCATCCGCAGCCCCATGCGTGCTTCATTCAGTCCGTGGCAGACGATCTGGTCGGCGATGGCGGGATCATGGACCTCTGGGTCCGTGAGGCACGCCTCTTTAAGTACGGCTCGGGTACAGGCACCAACTTCAGCTCGCTCCGCGCAGCCGATGAACCGCTTTCGGGCGGCGGCAAATCGTCGGGCCTAATGGGCTTTCTCAAGATCGGTGACCGCGCCGCAGGTGCTATCAAATCGGGCGGCACCACACGCCGCGCGGCCAAGATGGTGATCTGCGATGCCGACCACCCGGATATCGAGGAATTCATCAACTGGAAGGTCAAGGAAGAGCAGAAGGTCGCGAGCATCGTTGCTGGATCGAAGATGCACGAGAAGATGCTCAACGCTATCTTCAAGGCCATCGGTGCTTGGGATGGTCTGGAAGATGACGCCTACGATCCCAAGAAAAACAACGCCTTGAAAGACGCAATTCGCGCCGCGAAGAACGTCATGATACCCGAGACCTACATCAAGCGCGTGCTGGATTATGCGCGGCAGGGTTATGTGTCGATCGAATTCCCGACCTATGACACGGATTGGGACAGCGAAGCCTACGCCTCGGTCTCTGGTCAGAACTCCAACAACTCCATCCGCGTCACCAATGCCTTCCTCAAGGCAGTGAAGGAAGACGCCGATTGGGAACTGATCCGCCGCACCGATGGCAGCGTCGCCAAGACCATCAAAGCGCGCGATCTTTGGGAAGACGTGGGTCACGCGGCTTGGGCCTGTGCCGATCCGGGCATTCAATTCCACGATACGGTCAACGAGTGGCATACCTGCCCGGCGGACGGCGAGATTCGGGGCTCCAACCCGTGCTCGGAATACATGTTCCTTGACGACACCGCATGTAACCTAGCGTCGATGAACCTCCTGACCTTCCTCAACGATGGAGAGTTCCAGTCCGAAGATTACATGCATGCGGTGCGTCTCTGGACGTTGACGCTGGAGATCTCGGTGATGATGGCGCAATTCCCGTCTCGTGAAATCGCGCAGCGGTCCTACGACTTCCGTACGCTGGGTCTGGGCTATGCGAATATTGGCGGTTTGCTGATGAACCTCGGCTACAGCTACGATTCGGACGAAGGTCGGGCACTCTGTGGTGCGTTGACGGCGGTGATGACCGGTGTGTCCTACGCCACGTCCGCCGAGATCGCAGGCGAACTGGGGCCGTTCCCCGGCTACAAAAAGAATGCAGACCACATGCTGCGCGTGATCCGCAACCACCGCAACGCCGCGTATGGCGCTTCGGATGGCTATGAGGGTCTGTCGGTCAAGCCGGTCGCTCTGGACCACGCCAACTGCCCGGACAGCCGTCTGGTGGACCTGGCGATGGCAAGCTGGGACGAGGCGCTGCGTCTTGGCGAAAAGCACGGTTACCGCAATGCGCAGGCCACTGTGATCGCGCCCACCGGCACCATCGGGCTGGTCATGGATTGCGACACCACGGGCATTGAGCCGGACTTCGCGCTGGTGAAGTTCAAAAAGCTCGCCGGCGGCGGCTATTTCAAGATCATCAACCAGTCGGTGCCTGCCGCGCTTGAAAAGCTGGGCTACGGCTCTGCTCAAATCGAAGAGATTGTGTCCTACGCAGTGGGCCACGGCACCATCGGCAATGCGCCCGGCATCAACCACACCTCGCTGGCAGGCCACGGCTTTGGCCCGGCGCAGTTGGAGAAGGTGGACAAGGCGCTCGCGTCGGCCTTCGACATCCGCTTCGTGTTCAACCAGTGGACGCTGGGCGAAGAGTTCTGCCGCGACGTGCTGGGCATCCCGACGGACAAGCTGAACGATCCGACCTTCGACCTGCTGCGTCACCTCGGCTACACCAAGGCGGAGATCGACGCCGCCAACGACCATGTCTGCGGGACAATGACGCTGGAAGGCGCACCGCACCTCAAGGTGGAACATTACCCGGTCTTCGACTGCGCCAACCCCTGCGGCAAGAAGGGCAAGCGCTTCCTGTCGGTGGAAAGCCACATCACCATGATGGCCGCGGCGCAGAGCTTTATCTCGGGTGCGATCTCCAAGACGATCAACATGCCGAATGACGCGACCATCGAAGACTGCCAGAAGGCCTACGAGCTGAGCTGGTCGCTGGGCACCAAGGCCAACGCGCTCTACCGTGATGGTTCCAAGCTGTCCCAGCCTCTCGCGGCGGCTCTGGTCGAAGACGACGAGGAAGCGGCAGAAGTGCTGGAAGCCGGCTCCATGCCTGAAAAAGCACAGGTTCTGGCCGAAAAGATTGTCGAAAAGGTGGTCATCAAGGAAATCCAGAAATCGCACCGCGAAAAGATGCCGGAGCGCCGCAAGGGATATACCCAGAAGGCGGTTGTCGGTGGCCACAAGGTCTACCTGCGCACCGGCGAATACGAAGATGGCTCTCTGGGCGAGATCTTCATCGACATGCATAAGGAAGGTGCGGGGTTCCGTGCCATGATGAACAACTTCGCCATCGCGGTGTCGGTTGGACTTCAGTACGGTGTGCCGCTGGAAGAGTTCGTGGATGCTTTCACCTTCACCAAGTTCGAACCGGCGGGCATGGTGCAGGGCAATGACAGCATCAAGAATGCGACCTCAATCCTCGACTACATCTTCCGTGAACTGGCTGTGTCCTATCTCGACCGCACCGATCTGGCGCATGTGAAGCCGGAAGGCGCCACGTTCGACGATTTGGGCCGTGGCGAGGAAGAGGGTGTCTCGAACGTCAAGGAACTGTCGGACAGTGCAGCGTCGAAATCGCTCGAAGTGCTCAAGCAGATCAGCTCGACGGGCTACCTGCGCAAGCGTCTTCCGCAAGAGCTGATCGTTCTGCAGGGTGGTCAGGCCGGGGCCGTGGCCTTTGGCGGCACCAACGCGGTCACAGCCTTGAACACGTTGGTTCCGGAAACTGGTGGTGTGGCAACAGCGGTGGCGACCACCACGACCACCAGCGCGTCAATCCCGGCGATGACAGCGGTCACGCGAGCCAAGATGCAGGGCTACGAAGGCGAGGCCTGCGGCGATTGCGGCAACTACACACTGGTCCGCAACGGCACCTGCATGAAGTGCAACACCTGCGGCGCAACATCGGGCTGTAGCTAAGCCCAAACCAGTCACGAGGCGGGTGCGCCCGCCTCTGACGCGCGTCGGGCCGCAGGCAAGATTATTCCGAGCGGTGTACAATTTGAGAGCTTGACGAGCGAAACTTCAAAGGGGGCCTCTGCGGCCCCCTTTTTTTGTGATTGAGCGCAAAGGACTGACCCCGACCGCGGGTGGCGGGGTAGCCCCCGCCCGTGGGGCCGGTCGGGGGCTGCCCGGCGTGCCGTCGTGCGAAAGATCAAAACACCGAAGCAATCCCCACGACCTCCCGCAGGCGCGCACGGGCGCGGGCGAGACGGGACATGATTGTCCCCACGGGCACGTCCATCTCCTCGGCCAGTTCAGAGGGCGTGCCCCCCTCGAATGCCACGCGCCGCAACAAGGCGCGGTCCGGGGCGGGCAGGTGATCCAGATGTGCCAGCACCTCGGAGCAGAGACAGGCCAGCGCCGCGTCCCCGACCTGGGGCTCAGCGCCGTCTTCCAGCGGCGCTTCTCGCGCCAGCCGTCGCGACCGCGCCACGGCGGCATGGCGCAGCGCGGTCATCATGTAGGGCAAGGGGCGCGCGATGTGTGCGCCCAGAGCCTTGCGTTCCAGAAACGCCAGACAGACCTCGTGGCAGAGGTCTTCGGCATCCTGCGGGCTGCGCGTCAGGCGACGGGCGCGGGCGCGCAGGCGGGAAAGGTCATGCATATCCATGGCGCGCAGTATGACGGCGGGGAATTCCCCGGCCATCCCGGGGGTTTCCGCCGATGGCGGAACGCGGCCCAATTTGCGCGGTGGTTTGCGCAGCGCATGGGCGGATTTGGGCAGGTCTGCGCCTTGGCGGAGTCGGGCCGGGATGCGGGGGCGCGTTTGTCCCTCATACCCCGTGAAGGCCGCAGGACGCGGCGCTTCATCACAAAGGACCACATGGGAGACCAACATGACACGCACTCGACTGATCGCCGCAAGCCTCATCACGCTGCCGATGGCGGCACTGGCCGCCGATTACATGGCCGCTGACACCAATCAGGACGGGATGCTGTCCTATGAAGAGGTGCAGGCCATCCTGCCCGAAGTCACGACGGACATGTTCATCGCAGTGGATGCCGATGGGGACGGTCTCATCAATGCCGACGAACTGGCGGTGGCGCAGACCGAAGGATTGATGCCCGAAGCCGACAGTTAAACGCACCCGGCTGCGCCCCCGTTCGCGGCGGGCGCAGCCAAACTCTTCGAAGAGTTTGGCGAAATCCTTTTTAGGATTTCAAACGCTTACAATTCGATCGTGATTTCGCCATCCGGCTCGACCGCGCGCGACTGGCAGAGGATGATCGCGTCCTGCCGTTGCGCCTTTGACAGCACGAAATCCCGATGCTCGACCGCGCCCGACAGAACCCGCGCCTTGCACACCCCGCAAATCCCGTCCGAGCATTTCACATCGACCGCCACGCCATTGGCGTTGAGAACATCCGTCGCCGTCTGATCCGCCGGCACATGAAAGCTGCGCCCGTCGCTGAGTTTGAGCGTGAACGGGTGATTTTCATACTCCGGCAGTTCCGGTACAGCGAAGTATTCCAGATGCCTTGCCTCGTCCGGAAAGCCTTTGCGCTCAGCGGTTTGCATCACGGCGTTCATGTAAAGATCAGGCCCGCAGGTGTAGATATGCTGACCCTCCGCATAGTCGGGGATCAGAGCCTCCAGATCGGCGCGCGTGCCTTCGTCACTGACATGGATCTGCACCTTGTCGGCCCAGGGTACTTGGGCGAGATCCTCCAGATACCCGGCCTCGGCGCGGGTTTTCAGCGAATAATGCAGTGCAAAGGGTCGCCCGAGCGCATGTAGGCGGTGCGCCATGGCAATCATCGGGGTGACACCGATGCCGCCGCCCATCAGCCAGGTGAAGCTGGCATCCTCGACCAGCGGGAAATGGTTGATGGGGTTCGACACGAAGACCCGCCGCCCTTCGGCAAAGATCCGATGCAACAGGGCAGAGCCACCGCGCCCTTGATCCTCGCGCAGGACGCCGATCTGGTAGACGGACCTGTCCGCCGGATCGCCCGACATGGAATATTGGCGCAGGAACTCCGGTGCCACGACGAGATCAAGATGCCCGCCAGCCGTCCATTCGGGCAGGTCCTGCCCGTCGACATGGCGGAATTCGTACTTGGTCACTGTGGGCGACATCTTCTCGACCTTGCTGACCACCACGGGCACCACCGGGCTTTCGGTGGCGTCTTTGGGGCTGTGCAGATGCGAGGTGTCGCCCTTGGCCAGCCGCGCCTTGTGTTCGTCCGCGCTGACCATCTTGGTGTAGGCCTCGATCCCGGCTTCGCGGTCCATCGGGTCCGGATAAGGGTAGGGATGCGGCGCCAGCGGGGCGGGGTAGACAGCCAGCGTCTGGTCCTCGTATTTCAGGTCGAGGTCCTTTTGCAGGTCTCGGGCGTTGACCGGATGGGCGGTGGGCGCGTAGCTGCCGTTGTCCTGCAACTCCAGATCCCACCACCATTTCTTGACCGGGTTCAGCCCTCCGCGTCCTGCGGCATCGTCCAGCTTGGCCAGCAAGGGTGCTGCTTTGGGTATGTTCATCGCGGCCCAGCGGAACGGCTTCTCGGCGAACAGCCCTTCGAGGTTCCACGGGCAGGTTTTCATGCAGCGCCCGCACATCGCGCCACCTTCGGTGGTGATGCGGTACGTGGCGCATTTCTGGCTGTCGGATTTCCAGATCTCGTAGCCGTTGAACATCAACTTCGGCCCGGCGGTGATCGCACCCGATGGACATTCGCGGGCACATTTGTTGCAGCTTTCGCAGAATGCCTGCAGGCCGAAGTCGATGGGTTTGTCATGCGCCAGCGGCATGTCCGTGGTAACGACACCGGACTTGAGACGCGGTCCAAGGAACGGGTTAAGGATCACTTCGCCAATCCGGCTGACCTCGCCCAGCCCCGACAGAAGCAAAAGCGGCGGTTGCAGGACTTCGCCGTCGAGCACGGTGTGCGCCTTGGCTGAATAGCCCAGATTGCGGATCTGCTTGGCGAGAACCCCACCCAAGAGTGAGAACCGCAGATAGGCCCGCATGGATTGCGCAACGCTGATCCAGTCGTCGCCGGATGCACCATCCATCGTCTCGTAACCCTGATCGATGATGATGCTGATCGCCTGATCATGGGGTGGGTCGATGGGCTCTCCTCGGGCGTCATGACTGTACCATGTCCAGTCTGGGCAGCGGCTGATGCCGAGTGCATCGACGCCCAGCCAATAGGCCGTGGCCTTGATCCTATCGGCGTTGCTTTGCAAATTTGCAGGACGCGGGCCGTTCTCGGGTGGTCCGTCTTGCAATAATACAAAGGCTCCAAGCATCCGCCTTTGCGCCGACGACGGTGCCGCTTTGCGGGCGTAGTATCCGCCCTTCGCACCGTCCTGCAGCTTTTTGCCCATATCGCCGAACTGTGCGCGGGCAAACATGTCCGTGCGTTTGGGAACGCGGGGTACATTGGCTTCGTCGATATAGGTGGTCGGCGTGTCGACCCGTTTGAGGGTCTCGAACGGGTGTGGACCATCGACATAGCGGCGGTTGTCAAACGGATTGGTGTTGAGGCCAGAGCGGGCCGAGCTGGTGCCCAATTTCCAAGCCAGGCCTTCGGTCAGGAAGGTCGGTTGCTCGGCGGCTAAGGGTGAGTCATGGGCGAGATCGAAATTCGTCGTAACCACTGCGACGCCGAACCGGTCGCCCAGCCAAGGGTTGAGCAACCGTCCGGACGACCCGTACGCCAAGCCCGCTGCAACCGTACAGATGTTCAGATCCACGTCGGTGCTGGTCGCGGTGTGGGCTTTGGCGTCCCAGCCGAGCAAACGGATATAGTTGGCGATCACGACGGCTGTCTCGGTCGCGCGCAGACAGGCGCGGTGCGACTGTGCGTCATTGATCCACTCGGTCCCGGTTTCGCCGGGCTTGGGATCTCGCGGAATTTCGTAGAGAAACACCAGTGCGTTGTGGTGACCATCGATGGTGCTGGGCGGTGCCTCCATCGATTCCTTGAGATCGGCCATGATCATGTCGATGCCCGATGCGAGAGTTTTGGTCTGTCGGGTCTTCAGGTCATTCGCCAGTCGGTCGATATCCGGGTTCAGACGCGGTTCCGCCAGCAGGGCCTCAGGTAGCAAAGGACCGATGCCAACCATTGTCGCATCTGACAAATATCCAAACGCTTTCAGATGGTTGGCGCGTTCTATTAAATCATTTGGGCAAACGGATCTAACCTTGTTCACAAACCCGTCGCGAATAGCGTCCATCATCGCCTGATATTCGCCCATCGCGTTGACGATCGACGCCGGGTCTTCGGGGCGGTGAAAGCTGAGGCCGGAATGGCGCGGGATCGTGGCGGGGTCCGGCATAGGTCCGCGTGTTGCGCGTTCCAACGGAAACGGACCAAGATGTACTGGCCGATTTTTGTCGGAAAAGAACCGCAAACCCATGACGTCCTCCCAAGTGCGTTTCTCCACGCAATTGACCTGAGTGCATCACTCCCAGCTCAGGACTGCAAGGCGTGAAAGTCCTTGAGTGTTTTTCCGACCTCATCGACAAAGAGACCGGGCAGGGGCGTGAGATCCGTCACCCGATCCATACGGAAGGTTGCGAAGGCTTCGTCGGTTTCGTCCCAGACGACGCAGGTCCAGATGCGCCCCCAATAGTCGAGATGCAGGGGCCGCACTGTGTGGGTCTGGTCGTCACCTTCGAGCCGCAGACGCAGTTTCTGGCGGGCACGGATCGCCTTGCGGAAGGCGGGCATGTGCCGAAACCCCTGCGCGGCTTCGGCAAACGGGTAGGTGGCAAATCCGAACTTGCCAGCAGGTGTACCCACGTCTTCGGGAAGCACCGCGTCGATCTTGTCAGAGAGCGCGCGTGCGGCGCTTGCGAGGTCCTCGGTGTCAGATGCACCGATGGCGGCAAGTCCGATATGAAGTGCTTCCAGTTCTTTCTGGGTCAGGTTAAGCGGCGGCAGGGTGATCATCTCCTGCGCTGTGTAACCAGAGCCACGCGCGCCCTCTACGGGTACGCCAGACGCCGCCAGCGTATCCATGTCACGGTAGATTGTGCGGACCGACACGCCCAAATCCTGCGCCATCGCTTCGGCGGTGTGCAGGCGACCGTCCTTCAGGCGTTGCATCAGGGCATAAAGCCGGTCGCTGCGTTTCATGTGATTCTCCGTGCTGCGCTGCATGAATACTGACAAAAACCTGTCAACTGACAAGCTCTTGACAAAAACAGCCGAAATCAGCGCGTTTTCATGCTTTCGCAGGGCTGTGGGAGTCATTACATAACCGCAATGGAATTTAACGCAGGCAGCGGCCTGCCGGTAAGGAGAGACTTCATGGGTATCGGAAATATCGGTCTGCCTGGCCTTTTGCTCATCGCCGTTGTGGTGCTGGTGCTGTTCGGCCGTGGCAAGATTTCATCGCTGATGGGCGAAGTGGGTAAAGGCATCACCGCGTTCAAGAAGGGCGTCGATGAGGGCAAGCAGGAGCTTGAAGATCAGAAGGCAGATGCGGCCAAGGACGTGACGCCTGAAGACGAGAAAGACAAAGACAAGGTCTAAACGCATATGTTCGATCTTGGCTTTGCCGAGCTGTTGGTGATCGGGGTGGTGGCGTTGATCGTCGTTGGCCCCAAGGATTTGCCTGTGCTCTTTCGGAAAGTGGGCAATTTCATGGGCAAAGCCCGTGGCATGGCGCGGGATTTCAGCCGCGCGATGAACGAGGCCGCGGACGAATCCGGCGTTCGGGACGTGCAAAAAACCTTCAAGTCTGCGACCAACCCGCTGGGCAGCGCGATGGATGGCGTGAAGGATGCGGCCAAATCGATGACCAGCATCGACCCTGAGAGCAACACCGGGAAATTGTCCGCCGAGCGTGAGGCCGCCAAGAAGAAGATCGAGGCCAGCGCTGCCCGTGCCGCTGCCGACCGCAAGAAACGCGAAGCGGAAGAGGCTTTGAAAAAGGCCGAAGAAATGGAAGCCGCGCTGAAGGCAGAGCCTGCGCCGGAAAAGGACGCCTGAGATGAGTGCCCGCGACGACGAGATCGAGGACAGCAGCGCGCCGTTGATCGAGCATCTGGCCGAGCTGCGCACCCGGTTGATCCGGTCTGTTCTGGCGCTGTTTGTCGGCATCTGCGTGCTTTTTATCCCGGTTCAGGGCGATTTTCTCGCCGAGCACGTACTTCGTTTCCTGCTTGTTCCGATCGAGGAAACGCTGCGCGCTTTGGGGGACCCGGCGCCAACGCTGCAATACACCAGCCCGCAGGAATACCTGTTTGTGCTGTTTCGCATCGGTCTGGTGTTCGGCTTTGCCTTGGCGTTCCCGGTGATCGCACACCAGATGTGGCGCTTCATTGCACCAGGGCTTTATAAATCCGAAAAATCGGCCTTCCTGCCGTTTATCATCGCATCGCCGGTCATGTTCATGGCGGGCGCCGCCTTTGCGCATTTCGTCGTAACACCTTTGGCAATGGCGTTTTTTCTTGGGTTCACCGACGCGCCGTCGCTGTTTGCAAACCTGCTGTCGGACTCTGTGGATGTTGATCCGACAGCCGTTGTACCTGCCACCAACGAAGGATTGAAGATCACCTTCTTCGGTAAGGTGAATGAGAGCCTTCAAACCTCGCTAGTGTTCATCATGGCCTTTGGCCTGTGCTTTCAGCTTCCCGTGCTGTTGACGTTGATGGGGAAGGCTGGGCTTGTCTCGGCGGATGGTCTGGGCAGCGTGCGCAAATATGCGATGGTTGGAATTCTGGTGCTGGCCGCGCTTGTGACACCGCCAGATGTGGTGACACAGCTGATCCTCTTTACCGTTGTGTACGGTCTTTATGAGGTGTCGATCATTCTGGTCCGGCGCGTGGAGAAGAAGCGCGAGAAAGAGCTGAAGGCACAAGGGCTTTGGTTCGAGGATGATCCGGCGGACGGCATGGATGACGATCCTCTGGTGAAGGAATTCGACGAGGACGCGAAGAAGTGACCGACCCGATGGAGCGGATCGCCGCCGCGCTGGAGCGACTGGCTCCGGCGCCACAGCCGGCCCCTGATTATGACGCGGCAGATGCTTTTGTCTGGCATGTGGACCCCGACCACCTTCAGCCGGTGCCCAAGGTCAGCCGCGTGCCCGTGGACCTGTTGGTGGGGGTAGATCGCATCCGCGATACGCTTCTTGCCAATACGCGACAGTTTGCAAAGGGTCTGCCCGCGAACAACGCGCTGCTTTGGGGGGCGCGGGGCATGGGCAAATCGAGCCTTGTGAAAGCCGTGCACGCCGCCGTTCTGGCCGAAGAGTTGCCGATCAAGTTGGTCGAGTTGCAACGCGAGGACTTGCCGAGCGTGGCGCGGCTCTTGAACCTCTTGCGGGTTGCTGATCACCGGTTTCTGCTTTTTTGCGATGACCTGAGCTTCAGCCACGACGATCAGCACTACAAATCGCTGAAGGCTGTTCTGGATGGCGGAGTTGAGGGGCGTCCGGACAATGTAGTGTTCTACGCCACGTCGAACCGCCGTCACCTGATGCCGCGGGACATGATCGAGAACGAGCGATCCTCGGCGATCAACCCGTCGGAGGCCGTTGAGGAAAAGGTGTCCCTGTCGGACCGGTTCGGTCTTTGGCTGGGCTTTCACCCATGCAATCAGGACGACTACCTGGCGATGATCCGTGGCTATTGCGACGCCTACGGCGTTGAGATTGATGACGCCAGCCTGCGGGCAGAGGCGATTGAATGGCAGGCGACCCGTGGTGCACGGTCAGGCCGTGTGGCATGGCAGTATTTCACCGACTTGGCGGGACGTCGCGGCGTCGCGATCTAGGGTTTTGGTGATGTCGTACTGCCGCTTTCAAAGGGCCCCAGAATTTTATGGGTCGGGCCCAGAATCTTCATACGAAGATTCTGGAATGCAGAAATTAAAAAATTGCTAATCAGATTTGTCGCAAAGCGGGTTCGGTGCCGTGGTGAGCGATGAGGGTTCACATGTTAATCATAAACTGCCGTGCCTTTATCGGGCACGGCAGTTTATGATTTTCTATGCGCGGCGGCGGCGGCCTCCGGTGCGGCCTTCGCGGCCACGGCCTTCCTGACCGGCTTTCGGCGGTTGGCGGTTGAACGCAATCCAGGCAGCCCCTCCGTCATCATTGTTGGTGAGGAAGTTGGCAGCGCGGATGGCCTCCATTTCCTTCCCCGGACGGGGCTTGGTCGAGCCGAGGCCGAAGAGCGTGCAGAAGGTTTCGTCATCCATGTCTTCGGGCAGCACGAGTCCTGCTGCGGCCACTTCAGCGCGCTTTTCAGCGATCTTGGTGGCCCCCACGGGCAGGGCGACCGGGTTCATAATAGCAGAGGTCATACCCGCGCCCATGGCCATCGGCAGAAATGCGTTGTTGATTCCGTGGCGGTTCGGCAAACCGAAGCTGATGTTGGACGCGCCGCAGGTGGTGTTCACACCCAGTTCCTCGCGCAGACGGCGGACGAGGGTGAACACCTGAAGGCCAGCGGTGCCCATCGCGCCGATCGGCATCACAAGCGGATCGACGACGATGTCATGCGCGGGTATGCCGAAATCGGCGGCGCGCTCGACGATCTTTTTGGCGACGGCAAATCGCACATCGGGGTCTTCAGAGATCCCGGTGTCGTCGTTCGAAATCGCCACAACAGGCACGTTATATTTCTTGACGAGTGGCAACACCATCTCAAGGCGTTCTTCCTCACCGGTGACCGAGTTCAGGAGCGGCCTTCCCTCGGCTGCGGCCAGACCGTTTTCCAAAGCACCAGGCACGGACGAGTCGATGCAAAGCGGGCAATCTGTGATCGCCTGGACGCGTTCGACCAGTTCCTTCATCAGCGTCGGCTCAACAAAGTTGTTATCGGCATAACGCGGGTCTTCGGCCATCTTGTTCGAGAACACGGCGCCCGAGTTGATGTCGAGGATATTGGCGCCCGCCGCGACCTGCGCCAGCGCGTCGGCCTCGACCCGGCTGAAATCGCCGCGTTCGAGTTCCTCGTTCAGGATCTTGCGGCCTGTCGGGTTGATCCGCTCACCGATCACACAGAACGGCTGGTCGAACCCGATGATGGCGGTTTTGGTCTTGGACTCGACAATCGTGCGGGTCATGCGGCTACTCCTTCAATGCGGGCCAGAATGTCCGGCAGCGCGGGGTCTGTGAAATCGTCTATTGTCATCTTTGCGCCTACGGCGCGCAGTTTTGTGTCGCTGAGCGCCGAACGGACGCCGATGCTGTAGGCCCCTGACGCAGCAGCGGCCCGCATGCCCGATGGGCTGTCCTCGAACGCGATGCAGGTCTCGGGTGACTCCCCAAGTAGGTCCATCGCAGTCAGATACGGCAGTGGATGCGGCTTGCCGTGGGCGCATTCCTCACCAATCACGATCACTTCAAACCGGTCGCGCAACCCGATGGCGCCCAGCATCGCTTCGGCGTTCAGGCGCATGGCGTTGGTCACGACGGCCAGTTGCCAGCCTTGCGCCTGAGCGCGGTCCAGAAAGCTTTCGAGCCCCAGTGTTGCCGGGTAGGGCTTTGGTAGACGTTCCCGGAACTGCGCCTCTTTCCATTCGCTCAGCCCCTGCGGATCGGGCTCATCCGGAAGGTAATCGGCAAAGACATCCACGTTCAGGCGACCATGCACCTGCTCTATGTAAAAACCTTCGGGCACGGGGAGACCGCGTGCCGTCCAGAGTTCCGTAAACACGGCCTCGTGGATCGGGTCCGAATTCAGCATCGTTCCGTCAAGATCGAAAAGCAGGGCTGTCATTGGGTCGGATCAGGTTGCTGCAGCAGGGGCCGTCCCGGCGCCACCATTTTCGATCGCCCAGGTCGCATTGGTCTTGATGCCGCCCAGCGGGAAGAAATGCACCTGTTCGATGTTGAAATCGGGGTTCTTCGCCTTGTGCGCGGCAAGCTTGGCCAGCACGTCGGTCGGCTCATACGGCAGGAGAAGCTTGGACACATCCATCGCGCGCTTTTGCAGGACCTTGAGGGACGGGCCGACACCGCAGGCAATAGCGAATTTGATCAGTGTTTGCAGCTTGGCCGGACCGGCGATGCCGATATGCACCGGCAGTTTAATGCCAGCCGCCGACAGGTCGTCGACCCACTTGATGATCGGGTCGGCGTCGAACGCGAACTGGGTGGCCAGCGCCATCTTGGCATCGGTCCGTTCCGAGAACGCCTGCTTCCAGCGCAGCGCGTCTTCGACATTTTTCATACCGCCGTTGGGGTCGATATCCTTGTTGCCTTCGGGGTGACCGGCGACATGCAGACGTTTGAAACCTGCCTTGTCGAAAACCCCGGTTTCCATCAGCTGCATGGAGCTGTGGAAATCACCATGCGGCTGGTTCACACCACCGGCCAGCAGCAGCGCCTGATCGACACCGGCTTCGCCCTGATAGCGGGCGATCCAGTCTGCGAGGGTTGCCTCGTCCTTGATGATGCGAGCCGGGAAGTGCGGCATCACCGGGTAGCCTTCATCCGCCAGACGCTTGGCCGTGGCGACCATGTCTTCGATCGGTGTGCCTTCGATATGGGCGATGTAGACACGCGTTCCCGGAGCGAGCAGCTTGCGGAAATCTTCTACTTTTTCAGCCGTGCGCGGCATGACTTCGATGGAATAGCCTTTCAGGAAGGCTTCCATTTCCGGCGTGGTGCCGGTTTCGACGGTTTCGCGCTTGCGGAAATTCAACAATGCCATGATGGCCTCCCTCAGAGTCATGGGGGTTTATGCCCAGCCTTCGTTATCAATCAGCGCCTTGAGACGCTCTTTGTCATATTCCGCATCCAAGCGGGCCGCTTCGGCGGTGCAGACCTCTTGCGCGTCACCTTCGACGTCGTAGGGGGCTGCCTTGCGCCACTCTGCCAGATAGCTGTCGGTATCAGCTGCGCCAACTTTCATTGCGGCGCGATCAATCGCCTGCTCGAACCGCTCTGGCAACTGAGCCTTGGCACCGCGACGGCCTTTGCCCACGATCACCTGCGCCGGGATATCCCGCCAGTAGACAATTGTGACATCAACCATGTCGTGATTCCTTTGCTCAACTTGCGCCTTCGTAATTTACCCCGTCACCGACATAAGGGCGATTTTCGACTTGTCCGCGGCAATCTGCGACCCGCTGCCACAATAGGACAGGATCACGGCTTTTGCGATGCATCCACGTGGCCAAAATTCTCAGGCTTTGCATGAGAGGCTTTCATAACGGTGCGGAAGGTGATCACGAAACTTGCTTAGATGCCCAAGGCCGCATAGGGTTAAGGTAACTTACATATTCGGAAGGCGCAAAGTTATGGCGCCAAAGCGTCCCAAAGGTGCGGGCGCATTCCCGAAACCGGTAGAGAGCCCCGCGCCGTCACGGCCCGATCCATCCGAGCTTTATGCCGCGCTGGATTTGGGCACAAATAGTTGTCGCATGTTGATTGCCCAGCCAAAGGGCAACCAATTTCACGTGGTCGACAGTTTTTCAAAGTCGGTACAACTGGGGGCGGGGCTGGAAAAGTCCGGGCGGCTCAGCCGATCATCGATGAACCGTACAATATCGGCCTTGCGCGTGTGTCAGCAGAAAATCCGGCGTCACGAAGTGACCCGGATGCGGCTGGTGGCAACCGAGGCGTGTCGGAGAGCCCACAACGCGCGGGATTTCATCCGGCAGGTCAAACGAGAAACCGGTCTGACGCTCGAGATCATCCAACCCGAGGAAGAAGCCCGGCTGGCGGTGATCTCTTGCGCGCCGCTCGTCAGCACCAAGACTGAACAATTGCTTGTCGTCGATATCGGCGGGGGGTCCACCGAATTGGTCTGGATCGACCTCACCGCCGTGCCGCCCTTTGAACGTCCACGCGCCATCATGCGGCTGCATGCCGGGTTTCACACCAAGGACAGCCCGTTTCCAGCCGCCCGCGTGGTGGACTGGATCAGTGTGCCTTTGGGTGTGGCAACCCTGCGTGATCAGTTTTCGGACGTGGAAAGCGACAGCGCGCGGTATGCGCTGATGAGCTGGTATTTCGAAGAAAACCTCGCCGAATTCGCGCCCTACAAGGACGAACAGGCGCGCGAAGGGTTCCAGATTGTCGGCACCAGCGGCACCGTGACCACCGTGGCGGCCAGCCATCTAGGTCTCAAGCGCTATGACCGGACCAAGGTGGACGGGCTTCGGATGACCTCAGACCAGATTGAAAAGGTTATCTCGGGCTACCTGCAACTGGGTCCCGAAGGCCGCCGCGCCGATCCGCGCATCGGGCTGGACCGTCACGCGCTGATCATGTCAGGCTCTGCAATCCTGCAGGCGCTCTTGCGTTGTTGGCCGACAGACCGATTGTCTGTTGCTGACCGTGGATTGCGTGAAGGGCTGCTCTACGCACAGATGTCGGCCGATGGCGTCCTTGAGGATGGTCCGTTCTGATGATCAGCCCAACAGGTTGATCACCCGGCGCAACGCCAGTTCGTATCCTTCGACCCCAAACCCGGCGATCACACCTTCGGCGCGGGCGGAGACAAAGGAATGATGGCGGAACGCTTCGCGCTTGTGCACGTTTGAAATATGGACTTCAAAAACAAGACCTTCATACGCTTGCAGCGCATCGAAAATCGCGACGGATGTGTGGGTGAAGGCCCCCGGATTGATAATGATGGCCTCTGCCGCGTCACGCGCGTCGTGGATCCAGTCAATGATCTGGCCCTCATGGTTCGATTGCATCGACTTGAGGGAGAACCCCGCAGTTTCACCCAGTGCCGCACAGCGCGCGGTGACATCGTCAAGCGTGTCTGCGCCATAGATTGCCGGCTCCCGTTTGCCCAGCAGGTTCAGGTTTGGCCCATTGATCAGGAAAACGGTCTTGGACATGAAAGGCTCCGCAATTGACGCTATAGCTGTGCCAGCTTGCCGCCGCCCGTGCAACCCGCTGCAAAACTGACTGTCTGGCACTGTGCCGAAGCCGCCGACGTGAGAGGGCTGGATTCGCTGGCGTGATCGGGGCAGAACGGAGGTAAGGGCTGATACCGCATCCTCATATTCTGGAGACTTGGATGATCCAATACGCCATAGAAACGCCGCCTGTTGTCGCTTTGCCAGTCGCAGGACAAGACGCGCTGTTTCCGGTCCGCCGAATTTATTGTATCGGACGCAACTATGCGGCGCATGCGATAGAAATGGGACACGATCCAGATCGCGAAGACCCGTTTTTCTTTCAGAAGAACCCTGACAACCTCGATCCTTCAGGCACCTTTCCCTATCCGCCGAAAACCTCGGATGTGCATCACGAGGCGGAAATGCTGGTCGCGCTGAAATCGGGTGAACGGAATATCTCTGTGGACACGGCGCTCGATCACGTATTCGGCTATGGACTCGCGCTCGACATGACCCGACGCGACTTGCAAGGCATCGCCAAAAAGGCAGGCCGTCCGTGGGAGATCGGGAAAGCATTCGAGCATTCCGCCCCGTGCGGGCCGGTACATCCCGTCTCAGAGGTGGGGCATCTGAGTGCGGGCCGGGTTGAACTCAAGGTCAACGGAGAGGTGCGCCAGGAAGGGGACTTGAACCAGATGATCTGGAAAGTGCCCGAGATGATTTCTTACCTGTCCGAATATTTCGAACTCGCGCCCGGTGACGTCATTTTGTCCGGCACCCCCTCTGGCGTTGGCCCGGTTGCGAAGGGGGATACCCTTGATCTTTCGATTGAAGGGCTGGGCAGTCTGACAGTCTCGGTCATCTGATCCGTAGACAATGGGAGGACCTGTATATGAGTCAGAAAATCAACAGGCATTCGGAGGGCGTGTTTATCATTGCTGCGACACCGTTCGCCAGCGATGGATCACT
Source organism: Alphaproteobacteria bacterium (assembly GCA_030431485.1). Taxonomy (GTDB): domain Bacteria; phylum Pseudomonadota; class Alphaproteobacteria; order Rhodobacterales; family Rhodobacteraceae; genus Marivita. The sequence goes on from JAUIIR010000018.1 coordinate 58,339, forward strand.
GGATCTCGACAGCACAGATCGCATGATCGAATACTACCTCGATTGCGGTGTGACGGGTATGACGATCCTTGGCATCATGGGTGAGGCACCAAAACTGACCGCCGAGGAATCCGCGCAGTTCGCAAATCATGTACTCGAGCGCGTCGCGGGACGGGTGCCGGTTGTGGTCGGCGTGTCCGGCGCCGGGCTCGATAACATGGCGCGCTTGTCGCACAGCGTTATGGAGGCGGGGGCTGCTGGCGTCATGGTGGCGCCAATGCCGGGGCTGGCGACCGAGGTGAAGCTGCGAAACTACTTTGCGCAGGTCTGTGCAGCACTGGGGCCAGAGGTTCCTGTGTGTCTGCAGGATTATCCGCAGACAACCGGTGTTCAGTTCAGCGTCGAAACCATCCTGCAACTGACACGTGACCACGACCAGATCGTGATGCTCAAACACGAGGACTGGCCGGGCCTGACCAAGCTGTCGCGTGTGCGCGCCGAATCCGGCACTGAAGACACGCCGCGCCTTTCGATCCTGACGGGCAACGCGGCGCTCTTCCTGCCTTTGGAATTGCAGCGTGGTGCAGATGGGGCGATGACGGGTTTTGCGTATCCCGAAATGCTGGTGCAGGTGGTAGCGCGCCACAAGGCCGGGGATGTCGACGGAGCAGAAGATCTCTTCGACGCATACCTGCCGATGGTGCGCTATGAGCAGCAGCTGGGCATCGGGCTGGCGATCCGAAAGGAAATCCTGCACCGGCGCGGCGTGCTTGCCGCACCCAAGGTGCGTGCACCCGGGCCGTCCATGACCAAGGACGACCACGCCGAACTCACGCGGTTGATGGACCGCTTGGATCGCAAGCTGGCCGCATTGAGCTAAGACATCAGCAAAATAAGGACGACAGCATGCAGCACGATCTGGTGATCAAAGGCGGCACTCTGGCAACCGCCTCCGAGACGTTCCGCGCGGATTTGGGCATCCGGGACGGTAAGATTGCGACCTTGGGGTATGACCTGAGCGGCGAAGATGTGATCGACGCGACGGACAAGTTGGTGCTGCCCGGCGGAATCGAGGCGCATTGCCATATCGCGCAGGAAAGCGGCATGGGGTTGATGACCTCGGACGATTACGAGTCCGGGTCGATCTCAGCGGCCTTTGGGGGCAATTCCTGTTTCGTGCCGTTTGCGGCGCAGAAGCCGGGACAAAGCGTGGCCGACACGCTCGCGACCTATGACGGACGCGCGGCCCCCAAATCCGTGATCGACTATTCCTACCACCTGATTCTGACCGACCCGAACCCGTCGGTTCTTGAGGAACTGCCGGGCGTGTTCGACCGAGGCATCACCTCATTCAAGGTCTTCATGACCTACGCCACCCGCGTCAGCGATGCGCAATTCCTCGACATCCTGACCGTCGCGCGGCGGCATGGTGGGCTGACGATGGTGCATGCGGAAAACCACGACATGCTGACATGGATGGCCGCCGCCTTGGCTGACAATGCCTACACCGAACCCAAGTACCATGCGCCCGCGCGCCCAGGGCTGGCCGAGGAAGAGGCGATCAACCGCGCGATCAGCCTGTCCAAACTGACCAACGCGCCGCTGATGATCGTGCATGTTTCGACACCCAAGGGCGCGGAACTGGTGGCGCAGGCGCGGGCTGACGGTGCCTATGTCTTTGGCGAAACCTGCCCGCAATACCTGTTCCTGACGAAAGACGATCTGGACCGTCCTGGCATGGAGGGAGCCAAATACATCTGTTCGCCGCCACTGCGCGACTCCCACACGCAAAAGGTCCTCTGGCGCCACATCGCGCGCGGCACCTTCAGCGTTGTGTCCTCGGATCACGCGCCGTTCCGGTTCGACGACACGGGCAAGTTCTCGAACGGGCGGGACGTTGATTTCCGCAAGATCGCCAACGGTATGCCGGGGATCGAGATGCGCCTGCCAATGATGTTCTCGGAAGGGGTGGTCAAAGGCAGGATCAACCTCAACCAATTCGTCGCCCTGTCCTCGACAAACGCCGCGCGGCTTTACGGGATGCACCCGACCAAGGGCACGCTGGCCATCGGCGCGGACGCAGATATTGCAATCTGGGACCCGACCGAGGTCCGCATCGCGGGCGAGATGCATGACGCGATGGATTATAATCCGTTCGAAGGAATCGAGGTGACCGGCTGGCCGGTGACCGTGCTCACCCGTGGACGGCGGATAGTAGATCAAGGCCAACTTGTCGCCCAACCCGGTGATGGAGCCTTTGTAAAACGCGGACGCAGCGATCTGTCGGGGCTGACGGGCACGCGCCTGCCCGAAACCGATCCCACGACCAATTTCGGGGCGGAGATCTTGAAATGACCGGACCCATCGTAGTCATCAATCCGAACTCAAATCAGGCTGTAACGGATGCTCTGGACGACGCGCTGGAACCGTTCGGCCTGCAAGGTGGTCCAGCCATCGAATGCCTGACATTGAAGGAAGGCCCGTTCGGCATCGAGAGCCAACACGATTCAGACAGTGTAATCCTGCCGCTTGCGGCGCTGATGCAATCGCGCCCGGATGCGGGGGCGTTTGTGATCGCGTGTTATTCCGATCCCGGTCTCGACACCTGCCGGTCAGTCGTCGAGCAGCGGGTGTTCGGCATTCAGGAAAGCGGTGTTTTGACGGCTATGGCCTGCGCAGACAGGTTCGGGGTTATTGCCATCGCAGATGGTTCGATCCCCCGGCATCGCCGTTACATGGCCCGCATGCAGGTGCTGGAGCGTCTCGCTGGCGAAATCGCTCTGAACATGACGGTCGATGAAAGCGCCCGTGGTGAAGGCACTTTTGCCCGATTGGTTGACGTTGGCGATGCGCTCAAATCGCGGGGAGCGGGAGCGGTCATCCTTGGATGCGCGGGCATGGCTCGCCACCGTGCCGCGTTGGAAGCCGAGATTAGCATTCCCGTGATCGAACCGACGCAAGCGGCGGTCACGATGGCACTTGGTACGCTGTTGGCGGGCTAAAACAACACGGCCGGCAACCAGGTCGCCAGAACTGGCAGCGCCCAGACAAGACCGATCCCAACCGCCTGCAAAACGATAAAGGGCACGACGCCCTGATAGATCTGTTCGGTCCTAATCTCCTTTGGCGCGGCCGCACGCAGGTAG
>JAUIIR010000110.1 GCA_030431485.1 Alphaproteobacteria bacterium
GCGTCACGGTCTGGATCGCAGGAGGGGTCACGGACATGCGGTGCGGCATGAACACGCTGTCGCTGAAGATCCAGCAAGGTCTTGGGCGCGATCCCCATGGTGGAGAGATCTTCTGCTTTCGGGGTCGTAAAGGCGATCTGATCAAGGTTCTCTGGCATGACGGCGTTGGTATGTCGCTCTATCTCAAGCGGCTGGAGGCAGGCAAATTTATCTGGCCGGTCAGCCAGTCCGGCACCGCTGTGCCGGTCTCTGCGGCGCAACTGAGATATCTTCTCGAAGGGATCGACTGGCGCAATCCGCGCTGGACGCAACGCCCTACAAAAGCTGGGTAATATGCTGCAAAGCGCCCGTTTTTATTGGGGATCCGGGGCGCCTGTGGTATGGATTTGCCATGTCAGATCCCGCTTCGGAAATCGCTGAATTGCGCGCCGCGCTTGCCGCGCAAACTGCCCGTGCGCAGGCAGCCGAACGCGATCTGGCGCAGGCGCGTGCCCTAGCATCCTGCACGGAAGCGATGATCCAGCAATTGAAGCTGGAGATAGCCAAGCTGCGGCGTGACAAATACGGCATCTCTTCCGAGCGCCGCGCGCGGCTGATCGATCAGCTGGAATTGCAACTCGAGGAATTGGAAGCTGCGGCCACCGAGGATGCGCTGGCAGCTGAAGGCACCGCGCAGGGTGACCAGACGAATACCGTGCGGGCCTTTGCCCGAAGAAAGCCCGCGCGCAAACCCTTTCCCGAGAATCTTCCGCGGGAACGTGTCGTGGTCGAGGCTCCGACAACCTGCACCTGCTGTGGATCTGATCGCATTGTAAAGATGGGCGAGGACATCACCGAGACGCTGGAAGTGATCCCTCGTCAGTGGAAGGTCATCCAGACGGTACGGGAGAAGTTCACTTGCCGATGCTGCGAGAAGATCAGCCAGTCGCCCGCGCCCTTCCATGCCATTCCGCGCGGGTGGGCGGGGCCACAGTTGATCGCCATGGTGGCCTTTGACAAATTCGGGCAACATCAACCATTGAACCGGCAGGTCGTGCGCATCGCACGGGAGGGGATCGACCTCAGCCTGTCTACTCTAGCGGATCTGATCGGTCATGCGTGTGTGGCGCTGGCCCCGATCCATGCATTGATCGAGCGCCATGTGCTGGAAGCAAGCCGCTTGCACGGTGACGATACGACTGTGCCACTTCTGGCGCGGGGTGGTGCCAAGACGGCACGCCTTTGGACCTATGTGCGCGATGATCGCCCTTGGGATGGGGGTGCGCCACCTGCGGCCTTGTTTAAGTTCTCGTCTGATCGCCGGAAAGAACACCCGACACGGCATCTGGCCGGATGGCAGGGTGTGCTGCAATCGGACGTCTATGGCGGCTACAATGATCTGTATTTGGCAGATCGCAGCCCCGGTCCAGTGGGGAGTGCGCTGTGTTGGTCACATGGCAGGCGCAAGTTCTTCGAACTGGCCGACATCAAAGCTATCGCTCGCAAGGGCAAAAAGGTTGCCGAGGAAATCTCGCCCATCGCGCTGGACGCCGTGAAGCGGATCGATGAAATCTTTGCTGTCGAGCGCGAAATCTCGGGTCTGTCAGCCGCAACGCGTCTTGAGGTTCGCCAGCAGCGTGTCGCTCCGCTGGTTCATGATCTGCATGACTGGATGCTGGCCGAGCGGGCGGGCATGTCAAAGCACAACCCAGTCGCCAAGGCGATCAATTATATGGTCGCAGGAAAAGGCCGTTGGGAAGCCTTCACCGCCTTCCTTGATGACGGGCGGCTTTGCTTGACGAATAATGCCGCCGAACGCGCCCTGCGCGGGATCGCATTAGGCAGAAAGTCGTGGCTTTTTGCAGGCTCTGAGCGCGGCGGCGACAGGGCGGCCTTCATGTATACCCTCATCGTCTCGGCAAAGATGAACGACATCGACCCGCAGGCCTGGATGGCAGATGTCCTCGCCCGTCTACCGGACTTGCCCGTCTCGCGTCTCACGGAATTGCTCTCGTGGCACTGGAAGACAAAACAGGATGCCGTCAACGCTGCCTGACCGTGGCCTACGCCGGATGTTTACTCAAGGCCGAGGGTGAAGGCGAGTGGAACGCACGCAAGCACGGAGGCCCCAAACGACGTATCTGGCGCAAGATACATATCGCCATTGATGAGGAAACGCTGGAGGTGCGGGCCGTCGAGGTCACGGGCAGCAACATCGGTGACGCACCCGTCCTGCCTGACCTGCTCGATCAGATCCCGGCAGACGAAGAGATTGGATCCGTGACTGCCGACGGCGCCTATGACACCCGCAAATGCCACGAGGCAATCGCTGCCCGTGACGCCGCTGCTGTCATCCCGCCCCGCAAGAACGCGAAGGCGTGGAAACCGACAAGCCCTGGTGCCGTTGCTCGAAACAAAGCCCTGCGCGCCTCAAAGTATCTGGGTCGTGCCATCTGGCGACGGTGGAGCGGATACCACCGCCGGAGTCGCGTCGGGGCCAAGATGAATTGCATCAAGCTGCTCGGCCAATCCCTGATGGCCCGAGACTTCGACCGCCAGGTCGCAGAGCTGCAAGTGCGTATCGCCGTGCTCAATGGCTACACCACCCTCGGCTTACCCGTCACAGAGCCCGTAGGATAGGTCCGTCTGGGGAAAGGGGAGCCACGCTCAGACCCCGATTTATGCAACAGCGCCGTACCGGGGGGCTTTGTCGGAATCTGCGACAGCGAAGACGACTTACGTCCTTTGTTGCAACCAAGTTGAAATGTCACCATGTTCGCAAAGTAGAACTGTCCCACTTTGGCGCTGAGGGGGAGCAATTCCTGCCAGGGCGGAGACCTCACATATCGCAGCCCTGGCTTTGCATTTCTCTGCCGCGGCTCTTGCCAGCTTTGAATTCCAACCGTCGTTGCGGCGTCCGGTTGGTTTGTAGCGAGAGCGCTGTTTGCCGGCGCGCGGTTTCTTCGGCGTGGCCTTGTCCTGTTCGGCCTTGATGTGCTCCAGCACCGCGCTCAGGTGTTTGTTTTCAGTGATTGCGGCGTGGGTGACCCGCTGGTCCTTGTCGAAGACGGAGTAGGGGAGCGAGACGCCCTTCCAGCGGAACTCCAACCGGCCGTCGGGAAACTCATATCTGTCGACGTATTTGCCGGGTAGGCCGCGTGTGATCTCGTTCTCTTGCAGGATGATGCGCTGCCGGTCGTAGGAGAAGGCTAGTTGGTTGCCGACATAACGTTCATCACGCCAGCACAGTACGTCTGCCAGCCGATCTGGCTCGGTATTAAGGGGGCGGTGCAGATTGTCCGGGCGCCGCGGGGGCTTGGCGAACTTCTTGTTGTAGTGGTCCCTGAAGGCTGGAAGGAACGCATTGGCTGCGTCCATGTCCGAAATCCCCGCCAGTCTCAGCTCTTTGACAAGCCGATCCTGTAGCGTCCGGTTCGCGCGTTCGACGCGGCCCTTGGCCTGAGAGCTGTTGGCGCAGAGAATCTCGATGTTCAACTCGTTCAAAGCACGGCCAAACTGGGTCATCCCGTGACCTGTCTCCGCACCTTGGCTCGCAACACGGAACACCGAGTGTTTGTCCGAATAGAACGCCACCGGGCGTCCATGTTCATGCAGATAAGCCTCCAGCGCGCCAAAATAGCTAAAGGTGCTCTCTGATTGTAAGCGCCGCCCCACCACCCTCGTAGATGTTCTTTTCTGTATCTTCGAGAAAGAGCCGTCCAGATATGGAGGGTTCTTATGGATGATACGGTACAAAATTACGTAACTTGTCACAGTGCCGAAGAAGGGTACGGCGGGCGTATTGATGTTGTGACGGGTCCAACTGGCCGGCGCCGGTGGCCGGAACATGTGAAGGCGGAGCTTGTGCTGGAGAGTTACCGTGATGGCGTTTCTGTCGCGGATGTTGCCCGCAAGCATGGCATCTCCGCGCCCCAGCTTCATTCCTGGCGTCGTGCTTCTCGTTAGGGGGGCTTTGGCAATGCCGGATGACGACATCCTTGGGTTGGTCCCTGTTGTCGTTGAGGAGCATGCCGGCGAAAGCGGTCTTGCCACCGCCAAAGAGGGCGATGCCATCATCCTTGAGGTCAACGGCGTTCGGGTCTTGGTGCCAGCAAGATTTGCCCCCGACCATCTTGGTCGTGTTTTGTCTGCCATTCGGGCTTCCGTATGATCCTGCCTGGAGGGGCGTACCACGTATATCTGGCAACGCGGCCGATCGACTTCCCGAAGGGACACGCGGGTTTGTCGCTGGTGGTCCAAACGGTACTGGGGCGTGATCCGTACAGTGGGGCGATCTTTGTTTTTAGATCGAAACGCGGCGACAGGATCAAGATTTTGGTCTGGGGTCAGACTGGTCTGGTGTTGGTCTACAAGCATCTGGAAGGGGGCCAATTCCAGTGGCCCGGCCCGCTGACGGTGTGATCAGGCTGACGCCTGCACAGTTCACGGCCCTGTTTGAAGGGTTGGATTGGAAGGCGGTTCGGGCCGAGCGGCGCCGTCAGCCCAAACGCGCTGGATAGCATGCGGCGGGGTGACTCATGGGGGCGAATTCTGCAGCGTAAACAGGCATGGCAGTGTATAAAAGGTCATGCCTGCCTCAAACCAAATCAGCCCTGAATATGTTGCCGATCTCGAGCAGCGATTGGCCCGCGCAGAGGCGGCCAATTCGGCTTTGGCCGAGGCCAACGCACGGCTGGAACGGCTGTTGCTCCAGTCCCGACACGCGCGGTTTGGCCCAAGCTCGGAAAAGGGTGATCCCGATCAGCGCAATCTCTTTGCTGAAGATATCGAGGTCGCGGAAGGGCAGTTGGCGGCCGCGGGAGAGGCCGCCGATAAAGCTCTTGGCAAGGCGTCTCGGCAGGCGTCCTCTACAAACCGGAACAAAGGGCGGCTGCCGGAGCATCTGGAACGTGTCGAAGAGGTGATCGAACCCGCGAACACGTCCTGCCCCTGTGGGTGCGGTGAGATGGTTCGTGTCGGGGAAGATCGCACCGAACGGCTCGATGTTGTGCCGGCCCGGTTCAGGGTGCTGGTCACCGTGCGTCCCAAGTACATATGCCGGACGTGCAAGGGCACATCCCATGCGCAAGCCCCGGCGCCGGAATTCCTTGTGCCGCGCGGTCTTGGCACGAACCGGTACGCCATCCATGCTGTCGTGTCCAAATTCTGCGACTACCTTCCCTTTTACCGGCAAGCCGAGATTTGGCGCCGGGAGGGGATCGAGATTGATCGCACCATGCTGGCCAATTGGGCGGGCCGCGTTGCATTCCACCTCGCGCCACTCATCGACGCTTTGATCGATGATCTGAAAGCCAGTGACCATCTCCTCGCAGACGAGACCACGGTTCCGGTCTTGGCCCCACGCACGGCAAGACACGCAAGGATTATCTCTGGGCCGTGGTCCGTGATCAACGGGGATGGGGAGGAGGCGATCCGCCAATCGTGGTGTTCCAGCATTCCAGAAGCCGGAGCGCCAAAACCGCTCAAGAGATCTTCCGCGACTTCCAGGGGCGCCAACTGACCGTTGATGGCTATGCCGGATACGATGCATTAAGTGATCCGAAGAAAACCAACGACCCTTGGGCCATGGCCTATTGCTGGACGCATTGGCGACGCCGGTTCGTCGAATATAGCCGCACGACACCTTCCCCGATTTGTCTGGAAATGACCAATCGCATCGCGCAGCTTTATCGGATCGAGGCTGAGATCCGCGGCAAAGCGCCGGACGTTCGGCGCGCCGTCAGGCAACAGCTTTCCAAGCCCATCTTGGATGCCCTGCGTCTTTGGCTGGAAGGGCAACTCGACTTGCTCTCTTCAAGCTCCGATCTTGCCCGACACATCAGGTATGGCCTCAAACGATGGGTGGGCCTGACCCGGTTCCTTGACGATGGTTGCATCGAGACGGATACGAATGCTGTCGAGAGCGCAATTCGCCCGATTCCTCTTACAAGAAAGAATGCACTCTTTGCGGGAAACGACGACGGGGCGGTCACATGGGCACGCATGGCATCGCTGATCGGCACCTGCAAACTGAACGGCATTAATCCGCAGGCCTATCTGGAACACGTGCTGGACAAGATATTGAACGGACATATGCAGGACGACATCAAAAGCCTGATGCCTTGGAACTTCAAGCCGAACGGGTCAAAGTACTCATGAGTAAGATGAAAGATCTCGAGCGCAGCATCGAGGTGATTGCAGGGCAGATCACGGCTCAGCAGATGATCATGGAGGGCGTCATCGTCGAAGCCCTCCGCAAGAACGCCATCGACGAAGCGCAAATCATGGCGCTGCTGACCCAGGGCATGGACGTCTTCGAGACCAACAAGAACATGACCAAGAGCGAGACCTTTGGCGCGCTCGGCACCCTGACAAGCATTGCTGACACAATCAAACGCATGAAAGACGCAAAGCTCATCGGCTGAGCACCAACGACAACCGAAGTATCGTCCAGACACAACTCGGAGGGTGGTCAGCCGGCGTTTACCTCTGATTTGGCGAACTCCAAATGCATCAACGTACTGGTCGCATCGTCGATGAAGACGAGCAGGGTGCAGGACGGCCCGCGATCCTCGAACCAGTGATGGTCTGAACCGTCGATCTGGATCAGCTCACCAACGCATTCCCGGCGCAGGCGTGGTTGGTGAAAGGTCCGGCGTTTCTTGCGCGAGTGCCAAATCCCGGCGTCCTGCATCCACTTGCGCAGCGTCTCGCGCGAAACCTTTAGCCCGTGGTCTTCCTCGAGCTTATCGGCCGCAAAGGTCGGCCCGAAGTCTATGTAGTTCTCGCGCACCAGCGTGACCGCAAACTCCCGGATCGCCGGGTCGATCCGATTGTTCGATGCCCGACCGCGCGCCTCATGTCGGATCGCTGCCGGACCATCGGTCTGGAACTTCTTAAGAAGTCTGTGAACCTGCCTACGGCTCAATCCCAAGACGTTTGCCGCAGTCGTTGCTGTCATCCGGCCTTGGCTCAGCTGACTCAACACTTCGATCCGATTCAGCTCTCGCTCGCTCATCAAAACCCATCCCATACCCATCACCTCTGCCCATTCCCGTTGGGGCAGAGTGTGACACTTCTACTTTGCAGATGTGGGACACTTTAACTTTGCGTGATGGCTCAAGGGTCGTTGCGACAGCTTTCCTATCTTAGGTTCATCATCTCATCTCTGAAGGCTTCAGTGGGCGTTCGCCAGCCGAGGCACTTTCTGGGTTTGCTGTTCAAGCGGTCGGCAATCGCCTTCATATGGCGACTGGAGAGCGCTGCGCGCTCCGTGTCGCGGGGGAGATACCGACGCGCACGCTTGTTCATGTTTTCGACAGAACCTTTCTGCCATGGCGCTTGCAGATCGCAGAACCAGCTTTCTGTGCCGATCCCGGACATCAGTTTACGCCATTTGCGGAACTCGAAACCGCGGTCAAAAGTGATCGATTTCCGGGCTGGCTGGGGGAGGGGCTCCATCACATTCATCATCTTGTTCATCATCTTGTTCATCAGATGTGTAGAGCTACGATCATTGTTGCGGAACAGGACGGCAAAGCGGGTCTTCCGCTCAACCAGGGAGGCGACGTTCATCTTGCCCTGAGACCGCTCGAAGATCATCAGATCGCCCTCCCATTCGCCAAAAGTTTCTCGGGTCTTCACATACTCCGGACGCTGGTGGATGGGCCGCTCCGGTGGAAAAACCTGGCCTCTTGGCCGCCTTGCATAGCGCGGCCTGCGTTTCTTGCGCCGACCTGGGAGGTGCCGGGCGAGCTCTTCGGATTGGCCTTCGGGGCTATAGATATAGGCGTAAATCGTCTCGTGGCTGACGCGCAGGGGCTGCCCATCGAAACCGAGCCGGCCTGCGATTTGCTCCGGTGTCCAGCCGAGCTTCAGTTGAGCGACGACATGGGCGCGCAATGCTTCAAGGCGGATCAGTTTACGCCGCCGCGCGCGGCGCTTTGATGCCTCGCGCTGTGCAGTCATTCCGTAGTAGCCGTTCAGTGACGGAAGTTCTGCGTCGGTGAAAGAATTCCGTTTGATCTCGCGGTAGACGGTTGAGCGATGCCTGCCGATTTCCGCTGCGATCCTGCTTATCGGCATCTTCGCGTTCAACATATCCTCGATCGCGCGTCTTTCATGTAAATCCAGTTCTGTGTGGGCCATGTCCGATCTCCTTGCTTTTCAGCAAGATAGAGAGTGTGTCGCAACGCAGATTAGAATGTGCCCGCGTACATCCTTCACTCCTATAACACAAATTATGCTAAATGGCGGACGTCAGCGCCAATGGGACAGTTTGGGTTGATTTAGCTCTGATGATGTGACCGCCCCCCGACGGCATCGATGTGCCAAGGTGGGTCTGGGATGATCCACAAAGGAGGACGGTCATGTCGGAGATTATCACGGTCGGGCTCGATCTGGCGAAGAATGTGTTCCAGGCGCACGGGGCCGACGGCAATGGTCGTGCGGTCCTGCGCAAGAGGTTGCGGCGGGCTCAGGTGCTGGAGTTTTTCGGCAAGCTCCCGACCTGCGTCGTGGCGATGGAAGCCTGCGGCGGCGCTCATTTCTGGGGTCGTGAGATCGGCAAGCTGGGTCATGACGTTCGGCTGATCCCACCCGCCTACGTTAAACCCTTCGTGAAGCGTCAGAAAAACGATGCGGCCGATGCCGAGGCGATTTGCGAGGCGGCATTGCGGCCAACGATGCGGTTCGTGCCTGTGAAGAGCGAAGAGACGCAGGGCGCGGCGATGGTGTTTCGCGTGCGCGAGCTTCTGATCCGGCAGCGGACCCAAGCCATCAATGCTCTTCGAGGGCATTTGAGCGAGTTCGGACAGGTCGTGCCGCAAGGGGCGGCCAACGCCACCAAGCTAATTGCAATTATCGAAGATCCAGGATGCGACCTGCCTGCCGACGCCATTCCTACCCTCAAGGTTCTGGTCGCGACACTGGGGCAGTTGGAGACAGAGATCGGCAAGCTCGATACCGAGATCACCCGTCGCGCCAAGGAGAACGACGTGGCACGACGCCTGATGACGGTGCCGGGCATCGGCCCTCTGATTGCCACGGCGATAGCAACGCTTGCGCCACCACCTGACAGTTTCCGCAAGGCCCGGGATTTTGCGGCCTGGCTGGGTCTGGTGCCACGGCAGCATTCGACAGGCGGCAAACAGCGGCTCGGAGCCACGACGAAGATGGGCGAGCGGTCCCTCAGACGGTTGCTGATCATCGGCGCTAACAGCGTTATCATAAAGCGACATGTTCATGCCGAGGCCCAAGCAGGCACCTGGCTGGCCGGTATGCTGTCACGCAAGCCACCGATGCTGGTGCGTGTTGCGCTGGCGAATAAAATGGCGCGGATCGTCTGGGCCTTGATGGCCCGGGGTGGCGTCTATCAGTCTCCGGCCACGGCGGCATAAGCCCGCTGTAGGTCGCGAGGGCGTCGGAGCGTAAGAGGGCAAGGAGTAGTTTGGCGTAATAGTCGTGAGACGGGATCGGGAGAACCAGTGTGCAACAGAGTGCCATCGAGCACGCGGCTTTGATCTGGACCTGACCTTCGAACACCATACGGGCCCGCGGCATGTATGACGCCGCATACGAGGCCGGATACATGTCAGCACCCGATGACGCGTCAAAATCAGCTTCAAAGATTCCTCTTGCGCAAGGGGCGGTTATACATGTTGCACAAATTGCGTAAGGGATTCATCTTGCGAATCCAGCGTGGTAGCTGGGATGCATGAGCAGACCTACACTCCCAACCTACAGGACCAAGAACTGGCCAGCCTATAACGAAGCGCTCAAGCGCCGAGGTTCGCTGACGATCTGGTTCGACCCCGAGATGAGCTGGGATGGAGTGCCGACAGGCAGGCGTGGCCGCCATCAGAGCTACAGCGACGCCGCCATACAGACTTGCCGTAACCGCCTCTGTGGTTGCCGTCCGTTATGCAAGAGGTTTCCAACCTTTCTCGGCAGGTGATCTAGCGCGGTCCTCTGTCAGGCCTTCCTTGGCGGCATGTCCTAGAGCCGCTGGCCGATATGG
>JAUIIR010000111.1 GCA_030431485.1 Alphaproteobacteria bacterium
TGCGGACTTTGCTGCCTTTTGCTGATGCAGCTATTGCTGACGCAGCATTTACTTGCACCTGCGGCAGGCCACTTGCTGCGACGCAGCGGATTTCACCAAACCAGCCGTTCAACCGTAAGCATTTCGCCGAATTCGAAACCACCACTTCGCTGCGTTCGGTTTCATCAATCGAAACGCGGACTTATCTGCCTTTTGCTCACGGGTCTATTGCTGACGCAGCATGCGTTCGCAGTTTCAGCGGTTTGCACTTGGCGGTGCGGCATTCTTCACCGAAGCACTCGTTCAAGTATCGCTTACACTTATGAAACAAAGTCTAGCAGAATGTTCTTCCCCACTGTCAGCCTTTGCACCTTTTCCACGATAGAAGCGGCATTGATACCAAAGTGGCGATATAGATCGGGGATTGTGCCGGTCTGACCAAAATGCTCGACCCCAAGCGGAACCGTTTGATGCCCAATCACCGATCCCAACCATGACAAAGTGGCGGGATGGCCATCTATAACCGTGACCAGTTTACATTCACGTGGCAATTGGCCAAGCAAGGTTTCAACATGGCTTTGCGCCTGTGTGTTGCCGCGCGCGCGGGCTCGTTGCGCGGCGGTCCAACCTGCGTTCAGCCGATCGGCAGAGGTCACGGCCAGAACACCGACGTCGCGCCGCCCCTCGGCAATGGCCCCTGCGGCCTTGATCGCCTCTGGTGCGACGGCACCCTGGTAGGCGATCACAACCTCGCAATTTGGCCCCGGCTTACGCAGCCAATAGGCCCCGTCAATCGCACCTTGGCGGAAGTCTTCGTCCACCCGTTTGCCGGGCTGTTCGATGGGGTTGGTTGTCAGACGCAGATAAACAGAGCCGCCGGTTTCATCGCGCAGCCAAGTGCGTTCGTCCGGGTCACCTTCGCCGTCTTTTTGAAGGTAATCAAAGGCCCATTTCATGATCACCGCCAGTTCATCGGCAAAGGCGGGTTCAAAGCTGGCCAGCCCATCCTGGCTCATCCCGATGAGAGGTGATCCGATGGATTGGTGCGCGCCGCCTTCGGGGGCGAGGGTCACGCCAGACGGGGTGCCAACGATCATAAACCGTGCGTCCTGATAACAGGCATAGTTCAGCGCATCGAGGCCACGGGCGACAAAGGGATCGTAGACCGTGCCGATGGGAATGACCCGTTTGCCAAACAGTGCATGGGACAGGCCCGCCGCGCCCAGCAACAAGAACAGGTTCATCTCGGCGATGCCCAATTCGATATGCTGGCCCTTGGGGGTGAATTCCCATTTCGCGGTTGAGGGGATCTTCTCGTTGATAAAGGTGTCGGCCTGTTCGGTGCGGGCAAACAGCTTGCGCCTGTTCACCCAAGGGCCAAGGTTGGTGGTGCCGGTCACGTCAGGCGACATGGTGACGATCCGCGCGGCGAGATCACTGTCGCCCTTGGACAGATCATCAAGCACCTTGCCAAAGGCCATTTGCGTCGAAATCTCGCGGTCTGTCGCCAGATCAATCACCGGAACCGGCAGTTTGTCATCGGTAAAGCGGCGGCGGCCATTGGCAAAGAACGGCGCATTGTTCAGGAAGGCCTGCAACGCATCGGGGTCTTGAACGGTGGCGAATTTGTCCCATTCCTGGCCTTCTGCCACGCCCATGTGTTTTTGCCATTCCGCCATCTGGGTTTTGTTCATCAACCCGCCGTGGTTGTCCTTGTGACCGGCGATAGGTGTGCCCCAGCCCTTGACCGTATAGGCGAGGAAACAAGTGGGGCGGTCATGGTCGATGGCGGCAAAGGTTTCGGCCATGGTTTGCACGCAGTTGCCGCCCAGGTTTTCCATCAGGTCGGCCAGTTCATCATCTGAACGGGCGTCGATCAGCGCGGTCACATCGCCCTGATCGCCAAGCGCTTCCATCAGACGCTCGCGCCAGACCGCACCGCCCATGAAGGTAAGCGCCGAATAAAGCTGATTGGGGCAATTGTCGATCCAGTCGCGCAGTTTGTCGCCGCCCGGTTCTTTGAACGCCGCGCGCTGTAATGCGCCGTATTTGACCTTGACCACATCCCAGCCGAAAGCGTCAAAAATCTGTTCGATGCGTTTGAACAGCCCTTCGCGCACCACGCCGTCAAGGGACTGGCGGTTGTAATCAATGATCCACCAGGTGTTGCGCAGATCATTTTTCCAGCCCTCTTGCAGGGCCTCATAGATGTTGCCTTCGTCCAGTTCCGCGTCGCCCACCAGCGCCACCATCCGACCCAGCGGCAGATCATCCCCCCATTCTTTTGCAGCGATGTAATCCTGCACCAGCGAGGCAAAAGAGGTGATCGCAACCCCAAGACCCACAGAGCCGGTGGAGAAATCCACGTCGTCGATGTCTTTGGTGCGACTGGGATAGCTTTGCACGCCCTGATAGCCGCGGAAGTTTTCCATTTTCTCGCGGGTCTGGTTGCCCATCAAATACTGGATCGCATGAAAGATCGGCGAGGCATGAGGTTTGACCGCCACCCGGTCTTCGGGACGCAGCGCGCTGTAATAAAGGGCCGTCATGATCGACACCATGGAAGCGGAGGACGCCTGATGTCCGCCCACTTTGATCCCGTCCGCCTTGGGGCGGATGTGGTTGGCGTTGTGGATCATCCAATGGGAAAGCCACAGCAGCCGCTGTTCAATGGTTTTGAGGTGTTCCTGGTCAATCTGTGTCATGACTGAACTTTCTTTCTGGGCTGTATCGTCGGGGCAAAGCCCGCGACGCTTTGGCTTTCCATCTGTGTGCTGATGATCTCACCGCTCAGGCCAACCGGGTTCAGGATGGTTTGGGCGTTAGGACTGTGCGCGACAGATTTTCTGTGCAGCTCGGCAAATTGCTCCTGGCTGGCGTCGCCGGTCACGTGGATCTTGTATTTGATTTCCGGGAAGCCGACGGTTGAATTGGTGCCAAGCCCCATAAAGCCGCGCAGATCCAGTGTGGCGTCAAAATCAATGCGCACGGTTTCAAGCTGAATGCCCTCGGCGGTGGCCCCCGCGATAAAGCTGACCATCATGCAAGACCCCAGACCGGACAGCAAAAGCTCTTGTGGGTTGGGCCCGTGATTGTTGCCCATCAACTGGCGGGGTTCGTCGGCTTTCCAGCTGAACGAACGGCTGACCTGATGCGGGCCGACTTTCATCGGCTTGGTGTCGGTGCGCGACCGGGTGCCGCTTTCCCAGTTTATTTCAATGCCGTAATCCATCAACGCCTCTTCCGGCGTGTCCGAGACTTCGTTCACAAATTCGCTGAGGGCGGCTGTTGGGATGCTGTTACGCATGGGTGAGATCCTTCGATGCATAGATGGTGCCAAGGGCATTTTCAAAGTCAGCGATCAGATCGGCGGCGTCTTCGATGCCAACCGATAGGCGGACGCAGCCGGGATCAATGCCAACGTCGGCCCGTTGCCGCGCGGTAAACGTGGCCTGCGATGTGTTAAACGGCAGGCTGATCAGGCTTTCCACGCCGCCAAGGCTGGTGGCTTGTTTCGGGATGCTAAGAGCATCGACAAGGCGCAGCGCGGCAGCGTCGCCCCCTTCAATCACAAATGTGATGTTGCCGGTGCCGTTCTTGAGCAGTCGCTTTGCGGTGGCGTGATCCGGATGGCTTTCCAGAAAGGGATAGAAGACTTTCTGCACCTTTGGTTGGCCTTCCAGATAGGTGGCCAGCGCCATCGCGCTTTCTTCATGGGCGCGCATCCGCACGGCGAGGGTTTTCAAGCCACGTTCCAGAAGAAAACAGGCATGTGGGTCCAACGAGCCGCCAAAATTCAGCAGGCGCGGCCAGATCATATCAATCAGCTTGCGCGGGCCTGCCGCGACCCCGGCGATCAGATCGCTGTGTCCGTTGAGGTATTTGGAGGCCGAATGGATCACCACATCGACCCCATGATCCAGCGTGCGCATCGCCACAGGCGGGGCAAAGGTCGCATCCACTACAAGCCGGACATTGCGGCGTTTGGCAATCTCGGACAATCGTGGAATGTCGATCACCTTGAGCATTGGATTGGTGATCGCTTCGAAATACATCAGCTGGGTATTGGGCTGAATGGCGGCTTCAATTGCCTCGTAGTCATGCGGATCGACCAGTGTCGCAAACATGCCCAAGGTCGGAAACTCCTGATTGAACAGGTTGAAGGTGCCGCCATAAAGGTCGCTTGAGGCCACCACATGAGCGCCCTTGTCCATAAGCGCCAAGACGGTGCTGGTAATAGCGGCCATGCCGGAGCTGAACACGATGGCGGATTCAGCGCCCTCAAGCGCTGCCAGCTTTTCCTGCACCGCCCACTGAGACGGGTTGCCATAACGCGAATAGATGAACCGATCGCGGACAAAACCGTCTTCGACGGATTTATACTGGTTGTCACCCAGGACAAATGTAGAGGCCTGATAGATCGGCGTTCCGACCGCACCCGTGCGCGGATCATCATGGGTGCCCGCATGTACGGCTGTGGTTGACATGCCCGTACCGGGGCTGGCGTGGTCTGCCAAGAAGGGGCCGGCGGCCCGCTTGCGGTCCAGATCACTCAGCCAGCCGCCCGTTGTATTCCGGGGCGCTTTGCTGGCTGTATCACCTTGTATCGTTTTGTCGGACATGCGTCGCTCCGGGTTCGAAAAAGTAAAAAAGGGGGGGCAGGTGGATGGAAGGTCAGGCAGCCTGCATGTTATGTGCCCCCAGGGCGCTATGCAGATCGTCGATGATGTCATGGGCCCCCTCCAGCCCCACGGAAAGACGCACCAGACCTTCGGCAATGCCGTGTTCGGCACGTTCCTCGGGCGTATAGGTTGAATGGGTCATGCTGGCCGGATGCTGGATCAGGCTTTCCGCATCGCCCAGGCTTACGGCGCGCTGGATCAGGTTCAGACGGTTCATCACCGCGATGCCCCCCGCCTTGCCGCCTTTGACCTCGAACGGGATCATGCCGCCAAAGTTGGCCATCTGGCGCAGGGCCAGATCACGTTGGGGGAAATTGTCAAGGCCGGGGTAGCTGACGCTGAGCACGGCGGGATGGGCTTCCAGTGCTTGTGCCACCAACATGGCAGACTGACAGTGGCGCTCAATCCGTAGTTCCAGGGTTTTGATGCCGCGCATCAACAGCATCGCTGTCATCGGGGACATCACCGCGCCGGTCATGTCTTTCAGGCCGACCAGCCGGATCTGGGTAATGTCTTCCAAAGAACCAACAACCAGCCCGGCAATGACATCGCCGTGCCCGCTAAGATATTTGGTGGCCGAATGCACAACGATATCCGCGCCATGTTCAATCGGGCGGGTGATCACCGGCGTGGCATAGGTATTGTCGACCACCACCTTTGCACCGGCGCGGTGCGCGATTTCAGACACCGCAGCAATATCGACCAAACGGTTGTTGGGATTAGCAGGGGTCTCAAAATAGACGATTTTGGTATTGGCGCTGATTGCATGGGACAGGTTATCGGGGTCGGTCATATCGACCAGCGTCACCTTGACGCCAAAGCGTGGCAACCCGTGGGTCATAAACGCGAAGGTGCAGCCATAAAGGGTTTTGTCGATGATGACTTCATCCCCGACCTCTAGAAACGACCACAGTGTCGAGGTAATTGCGCCCATGCCCGAGGCCGTGCAAAGGCCCGCTTCGCCGCCCTCAAGATTGGCGATCCGCTGTTCGAGATGATCCAGCGTCGGGTTGGAGATACGCGAATAGAAATGCCCCTCCTTTTCGCCCGCAAACATCGCCCCACCGGCTTCGGCCGTGTCGAAGGTGAAGGTGGAGGTCATGTAGATAGGCGGGTTCAGCGAGCCCTGCTCTGACTGCGCATCATATCCGTGGTGAATGGCCCGGGTGGAAAAGTCATAGTCAGTGGATCGCATTGTTGTCTCCTCGAGTTCGGAGGCATTATAAGCTAGGATTAAAGGTCATAAGTTGCTATGTTGTGCCGTGATTTCATCAATGTTGGAATAAAATGCCAAAGCTTGACGCTGTTGACCGAAAAATCATCCGTGCGCTGCAGGTCAATGGTCGGATGACCAATCTTGACCTCGCCGCGGCGGTCAATCTTTCGCCCTCCCCTTGCCTGCGGCGGTTGCGTCTACTGGAACAAAGCGGCGCGATCTCCGGCTATAGCGTCGATGTGGATGCACGGGCCTACGGGCTGCCGGTGACGGTGATGGTGCGGATCAGTCTCGACAAACACACCAAAGATGTCGTGGACCACTTTGAGGCTCAGATGAAGCGCATTCCCGAGGTGTTGGAGTGTATGGTGATGACGGGTCTGTCAGATTACCTGCTGCGGGTCGTGGTGAGTGATCTGGAAGGATACGAGCGATTTGTGCGCGAACGGCTGCACCCGATTGGCGGGATCGGGTCGATCGACACCAGCTTTGTTTACGGCGTGGTGAAGCGCACCCATGTTTACCCGGAGGTGGCCGGGTAGGCACAGCAAACGCATGGGCGTTGGGTCGACTAACTGGTAAGATTGCTGACGCAACAAAGCAGATGTTTGGAGCGTTATTCCACAAGCCCGACATGCATTTCGTGGTGCAACACATACAACACCAAGAGTTCTTGCAGCGCCTCTTCCTTCCTACGCTCTAGCACAATGCGTGGTATTACAAAGAATTTAAGGCGTACTGCTTGTATTTTTCTAAATATTCCGGCATATCACCTGAATGGATAACATAGACGCAGAAATTTGCCGGATGATTCAGGATAGTGGCCGTATCTCCAACGCCGAGATTGGCCAGGCGCTGAATATCTCGGTTTCGACCGCCAGCGAACGTGTGCGCCGCCTGACGGCAAACGGAACCATAACCAGGTGGAGCGCGGTGCTCGATCCGAACGTTCTGGGGGCCGCGTTCTGTGGGTTCGTGTTTGTTGACACCAGCTATGACGGCGAGGCAGAGGCCGTTGCCGCCCTCACGGCGCGCCCCGAAGTGCAGGAATTGCATCACATCAGCGGCGCGCATTCCTATCTGATGAAACTGCGCGTGGCTGACACCGCTGCAATGCAGGCGTTTTTGCAGGATCATGTCAAACCGTTGGCGGGGGTTTTGCGGACCGAGACGCTGATTGCGCTGGAAACCTGCAAAGAGACATCCTCGGTCGCTATTGCGCCGGCAAATCCCAAGGAGTGAGCGGATGGAAGTATTGCTCAAAGGTATTGCCATCGGGTTTGCCGTGGCGGCACCGGTTGGCCCGATCGGGGTTTTGTGCATCAAACGCACCCTGGAGAATGGCCGCTCTGCCGGGCTGGCCTCGGGGTTTGGTGCCGCCAGCGCCGATGCGGTTTACGGGGTGATGGTTGCCGCCGGGCTGGCGATGACCGGGCTTTTGGTGCTTTATGCAGAGCCGATGCAACTGGGCGGTGGCGCGTTGATTGCACTTTTGGGCATTCTGTCACTGCGCAAGTTTTTCACCCAGGATCACGCACCAGAAGCCCCGGCAGTGGCCAACGGCGGCACCGTCACACGTTCCTTTTTCACCACATTCATTCTGACCCTGTCCAACCCGATGACCATTCTTGCCTTTCTCGGCATGATCGCCGGTCTTGGTGGGGCGGCTGCACAGAACCAGCATGCGCCCTACCTGCTGGTGGTGGGGGTTTTTCTTGGCTCGGCCCTATGGTGGCTGATGCTGGTTCACGGGGCCCTTTTTGCCCGTGCGCGCCTGTCGGGCCGGGCAATGCGCAATATTGATCTGATCTCAGGCCTGGTCCTGTTGATCTGGGGAATTTGGATCGCATGGGGGGCACTATGAAAGATTTCAAACACATAGCTCTGGTTGGCTGCGGCTTTACCGGCACCAGCGCTTTTTTTCAGCTGGTCGACAGCTATCCGGTCACTGAAATCACCATTTTCGAGGCCAGCGGTGATTTTGGCCCCGGCTATGCGTATCGTACAGATGAATGCCCAGACTATCTGATCAACAACACCACCGATACCATGTGCCTTGTGCCATCAAACCGCCGGGCCTTTTGGAACTGGGTTCAGACCCGCCCCGACCTTGTGGCGGATGCTGAGGAAAAAGGGCATCTGCCGCGCACCATTTTCGGGCACTTCCTGAAGGATGCCTTTCAGGCCGCGCTGATGATGGCCAATATCAAGAATATCACTGTCAATCTGGTCCCGCATGCGGTTACCGGGATGCGCGAAGACAAAGACGGTTTGCATCTGGTCTGGGGGGAGGGGCAAACCACTGCTGATGTGGCGGTCCTGACGACGGGGCGGAGCGTTGAATATCAGCCGTTTCCAAAGCCACCGAAAGATGGTGCCACCTGTTTCACCAGCCATATCAGCGAAGGCGGACTCGACGAGCTTGCGCTGGACGCGACGGTTCACGTCATGGGGGCATCACTTAGTGCCTATGACGTGCTCAACCGGCTGTTTTCGCCGACGACCGGCTGCCGGTTTGAACGGAACGCGGCGGGTGAGCTGGATTTCATCGCCGGGGCGAACCAGCGCCACGTGGTTATGGGGTCGCGCAGCGGACGGTTGAAATCCATGCAATCGCGACACCCGGCCAAGCTGGACAGGCAAGCATTCGCCCCGGCGCGCATACGCGACCTTGCAAAAGCGGGACAGCTTGATCTGGCTGCACTGGGCAAGCTGATCGTCGAAGAGGCGGCGAACCACAACACTGACCTGGATATCAGCGACCTGACGTCGCCCTATGACGGCTGTGACGATTCCGATGCCGTGAATGTCCGCGCCATTGCCCGTCTGGAGGGCGACATCGCCCGGGCCCGCGGGTCTGACGGGAGCAATTTTCTTGTTGATCTGTTCGGCGCGGCGCAGGTGGATATTTGGGATATCTTCGCCGAACATCTTCTGCCCGCCGATCAGGAAGCAATCTACCGCAAGTCAGTGGAAACAGCCGTGCTTTGCCACGGCGCCCCATGCCCCGTTCCGACGGCCGAGAAAATTCTCGCGCTGATGCGGGCGGGACGGTTGCGCCTGATCACGGGGGTGGGCGATGTGACGCTGGACACTGCGGGGCGTTTTCAGATTGCGCACGGATTTGGCGTGGAAACCGCTGACATACTGGTCAACACCATTGGCGCGGTGAACCGCGATGTAACCGACCCGGGGCAGGATGCATTGACCCGCGATCTGGTAAACAATGGTCACCTGCGCGCCTACCAGCGTGAGGGTGTGATACTGCCGGGCGCCGAGGTTGACATGGTCAGTTTCTGCGCTGAGGGGGCGAACCGGATATATGTGGCCAACATGATGCTTTGGGGGCCGGGGTTCTTCACCAGCTCCGCCTTCATGATGGCAACCATTGTCGAGAGGTTGTTGTCAGGATTGTTCAGCGACGAGACGCCCTGATCCGGCGCGCGCCGGAAAGATGTCTCGCACATACTGCCTATGCAAAGCAGCTCTCTGTTTGCGTAAGTGTCAAGCGCGGGTTTCTCAGTCATTCGAGGACCTGGTTCTCTACGAAGCCGAGCGTGCCGCTTCCTGATGGCGTCTGGGAGCTGATCGGCCAAAATGTCATTCGCAGAGTGAGTCTCGGCTCCTCCGGCCGCTTTATACTGGCTTGATCTGCATCCGTCCGAAAGGACGCCGAACCCGCCCAGGCTCGCCTGGGCAGGGTTTGGGTTGAGGTTAGTCGCGCTCGGATCGCCCAAACCTGCATGGGCAGCAGTGGTCGTTTCTGTCCGATGAAATGGCCTTTGTTCCAAGCTTTGCGTTTTGGGGTGACGGCGGGTAGTTGGGCTCTTGGCATGGTATGCCCTCCGATCCTCCCTCCAAACCCAGACATCAACACAGCGCTGACAACGTGAGTGTAGCATTAGCGTATGGCCGCTTCGGTTGCCGCTTCGCAGCGCAAAGGTTTTCGCTCAAGTCGCATTTCTCATGCTGCGTGCGCAAGCAGCGAGAAATTCGAATGCACAGGTTGGGCTC
>JAUIIR010000112.1 GCA_030431485.1 Alphaproteobacteria bacterium
TGCCAAATCTACCCCGATCATTGTATCGTTCATGCTGTCGTCCTTCTCCGTCTATGTGGCCTTGAGCTCCACAAATGTTGGCACGTTGATGCCTTTCGGGGAAGGGCGGCAACCATCCCATCTCCGGGTAAACGGTTGCTCCTCCACATGCGGATGCAGCAATTCACGGGTGCCGAGCACCGTCCCGTCTTCAGTCTCTATTCGCCAGCCATCTGCATGGTGGTCCCACCCCGTATCCGGGTGCGCCAAAGTAACGGAAACGCGCGATCCAGAAATCTCATCCCCGACAATGTCAGGTGGATCTGCGAAGACGGGCGCTGCGAAACAGCAAAGAGCGGTCAAGGAACGGATAATCATGGTCCGACACTAGCAGACCGATCCTCACCCAGCGGTCACGATTTCGCGTCCGGTGCGCCGTGCAACAAGACATGCCGCGATTGAGACGCAAATTCCCGACGCAAGATCACCAGAAGCGTGACCAGCGTGGCGAGGATCAGCGGTCCCGCGCCCAGGAGCCAGGCCGACGACGCTATGCCAAAGTAGACGGACCGCAGGCCGCGATTGTAGCCGCGCGCTGCTGTAACGTTGAGTTCACCCGCCTGAAGTGCCATCGGCAGAGCATTGGGGTCGCTCGGATCGTTTGGCACCGCCGCCATGATCACCGAGCAATAGCCGAACAACCGATGAGACCAGACGAATTTCAGAAATGCGTTCGCTGCGAACAGCAGCAGAACGAGAAGTTTGACCTCAAGAAGGAAGATTGGATCACTTTCCAGCGTCAAATCCTGCGCGACGCCGCGCAGCCGTTCAGCATTGCCCAATAGCGCAAAGCCCCCACCGATGGCGATCATGCTGGCTGATGCAAAAAACGCCGTGCCTTGCCGCAGGCTCGAAATGATCTGGCTGTCAAAAATGCGCGGGTCGCGCTGGACGAAGGTCCGCATCCAGTCGCGGCGGAACTCGGCCATGATCTGCGATGTGGATCGAAAGGATTTCGGCGCATTCTCAACGACGAAACTGCAGGCGACCCAACAGAAGAGAAGAAACCCCAAGCCCACGGCATCCAGCGTGGTGAAGAGCGAAAGCCGATCGAACCACTCCATTGCTCAGAACGGTTTAACGACGACCACCCAAAGGATCGCGATGGCGCCGAAAACACTGATTTCGTTGAAGATGCGCAGGTATCGGTCGGATTCGGTAAAAACACCGCGTTTCGCACGCAGCACCAACCGTCCGGTCCAGGCGTAATGGAGTGCCAGAAGCAACACGAGACCGAGCTTGAGCCAGACCCATGCCGGGAACTGCCAGATCGTGCCAAGCCAGATGCCGGTGATCAAGGCTATCACGGCAAGGCCGGCCGAAAAGCGATAGAGGCGGATCGTCAGATCGCCCAAAGGACCGAATTCGCCAAGCCGGTCATATTCACGCTTCCAATAGATCAGGGCGCGCGGGACCGCGAAGATCGAGGTCATCCACCCCATAACGCACAGAATATGAATGATCTTAATCCAGTCCATATGTGCTTGGTGACCGGGCTTGGCCGCAAAGGCAAGAGGCGGTGATGTCGCTTGTCTTGAATTTTTCGCTGGCCTATTTTCGCGTATTGGTTATATCTTTTTACCAATTCGGAGGATACGCCATGCAGATGCCCACACCAGACGCCACTGTTCTGTCGCGCAAGGCTGGAATCGTCGCCCGCTTGCAAGAGGTTCTTCCCCGCGATGCGGTGATCTCGGATGAGATGGAAACCCGCGCCTATGAATGCGACGCACTAACGGCGTATAAGTGCCCACCGCTGGCGGTCGTGTTGCCCGCTTCAACCCAAGAGGTGTCAGCGGTTCTCAAGGTCTGCCACGAGATGGGTGTGCCCGTCGTTCCGCGCGGATCAGGGACGTCGCTTGCCGGCGGAGCGCTGCCCACAGCCGATTGCGTGCTCTTGGGTGTGGCGCGGATGAATGATGTGCTTGAAACCGATTACGCCAACCGCTTTATCCGGGTGCAGACCGGTCGCACGAATCTGAGCGTCACAGGTGCCGTCGAAGCGGATGGGTTCTTTTACGCGCCCGATCCGTCAAGCCAGCTGGCTTGTGCCATTGCGGGCAATATCGCGATGAATTCGGGCGGCGCACATTGCCTGAAATACGGTGTCACGACCAACAACCTGATGGGAGTCACGATGGTGCAGATGGATGGCACCATCATGGAGATCGGCGGAAAGCATCTGGATGCCGGTGGCTATGACCTTTTGGGTCTGATCTGTGGATCGGAGGGCCAGTTGGGCGTTGTGACAGAAGCCACGCTACGTATTCTGCCGAAACCGGAAGGTGCACGGCCGGTGTTGATGGGGTTCGATGCAAACGAAGTGGCCGGGGCCTGTGTGGCGGACATCATCAAGGCAGGCGTTCTGCCCGTGGCAATCGAATTTATGGACCGCCCCTGCATCGAAGCAACCGAAGCCTTTGCCAAGGCGGGCTATCCGATGTGTGAAGCCTTGCTGATCATCGAAGTTGAGGGCAGTCCCGCCGAGATCGAAGAGCAATTGGCGTTAATCCTTGAGATTGCCCGCAAGCACAATCCGGTGGAACTGCGCGAAGCGAAAGACGCCGATGAGGCCGGGCGCATCTGGCTGGGACGCAAGTCGGCCTTCGGCGCGATGGGGCAGATCAATGATTACATGTGTCTCGACGGGACGATCCCGGTGGCAGAACTGCCATACGTGCTGCGCCGGATCGGTGAGATGTCAAAGGAATATGGTCTCGACGTGGCCAACGTGTTCCATGCGGGAGACGGCAACATGCACCCCCTGATCCTGTTCGATGCGAACAAGGAGGGCGATCTGGAGCTTTGCGAGGCGTTTGGTGCCGACATTCTGCGGCTTTGCGTCGAGGTAGGCGGTTGCCTGACCGGAGAACACGGCGTGGGGATTGAGAAGCGCGATCTGATGTTGGATCAATTCGCGCCAGCGGATCTTGAGGCGCAGATGGCAGTCAAAGACGTGTTCGATCCGCACTGGCTGCTCAATCCGGCCAAGGTGTTCCCGTTGGCGGCTTCCGAGAGCCGTCGCAGCGTCGCGCTGGCGGCAGAGTAAATCTTGGGGGCTGTGCCCCGTCGTCTATTGGGCTCGAACCAATGGCGCCGCAATGAACGACTCCCCGGCATATTTAGAAAAAGAAGAAGATCATGAGACCTGAGACAGAGGCCGAGCTGGCCGACATGATCGCATCGGCCAGTGGGCCGGTTTGCGTACGCGGCGGGGGAACGCGAGGCGTTAGCCTCGATGGGAGTGTGCTGGAAACCGGCGGCCTGTCGGGGATAACCCTTTACGAGCCGGGATCACTGACTCTGGTGGCGCAATCGGGCACGCCCTTGGCCGAGATCGAAGCGGCGCTGGATGCCGAAGGCCAGCGGCTGGCATTTGAGCCGATGGATCATCGTGGGCTTTTGGGTACGTCTGGCGCACCGACGATTGGTGGGGTTGTGGCTGCCAATGTCAGTGGGCCCCGCCGGGTATCCGTGGGTGCGTGTCGGGATTTCGTGCTTGGCGTACGCTACGTCGATGGCGCGGGGACCATCGTCAAGAATGGCGGGCGGGTGATGAAGAACGTCACCGGCTATGACCTGGTGAAGCTGATGAGCGGATCATGGGGCACGCTGGGCGTGTTGACCGAGGTGAACCTCAAGGTCTTGCCAAAGCCGGAAACCGCGGCCTGCGTCTTGATTGACGGGTTGAGCGATGCCGACGCGGTACAGGCGATGGCAAAAGCCTTGGCATCACCGTTCGAAGTGTCGGGCGCAGCGCATATCCCCGTTGGCCTGGACGGGCATCCGGTGACGATGCTGCGGATCGAAGGTTTTGCCGGGTCGGTGGCGTACCGCTCGGATCAGGTGGCGGGGCTGTTTGGCGACATGGCGGTGCGGGTCGAGCGCGATCCCGCGGCTGTGGCCAAAGGCTGGGCCTGGGTGCGGGACGTGGAGGCGTTTCACGGCCAGCCAGGCGATGTCTGGCGGGTGTCTTGCACGCCGACCGGGGCAGCGGAGTTGGCGGCTACCATCGGGGCAGAGGCTTTGCTTTATGACTGGGGCGGCGGGCTTGTCTGGGCGCGTGTGGCAGCGGGTACAGATGTGAGGGCACGGCTTGGCGCGTTCGATGGGCATGCCACGCTGGTGCGCGGAAGCGGGCAGGCAAAGTTCCAGCCGGAACCGGCCGCGATTGCGGCGCTGTCTCGCGGGTTGCGGCTAAAGTTCGATCCGGAGGGGATCCTGAACACGGGACTGATGGGGTAAGCGATGCAGACGACATTCACCGAAGACCAGCTCCGCGACCCGGATTTCAAACGCTCGAACGAGGTGCTGCGGACCTGTGTGCATTGTGGGTTCTGCACCGCCACTTGTCCGACCTATCAAGTGCTCGGCGATGAATTGGACAGCCCACGCGGGCGGATTTATCTGATCAAAGACATGCTCGAGAACGAGCGCAGGCCCGACGAGAAGACGGTCAAGCATATCGACCGTTGCCTGTCCTGCCTTGCGTGTATGACAACCTGCCCATCGGGGGTGCACTACATGCATCTGGTTGATCATGCGCGGGCCTACATCGAAAAGAACTACGACCGGCCGTGGCACGAAAAGACGCTGCGCTGGGCTTTGGCGAATATCCTGCCCTATCCGACGCGGTTCCGGGTGGCGCTGTTGTTGGCCAAGATCGGCAAGCCATTTGCGCCGCTGATCCCCGATGCTCGGTTGAAGGCGATGCTTGAGATGGCCCCGAAGCGCATACCTGCCGTGAGCCGCAATGACGATCCGCAGAGCTTTGCGCCAGTTGCGCCGCGCCGCAAGCGGGTCGCGTTGATGACGGGCTGCGCGCAGAAGGCGCTGAACACCGACATCAACGATGCGACGATCCGGTTGCTGACGCGGTTGGGCTGCGAGGTGGTTGTGGCCGAGGGCGCTGGCTGTTGCGGGGCGCTGACGCATCATATGGGCAAGGTGGATCAGAGCCACGGATCGGCGGCGGCGAACATCAAAGCCTGGACGCGCGAGATGGATGGCGCTGGGCTGGATGCGATTGTCATCAACACCAGCGGATGTGGCACCACCGTCAAGGATTACGGGCACATGTTCCGGGGCGATACGTTGGCGGCAGATGCGTCGCGGGTGTCGGCGATTGCCAAGGATGTGAGCGAGGTGTTGATCGACCTGATCGACGAGGCCAGCGTGGCTGAGGCTCGGACCCATCACGGCGGCATGAAAGTGGCGTATCACGCGGCGTGCAGCCTGCAGCACGGGCAGCAGATCAAGACGCATCCCAAGACGCTGCTCAAGGCGGCAGGGTTCGAGGTGGTGGAACCGGCGGACAGCCATCTCTGCTGTGGATCTGCGGGGACGTACAACCTGATGCAGCCAGAGATCTCCACGCAATTGAAGGCACGCAAGGTCAAGACGCTGGAGGCCAAAGAGCCGGATATCATCGCGGCAGGCAATATCGGCTGCATGATGCAGATTGGATCGGGCACCGAAGTGCCTATCGTGCACACGGTTGAGCTTTTGGATTGGGCGACAGGCGGGCCGAAACCTGCCGCGCTCCAACCCTGACGCAAGCCGCGAGTCACAGTTTTGCCGCATTTGGCGCGTATGCGGGGCCTTCAAACGGAGGTGATTTGTGCGCCATATGCTCTGGGGGGCATTGTTCTCGCTGCTGCCGGCCTTCGCTGGTGCGCAACACACCGGGCTGTTCTCGATGGAGAGCCGTCAGGATGGGCGCGCATGGGAAGCTGTCGGACGACTTGAGCTGGGCGGCCGGGCGTTCTGCACCGGCTCACTGATCACTCAGAAGATCGTGCTGACGGCGGCGCATTGCCTGTATGATACCGATGGCAATATCCTGGCTCCGGAAGACATCCAGTTCCTTGCGGGATGGCGCAACGGGCGCGCAGCAGCCTATCGCCGTGTGCGCCGTGCGGTCGCCCATCCGGACTACGACTTCAACGCCGAGCCAAGCTCGGAGCGGGTTTACAGCGACATTGCCCTGATCGAATTGCAGCATCCGATCCGCAACACGACGATCATTCCCTTTGCGACAGGACAAAGACCCAGGGTTGGAGAGCGGGTCGGTGTTGTCTCCTACGCGCATAACCGTTCCGAGGCGCCGTCGATGCAGGACACCTGCGATGTGATGTCGGCGCAGAAAACGGTGCTGGTCATGTCGTGTTCCGTGGACTTTGGGAGCTCCGGATCGCCGGTCTTTGCTTTTGGGCCGTCCGGGGCAACAATCGTTTCTGTTGTCTCCTCGAAGGCCAAGAGCGGTGATCAACCCGTATCGCTTGGCGCTCCGCTGGACACTCAGATAAACGAAATCCTCGCGATGATGGAGCACGGCGCGGGCTTTCCCGAGGGATCTGTCTTTCGGCCGTTGCGGGCTGCGCCGGATGCAAGAAAGGACACGGGTGCCAAATTTGTCCGCCCGCAGAGTGACCCCGCCGACCTCTTGAAACCCTGATCCAGCATACCCAATTCTGAGATGTCGGGATGCCCAGACGGGGCCCGACGCCCATTCATGAGCCTGTCCACAACGGAGGGCTTTCACATCTGGTATCGCTCAATGGAGGATGACCTATGCGAGGATATGATTTCGCACCGCTTTACCGCGCAACTGTCGGCTTTGACCAAATCGCCGACCTGATGGACCGGGTTCTGACAAATGAAGTCAGCCAGCCCACCTACCCACCTTACAACATCGAAAAAACAGCTGACGATGCCTATCGCATTTCGATCGCCGTCGCCGGTTTCTCGGATGACGACCTGACCGTCGAGGTCAAGGATGGCGCGTTGCACGTGTCCGCCCGCAAGGTCGATGAGGATGAAGGCCGCACCTACCTACATCGCGGCATCGCCACCCGCGCCTTCCAGCGCCGGTTCCACCTTGCCGATCATGTGCGCGTTGTCGGTGCCAGCCACGAAAACGGCATGCTGCATATCGACCTGCAACGCGAGATCCCCGAAGCGCTGAAACCGCGCCGGATCGCGATTGCCAAGGCCGATGCGGTCGAGAAAGACGTCGTCGACGCAAAAGCCGTCAACTGACGACCGTCAAATGACTCACACGCAAGGCCCAGCGTTACGCTGGGCCTTTTTTGATCTGCACCAGCGCCGACCACGCCAACCCCTTGATGCAGCGTCATCAATTTCCGCTTTCATTGTGTGACGGTGTCGCCAGGTCTGTTTCCAACTCAACACTCAGACTTGCCGCCAATTCAAAAAACCTCCGTCGCACATTTTCGGCGTATGGATTGGCTTTCTCAATCGCTTCGAAGACTTCTGGCGCATCATGCTGAACCATGGAAATCGCCTCCGTCAACAACTCAAAGCTCTTCGTCGTCATTCGCGTTGGCAGTGGTCCCATTCTCAGCAGTACCTTGGCTATGAGATGTGTGAGACCCTGAACAACTGCTGCTTCCTGGTCATGTTCTTCTGGCGTCGTCATGATGACCGTCAGTCCCAATGCTTTTCGTAAAAACGCAGCCAGCCTCGCATGTCGTCGTCCCTGAATGGGGCAGACCGCGATCTTGAGACCTTTGATACCCGTCGCGGCGCTTTGAGGGCCGAACAGGGGGTGAGTTGCGACAATGTCCACATCCTCCGGCATCAATCGCCGCATGATGTCGGAGGGAACAACTTTGACCGAGCCAACATCGACAATCAACGTGCGCGGTTTGCAGACAACCGCGATCTCTCTAACAACCTGCTCGAACGATGACACCGGAGCCGCAATAAGGATCACATCAGCCTGTGATACTGCGGCCAGCGATGATAGCCGCACACCGAGTTGCTTTGCGACCTCGGCAACGTCCTCGGACGGATCATAAGCTGAGACTTCGAAATGTAGTCCGAGATGCCGGGCTGCGAGTTGTCCGAACGCACCAAATCCCACGATGCCGAGCGAGGGGTTTTGACTTCTGCTTTTATTGTCCATTTTTCGACCTTTGAAATAGCCACCCGGCACAAGGTCGATTGCAAGTTGACCGCTGTCTGGGGCAGCGGAAAACCAATGATGAAGCACCCGCAGCTATCGAAGCTGAGGATAATAGTTCTGCGATGCAAAGAACGAATTCATCATGTCGGAAGCGATAAGGGAGCAAAGAGCGAAGAGTCAACGATATTGCTGACGAATCTCCGGGGCCGCAGGCGCTGCATTCAATGTTTTGGGGCGCAAGACCCTTTCAGCAAGCGCTGCGATAGGGATGTACGAGACCCTCAAGGGTCTCGTACTGTCTTTGCTGCTGCTTAGACGCTCATGCAGACGTACTTCATCTCAAGGAATTCCTCGATGCCGTGATGGCTGCCTTCGCGGCCAAGGCCCGACTGTTTTACGCCGCCGAAAGGCGCAACTTCGGTCGAGATGATGCCGGTGTTTACGCCGACGATGCCGTATTCCAGCGCTTCTGCGACCTTGTATACGCGGCTGAGATCCTTGGCGTAGAAATAGCTGGCCAGACCGAAAATCGTGTCATTGGCCAAAGCGATCACGTCGTCTTCGTTTTCAAACTTGAAGAGCGGTGCGAGCGGGCCGAAGGTTTCCTCGGTCGAGAATTTCATGTCGGGAGTCGCCCCGGTCACAATGGTCGGCGCAAAGAAATTGCCGCTCAGATTGTGCTCGCGTTCGCCAAGGATCACCTCAGCCCCCTTGGACTGTGCGTCCGCAATGTGCTCTTGCACCTTGTCCAATGCTTCGGAGTTGATGAGCGGGCCAAGATCAGTGCCGTCCTCAAGGCCGTCACCGACCTTCATCTTGGAGACCTTGTCTTTCAACTTTGCGGCAAAGGCGTCGTAAACACCGGCCTGTACATAGATGCGGTTGGCACAGACGCATGTCTGACCATTGTTGCGGAACTTGCACATGATGGCGCCATCGACCGCCGCATCGAGATCGGCATCGTCGAACACGATGAAGGGCGCGTTGCCACCCAGCTCCATCGAGCATTTCATCACCTGATCGGCGGCTTGCCGCAACAGAATGCGGCCAACTTCGGTTGAGCCGGTGAACGTGATCTTGCGAACGATCGGGTTCTCGCACATCTCCTTGCCAACCTCCGACGCCGACGAAGACGGGACGATGTTCAGTACACCCGCCGGGATACCTGCACGTTCGGCCAGCACACCCAGAACAATCGCCGACAGCGGTGTTTCCGCAGCAGGACGTGCGACAAAGCTGCAACCGGCAGCCAGTGCCGGTCCGGCCTTGCGGGTGATCATCGCGTTGGGAAAGTTCCACGGCGTGATGGACCCGACAACCCCGATGGGCTGCTTCATCACCATAATGCGCTTGTCACGCTGGTGACCGGGGATGGTTTCGCCGTAGACGCGCTTGGCCTCTTCGGCGAAGAATTCGATGAAGGATGCGCCGTAGGCAATCTCGCCCTTGGCCTCGGCCAGCGGTTTGCCCTGCTCTGCGGTCAGGATCGTGGCTAGGTCATCCTGGTTCTCCATCATGAGGTCGAACCATTTTCGCAGCACTGCTGCGCGTTCCTTGCCTGTCCACTTTGCCCATTCCTTTTGTGCCTTTTCGGCAGCGCTGATGGCATCGGCCACCTGGGCACGGGACAAGTCGGCAACCTCGGCGATGGTGTCGCCGCGTGCCGGGTTGTCGACGGAAAAGGTGCCGTCATCGCCGTCAATCCAAGCGCCGTTCACGTAAGCGCGGGTTTCAAGCAGGGACGGGTCCTTGAGCAGGCTGGAAAGATTTGTTGTCTGATCGAGCATGAGGTCCCTCCGGTTTTATGCTGGTAAAGGTGGAACACTTGCGACATGCAATGACAAGTGCTGATCATTCGGAGACGTGCCGTGGAG
>JAUIIR010000019.1 GCA_030431485.1 Alphaproteobacteria bacterium
TGATGATCTGGCGGGCGGCAAAGTGACCCTCGGGTCCGTTCCCGGATCGTCCTATGATGGGCTGATGTCGGTCTCGGGTGACCTGTTGGGCATCGCAATCGGCGCCGTGTTTGTTCTGGTGGCCTTTATCCTCCCTGACAGCCTTGTTGGCGGGGGTCAGACCGCCGAAATGCCTGCCGAGTAGTCTTTTCCTCGGCAGCATAAGAAACGCCTCGGAATGCTCCGGGGCGTTTCTTGGTTTGACAGTCGTGGATGAAGCGCGATTAGGCGAAATGCCCGGCAAATGCGCCTGAGTGCAGGTCTTTCAGCTCAGCCAGGGGGGCTTCGGAGCCGCCTAAGCGGACACTGTCACCGGCAAAGCGGCCCACTGTTGCAATCGGCACACCCGCTTGACCGGCGGCCACCACCAGCGCCTCGGCCTGATCGAAGTTGCACGCCACCAGATAGCGCCCCTGATCTTCGCCAAAGAGAACCGCCTGATCGGTCTCATCAATCACGACACCAACATTCGAGCCGCTGGCCATCTCGAACGCAGCAAGCGCCAGACCGCCGTCGCTCAGGTCGGTGCAGGCTTTGATCAGGTCGCGGTTGGCGCGAACGAATTCTCCGTTGCGGCGCTCGGCCACCAGATCGACCGCAGGCGCGTCGCCGTCTTCGCGGTTGAACACCTCGTAGAGTAAGGCGGACTGGCCTAGATGGCCCTGTGTTTCCCCCACGACCAACGCGACATGTCCGTCGCGCGCGCGGCCAAGGATCGGCTCTTCTCCCGCGGCAAGCAACCCAACGGCGCCGATGGTCGGAGTGGGAAGGATCGCCTGACCATCCGTCTCGTTGTATAGGGAAACGTTGCCCGAAACGATGGGCATGTCGAGCTCTTCACACGCGCGGCCAATACCCTGCAACGCCCCGACAAACTGTCCCATGATTTCGGGCTTTTCCGGGTTGCCGAAATTCAGGTTGTCGGTTGTTGCCAGCGGTTTGGCCCCAACGGCGCAAAGATTGCGAAACGCTTCGGCCACGGCCTGCTTGCCGCCTTCGACCGGGTTCGCTTTGACGTAGCGGGGTGTCACATCCGAGGTGAACGCCAGCATCTTGTCGGTGTCATGTACGCGAATGACCCCCGCGCCCCAACCCGGACCTTCGACCGTGTCGGCCATGACCATCGTGTCATACTGCTCGAACACCCAATTGCGGGCACAGTAGTTCGGGCTGCCCAGCAGCGCTTTCAGTGCGTCGATGGAATCGACCGCCGGTACATCGTCCATTGCGGCAGGCGCGTCAGACGGTACCCAGGGGCGGTCATATTCGGGTGCAGAGGACGACAGGCGTGACAGCGGCAGGTCTGCTTTTACCTCGCCGTTGTGGACAATGAGAAACCGGTCCTCGGCGATCGTTTCGCCGACGATGGCAAAGTCGAGGTCCCATTTTTCGAAAACGGCGCGCGCCTCGGCCTCTTTGGCCGGGTCCAGAACCATCAGCATCCGTTCCTGCGATTCCGACAGCATCATCTCGTAGGCGGTCATGTTTGCCTCGCGCTGTGGCACCTTCTCCAGATCGAGACGGATGCCCAGCTTGCCCTTGTCGCCCATCTCGACCGCAGAACAGGTGAGACCAGCCGCGCCCATATCCTGAATCGAGATCACCGCACCGGTCTGCATCAGCTCAAGACAGGCTTCCATGAGGCGCTTTTCGGTGAACGGGTCACCCACCTGAACGGTCGGACGTTTTTCTTCGATTGTATCGTCGAACTCGGCCGATGCCATCGTCGCTCCGCCGACGCCATCCCGGCCCGTCTTGGCGCCCAGGTACACAACCGGGCGGCCTACACCACTGGCTGCCGAGTAGAAAATCTTGTCCGCATCTGCGAGACCAGCAGCAAACGCATTGACGAGACAGTTGCCGTTATAGGCCGGATGAAACCGCACCTCTCCGCCAACGGTGGGAACGCCAAAGCAGTTGCCGTACCCACCGACGCCTTCCACCACGCCATGCACAAGCTGGCGCGTCTTCGGGTGATCTTTTTCGCCAAAGCTAAGCGCGTTCATCGCCGCGATGGGTCTCGCTCCCATTGTGAAGACGTCGCGCAGGATACCGCCCACGCCGGTGGCAGCGCCCTGGTAAGGCTCAATATATGACGGATGGTTGTGGCTCTCCATTTTAAAGACAACCGCCTGCCCATCGCCGATATCCACGACCCCGGCATTTTCGCCGGGTCCGCAAATCACTTGCGGTCCGGTGGTGGGCAGGGTGCGCAGCCATTTTTTTGACGACTTGTAGGAACAGTGTTCGTTCCACATGGCCGAGAAGATGCCCAGTTCCGTGAATGTCGGTTCGCGGTTCATGATCCGCAGGATCTCTGCGTATTCGTCGGCATTGATGCCGTGAGCGGAAATCAGGTCTTCGGTGATGGCTGGGTCTTGCATCCGGATGTCCCCGTGGGTTGCGCAGATGGCGGCGGTTTAGGCGAAAGCTTGGGTGGTGAAAAGCCCCGGCAGGGATTTCGGAAGACGTTCGGCCCTCTGAGAGGGCAGGGGGCGTTGCCCCCCTTTCGGCCTGCGGCTTATTCACCCCAGGATATTTGCGAAACAAAGAAGTCGGGGTCTGTCCAATTCGGCTCGTGGATCAGGGCTCTCTGGTTTGCAAGTAGGTCTTACAAGCGCCACGTGCGGCGAGGGGGATGGCTCCGTTGAAAAACCAAAAGCCGATCAACCTGTGGGCGAGTTTGCAAAAAAAAGGCCGAGCAAAAAGCTCGGCCGAAGTCCAACAGGGAGGTATGAAAATGATGCGCTACTCAGCGCTACATCTCATGACTGCTGAATATGTCATCGCTTTGTGATAAAGCAATAGGATTAGCGTGTTGGCTATGTCATTCCCGTTATGCGTGAGGCGCATGGGTCACACATTTTCAGGTCACTCGCCCTCTAACGCTTTGCGTGTCTGGCGGTGGGCGAAGATCTCTTCCTGCACGAAATCCCGGAACGCGGCGATGCGCTTTGATTGCCGAAGTTCTTCGGGATAGGCTAGGAAAACAGGAACTTCGACGGACTCCACATCCGGCAGAACGCGTCGTACCGTCGGGAAGTCTTCGATGATGTAGTCTGGTAAGACCCCGATCCCGAGGCCCGACAGTACACTTTGCAGAACGCCGAAATAATTATTCACCGTCAGCGTCGACCGTATGTCATATGTTAATAGCTGCTGAACCAGCATCATACCCGCACTGACCTGTGCGGCGCGGGGATTCTGGCAGATCAACCGATGGTTCGCGATGTCCTCGATATTCTCCGGGGTCCCGTTTTGGGCAAGGTATTCCGGCGACGCGTAAAGACGCATGCGGATTGCCATCAGTCGCTTGCGGATAAGGTCGGCCTGGCTCGGCTCTTTCATGCGCACGGCCACATCCGCCTCGCGCATCGGCAGATCGAGAACACGTTCCTCAAGCATGAGGTCAATGTTCAGGTCCGGGTATTTCTCGTAAAGTTTTGGCAGGCGCGGAGCGAGCCAGAGAGAGCCAAAGCCGATGGTGGTGGTGACGCGCAATTCACCGAACACCTCTTCTTCGCTGTCGCGAATGCGTGCGGTGGCAGCCTCGATCCGTTTGTTCATGGATCGTGTGGCGTCAAACAGCAATTCGCCTTGTTCGGTAAGAATCAGTCCGCGCGCATGGCGGTGGAACAGCACCGTGTTCAGCGAATCCTCAAGCGCCCGGATCTGACGGGACACCGCTGATTGCGACAGATGCAGTGCATCGCCAGCATGGGTAAGGCTGCCCGCATCCGCAACCGCGTGAAATATTCTGAGTTTGTCCCAGTCCATAATATGCACTTTCAATCGCTAGGACCGCTTTACATGACACAAAGGAATTTATGAACGAGAACTTCACCTATCCCTGAAATTTCACAAGAAATTTGTGGTAAGGTCAGTCTTTGTGACCTAAATTTATGCTAAGTTGAAGGCACATTTTACGCGGGGAGGCGTTGAATGACGAAAGCCCAAATCACTCTAAATGACCGTTTCGACCTGACGAAATCACCCGTTCTGTTGAACGGCACACAGGCCTTGGTGCGGTTGATGCTGATGCAAAAGGCCCGTGATGCAGCGGCGGGGTTGAACACTGCAGGCTATGTCACCGGGTATCGCGGCTCGCCTCTCGGGGCTGTGGACATGCAGATGCACCGCGCCGAGCGCTTCCTCAATGAGGCCAACGTAACGTTCAAGGAAGGCCTGAACGAAGACCTGGCGGTGACAGCACTTTGGGGGGCGCAGCAGGCCGAACTGCGGGGCGAAGGACGCTATGACGGTGTCTTCGGCCTGTGGTACGGCAAAGGGCCGGGGGTGGATCGATCCGGAGACGCGATGAAACACGCCAACATGGCCGGTACGGCGCCGCATGGCGGGGTGCTGATGGCGATGGGCGATGACCATACGGGCGAATCTTCGACAGTGCTGCACCAGTCGGAATGGGCCATGATTGACGCTTATATGCCGGTCGTGTCGCCCGCCGGGGTGCAGGAGATCCTTGACTACGGGCTCTATGGCTTTGCGCTGTCGCGCTTCTCGGGCCTGTGGGTCGGCCTCAAGACAATGAAGGACACGGTTGAAGTGACCTCCGTGGTCGATGGCCGCGCGGACCGGATGTCCTTTGTCACGCCCGAGTTCGACATGCCTGAAGGCGGATTGAATATTCGCCTTGTCGACACGCCCCATGCGCAGGAAGCGCGGATGATCGACCACAAACGCTTTGCCGCCGAGGCATTCTCCCATGCCAATAAAATCGACAAGCGGGTCTGGGGCAAGCCGGGTGCAAAGATCGGATTTGTCGCGGCGGGTAAGAACTGGCTCGATCTTGTGCACGCGCTGTCGTTGCTGGGTATTGACGAAAACGAAGCCGAGCGACTGGGCATCACCACCTACAAGGTGGGCCAGACCTGGCCGCTTGACATGCGGGGATTCAGCGACTGGGCGGATGGTCTCGACCTGATTGTTGTCGTCGAGGAAAAGCGCAAGCTGATCGAAGTTCAGATCAAGGAAGCCATTTTCGACGATCGGCGTGGTCGCCGTGTCTGGGGCTGGCATAAGGGCGGTGGGGCCGGGTCGATGCATGGGCCAGAGCTGTTTCCGACCCGTGGCGCGCTCGACCCGATCCTGATTGCCCAGAAACTGGGCGAAATTCTGATCGAAGAGGGCCGAAACACAGACCGGATCAGGGCTGGGATGCAGGCCATTGATGAGGCCCGCAAAGCCGACAATGCCAAAGAGATCGCTGCACGACAGCCATATTTCTGTTCCGGCTGCCCGCACAACAGTTCGACAAAGGTCCCCGAGGGCAGCCGCGCCTATGCGGGGATTGGGTGTCACTACCTTGCGCAATGGATGGATCGGGAAACGCTTGGCTTCACCCATATGGGGGCAGAGGGTGCGAACTGGATCGGCGAGTCGCTGTTCTCGAATACTCCGCATGTGTTTCAGAATATTGGCGATGGCACCTACAATCACTCGGGTGTGCAGGCGATCCGGGCCGCCATCGCGGCAGGCACGACGATCACTTACAAGATCCTCTATAATGACGCCGTTGCCATGACCGGCGGTCAAAAGAACGACGGTGGTCTCTCGCCCCAGCAGATCGCTGCCGAACTGACCGCGATGGGAGTGACCCACCTGGCTGTCGTCTATGACGAGAAAGAGGATGTGGACCTCAGGTCCTTTCCGCAAGGCGTTGAATTCGCGGAACGCGCAGATTTGCAAACTGTGCAGGAAAAGTTTGCAAAGATTGAGGGCGTCAGCGCCATTGTCTACATCCAGACCTGTGCCGCCGAAAAGCGCCGCCGCCGCAAGCGGGGTCAGTTTCCAGACCCGGATAAGCGCGTGTTCATCAACACCGATGTCTGTGAAGGCTGTGGCGATTGCGGCGTGCAGTCGAACTGCGTGTCCATCGTTCCGAAAGAGACGGAACTGGGCCGAAAGCGGGCGATTGACCAGTCGTCCTGCAATAAGGATTTTTCCTGCCTCAAGGGGTTCTGTCCGTCCTTTGTGACGCTGGAAGGCGCGCAGGTGAAAAAAGCAGCGACCACGGCGCTTGATCTGCCGGACCTGCCAGCGCCTCACCTGCCGGACATCAACGGCACGTGGAATGTCGTGATCACCGGTGTTGGCGGCACAGGCGTTGTCACGATCGGCGCGGTGCTGGCGCAGGCGGCGCAGATCGACGGCAAGGGCGCGGGCATGATGGAGATGGCGGGTCTCGCCCAAAAGGGCGGCGCGGTACATATCCACCTGCGGCTGGCCAACACTCCTGGCGATATCAGCGCCATTCGCGTTGCCACCGGCGAGGCGGATGCGCTGATTGGCGGCGATCTGGTGGTGAGTGCCGGGGCCAAGACGTTGGGCCTGATGCGCACAGGCCGCACGGGTGGTGTGGTCAACAGCCACGAGATCATCACCGGCGATTTCACCCGAAACACCGAATTTGCCTTGCCGACCGACCGTCTGACCGTCTCGCTCCAGGCGCGGTTGCGGGACAGGCTTGATCTCTTCGATGCCTCCGATCTGGCGAAGGCAACGCTGGGGGACTCGATCTTTTCGAATATGATGATTCTGGGAGCCGCGTGGCAGCGCGGGTTGGTTCCGTTGAGCCGCGACGCCATCCTGCAGGCCATCGAATTAAACGGGGCCGCGGCGGAAAAAAACGTCCGTGCGTTCGAGATTGGGCGCTGGGCGGTGCTACATCCGGAGGCCGCGGAACGGGTGATGGCACCGAATGTGGTGCCGCTGCCGAAGACCTTGGATGAGAAGATCGCGTACAGATTTGACCATTTGGTAAAATATCAAAGCACCCGCTACGCCAAGCGCTACCGTAAGCTGGTGGACGGTATCTCTGATCTCCGGCTGAAAGAGGCGGTGGCGAAGGGCTATCACAAGCTCTTGACCTGTAAAGACGAATACGAGGTTTCGCGCCTGCATCTGGAAACCCGCGCCAAGGCGGAAGAGCAGTTCGGCGGCGAATTCAAGATGTCCTTCCACCTTGCCCCGCCCATGCTGTCCAAGACCGGGCCGGACGGGCGTCCGGTGAAAAAGCAGTATGGCGAGGGGATGCTGCGTGGCTTTGGCCTCTTGGCAAAACTCAAATGGCTGCGGGGTACGGTGTTGGACCCGTTTGGCCGCACCGACGAGCGCCGCATGGAGCGCGCGCTGATCCGGAAATACGAGGCCGACATGCGCGAATGGCTGCCCAAGGCCAAGCCGGAAAC
Source organism: Alphaproteobacteria bacterium (assembly GCA_030431485.1). Taxonomy (GTDB): domain Bacteria; phylum Pseudomonadota; class Alphaproteobacteria; order Rhodobacterales; family Rhodobacteraceae; genus Marivita. The sequence goes on from JAUIIR010000019.1 coordinate 7,248, forward strand.
GATGGACGCGCTGGTGGCCCTGGCGGAATTGCCGTTGCAGATCAGAGGTTTCGGACCGGTCAAACACGTCAATGCAGCCAAGGCTGAAAAGCGCCGCGAAGAATTGCTCTTGGTGTTGCGATCCGGTGGGGAGGGTTTGAAGCAGGCGGCGGAGTGATGCGTCATATGGCCGTTAAGGAACTGTTACATCTTTGCGGGTAAATCAGCGCGCGCTAGCAGGGCGCGATCCAATGTATCCGGAGCTTGACTGGTGACGTCTTCCGCCGCCCGTGACATTTCCTACTCCTATTCTGCACGGTCCAAACCGGGCCGGGCCATGATCCGTCTGATGGAAAACGCGACGGGTCGACTGACCTTGATCAAGCGTGCTGCCGGGTATCAAGACGAGGTCGCGCAAGGCCGTGATTTCTGGGAGGTCATGGTGGATCGGTATGGCCTCAGCCTCGATGTCGTAGGTGGTTCGCTCGACAATATTCCGCGCACCGGTCCGCTGATTGTGATCGCCAACCATCCCTATGGCATCCTAGACGGGCTGATCCTTGGCCATATCCTGTCGGTAACGCGGCGAGATTTCCGAATTCTGGCGCACAAGGTTTTCCGCAAGGCTGAAGATCTGGATCGCATCATTCTGCCGGTCAATTTCGACGAAACCAAAGAAGCGGTGGCGCAGAATATCGAAACCCGCAAAGTGGCGCTGAATTATCTGAGCGGCGGCGGCTGTGTAGGGGTATTTCCCGGTGGCACCGTTTCTACTGCGGTCACTCCGTTTTCCAAGCCTATGGACCCCGGTTGGCGCGGCTTCACCGCCCGGATGATCGCCAAGTCCAACGCCACAGTTGTTCCGATCTATTTCGACGGACACACCAGCCGACTGTTCCAGCTCGCCAGCCATTTGCACTACACGCTGCGCATGGGGCTGCTGATCAAGGAATTCCGCAAACGGGTCGATACGCCGGTGCGGATCGTGATCGGTGCTCCGATCCCGGCGCAGGAAATCGACAGCCGCAAAAAAGACGCGCGAGAGTTGATGGATTTTCTGCGCAAAGCCACGTATGAGCTGTCTCCAACGCCGTACGCGTCTTACGACTACGGCTTTGAGTTTGAAGAGCGGCACCGGGTGCGCGGCTGAACGCCACCCCTAGCCACAGGCGCGAGGGCGGTATGGCTGTAGGCGTATTTGACAGCGGTCTGGGTGGGCTGACGGTGCTGGATGCAGTGTCCAAGCGCCTGCCCGACGTGCCCTTCGTCTATCTGGGTGACAACAAACATGCGCCCTATGGCGTGCGCGATGCTGAAGACGTCTACACGCTGACCTGTGCGGCGACAGAACGGCTGTGGGACGCGGGCTGCGATCTTGTGATTCTGGCCTGCAACACCGCGTCTGCGGCAGCGCTCCGGCGGATGCAGGAAAGCTGGATTCCCCGCGATAAACGGGTGCTCGGCGTGTTCGTGCCCCTGATCGAAGCGCTGACCGAACGGCAATGGGGTGACAATTCCCCGCCGCGCGAAGTCGCGGTACAGCACGTGGCACTGTTCGCGACCCCGGCGACGGTCCGCAGCCGCGCCTTTCAGCGAGAGTTGGCCTTCCGCGCCATCGGCGTCGATGTCGAAGCACAGGCCTGTGGGGGTCTGGTGGACGCGATCGAAGAAGGCGACATGATCCTCGCCGAAGCGCTGGTGCGGTCGCATGTGGATGCGCTCAAGCGCAAGATGCCGACCCCGCAGGCAGCCATTCTGGGTTGTACGCATTACCCGCTGATGCAGGAGATCTTCCAAGACGCATTAGGGCCGGAGGTGGCGGTCTATAGCCAGGCCAATCTGGTGGCCGAGTCGCTGGCCGATTATCTGGACCGGCATCCGAACATGAAAGGCCCGGGCGCGGATTCGATGTTCCTGACCACGGGCGATCCGAAGCGCGTGTCGGACCATGCCACGCAATTCCTGCGACGACGGATCCAGTTTGAGGCCGCCTGAGCCTTCCAACGATCCTGATCCAAGCTATTCCGTCACTGGGAGTGACCACATGACCTGTAAAATCGCCATCATCGGTGCCAGCGGCTATACCGGAGCCGAATTGCTGCGCCTCATCGCCACCCATCCGGACATGGAGACCGCCGCCCTGGCTGCGAATTCCAAGGCCGGTCAGACCATTGCTCAGGTGTTTCCATTCCTGCGCCATCTCGATCTGCCGCAGCTTGTGACGTGGGAAGAGATCGACTTTTCGGGCATTGACCTGTGTTTCTGCGCACTGCCACACAAAACCAGCCAGGAGGTGATCTCCAAACTGCCAACGCATCTCAAGATCGTGGACCTCTCTGCCGATTTCCGGCTGCGTGATCCTGCAGAATACGAGAAGTGGTACGGCAATCCGCATGCGGCAATCGAGTTGCAGAAAGAGGCGGTTTACGGCCTGACCGAGTTCTACCGCGACGCCATTCGCAACGCCCGGCTGGTGGCAGGCACCGGCTGCAACGCGGCGACCGGGCAGTACATCCTGCGCCCGCTGATCGCCGAGAAAGTGATCGGGCTCAAGGACATCATTCTTGATCTCAAATGCGCGGTGTCGGGGGCGGGACGGTCGCTCAAGGAAAACCTGCTGCATGCCGAACTGTCGGAAGGGTACAACGCGTATGCGGTTGGTGGAACGCACAGGCATCTGGGAGAATTCGATCAGGAATTCAGTACTCTGGCGGGTGAAGAGGTGCGTGTACAGTTCACGCCACACCTGATCCCGGCGAACCGGGGAATCCTCGCCACCTGCTATGTAAGCGGCGAGGCGCAGGTGGTGCATGATGCGCTGACCGGGGCCTATGCCGACGAGCCGTTTATCGAGATACTGCCCTTTGGCGAAACCCCCTCGACGCACCATGTGCGCGGATCGAATTTCTGTCATATAGGCGTGACCGGGGACAGGATCGATGGGCGGGCGATCATTGTCGCAGCCCTCGACAACCTGACAAAAGGCTCTTCGGGGCAGGCGTTGCAGAACGCGAACCTGATGTTAGGGCTTGAGGAAACGGCTGGCCTGATGCTGGCCCCGTGCTTCCCCTAGATTTTTTTGGGCGGCGCCAAGATTCTTCGTACGAAGAATCTTGGTCGCGCGGGATTAAGAAAAAACCAATGCGGACTGCGGCAAATTGATCTTCTGCAGTTTGCGCGCGGCACAACTGCGTCTATATTAAACACAGCGCAGTCGGGAGGACAGCATGGCTCTGAAATCGCTCAAGAAACAACGCCGCATTCAGGTGATCGCGTTGGCGACCGTGGCGCTTATTCTCTCCACAGCGCTCATTGGCTATGGCATGCGCGACGGCATCAACTTTTTCCGTTCGCCCAGTCAAGTGATGGCAGAGCCGCCCGCTCCGAACGAAGTGTTCCGCATCGGCGGATTGGTTGAGGAAGGGTCAATAACGCGCGGGCAGGGGTCCTCAGTGTCGTTCCGCGTGACCGATGGCGGAGCCACTGTGCCAGTTGTGTATTCCGGCGTTTTGCCTGACCTCTTTTCCGAGAACGAAGGTATGGTGGGCACAGGTCGCTACATCAACGGTGTTTTCGAAGCCTCTGAAATCCTTGCCAAACATGATGAAGAATACATGCCCGCCGAGGTGGTGGATGCGTTGAAGGAACAGGGCGTCTACAAAGAACCCGGTGCAGGCAGCTAAGCGCGTTCTAGCTTCTTCTTGTCTCTTTGCTTGAAACAAGCCGGGCGCGCCGCGTCCGGCCTTTTGGGCTTTTCAGAGTAAGCTTCGAAACGGACTATCCCCGCAGGATCGACCGCCCCGCGTATTCAGCCGTTTCAGCCAGCATCTCTTCAATGCGGATCAACTGATTGTACTTGGCCAACCGGTCCGAGCGCGCCAGTGAGCCGGTTTTGATCTGACCGCAATTTGTGGCGACAGCGAGGTCGGCAATCGTTGCATCCTCGGTCTCGCCCGAGCGGTGCGACATCACGTTTGTATAGCGCGCGCGGTGGGCCATATCGACGGCTGTGAGCGTTTCGGTGAGGGTGCCGATCTGGTTAACCTTGACGAGCATGGAGTTCGCGCAGCCCTTGGCGATGCCATCGGCCAGACGTGCCGGGTTGGTCACAAACAGATCGTCGCCTACCAATTGAACCTGCTCCCCAAGCACCTCGGTCAGCATGGCCCAGCCGTCCCAGTCGTCTTCGGACATTCCGTCTTCGATCGAGATAATCGGATAGTCATTCACCAGCGCCTGCAGGTAGGCGACATTTTCGTCTGAGGTCAGTGATTTGCCTTCGCCTTTAAGCTCGTATTTGCCGTCTTTGAAATATTCGGTCGCGGCGCAATCGAGGGCGAGCATCATATCGTCGCCCGGTGTGTATCCGGCTTTTTCGATGGATTTGAGGATGAAATCCAGCGCTTCGCGGGTCGAGCCGAGTTCAGGAGCAAAACCGCCCTCGTCACCCAGACCGGTGGACATGCCAGCAGCCGACAGCTCTTTCTTCAGCGTGTGGAACACTTCGGACCCCATGCGCACCGCGTCACGGATGTTTTCCGCCGCGACCGGCATGATCATGAATTCCTGAATATCGATCGGGTTATCGGCATGTTCGCCGCCATTGATGATGTTCATCATCGGGACGGGCAGAACGCGCGCCGAGGTGCCGCCGACATAGCGGAAAAGCGGTTGTGCGGTGAAATCAGCTGCGGCTTTGGCCACGGCGAGGCTGACGCCGAGGATGGCGTTGGCACCCAAGCGGCCCTTATTGTCTGTGCCGTCCAGTTCGATCATCGCCATGTCGATGCCAACCTGCTCGGTGGCGTCGAGGCCGACGATCTCGTCGGCGATTTCGCCATTCACAGCGGCCACTGCTTCTAGCACACCTTTGCCCATATAGCGGCTTTTATCGCCATCACGCTTTTCAACAGCCTCGTAGGCTCCGGTGGACGCGCCCGAAGGCACTGCAGCGCGGCCGATGGTGCCGTCTTCCAGAGTGACGTCGACTTCGACAGTCGGGTTGCCCCGGCTGTCGAGGATTTCGCGGGCGTGGATGTCGATGATGGTGCTCATTGCGCTTGGTCCTGATGAAGCTGCATTTGTGCGGCGGTATAGCAGGGAAAGACGCAAAGTAAACTGTGGTTGGTAGCGCTAACGGGTGGATTATTCCTGCCCACGATGCTGTTCCAAGGCCAGTTTCCTTTCGCGGTATAGTGCATAAAGCCCCGCGCTCAGGATGATGGCGGCGCCAAGCAGGGTCAGACCGTCAGGGCGTTCGCCAAAGATGAGGATGCCGAGGCTCATGGTAAAGATCAGACGCGTGTAGCGGAATGGCGAAACAATTGCGGCGGGCGCCATGCGCATGGCCTGTGTTACGGCGTAATAGCCCAACGCGGTGACGACGATGCCGGCCCCCGTATGCCATGCTGTGATGAGCGTGACGTCGGTCGGAACTTCGGCAAGGAGGAGCAAACCAACGCCGATGGGGATGGTTGCGGCAAAGCCCCAGGTTGCCAACGAAATTGACGGGATATGCGTGGGAGAAAGCCGCGTGATGAGGTCGCGAAGCCCCAGACCACAGACCCCCATCACGGCAAAAAGGGCGGCGGGTTCAAATCCTTCGGTGCCCGGTTTGATCACAAGCAGCATGCCGACGATCCCGGCTAAAATCGCCAACCAACGGCGCAAGCCCACGGGCTCTTTCAGAAAGACCGCGGCGCCCAGGGTGACGACCAAAGGCGCCATTTGCATGATTGCCGCAAACAGCGACAGCGGGATCACTCCGATGGATAGCACCAGCCCCAGCCCGCCCATGATCTCAAGCCCGCTGCGGGCCAGCACCCACGGGTGCAGTGCATCGCGGCTGAGCAGATTTGCGCCCTGCCATTTTGCAATCAACATGAAGCAGAGCGTGCCGCCGACACTGAGCCCGAACATCACATATCCGGGAGACAAAACCTGCGAAGACAGTTTGATGAATACGTCGCTGAGCGCGAGAAGCGCCATTGCAAGGATCATCAATAGAATGGCGCGCATGATTTGCATGACGATCAGCTACGCCTCTTTTTCAGAAGAGGCCAGAGCCGGGTGTCGAGTGGATCACTTCTTGATCGGCACGCCATAGAGTTCGAGCTTGTGGCCTTTCAGCGAGTAGCCGAGCTTCGCAGCGATCTTTTCCTGCAGCGCTTCGATCTCGGGATCGACAAATTCGATCACCTTGCCGGTGTGCAGGTCGATCAGATGATCATGGTGTTCGCGTTCGGCATCTTCATAGCGGGCGCGGCCGTCCCCGAAATCCACCTTCTCCAGAATCCCGGCTTCTTCGAATAATTTTACCGTTCGGTAAACCGTTGCAATCGAGATATTCGGGTCGCGTCCTGAGGCCCGGGCATAGAGCTCTTCGACGTCCGGGTGATCGGTTGCGTCTTCCAGAACCTGCGCAATTGTGCGCCGTTGTTCTGTCAGGCGCAGGCCCTGCGCTTCGCAGCGTGTAAGGATGGTTTCGGTCATCGCCGGGCCTCGTGTCTTTGTGCGCTCAGGTTTATCGAACTGAGTGTGCCTTTGCCAGAATGCGCACCCGGTTTTTTGTGCTCTGCGCCGCAGGTGCCAAAGATAAGCTGCCAATGCTGCGACAACAATGGTGCCTCCGATCAGCATGGTTGCAGATGGCGTCTCGCCGATCACCAACCACACCCAGAGCGGGCCGAGCACTGTTTCCAGCAACAACACAAGACTTACGTTAACCGAGGCGGTATGCCGTGAGGCTTCCGACATCAGGTAGAACGAGACGGGAAGGACAAAAAAGCTGGCAAGAGCAATGGCCCAGGTGGTGCCGGATGCCATGTCCTGAGGCGTGGTGAGTGCGAAGGCCGACAGCCCGGCGAGAAAGGCTCCGCTGCCAACAGCGGTCAGCAGCGGCATCTCGGGGTTGTGACGCAGAAGCGTAAAGCTCAAAGCCAGGCTCAGCGCCACGCCAAGTCCGCAGGCCACCCCGATCAGAGCGGTGGCGGTCATGGCGATGTCACCTTTGCCGGTCATTGCGAGCGCAATACCCAGTGTGACGACTGCGATGGTGATCCAAGTCGCCGGTCGCGTGGGTTGGCCGTACAGAACGCGTGACAGGATCGCAGCCCAAATCGGCACCGTGGCAACCGCGATCAGCACGAGCGCAACGGGCGCCAGCGAGATTGCGGGCGCAAAGAGCGATGCGTTGGCCCATTGCGCCAGTATTAGGGCGATGCCAACGGTAGAGATCAGGCGCGGGAACAACCGCAATTGCCCGGTCAGCGCCGCCGCACCGAGAAACAGTGCCCCCATTGCAAGGCCCCGCCACGCCACCAGCGGGGCTGCCTCAAGGCCGGACAGACGGATCAGGAGCGCGTCCGGTGTCAGGATCAGGACACCGAGACAGGCCAGCAAAATGCCTTTCATAGAGGTATGTCGGGATCAGCTATAAAGCGGCTGAACCCCCATCTGCATATGCAGCGCGTTCACGGTTGGCTGGTCCAGCTCCATCGCGCGGGCCAGCGCGTCAAGATACTGCGCTTCGGGTTGTGTATCGAGCCTGATGGCCATCAGGGACGCTGAATAGACCTGCGTGCGCAGCGGGGCGGGGGTGTCAGCGGCAAGCGCTTCGACATCTACAGGCGCTGCCAGTTGTTCCTGCACAAACGCGATATCGTCGGCGTCCGCATCGTCCCCCACAGTGTCAAGAATCTTGGCGCGTTCTGCTTCGTCGATGCCGCCGTCGCATTTTGCAGCCTGAATCATCGCGCGCAGCATGAGCGCTGCAGTTTCCTCGGCCTGCGGCGCTGCCGCTCCGGATTTGGCAAACTGGTCGAGCATGCCGCCCATGTTCTTACCGCCAGCAGCGGCCATGCCCCCCGCGGCACCCAATAAACCGGCCAAGCCGGCACCACCTGTGCCGCCAAGCTGAGAGAGCAATCCACCCTTGTCGCCGTCCGTCTGGGCGCCAGCGGCGCCTCCCATCATCGACGACAGATCAAATCCGCCGGACTGAAGTTTCTCCATCATTCCGGCAAGTGGGTTGGCACCGCCTGCGCCACCCATCATCTGACCCATCTGGGCTTGGATCTGGGCCAACGGATTGTCTCCGGGCACTTGAGCCCCACCCATCAGACCGCTAAGGCCCTTGCCGCCGGACAGATGGTCAACTCCGCGTGCAGCGGCATATCCGATCGCGACTTTTGCCAGTGTTCCCATGAGACTCATAATTCCAACTCCCGAAATTCAGGTTTCCCTTGCTGGTTACACGATGCCCGATTCGCGTCAGAGATGTGAAAAAACCTTTACGGCGCGCGGATTTGCCGATGTGCAAGCCAATGGTTTCTGCTTGACCCTGCCCACACTTGGGTGTCCCTGACGCAAATGGACCGTAAAGACGCAATAGATCTGGCTGGGGCAACGGGGCTTGTGGTTTTCGCCACGGTGCTCGCGTTCAATCAAGTGGTCATCAAGGTGACCAATGCGGGCTTTGGACCGGTTTTCGCCGCAGGGTTGCGGTCGGCTCTGGCCCTTGGCGTTTTGGGTCTTTGGTTGGTGGTCCGCCGCAAGAAAGTAACAGGGATCCGTCAGACCATTTGGCCCGGTCTCCTTCTCGGCGGGCTGTTTACTGTCGAATTCATTTTCCTGTTTATCGCGCTCGACCTTACAACAGTGTCTCGCGTGTCGATTCTGTTTTACTCTATGCCGATCTGGCTGGCGGTGATCGCGCATTTTACGCTGCCTGGAGAAACCCTGTCGTGGCGCCGGACGGTTGGGTTGGCGCTAGCGATGGTTGGTGTGATCTGGACATTGTTTGACCCTCAGTCGCGTCAGGCCGGGAGCCTTCTGGGCGATGTGCTGGCCTTGCTGTCTGCCTTTGCTTGGGCCGGAATTGCGCTGACGGTGAGACTGACGCGGGTTTCCGAGCTGGTCCCCGAGGGACAATTGTTCTGGCAGCTTTCGGTCTCGACCGTGGGCCTGCTGGTGGTTGCACCGCTTTTCGGAGACCTTTTGCGAGAACCGATCGCGCTTCATATCGCGGGGCTTGGCTTTCAGGCGGTGTTTGTGGCGAGCCTTGGCTTTTTATTCTGGCTTCGTCTGATGACCATTTATCCGGCCTCGGATATCGCGGCCTTCAGTTTCCTGTCGCCGGTTCTGGCGGTGGGCATGGGCTGGCTCTTGCTGGATGATCCGGTGGGGCCGGGATTTCTTGGCGCAATGTGGCTGGTGGCGGTCGGGATTGTTTTGATCAACCGTCGCCGCAAACCCGCGTCCTAAGTCCCGCAGAAAGTCGCCTGCACAACTTCGTCCGGGGCGGGCGGGTTGCGCAGATCTGCAAATTCAGGATGTGAATCATACGGTTTTGCATAGGCTGACATCAGTCGTGTGAACGGGCGGTCATCACCCGCAACCGCTGCATCAATCATCGCTTCAATCCGGTGATTGCGCGGAATAAGCACTGGATTTGCCGCACTCATCCGGCTGTGTGGGTCGTCTTCATCGTGGAGCCGTGCGCGCCACAGGTCGGACCACTGGTCAAAGCCCGTTGGGTCAGCAAATTGATCCCGCGCTGTTCCGTCAACCAACCCACGGAATGTGTTGGTGAAATCGGTTTCGGATGCTTCCATAAGGTTCAGGAGATCCGCAATCAATTTCGCGTCCTCCGCTTTGGGATCAGCCAAACCGATCTTGGCCCCAAACCTTTTCAGCCATTCGGCGCGGATCATCTCTGGCATTGTGTGGATTAGCGCGGTGAAGGGTTCAACCGATGCTTCGGGGTCGGGCATCAGGGACAGCAGGGCAGTCGCCAATTGCGCCATGTTCCAGACGATGATGTCGGCCTGAGCGGCGTAGCTGTAGCGTCCGAACCGGTCGATCGACGAATATACAGTTTCCGGATGGTAGCTGTCCATAAAGGCACAGGGGCCGTAATCAATCGTCTCGCCCGAGATACTGCAATTGTCGGTGTTCATGACACCGTGAATGAAACCGAGACTGAGCCACTGTGCGACCAGCGCCGCCTGACGACGCATCACGGCAGTCAGAAATGATGCCGGATCGTCTGCGTCCGGGTAGTGGCGGGCAGCGGCATAGTCGAACAGGGTTTGCAAAGCCTTGGTGTCACCGCGGGCGGCAAACACCTGAAACGTACCGACGCGCAAATGACTTTGCGCCACGCGCGTCAGAACCGCGCCGGGCAGAGGGCGTTCGCGCACGACAACTTCGCCGGTCCGGACCGCAGCCAACGCGCGTGTGCTTGGCACGCCAAGCGCATGCATCGCTTCGCTGACCACATATTCGCGCAGCACCGGGCCCAACCAAGCGCGCCCGTCGCCCATACGTGAAAACGGCGTGCGGCCTGAACCCTTGAGCTGGATATCGCGTCGAAGGCCATCGGTGCCAATCGTTTCCCCCAACAGCACAGCGCGTCCGTCGCCCAGTTGCGGGTTATATTGTCCAAACTGATGCCCAGCGTAGAGCTGCGCCAAAGGCGTCGCACCTTCGGGGATCGCATTGCCTGCAAAGAGTGCAGCCAGGTCTGGGTCATCCAGGCCGTCGATCCCAAGATCCCGCGCAAGCTCTTCGTTGATGGCAATCAGCGAGGGGGCTTTGACAGGCTCTGGATTGACACGCGCGTAGAAGGTCTCGGGCAGGGTGGCGTAGCTGTTGTCGAAGGGAATGTGCAAGGTCATGCGGTGGATATAGGCTTTCGAAGCCTGGCTCACCAGTCCCAGAACTTCAAAGCTCGCGGGACATGTAGGCGTAGCCTTCGCGGGTTTCGAACTTGCAGCGCTGGTAGAAATTCTTAAGCGTTTCGTTTCCCTGATCCGCCTCAAGATGCAGCGCCTTTACGCCGCCATCCTTCAGTGCCTTGGCAAGGCCATTGAGCGCTTCGGATCCCATGCCGCGTTTGCGCACGGCGCTGCGGACGAACAACTCGTCAACAATGGCATCCATGCCGCCATATTCAACCGACCACCCGAAAGACACAACGACATAGCCCACCGGTGCGCGCCGTGGTCCAATCAGCCAGATCGCTCCGTGCGGAACCCCTTCAAGCAACGGCAACACAGCGTCGTGCTGGTGTTCCGGTGAGGTCGCAAAGCCCTGATGCTCGTGAAATGCTGCGACAAGTGGCAGAAGTTTCGGCAGGTCCTCGGGCGAGGCCAGATGCAACGACCTCATAGCCGAGCCAAACGCTCGGTGAGCAGGGAGAAGAAGCCATCGGCATTGATGTCACCCATGAAGGTCGCATTGGGTGCACGATCGGTCACGCCCCACCAATCGGCCACGGTCATTCCCAATGTCAGGTCGGAGCCTGTTTCAATCTCGACATTGATGTGGCGGCCGGTAAAAAGTTCGGGCTGGATCAGATAGGCGGTGACACAGGGGTCGTGCAGCGGCGCGCCAGCACTGCCATATTTTTCTTTGTCGAAACGTTCGAAGAAATCGGTCATTTCGGCCACGGCAACGCCAACCGGAGAGCCAAGCGCGCGGAAGGCATTATTCCGCTCGGCGGTCACCAGTGCCTTGTGCGTCACATCAAGCGGCATGACGGTGATCGGTGCGCCGCAAGCAAAGACAACTTTGGCGGCTTCGGGATCCACATAGATGTTGAACTCGGCGGCAGGTGTGATGTTGCCCACTTCAAAATACGCACCGCCCATTAGTACGATTTCCTGAATCCGCCCGGCAATATCGGGCGCGCGCTGCAAGGCTGTTGCGATATTTGTCAGCGGACCAAGCGGGCAGAGCGTAATGGTGCCTTCCGGTTCTGAACGCAGGGTCTCGACAATGAAATCGACTGCGTGCTGGTCCTGAAGCGCCATGCTCGGGTCGGGAAGGCTTGGGCCATCAAGACCGGTTTTGCCATGCACATGCTCAGCCGTGACCAGCTTTCGCGCGATGGGCGCGTCACAGCCGGAGAAGACTTTGGTCTCGGGTTTGCCTGCCAGTTCGCATACGATACGTGCGTTTTTCTGGGTCAGCGGCAACGGAACGTTGCCAGCGACAGCCGTGATGCCCAACACATCAAGGTCATCCGGTGACGCCAGTGCCAGCAGGATCGCAACGGCATCATCCTGTCCCGGATCGGTATCTATAATGATTTTGCGGGGTGCCATAAGAGACTCCTTGGTTGGCGCGGTGGTGACATGTGGACCCCGCAGGATCAAGCGTATTGATCGCGTCTGGCGGGGCTTTGCCAGTTCTTTTGGCAAGCCGATTGCAGTGGGTTCTATGCCTGCTACACTGTGAACATTCGGAGCGAAATGAGTTTACATCCGGCTCGTTAGCGCTAACAAGGCGCTGAGCGAAGCAGAATCGGAAGGATCGCGCCATGGTATCCCGCGTTATTCCCGTCGACCCCTTTGATCTGGTCATCTTTGGCGGAACAGGAGATCTTGCGCGCCGCAAGATCTTGCCAGGCCTGTTCCGGCGGTTCTGCGCCGGTCAGATGCCCGAGGGCTCTCAGATCATCGGCGCAGCTCGGTCCGAGTTGGATGATGCCGGCTATCGCGACATGGTGGCTGATGCGATAGCAGAGTTTGGTGGCCAGCAGGCGTGCGAGGCCGGAACTCTGGATGCGTTTCTCAGTTCCGTGCATTTCGTGACAACCGATGCCAAGGGTGATGGCGGCTGGGTCGAATTGAACAGCAAGATGCGCGACGACAAGGTCCGAGCATTTTATTTTTCCGTCGGCCCATCCCTGTTTGGCGATCTTGCGGAACGGCTGCACCGCTTCGGGCTTGCTACGCCGGACAGTCGGATTGTTGTGGAGAAACCGTTTGGCCACGATCTCGAATCCGCCAAGGCGTTGAATGCGACTCTGGCTCAGCATTTCGACGAGACGCAGATTTACCGGATCGACCACTACTTGGGCAAAGAGACTGTCCAGAACCTGATGGCCGTGCGGTTTGGCAACATGCTCTTTGAGCCACTTTGGAATGCGCAATACGTGGATCACATTCAGATCACGGTTGCCGAAACGGTCGGTGTCGGTGGGCGTGGGGGCTATTACGACAAGTCCGGTGCGATGCGGGACATGGTGCAAAACCACCTCATGCAGCTTTTGTGCCTCATTGCGATGGAGCCGCCTGCCAAATTCGAACCCGACGCGGTGCGGGATGAAAAGCTCAAAGTGATACGTGCGCTTGAACCAGTGGATTGGCACCATATCGTGCGCGGACAGTACGGCGCTGACGATGACGGCCCCGGGTATCGCGACGATGTCGAAGATCCTAAATCGCGGACAGAAAGCTTTATCGCCATGAAGTGCCACATCTCAAACTGGCGCTGGGCGGGAACACCGTTTTATCTACGCACTGGCAAGCGGCTGAAGGCGCGGGCCTCAGAGATTGCAGTTGTCTTTAAAGACGCCCCGCATTCGATTTTTGGCGCGGATGCAGGGCGGCACCGCAATGTGCTGGCAATCCGGTTGCAGCCGAATGAAGGCATGACGTTGGATGTCACGATCAAAGAACCAGGCCCAGGGGGAATGCGTCTGCTGGACGTGCCGCTTGACATGAGCTTTGCCGATGCGTTGGGCCCGGATGCAGAGGAAGCGCCTGACGCGTATGAGCGGTTGATCATGGATGTGATCCGAGGCAACCAAACCCTGTTCATGCGCGGAGACGAGGTCGAGGCCGCGTGGGCTTGGACCGATCCCTTGATCGAAGGATGGCAAGCGCGCAACGATGTGCCCAAGACGTATGATCCCGGAAGCTCTGGCCCGGAGGATGCGTTGATGTTGATGCATAGGGACGGGCGCAAATGGCGCGAGGTAAAGGCATGAGTTACGACTTTCAAACCTACCCAGACCGCGAATTGTTGGCGATGGACTTGGCCAACAAGCTTGCAGGCGATTTGCGCACCATCCTCAGCCACGAAGAACGCGTGGTTCTGGCTGTGCCGGGTGGCACGTCGCCGGGGCCTGTTTTCGACGATCTCTGCGCGGCCGATCTCGATTGGAGCCGGGTCGATGTGATGCTCACCGATGAGCGCTGGGTGCCAGAGGACAGTGAACGGTCCAACACGCGGCTGCTTCGAGACCGCTTGCTGGTAGACCGTGCTGCGGCGGCACGCCTTCTCCCACTCTATGTGCCGGCTCATGAACCTGAAGAGGTGCTGGCCGAACTCGAGTCTCAGATCATGGAAGAATTGCCTCTCGCAGTGGTTCTTCTTGGTATGGGCACTGACATGCACACTGCGTCGATCTTTCCAGGGGCGGACAAGTTGGACGTAGCACTTGATCCGCACGCGCCAATCCTTGTGCCGATGCGCGCGCCCGGCGCGCCAGAGCCACGCATCACGCTAAGTGCACGGGTTCTGAACGACGCATTGCGCAAGCATGTGCTGATTTTCGGGCAGGACAAACGCGAGGCATTGGAGGCGGCAAAGGGCATGTTGCCCGAAGATGCGCCGATCAATGCCGTTCTCGACGGTGCAACGGTACACTGGGCGGAGTGAAAACGATGTGGGACGACCTGAAAGCAGCGGCAGAGCAAGGCCGCGACCGCTCGATCCTTGGGCTTTTTGATGCTGACCCAAATCGGGCTGAGGGCTTCAGTGTTACGGCCCTCGACCTGCTGTTTGATTACTCCAAGACCCAGATCGACGCGGCAACGCGTGACACCCTGATGTCCTTGGCAAAGGCGGCGGAGGTTGAGGCCAAACGTGACGCCATGCTCAGTGGCTCAAAGATAAACGACACCGAAGGCCGTGCTGTCCTGCACACCGCGCTTCGCAACCTGGATGGCGATGCGGTTTTGGTCGATGGGCAGGATGTCATGCCGTCGGTGCTGGACACGCTTGCCCGTATGGAAGCCGTCGCAACCGAGATTCGGGAGTCAGCCTTCACGGATGTGGTGAATATCGGCATCGGAGGCTCTGACCTCGGGCCTGCGATGGCCTATCTGGCGCTCTCGCCCTATTGCGATGGGCCGCGCTGTCATTTTGTGTCGAACGTCGATGCCGCTGATATCGCCGACACTCTGAGGGGCTGCGATCCGGAAAGGACACTGTTCATCGTCGCATCGAAGACCTTCACCACGATTGAGACCATGACCAACGCCCGGACCGCGCGCGCATGGTTGCAGGATCACGGCGTGAGCACTGAGGGCCGCTTTGTCGCTCTGTCCTCCAATGCCGGAGCGGCAGCGGAGTGGGGTATCCCGTCCGAGCGCGTTCTGGGATTCGAGGACTGGGTCGGCGGACGCTATTCGATGTGGGGGCCCATTGGGCTCTCGCTGATGATTGCCATCGGTCCCGATGCGTTCAAGGCGTTCCTGCGCGGCGGCCAGGCGATGGACCGACATTTCTGCGCGGCCGCATTGCATGACAATATGCCGGTGCTCTTGGCTCTGGTTGGCATATGGCACAATCAAGGCTTGGGCCACGCCACAAGGGCAGTGCTGCCCTATGACAACCGTCTTTCCCGTTTGCCCGCGTACCTTCAACAACTTGAGATGGAATCGAACGGCAAATCGGTTGCGATGGACGGGACGACCCTACTGGTCAATTCCGGCCCCGTCGTCTGGGGCGAACCCGGCACCAACGGCCAGCATGCGTTTTATCAACTGATCCATCAGGGCGCGCGGGTCATACCTTGCGAATTCATGGCTGCGGCCGAGGGGCACGAGCCCGATCTGCGCCATCACCATGACTTGCTGATCGCCAACTGTCTGGCGCAATCCGAGGCTCTGATGCGCGGGCGGTCTTTGGAAGAGGCGCGCGCGATCATGGAGCAGAAAGGCTTGTCAGGCGACGAATTGGAGCGTCAGGCGCGGCACCGGGTGTTCCCGGGAAACCGTCCATCGACCACCCTCATGATGCCCAAACTCACGCCCGAAGTGCTTGGCCAGATCATAGCGCTTTATGAGCATCGCGTTTTTGTCGAAGGCGTCATCCTTGGTATCAACTCGTTTGACCAATGGGGCGTTGAGTTGGGCAAGGAATTGGCGACGTCCTTGGGACCCTTGGTCAGTGGCGATGCGCCAGCGGACGAAAAAGACGGAAGCACACAAGCCCTGCTGGGATATGTGAAGCGCTATTCATAGGCGGGAAGGGGGTTCGCTACCGCCTCGTCACGGTTGCGAAACGCCGTCCACCTCGTGGAAGTGATCGAGAATGTGTTGAGGAATCGGCATCCGACCACTGCCGTCCGGTTGCAGAAGCACCACAACGCATGTGAACGTTGCCCGCGTTGTGCCGCCCGACCGAATTTCCTGCTTCATGGTAAAGCTGGTG
The DNA here is from genome assembly GCA_030431485.1 of Alphaproteobacteria bacterium. Taxonomy (GTDB): domain Bacteria; phylum Pseudomonadota; class Alphaproteobacteria; order Rhodobacterales; family Rhodobacteraceae; genus Marivita. The sequence goes on from JAUIIR010000019.1 coordinate 23,460, forward strand.
GACCGATAGGCCACGACTTTCGTGAGTATGATATAGTCTTCATCCGCACGCATCTCCTGTAGCCAGTCGATCTCGCCGCGACGGATGACGATGCGCGGCTCAACTGTTTTGTCCGCGTAACGCGAAATCCCGACGTGCTTGAAGTAAGTTACCCGCGCCGTTTCAAACCAAATGAGATAGGCGACGTTATTGACGTGGTTCAGCGGATCAAGCTCTGAAAAACGGACACGGTCGGCCAGCGCCAGTGGCCACGGCTCGGCAACGCCAAATGCGTTTTGTTGTTCGGGGCTCAGCGGGGTAAGGTAGGTGAGTGTCATGGCCGCGATCTGTCAATCTGCGCGGGGAATGTCAAACCCGGACGGCGCAAGCTCGAACCCGTCGAACCGAAACGCAGGACTGACGGTGCAGCCAACAAGTGTCCAGTCACCTGTGCTCCGAGCGGCCTGCCAATAGTGTGGCGGCACGATGATCTGAGGCGCTTGACCGTCAAAAAGTGCCGGTCCCAGCATATGGTCTTGCGCAGGTCCGGCATCTGTTTCTGACATCGAAAGTACCAACGGAGCACCGGCATAATAGTGCCAGATCTCTGTAGCATCGACTTTGTGCCAATGGCTGCGCTCGTCTCGGGCAAGCAGGAAATAGATGCAGGTTCCGGCAGGTCGACCCTCACTATCTGCAATCCATGTTTGCCTGAAATGCCCGCCTTCCGGATGCGGGGCGAGATCAAGGTGGCGAATGATGTCACCTGCTGAATAGCTCGTAAAATCAGTGTGTTCCTTGGTCATTCTGAAGCACCGCACGCTCTGTTTTGATCCTGTTAACCATAGCTTCGCAGTCTTTCGGACGAAGGGCAATCGGGGGAGTGGTATGGGCCAGAGCACGTTATCGGTGCACGACATTGCGTCTGAGATCGTCGCGCGGGAGGGCGGATATGTGAACGACCCGGATGATCTGGGCGGGGCGACCAAATACGGAGTGACCATCCACACGATGCGGCGACTTGGGCTGGATCTGACCGGAGATGGACAGGTGACGCAGGCCGATGTGCGGCGGCTGACCAAATCAAGGGCAGTCGAAATCTTTGTCGAACATTATTTCAGTCGCCCTCGGATTGCCGAATTGCCGAAACCTTTACAGTCTTCGGTATTCGACATGTATGTCAATGCTGGAGCAAATGCCGTGAAGATCCTGCAGCGTTTGCTTGGGAAGATGGGCTTTTCGGTGTCGATCGACGGGGCCATCGGCCCCAAGACGATTGACGCAACCGCAAGAGCCCATGCCAGTGCCCCCGACCACATTGCAGATGCCTACGGAATTGAGCGCCGAAACTATTACTTCGATCTGGCGGACCGGCGTCCGTCCAGCCGAAAATACGCCCGCAGTCGTGCGGGGAGGAAGGGCGGTTGGATCAAACGGGCCGAAGCCTTCATCGCGCCACGCTATCATCTCTCTGACACGGAGTTTCGCAAAAGGGTTGCCTCATGGGATTGATCGAGCAGGTCTTTTCGTTGGTCTTCGGATCGGGGCGCAATGTCGTGCGGGACACCGTCGAGGTGTTTCGGCCAAATGCCGAAACTCAGGCGCAACGCGATCAGGACAGGCATGCAGCGGCATTGCAGCAGTTTGCAGCTGAGTTCTACGCACCGAGACGCAGCCCGTTTGACCGGATGATGGACGCGCTGAACCGCGTGCCCCGGCCCGCGATGGCGCTGGGGACCCTCGGTCTTTTTATTGCGGCAATGGTAGACCCGGTATGGTTCTCGGCGCGTATGTCAGGAATCGCACTTGTTCCAGAGCCGCTCTGGTGGCTGTTGGGCGCAATCGTCAGCTTTTATTTCGGAGCGCGTCATCAGGCAAAAGGACAGGAGTTTCAACGCGATATCGCGGCGCATGTGACACGTTTCGTTCCACAAGAGCCATCACCGCCAGAGACTCACAACCCGGTTGAAACAGCGCTGGTCGACGGTAACGCGGCGCTGGAAGACTGGCTTCAACAGCGCCGCTAACTCCGAGGAAGTCGTCGGCGGGTCGAGCTGTGCCCGACGAGGCTCCAAGCTTGCGACAATGTGAACCGCACACAGCCGCGAAACACATTGGCCGTGCCTGTTGCAGCGCCTATACTGTAGCGCATGGTTACAGAACTCGGTCATTTCGCCCTCATCCTCGCGTTTCTCGTCGCGATCGTCCAATCCATCGTACCTCTCGTTGGCGCGCATAAGCGCTGGCCCGGGTGGATGGCGGTTGCCGAACCGGCTGCCACGGTGCAATTCCTGCTGACTGGTTTTGCTTTCGCGGCGCTGACCTATGCCTTTGTCACGTCAGATTTTTCGCTGCGGCTTGTGTGGCTGAACAGCCACTCTGCGAAGCCGATGCTGTACAAGATCAGCGGCGTCTGGGGAAACCATGAAGGGTCGATGCTGCTATGGGTCCTGATCCTGACCCTCTTTGGCGCAATGGCGGCGTGGTTCGGTAAAGGCCTGCCACCAACCTTACGCGCCCGTGTTCTTGCGGTGCAATCCGCGGTGGCCGTTGCTTTCTTCGCCTTTATTATCTTCACGTCAAACCCCTTCCTGCGACTCGTGGTGCCGCCTTTTGACGGGCAGGACCTGAACCCCCTGTTGCAGGACCCGGGTTTGGCCTTCCACCCGCCGTTCCTCTATCTCGGCTATGTGGGCCTCAGCATCTGCTTCAGCTTTGCTGTGGCGGCCTTGATCGAAGGCCGTGTTGATGCCGCGTGGGGCCGCTGGGTGCGCCCCTGGACCTTGGCTGCATGGGTGTTTCTGACCATCGGTATCGCGCTGGGGTCATGGTGGGCCTATTACGAGCTGGGCTGGGGTGGTTTCTGGTTCTGGGACCCTGTTGAAAATGCGTCCTTCATGCCGTGGTTGCTGGCCGCTGCGTTGTTGCACTCCGCCATCGTTGTGGAAAAACGAGAGGCGCTGAAAAGCTGGACTATCCTTCTCGCCATCCTTGCCTTTGGCTTCTCGCTTATTGGCACGTTCATTGTCCGTTCAGGCTTGCTGACGTCCGTACACGCTTTTGCGAACGACCCGGAGCGCGGTGTCTTCATTCTGATGATCATGGTGTTCTTCACAGGTGGCGCCCTTACGCTTTTTGCTGCGCGTGCCAACGCGATGGAAGCGAAAGGTGTGTTTGGCGTGGCGAGCCGTGAAAGTGCACTGGTCGCAAACAATGTCATCCTGGCCGTAAGCTGCTTTGTCGTCTTCGTGGGCACGCTATGGCCAGTGGTCGCCGAGATGTTCTTTGACACCAAGCTCAGCGTTGGACCGCCGTTCTTCAACATGGCTTTCACGCCTTTCATGGTCGTGCTGGGTCTACTTCTGCCGTTGGGTTCCATGCTCAGCTGGAAGCGCGCGAAGCTGGACAGGACGGTGAAACAACTCGTGCCCGCGTTCATTCTGAGCCTGCTGATCCTTGGCCTGTTCTGGACCATTCAAACAGGCAACAGCCTGCTTGGACCGGTTGGGATGTTCCTTGGGGCATGGATCCTGTCCGGTGCAGTGCTTGACCTGCTGAACCGTACGGGCCGCTCTCGCGATCTCTCCCGTCTCTTCCGCCTGCCGCGCGCTGATTGGGGCAAGGCGACCGCTCATATCGGTCTTGGTATTACAATGGTGGGGATTGCCGGTTTGATGGCATGGCAAGAAGAAGACATTCGCGTCGCACAAATCGGCGAGCCATTTCAGGTCGGTGCTTTCGAACTTGAGCTGACCGCCGTCAATCAAGTGCGCGGACCCAATTACTTCTCCACAATGGGCGATGTCATTGTGCGCCGGGAAGGAGAGCAAATTGCGGTTCTGCAGCCCGAAAAGCGCAACTACCCGGTGGCGCAGATGCCAACGACCGAGGCCGCAATTGACTACCGGTTCTTGCGCGACATCTACGTGGTGATTGGCGATCCGCAGGATGACGGCGGTTGGGTGATGCGCACCTATATCAAACCTCTGGCCAACTGGATTTGGGCCGGGGCAATTGTCATGGCGCTTGGCGGCGTGCTGTCGCTCACGGATCGCCGGTACCGCGTTGCGGCTGGTGCGCGGCGGCAGGCGACACCACAAGGAGTTCCGGCGGAATGAGACGGGTGGGGCTCATCTTGAACGCTGTGGCGCTGCTTCTGTGCCTCGCGGTCGCGACACCATTCGCCACGCCGGCGTACGCTGTGCAGCCGGACGAGGTGCTGGATGATCCGGTGCTTGAAAGCCGTGCGCGTGAGCTATCCAAGGGCTTGCGGTGTGTCGTCTGTCAAAATGAGAGCATCGACGAGTCCAACGCGGATCTGGCCCGTGAATTGCGTCTTGTGGTTCGGGAACGCCTGGTTGCGGGTGACAGCGATGAACAAGTGCTGGACTACCTTGTTGCCCGTTACGGCGAATTCGTACTGCTCAAGCCGCGGACGGATGGCTGGAACATCATCCTCTGGCTCTCCGGCCCGGCCTTGTTCCTGCTCGCACTCGGAATTGGGATCGCCTATGTGCGCGGCCGTGCGTCGGCCTCCGCCCCCACCGAAGTCGGTCTTTCGGAAGAAGAGCAGGCACGCTTGAAGGAACTCCTGAAGGAGTCGTGACGCCGCGTTCGGCTTTGCCAAACCGGGTGCATGTGTGTTTGATGCCGCCAACAGCATCAGGAGTGCCCGGCGCATGAATTACGAAACCATCACCTTTGACATCACTGACGATATCGCCACGGTCACCTTGAACCGGCCCGAGGTGATGAACGCCCTCAACACCCAAATGCGGGCGGAAATCACCGATGCCGTGTTGGAAGGCGGAAAATCTGCGCGGGTTGTTGTGCTGACCGGTGCAGGCAAATCCTTCTGCTCGGGCCAAGACCTCGGTGATCGGGCCACAGCCGCGAACCTTGATCTGGAACGCACACTACGCGACGAATATGTCCCGATGCTGCGCGCGATCTACGATTGCTCTGTGCCGACCATCAGTGCGGTCAACGGTGCGGCGGCTGGGGCAGGGGCCAACCTGGCGTTGGCGGCTGATGTGGTCATCGCGACCGAGTCCGCCTTCTTCCTTCAAGCCTTCACCCGGATCGGCCTGATCCCGGATGCGGGGGGAACCTACTATCTGCCGCGCCAGATGGGTCTTGCCAAAGCGATGGGTGCAGCACTTTTCGCCGAGAAGATCACGGCTCAGCAGGCCGATGACTGGGGCATGATCTGGGAGTCGGTGCCCGACGCGCGCTTTGTCGATCATTGGAAGGCGCGGGCGCTGCACCTCGCAAAAGGTCCGACGGCCGCCTACCAGCGCGTCAAGCAGTCCATTCGCGCTTCGTACGACAATGATCTCGAAGAACAATTGGCGCTGGAAGCCAAGCTGCAAGGTCAGTGTGGCCAGACGCGTGATTTCAAAGAAGGGGTTGTGGCGTTCCTTCAAAAGCGTCCCGCGCAATACGAAGGGCGATGATGCGATTGCGGCAGGGTCGGGCCGGCGTGTTCGACCCTACGCCGCACGGAACTCGGGCTTGAGCGTGAAATACACGCTGTCCGACCACACGCCATCAACACAGAATGTGTTCTTTGCCTCACCGGTTTTGACAAACCCCACCGACATCAACGTTGCCACCGAGGCGGCGTTCATCGGGTCCGCATCTGCTGTCAATTGCGGATAATGCAGCTCTTCAAAGAAGTAGGGGATCAGCGCCGCAAGGGCCTCTGACATCAACCCTTGCTGCCAATGGTCTGAGCGCAACAGAAAGCCGACTTCATCCCCCATGTGCACGCCTGCGCAGCCGACCGCATGGCTGCCGCATTCAATCACGAAATAGGTAACGACCGGGTCTGAGGACGCGATCAGGCGTTCCAGATGGCGACGGGTGAGGGCGATGTCTTCATGCGGCGGCGTGGACCAGTAACGCATCACCTGCGGGTCGCTGTAGACAGCATGCAGATCGTCCAGATCCTCGATCCGGGCCTTTCTCAACACCAGCCGTTTGGTCACCAAATGGGTCATATGAAAAAGGCCGCCCGAAGGCGGCCTTTCCTGTAGAAATCAGCGCTTTTCGATGTCGACATAGTCGCGCATTGTCTCGCCTTGGTAAAGCTGGCGCGGACGGCCGATTTTCATCTGCGGATCGGCGAGCTGCTCTTTCCATTGGGAAATCCAGCCGACAGTCCGGCTCAGCGCGAAAATTGGCGTGAACATCGAGGTCGGGAAGCCCATCGCTTCGAGAATGACGCCGGAATAGAAATCCACGTTCGGGAACAGCTTCTTCTCGGCGAAATAATCGTCGGCCAGAGCAGCTTTTTCCAGTTCCTTCGCGGTCGCGAGGATCGGGTTGTTTTCGACCCCCAGCAGGTCCAGCACTTCGTCGGCCGACTGTTTCATCACGGTCGCACGCGGGTCGAAGTTCTTGTAGACGCGGTGGCCGAAGCCCATCAGGCGGAACGGATCGTTCTTGTCCTTGGCGCGGGCGATGTATTCCGGGATGCGGTCGGGCGTGCCGATTTCCTTGAGCATCTCAAGGCAGGCCTGGTTCGCGCCGCCATGTGCCGGGCCCCAGAGACAGGCGATACCAGCGGCGATACAGGCAAATGGATTCGCGCCCGAAGACGAGGCCAGACGCACGGTCGAGGTTGACGCGTTCTGTTCGTGGTCCGCATGCAGCGTAAAGATACGGTCCATCGCGCGGGCGAGGATCGGATCAACCACGTATTCCTCGGCCGGAACAGCAAAGCACATGTGCAGGAAGTTCGCGGCATAATCGAGATCATTGCGCGGATATACGAAGGGCTGACCAATAGAATACTTGTACGCCATCGCCGCAATTGTTGGCATCTTTGCGATCAGTCGATGCGACGCAATCTCACGCTCGCGCGGATTATTGATGTCGGTCGAGTCATGATAAAACGCTGACATCGCGCCGACGACACCCACCATTGTGGCCATCGGATGCGCGTCGCGACGGAACCCACGGAAGAAGTTGTGCATCTGCTCGTGGATCATCGTATGCTGTGTGATCGTGCGCTCGAAGTTTTCAAGCTCGTCTGCCTTGGGCAAATAGCCGTAGAGCAGAAGGAAGCAGACTTCGAGGTAGTGCGACTTGGCGGCCAGCTGATCGATCGGATACCCCCGGTGCAGCAATTCGCCCTTGTCACCGTCGATAAAGGTGATGGTGCTGTCGCACGCCGCGGTTGAGGTGAAGCCCGGATCGTAGGTGAACACACCTGCTTGGCCGTAAAGCTTTCGGATGTCGATGACATCTGGTCCGGCAGTCGGGGTATAGATCGGCAACTCGTAAGAGCTGTCCCCAATGGTCAGCTTCGCGGTTTTGGAGGTGTCAGACATACGTGGTCCCTTCGTCTCATTGCTCCGAGCAAAACGCCCGGAGCCAGCTATCCCAAACCTAGGCACCGATACCGCGTTGGCGTCAATCGGTTCCGTTGGCGGCTGCTTCTGTCAGGCGGGCAACGGTTTCGCCGCGCCCCAGAACCAGCATCATATCGAACACACTCGGCGTCACGGCCCGGCCCGCAAGCGCTGCCCGCATCGGACCCGCCAGTTTGCCGAATTTCGTCCCGTGCTCTTCTGCAATTCGGGATGTGACGGCTTCAAGCTCGTCGCGCGTCCAGCTAGCATTTTGCAACTGCGGCGTCAACGATTGCAGTATACCACGGGATACCGAATCCAGTGCCTTGGCCGCTTTCTCATCTTGCTCGATGGGGCGGCTGGTCAGAACAAAGTGCGCTTTTTCAATCAGTTCCGGGAATGTGCGTGCCCGTTCCTTGAGGCAATACATCGCACGAAAGATACCGTCAGACTGCGCTTGCGTGAGGGCAGGTTTGTCTGCCGCGTCCAGATATGCGGTCAATTCATGCAGCAGTGCAGCATCGTCGGCCACAGCGATATGCTGACCGCTGAGATTCTCCAGCTTCTTGAAATCGAACCGCGCCGGAGACTTGCCGATCCCACCCAGATCAAACCACTCTTTCGCCTGGTCATCGGTAAAGAACTCATCATCTCCGTGGCTCCAACCCAGCCGCGCGAGGTAGTTGCGCATGCCTGCCGCCGGATAGCCCATCGCCTGGTACTCCTGGACGCCAAGCGCGCCGTGGCGTTTGGACAGCTTCTTGCCATCGGGTCCGTGGATCAGCGGAATATGCGCCCAAACCGGCACGTCCCACCCCATTGCCGTGTAGATACCCATTTGACGCGCTGCATTGTTGAGGTGGTCATCCCCTCGAATCACATGGGTCACGCCCATATCATGGTCATCGACTACAACCGCCAGCATGTAGACCGGTGTGCCGTCCGAGCGTAACAGAACCATGTCATCCAGCTGATCGTTGCGAATGGTCACGTCGCCCTGCACCTGATCGCGGATCACTGTTGTGCCGTCCATCGGCGTCTTAAGCCGGATCACATACGGGGAATTTGGATGCGTTGAGGGATCGGCATCCCGCCAGGGGCTTTGGAACAACGTCGATTTGCCTTCGGCCCGGGCCGCCTCACGAAACGCCTCGATCTCGTCCTGTGTCGAGAAGCACTTGTAGGCTGCGCCCTTGGCCAGCAGCTCGTGCGCCACTTGAGCATGGCGGTCCGCACCAGCGGCCTGGCTCACCACGTCACCATCATGATCAAGGCCCAGCCACTCCATCCCCTTGAGGATCGCGGCGGTTGCTTCGGGGGTCGAGCGCGCTCGGTCCGTGTCTTCGATCCGCAACAGGAACTTCCCGCCGCGACCGCGCGCGTAGAGCCAGTTGAACAACGCCGTGCGTGCGCCACCGATGTGCAGGTAACCGGTGGGCGATGGGGCGAAACGGGTGACGATCTGGCCGGTCATTGGGCGCATTTACCTTTCGATAACGGTATTGGGAGTAAGTTAAGGCTCTCTTAACCAGCACCATGCACGGGGGCAAGTATGGCGCGGCTCCGCGATGTCTTCGCCAACCTGCTTCTCTCGCAGCAAGGCATGTTGTTTCCCTTTGTTCCGGTTTTCCTAAGCATTGGCATCGGGCTTTATTTCGCGCTTCGGACCGAGCCGTCAATCTGGGCGCTCTCGGCACTGGCAGCGTGTGCTGCGGTGCTGCTTATGCTCTATCTGCGCAACCGGTCTGCCTTTGCCCCGCTCATATCCGCGCTGGCAATGGTCACGTTTGGTGTAGCGCTTGCTGGAACACGGGCACATTTGGTGGCGGGGCCTGTGCTTGACTTCCGGTACTATGGCCCGGTGACCGGCAGGGTCGTGGCGATCGACCGCTCTGCATCTGACGCTCTGCGGATCACTCTGGACCGTGTGTTGCTGACGAATCTGCCGTTGTCCGAAACGCCAGCCCGTATACGCCTGTCATTGCACGCCAAGTATCCGGGCATACCACCCGAACCGGGCCAGACCATCATGACAACCGCACATCTGAGTCCGCCCGGCGGCGCGGTGGAACCCGGCGGTTTCGATTTCCGACGCCACGCTTGGTTCCTGCGTCTCGGGGCAGTCGGCTATACCCGCGTTCCGCTTGTGCTGTGGGAAGAGGCGGGCCACAACAAACGGCTTTTTCAGATGCGCATGGCCATCTCGAAACAGGTTCAAAACGCGCTTCCAGGCCATACCGGAGGCGTCGCCACCGCCATCATCACAGGAGATCGCAGCGCTATTCCGAAACCGGTACTGCAAGACTTGCGCGACACCAATCTGGCGCATCTTCTGGCGATATCTGGCCTGCACATGGGGCTCGTCAGCGCCTTTGCCTTCGGCGTGCTGCGATTGGGCCTGTTGCTGAGCCCAAACGGTCAGCGCTGGCCGATCAAAAAAATCGCCGCCGCTGGGGCGCTTGGTGTCGCGGCGGTGTATCTCGCGCTGTCGGGCGGCAATGTCGCAACTGAACGGGCCTTCGTCATGGTGGCCGTCATGCTGGTTGCCATTCTGCTGAACCGCCGCGCGATATCGCTGCGGGCTGTGGCGCTGGCGGCGCTGATTGTTCTTCTGCTGCGACCCGAGGCGTTGATTGGTCCCGGTTTCCAGATGTCTTTTGCTGCCACAACCGCTTTGGTCGCGGTATTCGGCGCGATCCGGGACAGCAGCCTTGATTTTCCGCGCCACCGTCTCTTGCGCGGGGCCGCCTCTGTCCTTTTGTCGTCCGCGGTCGCAGGGGCGGCGACGGCACCCTTTGCGATGGCGCATTTCAACCAGATCGCCCAGTACGGCCTTTTGGCCAATCTGCTCACGGTGCCGCTGATGGGCGTGGTGGTCATCCCGGCAGCTGTGCTTGGTGTTCTGCTGATGCCGTTCGGGTTAGAGTCCATCGGTCTCACGGTCATGGGGCTTGGCCTTGACTGGATTCTGAGCGTCGCAGAGGTGATCGCGCGATGGCCGGGCGCGGTGCGCCCGGTCATGACTCCCGGGCCGAGTGTCCTGCCACTGCTTTCCGTTGGCACGGTTTTCCTGATCCTCTGGCAGAACCGCCTGCGCGTCCTTGGGCTGATCCCGGTGGCCTGTGCTATGGGCCTTTGGCTGCAGTCAGAGCGGCCAGACATACTTGTGGCAGAGCAGGGGCAGCTTGTTGGCGTGATGGGGCATCACGGACGCGCCCTGTCACGCGCCAAAGGCGCGGGGTTCATCGCGGGTGTCTGGCTTGAAAATGATGGGCAAGGCCTTGAACAGGCCGAGGCGGCGTCCCTCTGGGACACCCTTGGCCTGCCCATTCAACACATCCACGGCAAACGCAACGCAGCGCGCTTTAAGGGCTGTTCAGAGGGCGCGCTGATCATCTCAAGCGCGGATCTACCAGACCAACCAACCGACAAGACGTGCACTGTTTTAGATGCCGAATATCTCGCCCATACGGGAAGCCTTGCCATCACCCGCGATCCAAACGGAGCATGGCACATCGAAAAAGCGCGCGACCGGTCGGGCGCGCGCCTTTGGAATGACCCGAGTCTGCGAAAGGCTCAGTAGGTGCGGATCAGACCGACAAGACGACCCTGAACCTTCACCGCCCCAACGGGCAGGATGCGCGGTTCATATGCCGGGTTCGCCGCCTCAAGAATAATGCTCTCGCCCTTGCGCTTGTACCGCTTGAGCGTGGCTTCATATCCTTCGACCTGCGCCACGACGATATCCCCATTGTCGGCGGAGGACGTTTCGCGGATCACCACAACATCACCGTCGTTGATCCCGGCTTCGATCATGGAATCTCCTTTGACCTCAAGCGCATAGTGCTTTCCGCTGCCTGACAGCATCGCACCGGGTACGGCCACAGCGGGCGGCACGTCATTGATCGATTCAATCGGCACACCGGCGGCAATCCGCCCCATCAGGGGAAGCTCCATCGCGTCGATACGCTCAACCGGCTGAGCATTGGCAGGAGGCGGCAGATCAGGCAGATCACCGTCAATCACCTTGGGTTCAAATCCACCCTGTTTCGCGGCAAGTGTGTCGGGCAGTTTCACAATCTCTATCGCCCGCGCGCGGTGCGCCAAACGTCGGATGAAGCCACGCTCTTCCAGCGCCGTAATCAGTCGATGAATGCCCGATTTGGACCGCAGATCCAGCGCTTCTTTCATTTCGTCAAAGCTGGGTGGCACGCCGTCGCGCGCCACGCGTTTGCTGATGAATTCCAGCAGGTCGAGTTGTTTTTTGGTCAGCATGAACTGCCTCCGCTCGCATGATCCTCGCGGTTTGTTCTACTGTTGTTCCTGTTTTGTGTCAAGAATCCGTGAAGATAGACCAGAATTAGCGCAACGGCAGGTAATCCACTGTCTCACCAGCGGCCCGAGGCCCATCCTTCGGTGCGCGCACGATCAGCGCATCGGCCTGACCCATTATGCTTAGCAAGGAGCTGTCCTGCGATCCGAAAGCGACCAGACCCGCATCGGTCAACCGCGCCCGCATGTAATGCTCGCGCGGCCCGTTTTGCGGCAGGGCCTGGGCCAGAAGCGCGGTCCGGCGCGGCGCGGGCTGTGCCTTCAGCCCGAGCATCGCCCGTACGACCGGCGCAACAAACACATGTCCGCAGACCATCGCCGACACCGGGTTGCCCGGCAGCCCGATCATCATTGCGTCCCCAAACCGTCCTGCCATCAAGGGTTTACCGGGGCGCATGGCGACTTTGTAAAAGCTTTGCTCAAAGCCAAGCTGCGGCGCCAGATTTGCCACCACGTCATGGTCTCCCACGGACGCTCCGCCGATGGTGATGATCAGGTCGGAGCCCTGTGCCAGCTCAAACGCGGTCTTCAGCGACGCCTCATTGTCTCGTGCAATCGGCAACAGGCGCGGTTCCGCGCCTAGATCCTGCATAAGCGCATGCAGGCCCAGCGTGTTTGACGCGATGATCTGATCGCGGCCGGGGGGCTCCCCGGGCATCACCAGCTCGTCCCCGGTCGAAATCAGCGCCACAACAGGCCGCCGGGTCACCGGAACGTCGGCGATGTTCATCGAGGCAAAAAGGGCGATATCATTCGGCCCGATCACGCGGCCCGCGCAGATCGTATCACCTACTTTGAAATCGCCTCCGGCAGGCCGGATGTGTGTATTGTCTTCGGGGCTGTCACCGATGATGATCCAATCGCCATCACGCGTGACATCTTCCTGAATAACCACTGCGGTGGCGCCTTCCGGCACCGGCGCTCCGGTAAAGATCCGCACCGCCTCGCCGGATTTTACCGGATGGTAAAATCCATGTCCCGCGGCGGATTCCCCGATCACCTTGAGCCGCAGCCCGGGTGCGACCTCGGTCACCGCATATCCATCCATCGCCGAGCCATCGAACGGCGGCTGATCGCGTGTTGCAGCAACATCCTGCGCAAGAATGCGACGATGTGCCTGCAGGAGCGGCACTGTCTCAACCTCAAGCGGACGGGCCAGCGCAAAAAGCTGATCCAGAGCTTCAGCGACCGAGATCATGTCGCTTCATACCGCCCGGACTTGCCGCCATCTTTCAGCATCACCCGAATGCCTGTGATCTCCATAGCCTTGTCTACGGCTTTCGCCATGTCATAGACCGTCAGGGCCGCTGTCGACACCGCAGTCAGTGCCTCCATCTCGACCCCGGTCTGTCCGGTGGTCTTGACCGTCGCCTCGATCCGCAGACCCGGCAATTCGGGCGCAGGCGTCAGTTCCACCGCAACCTTGGTCACGGGCAGGGGATGACAGAGGGGGATTAACTCGGGCGTCTTCTTCGCCCCCATGATCCCAGCAAGCCGCGCCACGCCGATCACGTCGCCTTTCTTGGCCCGGCCTTCGGTGATGATGTCAAAGGTCGCCTGCGCCATGCGGATATAGCCCTCGGCCACCGCGACCCGCGATGTGACGGCCTTGTCCGACACATCGACCATATGGGCATCGCCCTTGGCGTCGAAATGCGTGAGCCCGCTCATGCCGCCACCGGATTAGCCAGCAGCGCGCGTGTTGCTTCCGTCACATCCGCTTGCCGCATCAGGCTCTCGCCAATAAGGAAACTGCGCGCACCACATGCTGCCATGTCGGCGAGATCTGCGGGGGTGAAAAGACCCGACTCCGAGATCAGCATCCGATCGGAAGGCACGTGCTTGGAGAGTTCGCGCGTCGTCTCAAGAGTGGTCTCGAAAGTCTTGAGATTGCGGTTGTTTACGCCAATCAAAGGCGACTTCAGCGCAAGCGCCCGATCCAATTCCTCGTGGTCATGAACCTCGATCAAAGCATCCATGCCCCAGGCAAACGCGGCCTCTTCCAGTTCCGCCGCCTGGGCGTCGGACACGCTGGCCATGATGATCAGGATGCAATCGGCCTGCAGGCTCCGCGCCTCGGCCACCTGATATGTGTCATACATGAAATCCTTGCGCAGCGCGGGCAGTGATGTCGCCTGCCGCGCGGCGACCAAAAAGGATTTGTCGCCCTGGAAGCTGGGCGTATCCGTCAACACCGACAGACAGGTCGCACCGCCAGCTTCATAGGCTTGTGCAAGAGTCGCAGGTTCGAAATCCGCGCGGATCAGACCCTTTGAGGGCGACGCCTTCTTCACCTCGGCAATCAGTCCATAGCCCTCTGTCTGGGCCAGTCGCAGCGCGGCCCCGAACGGCCGCACCGGATCAGCCGCCCGTGCGGCCTCTTCCACAGCCGCCAGCGGTACGCGGGCCTTGTCGGCGGCCACTTCTTCAAGCTTGTAGGCCTTGATCTTGTCGAGAATGGTCGCGCTCATGGGTCTGTCCAGTTGATCGGCTGTTGCCCCCGTTCTTTAAGCCACGCGTTCACGGTGGAAAAGGGGCGCGAGCCGAAAAACCCGCGTCGGGCGGAAAGCGGTGAGGGATGGGCGCTTTCCAGTATCAGGTGTCCGTGTCCTGCAAGACGCGGCGCGTGGGCCCGCGCATCGTTGCCCCACAGCACAAAAGCGCGTGGGCGATCCGCGAGCAGCTCCAGCACCTGCGGCACAAGTGTCTGCCAGCCCAGCCGCCGATGCCCCCGTGCGTCCCCCGCCGGAACGGTCAACACATCATTCAACAGCAAAACGCCCTGTTCCGCCCAAAACCGCAAATCGCCATTGGGCGGCATAGCCCCGATATCGTTCTGCAACTCCTTGAAGATATTACCCAATGATCGGGGCAGGGGGCGCACATCTGGGTCCACGGAAAAGGCCAACCCATGTGCATGCCCGGGCGTCGGATACGGGTCCTGCCCGAGTATGACAACGCGCACATCGTTAGGCGCGGAGGTCTCAAGAGCTGCAAACACCTGCGGCGCGGCTGGCAGAACAACACGATCGTCTTGCGCGATCGCAGATGCAATGCCCGGCAGAGACTCGTCGAAAAATGGCAAATGCCGCCATGCCTCCGGTGGGATCAGCATCGCGCATGCCTGCTTCTCTGGTTTTTAAATACTTCGGGGTCTGGGGCAGCGCCCCAGAATTTTCCGTCGACGGAATATTGGCGATGCGTCGACGCATCGTCCGCCCGCCAATCAGACATCACGCCGCTTGCGTGACGCGCGCCAAAGCGTCGACCCGCGCTTTGGCGGCCCCGCTGTCGATGCTCTCGGCGGCCATCTCGGCTCCGGACCTGAGATCCGCTGCCTTGTCCGCAACCATCAGTGCTGCTGCCGCGTTCAGGAGCACCGCATCGCGATAGGCACTTTTTGCCCCGTCAAGCAGATCGCGGAAGGCCTGCGCATTCTCGGCGGGTGTCCCACCCAGAATGTCTCGGAAAGGGTGCACCGGCAGACCCGCGTCTTCGGGATGCACCTCATGCCCACGGATTTTCCCGCCTTCCAGCACCGCCACCTGCGTGGGCGCGGAGATCGAGATCTCGTCAGTCCCGTCGCCACCGTGCACCAGCCAGGCCTTCTCCGATCCGAGTTCCTTCAGCGTTTCCGCCATCGGGAAGATCAGGTCGATGGCAAAGGCACCGGTCAATTGCCGCTTCACCCCCGCCGGGTTGGTGAGCGGACCGAGGATGTTGAAAATTGTCTTCGATCCAAGCTCCTGCCGCACCGGCATCACGTGTTTCATCGCCGGGTGGTGCATCGGCGCCATCATGAAGCCGATCCCGGCCTCAGCGATGGCGCGTTCCACGACCTCGGGTGACACCATCACGTTGATGCCCATCTCGGTCAGCGCGTCCGCCGATCCGGATTTGGACGACAGGTTGCGGTTGCCGTGTTTGGCGACCGGCACAGCTGCGCCCGCTACGACAAAAGCGGTCGCGGTTGAGATGTTGAGCGTGCCCATGCCGTCGCCGCCGGTGCCAACGATGTCCATCGCCCCCTCGGGTGCTTTCACTGCGGTGCACTTGGCGCGCATCACACCTGCTGCGGCGGCGTATTCCGACACCGCCTCACCGCGCGCCCGCAGCGCCATAAGCAATCCGCCCATCTGGGCCGGGGTGGCTTCGCCGTCGAACAACAGCTCAAACGCCTGTTCTGCCTGCGACCGGCTCAGCGGGCCTTCTGAGGCGGCGTAAATCAGGGGCTTCATCGCGTCGCTCATGCGGGCACCTTCAGTTCATTGACAAAATTCTGCAGAAGCGCATGCCCGTGTGCCGAAGCAATGCTCTCAGGGTGGAACTGCACGCCGTGCATCGGCAGCTCTTTGTGGCTCAGCCCCATCACGGTGCCGTCCTCCAACCACGCTGTCACCTCAAGGCAGTCCGGGATTGTGTCCTTGTCCACCACCAGTGAGTGATACCGCGTTGCCTCGAAAGGCGAGGGCAGACCGGCAAATACACCCTTGCCGCTGTGGTGCATCACCCCCATTTTGCCGTGGACAATCTCGGAATGGCGCACCACCGACCCGCCAAAGGCCTGCCCAAGGGTCTGATGTCCAAGGCACACACCCATCAGAGGCATGCCCGTCTCGGCAGCGGCAAGCGTCAGCGGCAGGCAGATGCCCGCCTGATCCGGATCGCAGGGCCCGGGCGAGAGCAGGATGCCCGCCGGGTTCAGACCCATGGCATCCTGAACTGTCAAAGCGTCGTTGCGCACCACTTTCACATCGGTGCCGAGCTCGCCCAGATAATGCACGAGGTTGTAGGTAAAACTGTCGTAATTGTCGATGAGCAGCAGCATGGGTCTTTCTTCGTCGTCAGGGCTGGCGGGTTGGGGGCCAATCGCGGTATACATGCGCAGGCAGACCAAGGCGCGTCAAGGGCGCGGGTGGGTCAACCGGCACGGACAAGATGCCGGGAGCGTATGAGACGGCAAGACGAGGGCATTGAGCATGGCACGAGGGTTTTTGTCAGGAGCCATCTGGGGCACGATCCTCTCGGTGGCGGGCCTGGGGGTGGCGTCGGTCATGATGCCCGGACCAGGCACAGTCCAACCTGCGCCACCCGATCAGCCGTCTGAAACTGCGATGCCAGCGGAGACCGAGGTGCCAGTCGGCACCGCGACTGAGACCGTCAAGCCGTCTGATCAGACCGATGCTGCGGAGGAGGTTGCGCCGGAGCCCGAGGCACTGACGCTGCCCGAAGCAGAGCCAGATACCGAAAGCGACCTCGTTGAGGCGCCATCCGCAGAAGTCACCGTCGACGCAGCAGATACCCCCACAACCGAGGCTGACGCGGTTGATGATGTGGCGGTTTCCGCGCCGACAGACGCTCCAGAGGATGCAGAGCCCTCTGAGGCCGCGGCTGCGTCCGCGTCTGATACTGCGACCATGTCCGAGACGCCCGCACGTCGCCCAACCGACGTCTCGCCCGTGGCCCCCGAGGCCGCCGCGCCCGAACTCGAGCAACCAAAAGTGCCGACTGACAGCGCGCCGGCCAATGCTGACACGAGCGCGGCCCCTATGCCGACACCGGAAACAGGCGATACGATTGCTGCACTCGATGCGCCGGACGCAGGCACTGCACCGGCTGCGCCGTCTTCGCCAACCGACGACGCAACGCCGGACACTGCCACAGCACCGGCGCTTGCGGCGCCAGAAGGTGAGGCCAACCCAAGCCTCTCGACCGAGCCTGCCCAACCGCCAGTCCCTGCGGTGCCGAATATCGAAACACCGCTTGCGCCTGACGGCGAGGGAACTGCAACCGGCGAGGCCGCACCTGACGCGCAAGACACTGCCGTCGAAGATACACCCGCAGGGGTGCAGTCTGAAGACTCAGCCACCGCCGCAACGCGGCCTCCGGTGCGTCGTCTGATCCCTACGGAACCGGACACAGGCCAGAGCGACAGCGCAGCGCTGCGGCGGCCCGCCATTGGTACGCCTGCAGCGTCGCTCACCGACCGCAATCCCGGAAATTCGGCCCGCCTGCCGTCGATTGGCAGCGCAACAGAAGACGACTCCTCTGCGGTACAGCCCTCAGAGGTGGACACAAACCTGCCGCCCTTGAAACGCTTTGCCGCTTCCGTTGACAGCGACCCGGCGCTGCCGAAAATGTCGATCGTGTTGATTGATGATGGGTCAGGTCCATTGGGACCGGACACGCTGGACGGTTTTCCATTCCCCGTCACGTTTGCACTTGATCCGGCCCAATCCGGCGCTGCTGAGAGAATGTCGCGCTATCGGGCGTTGGGCTATGAGGTGGCGGTGCTGGTCAACCTGCCTGCTGCTGCACAGCCCAGCGATGTCGAGCAGGCCTTGGGCGGGGCGGTTGCTGCTGTACCTGAGGCCGTGGCTCTGATCGAAGCGCCTGATGGCGGCCTTCAGGCGGATCGCACGATTACGGAACAGGCAGCCCGTTTTGCCGCTGACAGCGGGCATGGTCTGGTTTTTCTGCCAAATGGTCTGAACACGGCGCAGGCACTGGCGCAGCGCGAAACGGTGCCTGCGCTGAGTATTCTGCGCGATTTTGACGGAGATGGGCAGGATGCCCGAACCAAGCGCCGGTTCCTTGACGGCGCGGCGTTCCGTGCGCGCCAGGATGGCTCGGTCACCATGCTTGGGCGTTTGACGCCGGATACCTTGTCGGCGCTGGTGCTGTGGAGCCTTCAGGACCGGGCGGCGAGCGTTTCTATGGTGCCGGTTTCAACCTTGCTGATCGACCAAGCCAACTGAAGCTGTGGGGACGCGTCGACGCGTCCTCCGTTTCCGTCGACGGAAACGCAAACCTGCGACTCAGGCGGTCGCCCAATCCCGCATGTGCGCGGCCAGATCACCATAGCCGGTATAGCGCCGCTCGAACGCGAGGCCGAGGCGCTCTGCACAACGCTGTGCCGTTTCCGTCAAGGCGGCGTCATCGGTTTGGGCCTGATACACCAGCGTCGTGTAATGTCCGAAATACATGTCCCGCAGGTCCGGGTGCCGGTCCAGCCCCAGAGGCTTCCAGACAAACGCATCGAATTGCCGAACGAGGAAGTCGGTCAGATAGAACGCCGTCAATTCATCCCGGGCGGCAAAAGCGGCGTTGCCTTCAAAAAAGCTGTAACAATGCGGCCCGGCGATCATCTCGACCCCAAGGTCGCGACAGGCTGTTTCAAGCAGACCGCCGGTGCCGCAATCGGCATAGGCCACAAAAATGCTCTCATAGCTGTCGCGGTGTGCCTCAACGGCGCTGCGGATCGCCGGCACAATCCTGTCCGGCGTGTTGTGCAGGATCGCAGGTAAGCAGGTGAGGTCCAGATGGGTCCAGCCGTTGGCATCCCGAATGGCGAGAATTTCGCGCGCCAGCGCACCGCAGGCAATCATCAACACACGCCCTTTGCCGCGCGCTGCTAGTCCGGCATCTGTCAGGGTGGTGTCGTCAGGCAGGCTCATCATCGCCGTGCACATGGGTCAAACCCCAGCGCGCCAGCAGAGCTACGGCGATCAAGGCTGGCAGGACTTTGATGATCCCGAACTGGGCCATCGCCCAGACAGTCAGCCCGGATGCCGCAATCACGGCCAAGATCATCGAAGCGAATGTCGTCACTGGCATATCGATCTCCTTGCCATGAAAATATGGAGCAGTTCGATGGATATGAAAAGGCCCCGCCGCATGGCGAGGCCGAAAAAAGCGGGTTTCCGCACCGAATTACCCGGCGGCAAGTTGGTTGTGCTTGCGTCCAACGAGCGTTTTTGCGGTTTCGACAGCCACCGCAGCGTCGCGGCAATAGGCGTCTGCGCCAATGGCCTTGCCGAACTCTTCGTTCAGGGGCGCGCCACCGACAAGCACGATGTAGTCATCGCGGATGCCTTTCTCGACCATCGAGTCGATCACGACCTTCATGTAGGGCATGGTTGTGGTCAGAAGGGCGGACATACCAAGGATGTCCGGCTCTTCGGTTTCGATCGCTTCAAGATAGTTCTCGACCGGGTTGTTGATACCCAGATCGACGACTTCAAAACCGGCACCTTCCATCATCATCGACACAAGGTTCTTGCCGATGTCGTGGATGTCGCCTTTGACGGTGCCGATGACCATCTTGCCGACACGTGGTGCGCCGGTTTCGGCCAGAAGCGGCTTGAGGATCGCCATGCCACCCTTCATCGCGTTCGCAGCCAAAAGTACCTCTGGCACAAACAGGATGCCGTCTCGGAAGTCATTTCCGACGATGGTCATACCGCCCACAAGCGCTTTGGTCAGGATATCATAAGGTTCCCAACCGCGCTCCAGCAGGATGTTCACGGCCTCTTCGATCTCTTCCTTGAGACCGTCATAGAGATCGTCGAACATCTGCTCGACCAATTCCTCGTCATTGAGATCCGCGAGGATGATATCGTCTTCTTCGTCAGCCATGTATGTCACTCCAGACGCGAGCGGGGCCGCTCGAGATTGTTTTATCGACTAATCGTCGTTTTACGACTCAGCCACTTGGTGAAATCCGACATGCGCGGGAACGCAACCGACGCGCCCGAGGCCGGGACTTTGAGAAAGCGTGGATGGGTTGCCCGTGTTCTTCTTTCGTTCTACATTTCCAGAATGAGGCAACCAGACAGACCTGTCCTGCGTGACCAGCGCCCGGGGCGTGGCGCGCAAAGTCGCGACACAGGCCGGTTTGAACGGCTGCGCCGGGTTGATGAAGATGACGGTTGGGACCTGCCGGAGGGTGCGGAACCCATTCGGACGCATGTCTCGGAAGAGCGCCCACGCAGCCTGATCAACTACGTGACCTCGCCGGATCTGTCCTTTGATCGGACGATCAACCCCTATCGGGGGTGCGAGCATGGCTGCATCTACTGTTTTGCCCGACCAACCCACGCCTGGCTTGGCCTGTCGCCCGGTCTCGACTTCGAGACAAGGTTGGTGGCGCGTCCGGATGCGCCGCAGGTCCTTGAACGGGAACTGCGCGCATCGCGTTATCACGTTGCGCCGATCGCAATTGGCACCAATACGGACCCTTACCAACCGATTGAACGGGATCGCAAAATCATGCGTGCGTGCCTTGGCGTGCTGCGTGATTTCGGGCACCCGGTGATGATCGCCACCAAGGGCACGCTGATCGAACGAGATATTGACATTCTGTCCATGATGGCGACCCGGAAACTGGTCCGTGTTGGTGTGACGATCACGACGCTGGACCCGGACCTCAACCGCCGCATGGAGCCGCGCGTGCCCAGCCCGTCGCGCCGGTTGGAGACAATCCGCCGTTTGACACAGGCCGGGATTCCAGTGCGGGTGATGGTCTCGCCGATTGTTCCCGGGTTGACCGATCCCGAGATCGAACCAATCCTTACCGCAGCGCGTGACGCAGGTGCAACCGCCGCCACATGGGCGATGCTGCGACTGCCGCTGGAAGTGGCCCCGCTGTGGGAAGAGTGGCTTGATGAGCATTATCCCGCGCGCAAGTCGCGCATCCTTTCCAAACTGCGCGAAATGCATGGCGGAAAGGTTTACGACGCTCAATTCTTCAAGCGCGTGCGGGGCGAAGGGGCCTATGCCAGCCTGATCGCGCAGCGCTTCACCAAAGCCCGCAAACGGCTTTGGCTTGACGGTGATCTGCCGCCACTGGACTGCACGGCGTATTGTCCGCCCCCGCGTGCAGGCGACCAACTGAGCCTGTTTTGAGCCCGGGCAAAGCATAGGCGCATATGTCAGGTCGTCCTGCATATCTCTCCCATCAATGGTCAAGGTGAAGCCGAGCTGGATCGATCAGGCCCGACGACGACCCCGGCGTTCGCGCTTGGGTGCGCCACTCTGATCGCCTGTGCCATCACTCTCGGAACTGAACGGCCCGATCTCGGCGACGATTTCCTCAAGCGTTGGAGCATCCCCTTTGGGTGTGGATTCCAAAGCTGCGCGCATGGCCCGCAGGTGGTCTGGCATCGTGCCGCAGCAGCCGCCGATGATCTTGGCACCCGCGTTGCGGGCCATCACGGCGTAGCGTGCCATCAATTCGGGTGTGCCGTCATAATGAATGTGCCCATCAACATATTTCGGGATACCGGCGTTGCCTTTGGCGATGATCGCGCGCTCGGTTCCGGCGTTGGCAAAGCCAAGAACGGTGCGCAGCAAATCTGAAGCGCCGGTGCCGCAATTTGCACCGAACGCAAGCGGGGGATTGGGCAGTGTTTCAATCATCTCGGCCATGCCGTCCGAGGTCATGCCCATCATGGTCCGCCCGGCTGTGTCAAAGCTCATAGTGCCACACCACGGCATTTCGGCCAGAGCAAAGGCCTCCGCTGCCGCGCGAAACTCCTCCGGCGCGCTGATCGTCTCGACCCACAAGACATCGACTCCGCCTTCCTTGAGGCCCTCAGCCTGTTCGTGGAACATTTCGACCGCGTCGCTGTGAGACAAGGTGCCGACCGGTTCCATGATTTCGCCGGTCGGTCCAACGGACCCCGCGACAATCACGGTGCGACCGGCGCTGTCGGCAATCTCTCGGGCAAGCTCAGCGCCGATCCGCGACAGTTCGCGGGCGCGATGTCCCGCATTGTGCAGTTTGAGCCGCGATGCATTGGCGCCAAACGTATTGGTCAGAAACAAATCGCTGCCTGCATCGACCGCGCCACGATACAGCGCGCGGATGTTGTCTGGCTTGGTCTCATTCCAGAACTCGGGCGGATCACCGCTTTCCAGCCCCATATTGAACAGATTGGTGCCGGTTGCCCCATCGGCCAGAAGCCAGTCGCGGGTGGACAGAAGATCAGAGAGCGGATTTGTCATGACAGGCCTGTGCGTCGGAAGGTCTAATCGTGCCTGTCATATTTCTTGTCTTGAGACAAATTCATAATTCTCAAGACGTTTATGAATATGGCTCGTGGCGATCCGTCGACAGGTCGTCCGAGACACGTCGACGCGTCTCCGCCGCTAAACCAGTTCCGTTTCGACCCGGCTGGACGCTTCGAGAGTTTTGTGAACCGGGCATTTGTCGGCAATCTCCAGAAGCTTCTGGCGCTGGTCGTCGCTCAACGCTCCGGTCACGCTGATCTTCCGGCGGAACAGGTCGATATTCGTGGCAGTGGGTGTACTTGCGTCCTGAGCATGAACTTTGTCGTGGCTGACATCGACGGACACATGCTCCAAAGGCCAACCTTTGCGGCGCGCATACATGCGCAACGTCATGGACGTACAAGCGCCCAGTCCCGCCGCCAGCATCCCATAGGGCGATGGACCACGATTCGTACCGCCGTAGGCCAGCGGCTCATCTGCCAGCAAGTGATGCGGTCCGGCCTGAACATCCTGCAGAAATCCCTGCGGGTCAGCTTCTGAGACGCGCACAATCCCCTCGGGCGCGCCAATTGGCGGACCGGGGCGAGCCAGATCAAGATACCGACCTGCCCAGGCGGCGATGACATCCGCAGCATACTCGGCGTCGCGGGCTTCTGTGATCAGGTGATCGGCATCATCCAAAGTGACAAAGCTTTTGGGGTGCCGTGCGGCTGAAAAGATATTGGTCGCGTTCTCGATCCCCACCACTTCGTCACGCGGCGCGTGCATGACCAGCAGCGCGGCTTTGAGCTTTTGGATCACAGGGCCGATAACCTGCGCTTTGACGTCAGCGACAAACTCCCGGCGAATGGTAAACGGACGTCCCCCCAGATCCACCTGTGCCTGACCTTCGGTTTCGATATCCGCCAGCGCATCGGCGAAGTTGTGGGTGACGTGTTCAGGATCGAAGGGCGCGCCGATTGTGACGACGGCTTTGATGCCCTGCATGTCGCCGGCCGCACGGAGCACCGCCGCCCCACCAAGGGAATGACCGATCAGCAGGTTCGGTGCCATATCGCGCCCTGTCAGATAGGCTGCAGCAGCGTGCAGATCATCGACATTGGAAGAAAACGTTGTGTTGGCGAACTCTCCCTTCGAGTGTCCCAGCCCGGTAAAGTCAAAACGCAACACCGCGATTCCCATAGACGCAAGACGCGCGGCGATCCGCCGGGCGGCCGGAATGTCCTTGGAACAGGTGAAGCAATGCGCAAAAAGGGCAGTGGCCAGATGGGGACCGTCAGGCAGGTCCAGCCGCGCCGACAAAGGCGCTCCGGAATGGCCGGGAAAGGTTATGCGTTCGGTGGTCATGTATTCGATCCTTGGGGCCGGGGCAGCGCAGCCCTTTGGCGTTTCTGTTAATCCAAGAGTGTGCGGCGACGGCCGCCGGCGCAAGACTTGTGTCGGGAGCGTCACGGGATGGTGAGAGCCAGAGACGTCTTGGTGAGCAGCGTGTCCCTTGCCTTGGGGGCGGCTTTTTTTGGCAGTTTTGCAGGGATGTTGCACCCATCCGGTGACAGCCTTGCTGTGTTTCGAATTCCACTGGCGGTGGTGTTTGCGCTTTGGGTGATCTGGTCGCCTTGGCCTGCTTGGGCGCGGTGGAGCGTCGCCGTTCTGTGTCTTGCAGCGATGGCCCAGATTGTTGCGCAAAAATATGTGTCGCACCCTGACGGGCCGGTCACGATCTATCAGAAAAATCTGTTGTTTCAGAATGATCAGGTGACGGCGCTAGCTGCAGAAATCCGCGCAGCAAATCCCGATATCATCACGCTGCAGGAACTGACTTCACGCAACGCGCCACTGGTGCGCGAATTGCGGCCTGATTACCCCTATCAGGCCAGTTGTGCGCTGGTCGAATGGGCGCGTGTCGCGATCCTGTCGCGCTGGCCGGTTGAAGGAGAGGTCTGTATCGAAGGCCAGGGCCTTGTTGGGATCCAGGTCTTGTCCCCACAAGGCCCGTTCTGGGCCTTCAGCCTGCATGCCTTCTGGCCGTGGCCGCATGGTCAATCAGATCAACTTGACCGCCTGTTGCCGGTTTTGTCAGAACTGGACGAGCCGGTGGTGATCGGTGGCGATTTCAACATGGTGCCCTGGTCGCATGCACTGCGCCGAGTGAGGCAGAGTACGAACACCACCCGTGCGGGCAAGCTGTTCCCCACATTCAAGAAACTGGGCGCACCGCTGCCCATAGACCATGTCTATGCTCCGGGTGGCGGTGAAGCGATCCCACGACCCTTGCTGGGGTCCGACCATAATGGGGTGTTGGCGCGTGTCTTTGTGTTTGCACCCTAGCCGGTTTGCCCCATCAAGGCAGCATCAAACGGGTATTTCGACAGGTTCTCATACCCGTCTTCAGTGATCAGCACCTGATCTTCGAGCTTGATCGAGAAATCACCGCCCACTTCGCCAACAAGCACCTCGACACAGAGGGTCATGCCGGGATCCAGCGGATAGTCGAACGCGCCCGGCACTGACTGATCGGGGTAGGCGACGAGAGGCCATTCATCGCAAAGGCCAACGCCATGCATCAGACAGCCGTATTTCTGCGCCTGATATTTGTCGTGCAAGACATGCGTGTTGGCCGATAGCTCGGGGATCATCACACCGGGTTTGAGCATTTCCATATTGGTCATGATGTGATCGTACGAGTGTTGCATCGCTGCGATCATGTCAGGCCGGGGCGGGCGGTCACCGATCCACCATGTGCGGCTCATATCCGTGCAGATGCCGTAGCTGCCGACAAGATCGGTGTCGAAGGCGACGATCTCGTTGTTCTGCACGATCCGACCGCCACATTCCTGAAACCAGGGGTTTGTGCGCGGGCCTGAGGTCAGCAGCCGGGTTTCGATCCATTCGCCACCCCGCCTTATGTTCTCGGCATGGAGCACCGCCCAGATGTCGTCTTCAGACACACCACCACCGGGCACATGGGTGCGGGCAAACCGCTCCATCTCGGCCATCGCGACTTCACAGGCGTGCACGGAACAGCGCATCGCCTTGATTTCGTCCGGACCTTTGACGGAGCGGGATTTTTCAGTGACTTCTTCGCCCTCCATGATCTCGAAGCCTTGAGCTTCGAGCGCCCGCAGGCCGTGGATCATGATCTTGTCGACGGCGAGTCGTGTGTTGCCGGGTGCATGTTCCGCCAAAATCACCCGCACCTCGTTCGAGAAAACGTCCGCAGCAATATCCACCTTGTCGCCCCGGTCGAAATAGAACAGGTCTGCGCCTGACCGCGCCTCGCGCACCAGGGGATTGAATTCTGACAAGAAGGGCGAGTTCTTGTAGTCCCAGATCACCATATAGCCATCGGCACACAACAGCACCGCGCGGAACGGGTTATGCGTGTTCCAAAGCTGCATGTTGGTGCTATCCGTCGCGTAGCGGATATTGAGCGGGTCGAACATCAGAAGCCCGGCATACTCACGTTCCACGATATGCTGCGTCAGTCGCGCCCAACGGTAGCGGCGCATCTCCTGCAGGTCGGGAAGCTGCAGACCGGCAGCAGCCCATTCGGCATAGGCCAGCTGTGTAGGGCCGATTTCGACCCGGTTCTGATCATTCGGCGTGTTGTCTCCCGTCGTGGCGCCACGGGTCGGGTCGATTTTGCGTGTATCTCGGAAATGGGTGTTCATGGCAGGGTCTCCTTAACCGAAGCTGAACAAGAGCGGATGCGCAAACGCGCCGAATTGCGACCTGATCGGGCAGGGGACATGCCGCTTTTGGTGTTGCTGCAGGTGCACATGCCGCAGTCTGCTTGGCTTTCCCCTGTCCAGAGTGTCGGTTAGTCAGAGACCATGGTCCTGCAAACCACCTTGCCCTACGATGTTCTCAAGCCACGTGCCTTGCCGGGGATCGCCCCCTTGGATACCGCGCCGTGGTTTCTGGTAGATGAAGCCTACAGCGCGCAGATGGCAGAACGCGCGCGGCTGTTGATCGAGCGCCGGGACGAGGTGATTGCAACCGACCAGCCGTCTCCCGACAGTCTGAGCAAGATGATGGAAGCCGTCCTGACTCATCTGCCCGAGGGTTTTGTTCGCGCTTCGGATCAGATCACCTGCCCGGATGGCCGTGTCATTCAACTCGACCGGTCTGATCCGTTTGGGACATTGGGCCAAATCCTGCAGGACGACATCTGCCTGATGGAAAAGCGGGGCAAGGAGCACGTGCTGACCGGCGCGGTGTTATGCTTTCCGGCCAGCTGGCGTCTGCGCGAAAAGATCGGAATGCCATTAACGCATATTCATGTGCCGGTGACATCGTACACGGATGATATCGCGCGGCGGGTGCAACGGCTCTTCGATGGTGTGCGGCCCGGGCACCCGATCTGGCGCTTCAACGCACTCTGATACGAAGAGCCGCACCTCTACCAGCCAAGGACAGAATCCGAACCCCGACCTTTGACCGAGGTGGGCAAAACACCCTATCTTCGGTCAGAACGTCAGGTGTTGTGGCGCCTTCCTGAAAGCGACGCTGTCCTGTTCACGATACACACGTTTATACTCAAAAGAGAGTCACTTGACCTTTTAGCAACCCAATGGTGAAACTCCGCGCATATTGACGGAGTATTCATCTATGTTCTTTTCCGACATCCCTTTTTTTGGGGCTGCTCTTTTGGCTGCATTCGGCATTTTGCTCACCGCCTTTGGCATCAAATCTGTGCAACAGACCCGTACATATCGCGTCTATGGTACGCGTCACGATGCGGTTGTTACGGCGGTTGCTATTCTCCGCAACGGCGAAGAGCGCAAGAGCTATTGGCCAACGTTCCAATTCACCGATGCCGAGGGTCGGAAAGTGAAGAAACCCACCGACGTCGCGGATTCAAGCTACAATTTCGAGGTTGGCAGCACGCATGCCATCCTCGATCTGACCCATGCCTCAACCGTGATTA
Source organism: Alphaproteobacteria bacterium (assembly GCA_030431485.1). Classification (GTDB taxonomy): domain Bacteria; phylum Pseudomonadota; class Alphaproteobacteria; order Rhodobacterales; family Rhodobacteraceae; genus Marivita. Next base: position 50,853 of record JAUIIR010000019.1, read on the forward strand.
TGGCCGACCGCAAAACGGTCGACTACTTTGGCTTTGCCCTGACGGCGGGCGGTTTGATCTGCCTTGCCATCGGGCTGATCGGAATGGTGTTCTGACCGTCAGCTGCCCGCGCGTTCTGCGGAGTAGACAATCGCACGCAAATAATTGCCGCTGTCATTCCAGACCGACAGAACGTTGAAGTTGTGCGTGCCTTCGCCAAAGGGCTCGCCCGCGCGCCATCCATTGCGACGCAGCATGTTTGCTGCAGTCGCCAGTGCGTCCACGGCGTTGTAGGGGTCGGCGCGGCCATCGCCATTGCCGTCCACGCGGTATTTAAGCCAGTTCCCCGCCAGAAACTGCATATGCCCCAACTCGCCGGACGGTCCCCCCTTGGTGCTGGGTGAGAGGATCCCGTCATCAACCATGTCCAGCGCCGCAATCGCATGCGGCTCAAAGCGGGGATGACGACGGCAATATGAGGACAGCGTTACTGCGCCATCGACAACAGAGGTGCCGCCCAGATACCCACCCCAGCTGGTTTCGAGTCCCCAGATTGTCGCAAGGATACTTGCGGGGACGCCATAATTGCGCTCAATGGAGGCAAAGGTGTTCGGATTCCGCGCAATCTTGCTGCGGGTCTGGTTGATAAAGCTTTCGGCCGTGCTGCCCGACCGTTTGGCGAGGAAGCGGGCAGGGTCGCCCTGCAGCGTCCCGGTCTGATTGCCCGGGTTGGATTCAAAGCGCCATGTGATGCCGGAGAGCTGAGCATTCTGCAATGCTGTCAACCCGCGTTGACCAACACCTGCCGCGGCAGCTTGCTTGGCAAGGGTTTGTTTGTACAGGGCAAACGCGCCTTTGCTTGTGATACATTCAGCCGCGTAGGCGGGAAGGGCTGCACAGAATGACAGGCAGGCAGCAGCTAGAAAACGACGCATCAAATGACACTCCAACGATCTACAATAGAGAGACGTTAGCAAATGTCGCGTGATCAGCAAGCGGGAAGGCGCGGCAGGTATTGCGTGCCGCCCCGTAAAGCCGTGCTTAAAGCATCTCTTGAAGTCCCGGTGCCATGCCGGTTTGTGCCAAAACCGCATAGAGACCGGCCACACCCAGCGCCATCGCGCCAGAGCGGACGTCCTCACCACGCACCAAATTGTGGACGATCAGCGGGAACGCCAGCGGTGCGGCAATCAACGCGGTGGTGAAGGAAATGGCCCAGGCCGAAAGACGCATTGGCGCTGTTTTTGCGCGGCGTTCCTCCAGTTCCATGCGTTCAATCTCTTCGAGCGTGACACCGTTCATCTGCGCCCGGACCGACGCCATGATCCAATTGTCCATCTGGGTGGCCTTGCGGCGCTGCGCCGCGCGCAGCTTGCCTGTGGCCTTGACCTTGCGGGGAACAATGCGTGTCTTTTCCTGTCCATTCTCGACAACTGTGTCTCCGGCAGTCAGGAAATCTTCGACCGCTATCGGCTGCTTGGAGCCGTTCCAGAAAACAGTGTGCGCGCCGAAGTCGCGGCAGACGTCCGCTGCGACATTGGCCAAACGGGAGGCCGACGCCTTTGTGTCTCTGCCCCGGGTCGCCAACATGACAACGCTGGTTTCGCCCACCTCGTCAATGGCAAGTGTGAGACTGTCCGTGTCGTTCACAACCCAATCAATATAGTCCCGAGCAAGAGGCATCCGCGCGAAAGAAACACGCTGATTGGTCAGAGCACTATGAATGGCCGGCACGGCGGATTGGCAGATCGCGTCGCGCGTCTTGTCGGTGACAAGGCTGATCACTGTAATATCCGAAGTCGTCATCCTAAATTCTCCCCAGGTTCAATGGAGTAGCAGCTTGGGTAAAATTTAAGACTCGGAATGTGTTCGAAATGCGAAACGATTCCGGCCCAATTGGGAAATCTGACCAGTTTGGGGTCTTTTTAGGGTCATCGTGGACGACCTCGACAATCAATCGGTGCCATTTATGCGCTGCGCAGCGGCCACAGCCTTTTCAAAATCCACGCGCGACGCCTAGAATTGGAGATCCGCAAGCCGTTTTTTGCCTTCGGGACTTGCCCAGTATTCATGCTCTGACATGCTCATTTGGCCCGTGGGCATGCGCATGACCAAGTTATCAACTTGATTTTGCGCTGAGCGTTTTTCAGGGCTGTCGTAGCCCACAGTGGCTTGCATGAAATCCGAGTAGGCGGCAACGAGGTCTGTCGCCTCTCTGACCTGTGGCATCTTGAGCGAGACAAACAACGCGGCTGCGGGAAGTGCGACGAGGCATACCACGCCGATTGCAACCATCTTGATAAGATTGCCACGCCCGCGCGGGTCATCCTTGCGGACTGACGGCATGACATTACGCGCCGGCATCGGATCAGAAGGTGCCTTTGTTTCTGCCCCGTTCTTGGCTTCCAGCCGTGCAAGTCGTTTCTGGAAATCTTCGTTCATAAATGCCCCCGCATTTTATGTTCAGACGGACATTGGTCTGTCTCTACGGCGTCGAAAGGGCAGTTAGATGAAAATTTTGAGGCGATCCCAAGAAGAGAGCGGGCGCCCCAATGGAGCGCCCGCTGGAAGTGTTTTCAGCTGAGGTAAAGGATCAGCTGCTGTAGTACAGAGCGAATTCCACCGGGTGCGGTGTCATTTCGTAGGCTTCGATCTCTTCCATCTTCAGGTCAATGTAGCCGTCGATCTGGTCTTTGGTGAACACGTCACCCGCCAGCAGGAACTCGTGGTCGGCCTCAAGCTCTGCCACGGCTTCACGCAGGCTGCCGCAAACTGTCGGAATACCGGCCAGCTCTTCAGCGGGCAGATCGTAGAGGTTCTTGTCCATCGCCTCGCCCGGATCAATCTTGTTATTGATGCCGTCAAGACCGGCCATCAGCAGAGCCGAGAAGCAGAGATACGGGTTTGCGGTCGGATCCGGGAAACGGGCCTCGACGCGCTTTGCCTTCGGGCTTTCGGTCCACGGGATACGGACGCAGCCAGAACGGTTGCGTGCAGAGTACGCGCGCAGAACAGGTGCTTCAAAGCCCGGAACCAGACGCTTGTAGCTGTTGGTCGACGGGTTGGTGAACGCGTTGAGCGCCTTGGCGTGCTTGAGGATGCCGCCGATGAAGTACAGCGCTTCTTGGCTCAGATCGGCATATTTGTCGCCAGCGAAAAGCGGTTTGCCGTCTTTCCAGATCGACATGTTGACGTGCATGCCCGAGCCGTTGTCGCCCTTTAGCGGCTTCGGCATGAACGTGGCCGAGCGGCCATAGGACTGCGCAACGTTGTGGATGATATACTTGTACTTCTGAAGCTCGTCCGCCTGCTTGACCAGCGAGTCGAAGATCAGACCCAGCTCGTGCTGGCTTGTCGCCACTTCGTGGTGGTGCTTGTCGACCTTCATGCCGATGCGCTTCATGGTGGACAGCATCTCGGAACGGATGTCCTGACCATCGTCGGACGGGTTCACCGGGAAGTAGCCGCCTTTGTAGGTCGGGCGGTGACCCAGGTTGCCCATTTCGAACTCGGTGTCGGTGTTCCACGCACCGTGATCGGCATCAACTTCGAAGGACACTTTGTTCGGTGCAACAGCATAGCGAACGTCGTCGAACAGGAAGAATTCCGCTTCCGGACCAAAATAGGCCACGTCACCGACGCCTGAGGACTTCAGATAGGCTTCCGCCTTCGCAGCTGTCCCGCGCGGGTCGCGGTTGTAGGCTTCGCCTGTGTCCGGCTCGACAACCGAGCAATGCACGCAGACGGTCTTTTCGGCGTAAAACGGGTCGATATACGCGCTGTCAGTATCCGGCATCAGTTTCATGTCGGAGGCTTCGATGGACTTCCAGCCTGCGATAGAGGAGCCGTCAAACATGAAGCCTTCTTCGAGGAAATCTTCATCCACCTGGTCGGACATCACAGTCACGTGCTGCAGCTTACCGCGCGGGTCGGTAAACCGGATGTCAACATAGGCGACATCTTCGTCCTTGATCATCTTGAGAAGCGCTTCAGTGCTCATTCTCTCTTCCCTTTCACTGAGTTTGGGTCGTTGTTCGGATTGTTCGGGTGCAGGATCAGATCGCGTCGGACCCGGATTCACCTGTACGGATGCGGATGGCCTGCTCGACAGGCGAGACGAAAATCTTGCCATCGCCGATCTTGTCGGTCTTTGCGGCGTCCACAATGGCTGCGATCGCGGAGTCGACCTGATCGTCGTCAAGAACCACTTCGATTTTCACCTTGGGGAGGAAATCCACCACATATTCAGCGCCACGGTAAAGCTCGGTATGGCCTTTTTGACGGCCAAAGCCTTTGACTTCCACGACGCTCAGGCCCTGAATACCCGCGTCCTGAAGGGCCTCCTTCACTTCGTCGAGTTTGAAGGGTTTGATAATGGCTTCAATCTTTTTCATGGCGGGTCCCTCGCTCCTGCGTTGTGCACGTCAGACCACTTCTGTTTGAGCGCCACAATCAGCTAGGCTATTTGTTGGGCATTCCGACCAAGGGATTGAAAAGTGTCGCCTAAAAAATGTGCAAAGTGCACAAAAAACTCGCAAAATTGAATCGTGGAGACCGTCTGACGTGACAGAATTGCTCACTTCCTCCCAGATGCGGGCCGTCGAGCGGGCTGAAATCGAGTCGGGCGCAGTCACCGGACAGACGCTGATGGAGCGGGCCGGGCGCGGCGCGATCGACGCCGCTTTTCAAAAATGGCCGGATCTGAAGGACGGCGGGCACCGGGCTCTGGTGCTTTGCGGTCCGGGCAACAATGGCGGCGACGGCTTTGTCATGGCACGAAGACTGGCAGACAGAGGCTGGGCGGTTGACGTCTTCTTATACGGGGATGTCGAGAAACTACCGCCGGATGCACGGACCAATCACGATTTGTGGATCGAAAGGGGAGCTGTCCAACCCTTCGCAGCAACAGAGATATGGGGCGGCGAAAGACCCGACCTGTTTGTCGATGCGGTTTTCGGCACTGGTTTGACGCGGCCCCTGCCCGATGATCTCGCAGCCGTGCTGGATGTCCGGATGATGGGCAATTGGAAAGGTGGGAATGCAATCCGGCGCTTAGCGGTCGATTGTCCCTCTGGTCTGGACCTCGACACCGGGATGATCCCGGCGTCCGAGGAGACCGGCGTACCAAAAATCAACTCCGCCGATCTGACCGTGTCCTTCCACAGCCTCAAGGCAGGGCATAAGCTTGGTTTGGGACCAATGCTGTGCGGTGACGTGCGGGTGGTCGATATTGGCCTGACCGGACCGGACGCGTCAGAGCGCGCCATGATCGGCACCGCGCCAGATGCAGAGCGCGCCAGGCTTGTCACGCCGGAGTTCGCACAAAATCCGCTACCTCGACGCATCTGGCTGGGCACCATGGTCGCGAAGCTGAAGGGGCAGGGACACAAATACGACTATGGACATGTCGTGGTCTGTGCTGGGGGGGCGGGCCGCGGAGGTGCCGCCCGCATGGCGGCCCGGGCGGCATTGCGCAGCGGCGCAGGCTTGGTCACGGTTCTGTGTCCGCCAGACGCATTGCAGGAAAATGCCTGCCATCTGGACGCGATCATGTTGCGGGCTTGCGCTGATTCAGAAGCGTTTGCGCAGATCGTCGACGATCGGGTCACGTCAATTTGTCTTGGTCCCGGGCTTGGCGTCGGGTCCGAAACATGCGCGCTGGTGTCCAAGGCTCTGGCGCATCGTCGCGAAGAGCGGGGCTGGCGTGACCCTGTCGTGGTTTTGGATGCCGATGCGCTGACTTCGTTTGCGGAGGCCCCGCAGGCGCTTTTCGAGCAGACCCATGCGCGGACGGTTCTGACGCCGCACGAAGGCGAATTCGCGCGTCTGTTCCCAGACCTTGCGCAATCTGAACGCGGCCAGTTGTCGAAGATTGACGTGGTGCGCGCAGCGGCCGACCGCGCCGGGTGCGTGGTGTTGCTAAAAGGTGAGGATACGGTGATCGCCCAGCCAGGCGGTGGAGCCAGTGTACACAGTGCGTCCGGCGACCGTGCGGTGCCGTGGCTCGCGACTGCCGGAGCGGGCGATGTGTTGGCCGGCCTGATCGCCGGGCTTGCCGCGCCAGAGACCGCGCCGGACCTGTTTTGCGTCACCGAAGCAGCGGTCTGGCTGCACTGCGAAGCTGCGCGCCTCTACGGACCGGGTCTCATCGCCGAAGACTTGCCCGACACGCTTCCTAAAGTCTTCTCAAGTCTTGAGGCCTAAGAAACCTCGTACGAAGTTTCTTGGGCAACAGAATTATTGTTTGAAAATTCTGCTCGCATCGGGCACGGAGCTTTGCTACTGACCAGCGCAGTGCGGGTGTGGCGGAATTGGTAGACGCACCAGATTTAGGTTCTGGCGCCTTTGGCGTGGGGGTTCGAGTCCCTTCACCCGCACCATCGAAAAATTCCCCCAAAAAAATCAACTATTTCAGTGTCTTGAGAAGCGTTTGCACTACTCGAATAGCTCCATTTTCGGGGCTTTCTCGCATGTGCAGGTCACCGCCGTTAGTGACGTGACGTGACATGATTATATCCACTACCGGCGTCACTAAGTCACCAGCGCGCGTCACTCATGTCACCAGTGTTTAAGCAAAACTGCGATCATAACTGTTTGGGCGTGCGCGAAGCAGAGGATACGCCGGAGTCTGTTGTGGCACTGTCGCTAGAGGTATTTAACTTAGTTGTCGCAGCAACTTGTTTCAGTGGCTGCCCGCCAAAAAAGCAAAACTGAAGCATGTGAGCTTGGGGCATTCGCGTCGCGAGAGCTGGATGTGAGGGCGTCACGCAAATGGTAGGAAGCTGAGGCTGTGAGAGGATAGCTGATGTCAAAAACGAATCTTCGAAGAGGCTATCGCCAAGTGTCGATACAGGCGGTTGGCGGTGATCGCTTCATATCAGGTTATCCGGTGAACTCTGAAGATGAGCGACCGGTAAAGAATTTGAATGGGAAGCCGACACGTAAAGTAAAGAGCGAGCACCCAACTGCTTATTTTCGGGACTCGCAAAAATATTGGAGGCGAACTGACACAACTATTGACGTAGACTTTGACAATCTATGTGTTGCGACCCACAGCCATATTCGCAGGTCAATCCTTTCAGAAGCTGAGTTTGCGGTTTTTCATGATAGGATTCCCGATTGGGTTCATATGGCGGGCCTTGAGCCAGAGAGCCGTGTAACTAAGAAACAGTTTGAACAGTTGTTAGCTGGTTCGGGGCAACATGAAATATTGCATAAATTTCTTTATCTTCACGATGTTCAAGGTCTGCTAACAAATATGCAACGCACCAGTGCGCAGATTTCTCAAGTAATTGGTGAGTTTTATGGCTTGTTGAATGACTGTGAGCCTTATCACTATCGCGATGCGGAAAAAGTTGGGCTTCGGTCGTCTGTTTCAGCCGAGACGTCCTTGCTACATGCTCATCTTGAGACGATATTTGTCAGAATGAGGAGTTTGTTAGATTATTCTGTGAAGTTGATGCTGGAAGTTGAGCGGCAGCAAGTTAATTTTTCGAATTTCGTGAAGCTCCGCGGTGGTTCAAAGCAATATTCTGACAAAAAAGACCTTCAATTTAATGACGCCAAAGGCTCGATCTTTGTAAAAGATGAGCTTATCTGGATGATCTGCTCTATACGTGATCGGATAGTTCATGATGGACACTTGGATGTCAGTGCTCGCGTATACGAGAGCTTTAGTAGACGCCGTTTGATTGAGCGTTTTGTTCTCATTCCTGACATGGCAGATGGAAGATTTGAGAGTCACAAAAATAGAGGTAATTTCTACGGGCGTGACTATAAAATAAATCTCCACCTGCCATCAATCTATGACGAATTCTTTAAGCGCATGTTTCATACAATAGGTTACATTCATAATTCTTATGCTGCGAGGCGATTGGAGTGACTCTCATCACAATGCACTATTCTACACCAGTAAATTTATCATTTTGATCCAAAGGTGTTTACTCTGATTTTATGAGTGCGCTGTTTGCTTCAGTGCGCGTTGAAAGGAATAAGAAATAACTTTTGCCATCAGATCAGCGTCATTGAGTAAAATGCTATTCAGTTCATTATTTCTTACTATTGTTTCGATTAGGTTTCGGCGCATGTCTTTTGTCCATACTCCATGCGCGACGTCCGCAGGGTTATTCTTAATCATCTCCTTCATTTCTGCGTCATTGGTTTTGTCAGCTGCCTGATGGACCATGAGAAGGTCTTCCTCTCTAATATTTGTGCCATACCTTTCATTGAAAGTGTTAATAATCTCCGACAGCGACTTCTCTTCTTCTTCGGTGTCAGGGGAATCGCTTTTGGCCCTAAGTGCGCAATGATCCGTGCTTGCATCCGAGGCTGAGTTGGATTCTGTGGTGTTGGGTGACCTCATGGAGCCCAGCCAAAGATGCAAATTTTCCTGTCCGCCT
>JAUIIR010000113.1 GCA_030431485.1 Alphaproteobacteria bacterium
TGGGCACCGACGCTTGAGCTACCTGATGGCTCCGCGCCTGCGCCCATTGCTCACGCAGCCGAATGATGGCACACAAAAGGGGAACAGGCTCTTCTCACAAGTGGCCCTGAGAAAAGGGGCAGGTCATGCGCACCACGCCGCCGGGCCTGCTGGAACTTGCCCGATCCCTTAGGGCTAGCCCTTTGCAGATCTTCATCAAGTTCCAGTTCCCGGCCGCATTGCCTTTCGTTTTTGCCGGGGCAAAAGTCGCTGTAACGCTGGCCGTCATCGGGGCGGTCATTGGCGAATTTGTCGGATCAACCGAAGGATTGGGCAATCTGCTTCTAACCGCCAACTCTCAGCTCGACAGCCCGCTGGCATGGGCGGCTTTGGCGTGGCTAAGTGTTCTGGGCATTTTGTTGTTTCTGATGGTTGTACTGGTCGAAAAGCTGGTGATGCCTTGGCACTCGACTCACGCTTCACACTAAGGATTGCACAAAAAAACCCGGCCATGTTCCAGGTTTTTGTGTAGATGCGATGTTATCGATTATTTGATTAACTAACTACTAATTGACATTTGTCGATAAAACATCGAAACTTCGAGAGATCGAAAACGCGCTCTTCATGCGCCACTCAGAAGCGTCAATCTCACATCCAGTGACGCGTCAAAAACAGGGGATGCATTGTGACTCGCTATGTAATGGTGGTAGACCTTGACCGCTGCGTCGGGTGTCAGACTTGTACTGCAGCATGCCGTCAGACCAATTCGACGCCGCCGCATGTACAGTGGCGCAAGGTTCTAGATGTGGAATACGGCGACTACCCGGATGTATCGCGCTTGTTCCTACCCGTTGGATGCCAACACTGTGCAGATCCACCCTGTATGCACGTTTGCCCCTCGACGGCCACCGGCCAAAGAGACGATGGCATTGTCACCATCGACTATGATCTGTGCATCGGTTGTTCCTATTGCGTGGTCGCTTGCCCGTATCAAGCACGGGATCGGGTGGACGAACCGACCTATGCGCATGGGGATATCCCGACACCGCTGGAACAATTGCAATTCGATGAGAAACGCATTGGCGTGGCGCAGAAGTGCAACTTTTGTTCCGACCGCGTCGACGAAGGCGTGTCGCAAGGTTTGACGCCCGGCGTCGACCCCGACGCAACACCCAGCTGCGTGAATTCTTGCATTGCGGATGCCATGCACTTTGGTGACATCGATGATCCAGAGAGCAATGTGTCCAAACTGCTGGCCGAGAACAAACAATTCCGCATGCACGAGGAATTGGGAACGGATCCGGGGTTCTACTACCTTTGGGGCAACCGCGATAAGGAACAGGCAGACTCATGAGATTTGGCAGCACGGTTCAAACAAGTTGGGACTGGCGCGCTGCCGGGAATTTCATGTTCGGTGGCACCGGGAGCGCTTTGATCCTCTTGTTTGCCGTCACATTTTTCCCAGGAAACCCGTCTATCGTCCTGTCGTTTGTCGCTTTGGCAATCGTGGGTTTAGGCCTCTTTTTGGTCTGGCTGGAAATCGGCCGCCCCAAACGGTTCCTACACGTCTTCTTTAACCCCAAAACATCTTGGATGACGCGCGAGGCATTTGTCGCCGTCCTGTTGTTTGCACTGGTGTTTCTGAATGTCGTCACCCGACAGCCTGTGTTCATGTGGCTCGCCGGACTGTCTGGACTGGCGTTTCTCTATTGCCAGGCACGCATGCTGCGGGCGTCCAAAGGCATCCCGGCCTGGCGGCTGCAGGCCATCATGCCGCTGATCACAGTCACCGGGCTGTGCGAGGGCGCATCCCTGTTGTTTCTGCTGCTCATGGCGATGGGCGGCGGGCCGGTCTGGCTGGCCTATCTGATCCTGGTACTAGGCGCGGCAAGAGCGCTTGCGTGGCGGCATTACACAACCAAACTGCCCGAGGAAAACGCACCGCAGGCTGCTGTGGACGTTGTGAATGGTATCAATTGGATCGTGCTGCTTTTTGGGTCTGCGCTTCCGGTTCTGCTGATCCTCTTACCGTACGCCGGTCTGAACGCCCTCGCTGCGGTGCTGGCGCTTTTGGCAGGATGGTTCATGAAGTTCACGATTGTGACCAAAGCGTCCTACAATCAGGGCTACGCCATCAGCACGCCCCGATGAACGGTTCGGCAAGATCACCAGGTGATCTTGCCGCCACCGGAGGGTCGCAAGGAAGACAAGCAGAGAAAACGGATTCAAGTTTAAGGCCGGACGCTCTATAGCTTCCGGCCTTTAAGTTGACTCATCCGCCCGAAGGGCATCGGTGAAACGTGTGGATTTTCCAGCGAGGCGCATCATGAACGCGCCCCGCATTTGGGTTTGGTGCCCAGCCCCGTAGGCTCTATCGGTCAGACGGGCGTCACGCTGACTTTGACCATGTCATTGCCCGACCCCATGCCATCCAAAAGATCGACATGCATCGGGACAAGATCATTCAGGCTGGCCCGTTTTTTGTTCTTGGCAAGAGGCGTTTTCCAATGGCCGAACTGGCCAATGATCACCAGGACATCCGGCCGGATCCCGGCCCGCAAACGCGCGCGTGCCGTCACCTTGCCAACGGGCGACCGCAGTTCGACCATGTCGCCGTCTTTGATCCCCTGCTGTTTGGCAACGCCAGAGTTGATCATCACCCCGTCCTGCCCTTTGACGTTGTCCGCGATCTCATTGATCATCGGCACGGTGACATTTGCACCCGAGGCATATTGCATGCTGCGCGAGGTCAAGAGCCAGAACGGGTAATCCCCGATGCTGACATCGAAATTACGTTCCAGCGCATCTTCCCAATATTTGTTGACGTCTATGTATTCAGGAAGCGCGCAGTATTCTTCCAACTGCTTGTCCCACCAGTCGATACCATTTTCGTGCAGCCGGCGGCCAAGCTGTTTGCCGATCCGCAGATAACGTTCCTGATAAGGCAGCTCAAACCGCAATCCAGCATCCACGATTGTCGGATACAGATACCAATTCAGTCGCGAATACGACCCCGTCATGAACCCGTTTTCTTTGAACCAGTCCAGCCCATTTTCCTGTTCGCCACCCGACACGATATGGCTTGCAGCGCGGCAGCTTGCGTCCCAGATTTCATCTACGCTGTAGTCGTTTTCCGGTTTCAGAGAGAAATCGAACCCCTCTCCTTTCAGGGGCGGCGCACCCGGCACGCCCCCATTGACCTTCTCATAGTATTCCTTGACCAATCCGGTGCGCTTGGCAAGTTCCGTGGCGATCCAGGTAAAGTCCCGCACATCGCCACGTGGCTTGACCACTGCCTGTCGCAGCGCCCAGCCCTGCGAGTCCCAAAGCTGTTCTTCACCTGTCGTTCCGCCGATATGCAAAAGCTGAGTGCTTTCCAGCTCGATGGCTTCGGGTAACAACAGGTCCGCGAAGTGGTTGGTCTCGTCCAGCGTATAGGCAAAGGACACGAGATAAGGCATCTCGGCAATGCTATCCATCAGCTTGGACGTTTCGGAGAAGGAAATCAAAGGGTTGGCACGGTTGATGAACCAGATTTCCGGCGGCTTGGGTTTTGGCCAGTTTTTGGCCGCGCGCCCTTGCAGACGCAGCCACGTCAATGCTGTTGCACCGAGTTTCTGGGAATAGCCGGTATTTGCGGCCATCGGATTGAGCGTGGTGTGCCCATGTCGGATTTCCGGCTCAGACGCCCATTCTTCCTTGGTTGTCGGGTTGAACGGGTAATGCATGAACCCGTCCTCGCCGGGTTTGACCGTCTCCACCCGGTCAAACGGCGGTGTATTGATAATAACCAACCCGCCCAGCATGCCGCCGGGCACTTCCAGCGCGCCCACAAGCGTCGCCATCATATGCTGGCCCCAGACGGCTTGCATACCGCCCCAGCCATTGTTGATGCCTCGGCCCAACATGATCGCAACCGGACGATACGGCAACGTACGTCCTTCAATCTCGGTGGTTGCCCCAACCTGAGCATGTGCCAAGAATTCATTTGCGTATTTGCGAAGCTTTTCAGCTGGAATATCGGTGATCGGTGCGGCCCATTCCGGCGTATGCGGCGCCATATGGTCCTTCATCAGCTCAAAAGCTGTCCGCGCACTCTGTTCTTTATACTCCCATTGATCGTCGTCCGCTCCAACTTCGATGGCATGCGGAACCACAAAATTGCCAAGCAATTCCGGCTCGGTATCCGGTGTATCATAGGGCACCGCTGCATTGGTCTTCTTGTCCCACAGAAGCGGCTTCTTACTTTCTGGATCGCGCAGGTAGAACCCGTTTGGCCCCACCAGATAGGGCGAAGACGTCCTGTGTTTCAGGAAGTCCACGTCCAGATCTTCCAGATCATGTTCGTGCAACAGCACGTTGACCATCGCGTAAAGTGCGGCAGAATCCGTATTTGGCCGGATCGGCACCCATTCCGTCGCCGTCGCGCCGGATACGGACATGTGAGGTTCAAACTGGATTTTCTTCACGCCGCGCGCCATCGCGTCGGCATGTTGCTTGACGCCCGTCACACCACCTGCAGCATTCACGTTCTTTCCGAAATTCAGCAGGTAGTCACAGCTGCGCGGATCCCAAGAGACGATGAAGGCACGGTGCCACAGCTCTCCGAACAAATGTTCTGTGTGGTCGCACTTGGATGTTGTGCCTGATCCAAGGCTCTGATCCACGGGTCCCCAGGCATCCATGTATGCAAGGAACGTACCCATGTACCAAAATGGCGTTCCCGCAAAGCCAGTGCTCAGTGCCACGCGCGGGTTGCCATGTTCATCCAAAAGCCCACGAGACCGAATGTCATTGAGCTTGTTCGCCACAAGATCAAGCGCCTCGTCCCAAGAGATTTCTGTCCAGCCCGGGTCTTCGTGACGGCCCTTTTTCGGGTTCGTCCGCTTCATCGGTTTCAAGAGGCGGTTGGGGTCATAGAGCTTTTGAATTTGCCCGTAGGGTTTAATGCAAACTTTGCCATCTGCAGGCGCTTCACCCTTCAGATCGAAGTTCGGTTGAACTCGGGTGGCAACCCCGTCCACCACTTCGACCTGCATGACATCGGGGCCAGCAACGCATGCATTGCAGTAAGTTGAAAAGAACTCTCGTTTACTGTTCTTGTTCATCAACACATCCTCGACAAATTGCAAAATTTTCCAACGAAGCAGTCGCGCCTCGCAACACAAAGGCTTTGATCCAGCCATGCGGCGGGCACCTGTTTCATCAAAACATTCAGCAATAATCGATCAATGTCAATATTCCCATACCATCCAGTTATAATCGATTAATTGCCGTTTTGCGTGTCAAGCTGTCCTGCGGCATTGAAGATGTGACCATCTTGGCAGCAAACCGGAGCAGATCAATCCGATGGAGTGCACAATCGAAGCGCCATTCCAGATGCGCCGGCGTGGTGTGGAACTGAAATGTGCATATGGGCGAGGTCGCGACGCAAATCGACCAAACGCTGCTGCAGACCATCATGAAGGGCGCAGCTGGCTGGCAATGGTCATCTCGGGCAAACCCTTCCCTGAGATCGCCGACATCGCTGGGATCCCGAAACGCCGTGTTCAGGATGTAATGACTCTGGAGTTGCTCGTGCCCAATGTTCTTGACGGCATCGCCTCAGGCGGACCCGAAGGCCTCACCACGGACGACCTGATCAAGACCCGCGTCTCATCCGTGTCGATGATCTGTTCGATCTGAACGTCAAGCTTTGCAATCGCCTGCCGGGCAATGGGTGATTGCGGCCTGTGTGACCGTTTCCATGTTGTTCGGGCATTCCTTAGGACCCATTGATTGCGCTGCACTGGCCTTCCAGCCAACTGCGGAACGCGGTGATTGGCGCAGTCTCTGACGCGACCTTTGACCAACCTAACCAATAGGCACTGCGCACCGGAACGGCCTGTTGGAACAACGGATGCAAACGGCCCTCAGAGATTTCAATCTGCGCCATATAGTCCGGAAGCAAAGCAACACCCAGACCGGAAATCGCCGCCTGGATCATCATTGAAAACTGGTCCATCATCATTCCGCCAGTCCCCTCTGGCATGACTTCGCCCTGCCCGGCGAACCAATCTCCCCAAACCTGGGGCCGCGACTCCAGATACAGCAGCGGCAGGTCCGCTAGGTGGTGCAGCGATTCTGGTCGGTGTTGCTTGGCGAAATCAGAGGACACGCACGCGGTGACCCGTTCATCAAACAGCTTCATCCCGTTCAGACCGGGCCGTTCGCTTTCACCATAATAGATCACTGCATCGAACCCCTCGACGGCCATATCAACGCTTTCGATCCGGGCGGACATGTTCACCGAAATGCCGGGATGCGCGCTGAGAAACGCGCCCAGCCTCGGGCCGAGCCACCGGGTGCCAAAGGTGGGCAAAACCGCCAGCGACAGCGTCCCGCCTTCTGGATTGGCCACCACCGCCATGCTGGCGCGCTGGACGATATCAAGCGCCCGTCGGACATCCTGAGCATAGCGGATCGCGGCGGCCGTGGGGGTCAGGCGACGTTGGGCACGCACGAAAAGGTCCTTGCCCAATTGCTGTTCCAGACCCAACACCAACCGGCTGACGGCGCTTTGGGTCAGATCCAGCTCATGGGCCGCCGCGGTGACCGAGCCCAAACGCATAACCGCATCAAAAGCCAGCAGGGAGCGTGTCGAGGGAAGAAACCGTCTTTGCCGCATATCCATTCCAAAAATGCATATATTCATGCGAATATACCGATATATGTGCCGGTTTTCCACTCCTATTATGTAGATAGTGAATGAACCAAGAGGTGATTGACGTGGCAACGACCAAACATAAAGGCATCGCGTTTACCTGGTCTGACCCGTTCCTGCTGGAGGATCAGTTGACCGAAGAAGAGGTCATGATCCAAAAGACCGCCGCCGCGTTTGCTGCCGACAAGCTGGCACCGCGGGTTGAGCGGGCCTATCTGGACGAACACACCGATCCCGAGATCTTTGCCGAAATGGGGCAGAATGGCCTGTTGGGTGTGACGGCTCCCGACGTCTATGGCGGCGCCGAGGCCAGTTATGTCTCTTATGGCTTGGTCGCGCGCGAAATTGAGCGGATCGACAGCGGCTATCGGTCGATGATGTCCGTTCAGTCGTCGTTGGTGATTTTCCCGATCCTTGCCTATGGATCCGAAGAGCAAAAACAGAAGTACCTGCCAAAACTGATCGGCGGCGAGTGGATCGGCTGTTTTGGCCTGACCGAGCCCGACGCCGGGTCCGACCCGGGTGGCATGTCGACCAAGGCCGTCAAAACCGACGGCGGCTATGTCCTGAACGGCGCAAAAACCTGGATCTCCAATAGCCCGATTGCAGACGTTTTTGTTGTCTGGGCAAAGTCCGAGGCCCATGGCGGCAAGGTGCGCGGCTTCGTTTTGGAATGGGGCATGAAGGGCCTGTCAGCCCCGAAAATCGACGGGAAGCTGTCTTTGCGGGCGTCGATCACGGGTGAAATCGTGCTGGAAGATGTAGAGGTGGGAGAGGATGCCCTGTTGCCAAACGTCGAGGGCATGAGCGGCCCCTTTGGCTGCCTGAACCGCGCAAGATACGGCATTTCGTGGGGCGTTCTTGGCGCTGCAGAGGATTGTTTTTTCCGCACACGTCAATACGGGCTGGACCGGCATCAATTCAAACGGCCCCTTGCTGCGACACAACTCTACCAAAAGAAGCTCGCAGACATGCAGACCGAAATCGCGCTTGGACTGCAGGGTGCGCTGCGGGTTGGGCGCCTGTTTGACGAAGGCCGCTTCGCGCCTGAAATGATCTCGATTGTCAAACGCAACAACTGTGGCAAAGCTTTGGACATCGCCCGGCAGGCGCGGGATATGCACGGGGGCAACGGCATTCAAAGTGGCTATCACGTCATCCGCCATGCGCAGAATCTGGAAACGGTCAACACCTACGAAGGCACACACGACGTGCACGCGTTGATCCTTGGCCGCGCGATCACCGATATCCAAGCCTTCGCCTGAGGGGAAAGGCATGGCCGCACCGCTGCAAGGTCTGAAAGTCGTCGAACTGGCCCGCATATTGGCAGGCCCCTGGATCGGTCAAACTTTGGCCGATCTGGGCGCCGAAGTGATCAAGGTCGAGGCCCCGGGCGGAGACGACACCCGTCATTGGGGGCCACCCTTCTTTGACCGGAAAGGCCCGGATGGACGTGCGGAACGGGTCTCCAGCTATTTTCACGCCGCGAACCGTGGCAAGTCATCCTGGACATGTGACTTTGGCGATCCTGCAGATCTGGACGCGATGAAAGCGCTGATTGCCGACGCTGATGTGCTGATTGAGAATTTCAAGGTCGGCGGTTTGCGCAAGTTCGAGCTGGACTATGAGGCGGTCTCGCAGATCAACCCGCGTCTGGTCTATGCCTCGGTCACCGGGTTTGGACAGGATGGACCGCGCGCCGCGCAGCCGGGCTATGACTATCTGATCCAGGGCATGTGCGGGATCATGGACCTCACCGGTCCGCCAGACGGCGAACCTCAGAAAGTGGGCGTTGCATGGATCGATATTTTCACCGGGCTCTATGGCGTGATCGCCGTTCAGGCCGCTTTGACCGAGCGTGAAAGGTCGGGATTGGGCCAGCACATCGACATGTCGCTGCTCGACTGTGGCGTCGGCGTTCTGGCGAACCAGGCCACCAGTTTTTTGCTGGGCGGGCACCAGCCGACCCGCATGGGCAACGCGCATCCAAGCATTGTTCCCTATCAGGTGTTCCCCAGTTCGGACGGGCATTTCATCATTGCCTGTGGAAATGATCGCCAGTTTCGCGCCCTGTGCCAGGCTTTGGATGTGCCCCATCTGGCCGACGACCCGGATTTTGCGACCAACCCGGCCCGCGTCAAAAACCGCGACACATTGATCGCGCATCTATCGGCGCGCACCATGACACGCAACAACACAGACCTGATTGCTCAACTGGAACAGGGGGGCGTGCCGGTCGGTCCGATCAACACGGTCGCGGAAGCCTTGGCAGAGCCGCAAGTCCTCGACCGCGCCATGCGCATCTCACCGGAGGGGATTGACGGCTTGCGCACGCCGATCCGTTTCTCGCGCAGCACCCTCTGCACCCAGACCGCAGCTCCCGTCTTAGGGACGGGCACCCCGGCCTTCTCCGGAAAGTCATGATCCCACTTGCGGACCATCGCACCGGGAACACCGCTACAGCTATGCGGCGTCGAAACGTCGGTGTGTTCGGCCTTTTGCATGGTGGTCCCGATCTCATTTGAATTGAGCCCCGACACTGTCAGGACGCGACGCACGAGGTGCATGCGCCACACCGGCGGCATGGCCCTGAGACCATGACACTTATGCACCTCTGATGTCTTTCCGACCGTGGCTGTCGCAAGACATCGGTCCTGAGGTGGCGCCCTGTTCGGCAGATTTTCCTGAGAAAGTGTCTGCGACGCTGCGCGGAAGACGCAGGCCAATCATCCGCTCTTTCCGGAAATATCGTAAAAATAATAATTTACGAAAAATGTTTTCATCTCAGATGAATCCATGCAAAGTTGTTGCTGACGGATCCTAGGGTGGAGGAGTTCCGTGATGTTGGAGCATCAGAAACTTAAGCTGGGAACGATGACAGGGAGCCTTCGGAAGGCATCTTTTAGCCGTGTATGAGGTGCCCCTAGTTTCCTAGACGCCTGCCTTTTCCAGTTTGAGCTGTCGTTCTTCGAAGTCAACGGGCGACAGCATGCCGTTGTTCGTGTGTTTGCGCTTTGGGTTGTAGAATAGCTCAATGTAC
>JAUIIR010000020.1 GCA_030431485.1 Alphaproteobacteria bacterium
CGAGATCAATTCGGTTGAAGATCTTCAGGGTCTGCGCTTTCGCATGCCCGGTCAGGGCGGTCAGGTGCTGGGTCGTCTCGGCGCCTCCGTTCAGAACATCCCCGGCGGCGAAATCTATCAAGCGCTTGCATCAGGTCAGATCGACGGCGCCGAGTGGATTGGTCCATACGCGGACGAGCGCATGGGCTTCCAGGAAGTCACCAAGACCTACTACGCAGCTGGCTTCCATGAGCCGGGTTCGGCGCTCTGCCTCGGCTTCAACCTCGAAGTCTGGGAAAGCCTCTCGGATCAGCACAAGCAGATCGTCAACGTCGCTGCACAAGCGGCCCACGCGCAAAACACTGCCCTTTCGCTGGCGGAAAACGGCGCCGCACTGGCGCGTCTGCAGGCCGCAGGCGTTCAGGTTCGCCAGTTCCCGGATGACGTCTGGGATGCCTATGGTCGCGCTTCGGCCGAAGTTCGCGAAGAGAACATGGGCGATCCGGACTACGCAAAGATTGCAGAAAGCTATTTCGCGTCCATGCAGGAATCTGCGGATTGGTACGAAATCGCCGACGGCGAATACATGCGTCAGCGTAACCGCGTAAACGCGGGCTGATCTCCAAAACGTACTTGCCCCGCCCGGGCATTTGTCAGGGCGGGGCTTTTCGTCGCTTACCAAACAGACGTGATACCCCGATCAATGGGGCCAATAGAGGGGCATGGTATGGTCGACTTCATCCTTTGGGTGCTTCAGAACATTGTAATGGCTCCGTATCACCTGTTGATGGCGGTGTTTAATCCTGGTGCCTGGCTGAACTGGTCAGAGCCGACATCTGTGATGCGCTTTATTTATTATGGCGCATCCGTTGAATTGTTTTTTGTCGTTTTTACCACATTCCTGATTCTGACCGTTCTTGGCCTCGCGTGGAAACGACAAATCCTCTGGGCATGCGTCAGAGCGATGGAGAGCATGGCAAACGGGATCGGCCGATTTGCGGCGTGGGCAGGATTGCTCATGGTGCTCCAACAGGTGATGATCGTTTTTTTGCAACGCATTTTCCGCGTGGCCGAAATCGAAATGGGCCCTCTCGGCACCGCCTTTGCCAAAGACCTCAGCTGGTGGGCGGAAGAGCTCAAGCTCTACAATGCGATGGTCGTTGCTTTGTGCGTGACCTATACTTTTGTTCAGGGTGGACACGTTCGCGTTGACCTATTTTATTCCAAGATGAAATACGGCACTAAGCGCTTGATCGACATGTTTGGCAGCATGTTCTTCATGCTGCCGGCTGTGACGATCACATACCTTTACGCTTGGTTCTTCATGTGGCGGCATTTGATGACGCCCGCTGTAACTGCGAACGGTAACCTTGATCTCATGTTGCGTCAGTCCCGGGTCTTCCGATGGAACGTCGAGACCATCGGCTTCAGCCCCAACGGATTCAACGCTTATTTCCTCTTCAAAATCCTGATCGTGGCATTCTGCGTCCTGACCTTTGTGCACGCGATGGCGTTCTTCTGGCGCTCGCTGTTGGAGTACATCGAGGGCGAGGAAAGCGACGGCAAATACCTTGACCGCGATGGCTTTGCCAGCGAAGCGGAAGAGATCGAACACGCGATCCACTCCGGGTCCACCTGAAACGATGAACGCAAAACAAACAATGACGCCGCAAACGGCGCGCAGTTGGGAGGCCGCA
Source organism: Alphaproteobacteria bacterium (assembly GCA_030431485.1). Classification (GTDB taxonomy): domain Bacteria; phylum Pseudomonadota; class Alphaproteobacteria; order Rhodobacterales; family Rhodobacteraceae; genus Marivita. Next base: position 1,677 of record JAUIIR010000020.1, read on the forward strand.
TAAAATGCTTTTCGGACTGGACGGAGTTGAGGTCGGGATCCTTATCGTATTCCTGACGCTCTTCGCCGGGATCATGACGGGCTTCCCGGTGGCCTTTGCCATCGCGGGGGCTGGCGTCATCTCTTTCGCCATAATCGCGGCATTGGACTCGGCAGGTTTGCTGATCCACCAAGCCATCGACAAGGGCTCACCAGAATTTGCGGCCCTTGTCGCTGAGGGTATCGCGCGAGATGCCATATCCGTTTTCCGATACCCTGACTTACCGCGCATTGAGGAACCGGTTTTCCCCGGCGGTTGGGAACAGGCGATGGAGCGCAACATCTCTTTCATCGTGAACCGGATCAACGAACGTGTGATTGCTGGCCAGTCAATCGAAACGCTGCTGGCGGTTCTGATGTTCGTGATGATGGGCATCACGCTGGAACGTTCGCGGATCGCAGAAGACCTGCTGACCTCTATGGCGCGTGTATTCGGCCCGCTTCCGGGCGGTCTGGCTGTGTCCATCGTGATCGTGGGCGCGTTCCTTGCGGCATCAACCGGCATCGTAGGCGCGACGGTTGTGACAATGGGGCTCCTGGCTCTGCCAACGATGCTTCGGAACAACTACTCGCCAGAGTTGGCGACGGGTGTGATCGCGGCCTCTGGCACGTTGGGACAGATCATCCCGCCATCCATCGTGATCGTTCTTCTCGGAACACTGGTCGGCGACCTTTACGCGACAGGGCAGGAAACCCGCGCGCAGCTTGCCGGTTGTAGCGACGCGCTGACCTATCTGGGTGAACCAGCGGTTCTGTCGGTGGGGACATTGTTCCAGGCGGCGTTGCTGCCAGGACTGTTCCTCGCGCTCCTCTATGGCCTCTACGCCTTCGGCTTCGCGCTTTTGCGGCCGTCCAACGCGCCGCCGGTGCAGATGGCTGGCGATACCGGGGAAGTCGTGACGCGCAACGAAGCGCTGACGTGGTATCTCGCTGCGCCGGTTGGTCTGATCCTGGCGATCTCGATCGGTTTCGGTAGCGGTCTGATTGGCACTCAGTCAATTTCGGTGTCGGACTACGCAGAACGCGCCGAAGGCCCAAGTCTGCGCACCAACGTGTCGGAGTCCTGCCAGGCCGCGATGATTGACCTGCACGGTCAGGACGCGTGGGACGAGGCGGTGGCGCAGCGTGCCGCCATGGCTCAGGCGGGCGACACCGGTGAGGTTGTCGAGCTGACCGAGGAAGAGCGCGCGGCGGCTCTGATCGAAGCCCGCGAAAACGCGGCACCGATTGGCTCAGGCGTGGCAACTGTCTTTACCTTGCTGGCTCTGGTCCTGATTCTCGCACGCGGTGTCTCGCCGTCTTCTACGCCTTTGCCGCTGATTGTTGGTGGGATCGGTGTGGTCCTCGCGTTCCTCTGCGACGTGATCTTTATTTCGCCGCTCACAGGGGCCGGGGCAACCTTCATGATCCTCGCCATCCCGATGATCCTGACCATGTATGGCGTCTGGCACGCGATGGGTCGGCTATCGCAAAATGAACTTTTGCGTGTGGTCTTCCCGCCGCTGGTTCTGATTGTGGCCGTGTTGGGCTCCATTCTGGGTGGCATCACCAATCCTACACCGGCAGCGGCGCTGGGTGCGGCAGGTGCCATCATGCTGGCAGCCTATCGCAAGCTCAAGGAAGAGCAGGGCGCATTCAAAATCGTCATCTGGGCCTCGCTGGCGCTGGTGATCATGATCCTGCTTGGTGTGAACTTCGACCTCCGGATCACGCGGGAAGGTGTGCCGCTCGAGGACTGGATTGCCTATATCCTAGCGCAGGTCGCGTATCATTTCGCGTTCTTTGGCCTGTTGTACAGCTGTTGGGTCCTGTTCCGGACGAACATCCTCGGTCCCGTTGTGCGCGAGACGGCAAAAGTGACGTCGATGGTCTTTACCATTCTGATCGGATCGCAGTTGCTGAACCTCGTGCTGATCTCCTTTGGTGGCGAACACTACATTCAGGATTTCCTGCGCTCCTTCGACAACGAAACCATTGTGTTCCTTGTCGTGATGCTGATCCTGTTCGTCTTGGGTTTCGTGCTCGACTTCCTTGAGATTATCTACATCGTGGTGCCAATCGTGGGTCCCGTGATCTATGGGGGCACGCTTGATCCGGCTTGGGTCACGATCATGATTGCGATCAACCTGCAGACTTCGTTCCTGACACCGCCCTTCGGCTTTGCGCTGTTCTATCTGCGCGGGGTTGCTCCTAAAGAGGTGACAACGGGCCACATCTATCGCGGTGTCATTCCGTTTGTCGGCATTCAGGTGTTGGGGCTTGCCTTGCTCTGGTTCTTCCCGGGGATCGTCACGATCCTTCCTGACCTGATCCAGAACTGATGCATACCGGCAGCCGTGACAAAAAAAGAGCCGCCCCTCGGGACGGCTCTTTTCTTTGGTCAGTGATCAATCTTCATTCGGATCGGCATCCGCGTCTTTCTTAGTGTCGTGCTCTGTGCCCGGTTCATGCTCGGGTGGGGAATATGTCGTGTAAAGGCGCATCATGCCGGTGCCGGTGTTCTTGAAATTGTGATACTTGCCGGACGGCACAATCGCCACATCACCCGCCGAGATCTCCATTTCGTCCTCACCGATCTTGGCCTTGCCCATGCCATCGACGAAATACAAAAGCTGGTCGTGACCCTCATGGGTTTCGCCGCCGATCTCTCCACCCTCGGGGATGGCCATCAGAACCAGCTGGGTTTTGTCTCCGGTCCACACCACATCACGAAACTTGTCGTTGCTGCGGGCCATCTTCGCGATGGGCATTACCAATGTGTCATGTTCAGACATGTCTGTCGCTCCTGTGTCTTTGCGACAGAGGAACGTACAAACACGGGTTCTGTTCCCGTCAGGATGATGAGAGACTTACCCGCGCAGGTCTGGCAGGGAAATATTTGCCACCTGTTCGGCAATCGGATCCGTCGACATTGGATGCCGATCTGCCGAGTAGCTGTCGGGCGTCTGAAATGGTTCCCAGCCGCCGTGGCGATAAAGCTCAAGCCCAGAGAAGGCGGATTTGTAGCCCATCTTTGCGCTTCCGGGCACCCAATACCCCAGATACACATAATGCAGACCTGCTTCCCGAGCGATCTCGATATGATCCAAGATCATATAAGTGCCCAGGCTTTGCGCAGGCACATCCGGTGAATAAAACGAATAGACCATGCTCAACCCGTCATCGAGCACATCCGTGAGACAGACCGCCTGTAGCTTGCGGGTCTCTTCGTTGGTATACTCAATCACCCGCGACCGGATCGGCGTTTCCTCGACCATCGCCGCGAAATCGAATACATCCATATCCGCCATGCCACCATCGGCATGCCGCGCGTCAAGGTAGGTGCGGAACAGCTCATACTGATCTTCTGTGGCCCAAGCGCTTGTCGCGTTGCGACGCAGATGAGCGTTTCGGTTGCTGGTACGACGCTGACTGCGCGAGGGTTTGAATTTTTCCACCGAAATCCGGGCCGACAGACAGGCCGCGCAATCCGAACAAGACGGTCGATAAAGAACATTCTGCGACCGGCGAAAGCCCTGTTTGGAAAGGCTGTTGTTCAGCTTGTCGGCCGCTTCTCCCTGAAGTGCCGTAAACAGCTTGCGCTCCATCCGTCCCGGTAAGTACGGGCAGGGTTGAGGCGCAGTGACATAGAACTGCGGCGCAAGTGGCAGCGAGTGGCGCATAGCTTTCTCATCGTCGATATGGCCTGACCGTAGCCCAAGCGTTGGGTCCCGCCAACCCCCCAGAAAAGGGGATTGATCAGCGTTCGAGGATCAGCCGGCCATTGTTGATTTCCAACCGGGCAAACCGGTTCAGGTATTCCATCCCCAGAAGAGATTTGGACATCTCGCCCTCATTCACAAACGCCCGCACATCGCGGTCGTGAAAAGGCCCCAGGGCCACGTCTTCCAACCGAACCGGCGCGGTGCGGACAAGACCATTCGCGGTCATCGCCTCGGAATAGAAAATCACGTCGTCTTCGTCCAACCCGACGCGCTTGGCGTCTTCTTGCGTTAGCACCATGCTGGTCGCACCGGTATCGACAACAAAGCGCACCGGAGCATCGTTGATATCAAGCGTCAGATAGTAGTGACCATCCGGCCCGCGCGGCACCTCTATCCGGCCCGCGTCTTCCATGATCAATTGCTGCGGCTGCACCGTTAGACGGATGTCGCCCCAAAGGCCTACAGCTGCGATCACGCCCACAAAGATCAACCCCCAGACCGCACCCTGTTGCAATGTCTTGTTCAAGCTCTGACGGTTCTGGACGAAAAACCAGAACACGATCACTGCCCCCAGCAGAATCAAATAGGCCAGATTGCCATAGTCCATTGCTGACATAGCCGCTCCCCACTCTCCGCTAGTGATAATGTAGGTGCGTCCCCCCGGCTTGTGTAGGCCAGGTCTTAACTCCCAAGAGCGAGGCCAAAGCCACGAATGCCATCCAGTACAAATTGCACGGATAAGGCCGCGAGAAGCATCCCCAAGAGCCGTGTGACAACCACAATGCCGGTTTTGCCCAAGGCCCGTTCGATAAGCGAGGCGCTCAGGAACAGCACAAAGACAATGACCAGAACCGCAACCATGACGCTCAGAACCGACGCCATACCAACCGCGCCATCGGCCTGACCGACAAGCAGGATGATCGACGCAATGGCTCCGGGGCCAGCGATTAGGGGAATGGCAATCGGGAACACCGATGGATCGGGCACGTCATCCACATCCGCCTTGTCCTCGCGCCGTTTGGTGCGGCGTTCAAACAACATATCGAGCGCGGTCAGGAACAGCAGAATGCCACCTGCAATGCGGAAAGCTGGCATGGAGATGCCGATAAAGCCAAGCACCTGCTCTCCGAGGAACGCGAAGAGAAACAACAGGCCCGCCGCAATCACCGTGGCCCGTACCGCAATCGCCCGGCGCTGCTGCACCGTCATGCCGGGCGTCAATGCGATGAAAACAGGTGTCAGTCCAATCGGGTCAATGACCACGAAGAGCGTAACAAAGGCTGATATGAGAAACGCCGGATCCATGCCAGACCGCTACAGCGCCGGCAGAAGCGTGGCAACCCAAAGCGCGGAATTTGATGCCGTACACAGCGTTACGGATTTTCGGCGGCGTCCAGTTTCTCCAGCGCTTTTTCCCAGAGCGCTTCCGCCCGATGCAGCCCGTCCATCACTTCCGCGTATTTCTTGTTCCAGATTTCCAACTCCCCCTTACGCGCATCTTCATAAAGGGCCGGATCAGCAAGTTTCTTCGCCAGCGTCTCGCGCATCTCCTCGATTTTCTCGACCCGCGCTTCGCATTTGCGGACCTCGGACCGTAGCGCCAGCAACGTGTCCCGGTCGGGCCGGGCAGGGCGCGCGGGTTTGGGCTTTTCGGCTTTGACCGGCTTGTCCGACGCCAGCAACATCGCGCGATAAGCGTCAAGGTCGTCCTCATAAGGCGCCACCGTGCCGTCTTTCACCAGCCAGAGCCGATCGGCCACCATCGACAGCAGATGCATGTCGTGGCTGACAAGGATCACCGCGCCCGAATAGGCGGTCAGCGCCTCGACCAGCGCTTCGCGGCTTTCGATATCAAGGTGGTTGGTCGGCTCATCGAGGATCAAAAGATGCGGCGCGTCCAAGGTTGCCAAGAGCAATGACAGCCGCGCTTTCTGCCCCCCCGACAGTTTGCCGACAAGGGTCTCGGCCTGCGCCGCCATCAGACCAAACCCGGCCAGACGCGCCCGGTGGTGCGTTGGCATCTCATCCGGTCGTGCGCGCCGCAGATGATCAAGCGGCGTCTCATCCACGTGTAGTTCATCCACCTGATGCTGGGCGAAAAACCCGATCCGCAGTTTCGATGACCGCGTGATCCGGCCCGCCATCAACGGTAAACGGTCGGACAAAAGCTTGGCCAGCGTCGACTTGCCCTGACCGTTTTTCCCCAAAAGCGCGATCCGGTCGTCCTGATCAATCCGGAGGTCAAGCTTGCGCAGCACCTCGGTCTCGCCATAGCCGGTCACACCGTTTTCGACCCGAATGATCGGTGGAGACAGCTCGTCGGGCTGCGGAAATGTAAAAACGCGTTTGGCGATGTCCTCGGGGGCGGCCACCATATCCATGCGCTCAATCATTTTCAGACGCGACTGCGCCTGCTTCGCCTTGCTCGCCTTGGCGCGGAACCGGTCAACAAAGCTTTGCAGATGCGCCACCCGGGCCTGCTGCTTTTTCGCAACCGCTGCCGCCTGCGCCCGCCGTTCAGCCCGCTGCCGTGCAAACTGATCATAGGGGCCCTGATAATAAGTCAGCCGCCGGTCTTCGAGATGCAGGATCGACCCTACCGCCCGGTTCAGCAGCCCCCGGTCGTGACTGATCACGATCACCGAATAAGGGTATTTCGCCAGATAGCTTTCCAGCCAAAGCGCGCCCTCAAGGTCCAGATAGTTTGTCGGTTCATCCAGCAGTAGCAGATCGGGCTGCGCAAAAAGCACCCCCGCCAATGCCACGCGCATGCGCCAGCCGCCCGAAAACGCGCTGCACGGCATGCGCTGCTCGTCATCGTCAAAGCCCAACCCTTTGAGGATCGCCGCCGCGCGCCCCTCTGCGGACCAGGCGTCGATATCTGCCAGGCGCGTCTGTACCTCGGCGATCCGCGCGCCGTCTGTCGCGGTCTCCGCCTCTGCCATAAGTGCCGCGCGCTCAGTATCGGCTGCGAGCACCGTATCAATCAGCGACACGGAGGATCCCGGGACTTCTTGGCTCACGCCCCCGATCCGCGCGCCCCGCGGCACAGAGAGGCTTCCGCCTTCAAGCGCCAGTTCCCCCCGGATCAGACGGAACAGCGTCGTCTTGCCGGCCCCGTTCGGACCCACAAGGCCTACCTTGTGGCCATCGGGAATGACAGCCGATGCCCCCTCAAACAAGGGGCGGCCTTCAACGGAGTAACTGATATCTTCGATCTTCAACATGGCACGCCCATAGCAATGCCGGTGACGACAGACCAGCGGCCATCTCTTCTCTGGTTCAAAAATACTTCGGGAGTTTGAGGGCAGAGCCCTCAAATCCCTGCGCAGCAGGGATGAATGCCCTTTCAAGGGCTTTCCAACGCCAAACCCGCATGCTAACGGGCGCTCCAATCCCTAACCCAAACCACGGAGCGACCATCATGGCCCTCGAACGCACATTCTCGATCATCAAACCCGACGCCACCCGCCGCAACCTGACCGGCAAGATCAACGCCAAGTTCGAAGAAGCGGGCCTGCGCATCGTTGCACAGAAGCGCATCCATCTGACCAAGGCACAGGCCGGCAAATTCTACGCGGTCCACGCAGAGCGTCCGTTCTACGATGAGCTGTGTGAATTCATGGCGTCCGAGCCGGTTGTTGTTCAGGTTCTCGAAGGCGAAGGCGCAATTGCCAAGAACCGCGAAGTCATGGGCGCCACCAACCCGGCAGATGCCGCTCCCGGCACCATCCGTGCCGAGTTCGCCGAATCTGTTGGTGAGAACTCCGTGCACGGCTCCGACGCTCCGGAAACCGCAGCAGAAGAAATCGCTTTCTTCTTCTCGGGTCTCGAACTGGTCGGCTAAGGTATCCTGTCAGTCGAATTGACATGTGAGCCGGGCATGTGCCCGGCTTACTTTTTTGCGATCACCCCGATCTCATCCAGAAATCGCTCGATTCCGGATGGCACAGCATCCGGTCGCGCCGCGACCTCCGCCTTGATGGTGTCGAACCGCAGCCGCAGGGCTTTCTTCTCCTCGCCTTTGCAATCGTTCCACGGTCGTCCCTGCAGCCCCATGAGCAGCACATAGTAGCCGATGAAATGCGGGCGCATCCCTGACAGCAGCAAGCGCCTATAGGCTTCATCTGCGCCCATCTCGCGCAAGTCATCTGCAGATGTGATCCCCGCTTTGGCGCAGGCGGCATCCATCGCCGGTCCCAGATTGCGGATCGACGAGATCGGCTTCGCCACTACGCCGCCTTCGCCAGACCGGTCGCGAAGTCGCACAACGTGCGCAGAGCCGCCTCAAACCGGCTGTCTTCTAGCGTCATCGCAACACGCACATGACCTGCCGCCGACTCGCCAAAGCTTTCGCCGGGCATTACCGCGATATGGTGCGCGTCGAGCAGTGCAAAGGCGAAATCCTCGCCACTCATCCCCGTGGCGCGCACATCCAGCATCACGTACATCGCGCCCTGCGCCGGAATCATCCGCACCGCCTTCTGCCCGGAAAGAACCCGCGCGGCGATGGCACGCCGCCGCAGGAACGGCGCGGCGACCTGCGTTTCCAATTCGGCTCCTGCACGCAGGCCGAACAGCGCGGCATCCTGAATGTAGCCCGGCACGCCGTAGGTGGTGTTGGTCGCCAGATCAATGAGGCAGGTGATGACCTCTTCCGGGCCGACGATCCAGCCAATCCGGCTGCCTGTCATCGCATGGCTTTTCGACATCGACCCGATCACCAACGTGCGTTCGGCCATACCGGGCAGGGCGCGCGGGCTGAGATGTGCACCCTCCCAGACCTGCGTGTCATAAACCTCGTCCGAGATCAGCCACATGTCCCGCGCTGTCACCACGTCTGCAATGCCCGCAAGCGTGTCGTGCGGATAGACTGCGCCTGTCGGGTTGTTGGGCGTGTTGATGAGCATGGACGCCGCGTTATCGCAGGCGGCTTCCAACACATCGCGTTGGGGCAGGAAGCCTTGCGACGAACGGGTCGGCACAGCCCGGGGCACAGCGCCCGCAGATCGGACGACACCGGGGTAGGTCGCGTAATACGGGTCGATGTAGAGCGCCGCGTCTCCCGGTCCGCACACCGCCATATGCGCCGCAAAGAGCGCGGCCTGACCGCCCGGTGTGATAAGGACGTTTTCGCGCCGGGTCGGGACACCCGACTGTGTCTCGACCCGCGCTGCAACTTCGTCCCGTAACGCACTGATACCTGGTACAATTGCGTATCCTGTGTGCCCTCCAACCGCGCTGTCATACATCGCCTTGAGGATCGACGGATCGGTGCGGATGTCGTGTTCTCCGATGGTCAGCTCGGTCACGGGTGTTCCCGCGTCGATCATGGCGCGGGCGCGGTAGAACACGTCCCAGCCGTCGGATCCGTCGCCGTTGAGGTTGGTGATGCGGTGTGACAAGGCTGGCATGATGGTCTCCGGGTACTGGTCCCCAACTCCTGCCAGAGCCGGTGCCCGAAAGTCCAGATCGAACCGGCACGAGGCGCAAAACCCTTGACCGGAAAACCGGATCGCGTCTAACTGCGCGCCATGACCCGTATTGCAACTATCATTTGCTGCATTATCCGCTAATCCATCTGGCGGGTCGGTCTTCTATTCCCATCTTGAAGTGAAGTTGCTACTCCCGCCGCGAACCCGGCCCGCGAGGAGCATCCATGACCATCTGGCTGACCAACACCGCCACCCGCAAGAAAGAGGAATTCACGCCTCTCGATCCGACAAATGTGCGGATGTATGTCTGTGGGCCCACCGTCTACGACCGCGCCCATATCGGTAACGCGCGTCCGGTGATCGTGTTCGACGTGCTCTTTCGGCTGTTGCGCCATGTCTACGGCCCAGAGCACGTCACCTATGTGCGCAACTTCACCGACGTGGACGACAAGATCAACGCCCGCGCAGCGGATTCTGGGCGTAGCATTGGCGACATCACCGCTGAGACCACGCAATGGTATCTCGAAGACATGGCAGCCATCGGCGCGCTGGAGCCGACGCACATGCCGCGCGCCACTGCCTATATCGCCGAGATGGTGGCGATGATCGAAGACCTGATCGCGAAGGGGCACGCTTACGAGGCCGAGGGTCACGTGCTCTTCGCCGTTGACTCGTGGAAGGAAGGCTACGGCAAGCTATCCGGTCGCTCCGTCGATGACATGATCGCTGGTGCCCGGGTTGAGGTCGCTCCTTACAAACGTAACCCGATGGATTTCGTCATGTGGAAGCCCTCCTCGGATGATCTGCCCGGATGGGACAGCCCGTGGGGCCGGGGCCGCCCCGGCTGGCACATCGAGTGCTCGGCCATGGCCTATGACCTTTTGGGGGATCAGTTCGACATCCACGGTGGCGGCAACGACCTCATGTTCCCGCACCACGAAAACGAGATCGCACAGTCGAAATGCGCGGGCCACGGCTTTGCGCGCTACTGGCTGCACAACGAGATGTTGCAGGTCGAGGGCAAGAAGATGTCCAAGTCGCTGGGAAATTTCTTCACCGTGCGGGATTTGCTCGATCAGGGTGTGCCGGGCGAGGTGATCCGGTTCGTGTTCCTCTCGACGCATTACCGCAAGCCGATGGATTGGACGGCGGAGAAAGCTGAGCAAGCTAAGAAGACCTTACAAAAATGGCGTGAGCAAACACGAGATGTCGTTCCAGGCGAAGAATACCAACCAGTAACTGATGCGTTGAAAGACGACTTGAACACTTCGGCTGCTATCACGCAGCTTCACGCTCTGTCAGCAGCCGGTGACGTGACGACCTTGCTCTACAACGCCCGCTTGTTGGGCTTGCTGACACCTGAATTGGGTGGATGGGAGCAGATACTCTCAGCAGACGGAGCCGATGTGTCGTACCTGCAAGAAATTTCTGAAGTTATGGTGGCATTGCGCGCAAAGGCAATGGAAACAAAGGATTTCTCGGCTGTGGACGAGATGAAGGCTGCATTGGCTGATGCTGGTGTCGATGTCCGCATGTCAAAATCGGGGGTCGATTTAGTCCCTAGTGAGCGATTTGATAGCGCCAAGCTTTGGAAGATTGAACGCAATCGCGAGACAGAAGTATGATTGCTTTCTTTGCTCTCCGCTCGACCCGCTGCGCCCGGCGGCACGCCGGGCAGCCCCCGACCGCCCCCATGGGCGGGGGCTTCTCCCCCACCCGCGGCCGGGGGCTGCCCTCTGATCAGGGGAACTCGCAATGACCAAAACCCGCCTGACCCTCTACGACACAACGCTGCGCGACGGCCAGCAGACGCAGGGCGTGCAGTTCTCAACCCCCGAGAAACATCGCATCGTCGAGGCGCTCGACGCCCTAGGCATCGACTATATCGAAGGTGGCTGGCCGGGGGCGAACCCCACGGACTCTGCCTTCTTCGAAGAGGTCGGCCAGACACGTGCCACCGTGACGGCCTTCGGTATGACCAAACGCGCGGGTCGATCAGCCGAGAATGACGACGTTCTGGCAGCGGTCATGAACGCGGGCACCAAGTCGGTCTGCCTTGTCGGCAAGACCCACGATTTCCACGTCACCGCTGCCCTTGGCATCAGCCTTGACGAAAACGTCGAAAATATCCGCGCGTCGGTCGCGCATATCGTGTCCCAAAAACGCGAAGCACTCTTCGACGCGGAGCACTTCTTCGACGGTTACAAGGCCAATCCCGATTACGCGTTGACCTGTCTGCACGCCGCGTATGACGCGGGCGCGCGCTGGATCGTGCTCTGTGACACCAATGGCGGCGCACTGCCGAGCGAAGTTGGCAAGATAACCGAAGCCGTCATCGCCTCCGGCATCCCCGGCACCCATGTCGGCATCCACACCCACAACGATACGGAAATGGCCGTGGCCACCACGCTCGCTGCCGTCGACGCAGGTGCACGGCAGATTCAAGGCACGCTGAACGGGCTTGGCGAACGCTGCGGCAACGCGAACCTGACCGCGCTGATCCCGACGCTGCTGCTCAAGGAACCCTACGCCAGCACCTACGAGACAGGTGTCACGCCGGACGCGCTCGAAAGCATGACGCGGATCAGCCGGATGCTCGATGAAATCCTCAACCGCGTGCCGCTCAAACAATCGGCCTATGTCGGCTCATCGGCCTTTGCCCACAAGGCCGGGCTGCACGCCAGCGCCATCCTGAAAAACCCGACGACTTACGAACACATCGAGCCTGGCTTGGTGGGCAACCGCCGCGTGATCCCGATGTCCAATCAAGCGGGCCAGTCGAACCTGCGCCGCCGTCTGGCCGAAGCTGGGATTGAAGTGCCCGACAAGGATCCGGCACTGGCGCGTATCCTCGACCGCATCAAGGCGCGTGAGGCAGAGGGCTATTCCTACGACACAGCGCAGGCGAGTTTCGAGCTGCTGGCGCGCGACGAATTGGGGATGCTGCCCGAGTTCTTCGAAGTCAAACGCTACCGCGTGACGGTGGAGCGGCGGAAGAACAAGTACAACAAGATGATCTCGCATTCCGAGGCTGTGGTGGTCGTCAAAGTGGATGGCGACAAAAAGTTGTCTGTCAGCGAGTCGATGGATGAGCTTGGCAATGACCGCGGCCCCGTGAATGCGCTTTCGAAGGCGCTGGCCAAGGATCTTGGACCGTATCAGGATCTGATCGATGACATGCGGCTTGTGGATTTCAAGGTCCGTATCACTCAAGGCGGGACCGAAGCCGTCACCCGCGTCATCATCGACAGCGAAGACGGGCAGGGACGCCGCTGGGCCACTGTGGGCGTCAGCGCCAACATCATCGACGCATCGTTTGAGGCATTGCTTGACGCGGTGCGCTGGAAGCTGGTGCGGGATGCCGCGTCGGCATGAGTTTTGATGCCGACCTGATCGCTTGTGCGCAGTTGGTCGAGAAGGGAGATCCTGACCGGTTCGCAGCAACGATGGCCGCGCCCGTCGCGGCGCGTAAAGTGTTGTTTCCGATATATGCGTTCAATGTCGAGGTGTCCCGCGCCCCATGGGTGACAAAAGAGGCCATCATCGCCGAGATGAGGTTGCAATGGTGGACCGATGCTCTGGAAGAGATTGCATCCGGGGGGCTGGTGCGGCGGCACGAGGTGGTGACCTCCTTGGCACATGTACTGGATGCGCCTGCCGCGCGGGAGCTGCAAAAGGCCGTCGAAGCCCGGCTTTGGGACGTTTATCGCGATCCGTTTGAAGATCAGGCGGCATTTTCAAAATATATCGAAGACACTGCCGCGTCCCTTCTGCGCGCCGCTTCGCAGGCCTTGAGTGGTGACATGCCCGGCATGCTAACCGACTTGGGCTATGCCAGCGGCCTTGCGCAATTCCTGCGTGCTGTGCCGGAACTGGAACGGCAGGGACGCAGGCCTTTGGTGGATGGACGGCCCAACGCGGTGCGTGACCTCGCCCAACAAGGATTTGACCGTTTGGTAAAATCTCGCCAGCGCCGCGCCGATCTGTCCAAAGCGGCCCAGCCCGTCACCCTTGCCGCATGGCAGGCGGGGCCGATTCTGAAGCAGGCCAAGGCCGACCCGCGCCTTGTGGCGAACGGTACGCTTGGCATGTCCGAAGCGTACAAGAAGCTGCGCCTCATATGGTGCGCGGCATCCGGGCGCTGGTAGTTCAGAACGCGACCGCCACGCTGCATCCCAGGCCCGTCGCAAGGATATCCGCCGGGTCGGCCACATCGTCGATCAGTTCCTTGAGCACCCCAACACCGATGGCCGCCAGACAGCCCGCCGTCGGGTTGCCGGTTTCCTGCGTCACGATATGCGACACCGCCGCCCCGGCGGCGAAATGCGCAGCCTTGTCGTAATGTTGGCAGGCGGAAAGCAGAGGAAGAGAGAGCAAGAGCATTCGGAGCATGGCAAACACCGTTCTGGTGGACAGTGACGCCCACCCTGCGGTGAAACTCTTAAAGTCTCATTACTGCTCGACCAGTGTGTCTGCCGTCAGGCGGTGGTGTCTTTCGGCTGGAACATCAGCCAGATCAGCGACCCACCTGCCAGCATCAGGAAAGGTACCATCGCCATGTTCACCGCACTCCACCCTTCAGCAGGAGTGCCACCGGAACAGTTTAGCAATCCCCCCGAGGCGAGCGACGCCATCGTGACGCCGCCGAACACGAGCACGTCATTCATGCCCTGCACCCGCCCGCGCTCGTGCGGTTCATGGGATGCGGTCAGCATGGCCGTCGCCCCGATGAAGCCGAAGTTCCAGCCAAAGCCCAACAGAATCAGAGCTATGTAGAAATTCGCGATATCCACACCTTGCAGGGCCACAGCTCCGGCTGCGGCCAGGATCACCAGTCCCGTGGCCACGATCTTTTCCACGCCGAAGCGCACGATCAGGTGGCCGGTGAAGAAGGAAGGGATGAACATCGCCAGAACATGCGCCGATACGATGTCAGCCGCGTTGTTGGCGGTGTAGCCACATCCGACAACGGCCAGCGGGGTCGACGTCATGACGAGGTTCATCAGCGCATAGGTGACCATGCCGCAGATGATCGCCACGGCGATGCGCGGTGTCTTGATCAGCTGCAACCGTGTGCGACCTTTGGGATCATCCGCATGGGGCGCTTTCGGCTTTGGAATATCGAGTAGCAGGAAGAGGGTCGAACCGATTACATTCAGCACGATCACCGCGAAGTAGGTGCCGAGGAACGGAACGACATACCAATCCGCCGTTGCTTTGACCAATTGTGGCCCAAGGATTGCGGCGGCGAGGCCTCCGGCCATGACATAGGAAATGGCCTTGGGGCGGAACTCATCGGTTGCGGTGTCGGCGGCGGCAAATCGGTAGAACCCCTGTGCCGACATGTAGATCCCGGTCAGAAAGCTGCCCAAGAGGAACACAGGGAAAGACGCGATGTAGAGACCGTACGCCCCGATTGCGCCGCCCAGCGCGCCGCCCATCGCGCCCACGGAAAACCCTGCGCGTCGGCCATATTTCTGCATGAAGGCCGAGATCGGCGTGGCCGTTGTCATTGAGCCCAGAACGATCAGCGAGATCGGCAGCGTCGCGAAGCAGATGTTCGACGCAAGCGACTGACCTGCAAGACCGCCCACGGTAAAAAGCATTGGCATCTGCGCGCCCAGAATGGCCTGGGCGAGAACCAGAACAAACACGTTGCGCTTGGCGCGGCGGTTTTCTGTGGCGGTGTCGGGGGAGGCGGGGACAACTGTGCTCATGCGAGAAGCCGTATGTCCAAATTCAAGTTCCTGCAAGTGTCCGAAACGCTGCGTGGCGCTTTGCCCCAAGGTTTTGTAAACGAGGCGGGATGAAAGATTTTGACGGCTCCAATTCCTCTGGCCGCGGTCAGGTGGTGATCCTCGGCGGCTCTGCCGAGGCGCGGCATTTGGCCGGTCGGCTGGGTGAGGCTGCGCAGCTGTGGTTGCCGGACCGCGACCGGATTACCGGGCAGGGGGCATCAGTGTCGGCGGCACTGGCCGCGCAGGTGGAAACGGCGGACGTCTTGGTTCTTGCACCCCACCCCTGTGACATTGAGAGCCTGCGGCGTGGCGCGCGGATTGGTGCGCAGGCCGGCGTTCCGGTGGTGAGGCTCGCGCGTCCGGCGTGGTGGCCAACCGCACGGGATCATTGGGTCGATCTGTCCAGCGCCCGGGATGCGGTGGCGCATATCCCGAAAGGGTCGCGGGTCCTGGTGACGCTCGGGCGGTCCGCTCTGCACGAGTTGCGCGCGTTGCGGCACGCGTATCTTTTTGTCCGCCAGTTGACCCGGCATAACGCGCCGTTTCCGCTGCGTTATGGACGCTATCTGCACGGCACTGCGCCGTTCTCCATCGCGCAGGAAATCGCACTGATGCGCAGGTTTCGGATCGACGCGGTGCTGACCCGCAATGCAGGAGGGCCGGGCGGCTGGCCCAAGATCGCGGCGGCGCGGGCATTGGGACTTCCAGTCTACATGGTGGCGCGTCCCCGGGGTGCTTTTGGTCCCGAGGTCACAAGTGTAGAGGCTGCGATGCATTGGTTGGAGACGAAGCTTTGGTTGGACGCCTGATCGAAACCGACGCCTGTGTCGCCGAAGGCGCGGACTGGCTGGCCAAAACCGAACCGCGCTTTGCCGAAGCGCTGGAGCAGACCGGCCCGCTGCCTCTGCGGCGGAGGCCGGACGGGTTTGCGCAATTGCTAAGCGCCATTGTCAGCCAGCAGGTCAGTGTTGCCTCGGCGCGCGCGATTTGGGCCAAGCTAGAGGATGCGGGGGCTGTGACACCTGACGCGGTGCTACACCATGATCAGGACGGGCTGCGGGAGTTGGGCCTCAGCCGGCAAAAGGCGCGGTACGCCTGCGCGCTGGCCGAGGCAGGGATCGACTATGATGCGCTGCGCGTTGCACCCAATGACGAGGTGATCAAGACCCTTACCGCTGTCACCGGCATCGGCGTCTGGACCGCTGAGATCTATGCGATGTTCTCGCTTGGGCGGGCGGATGTGTTTGCGCCCGGGGATTTGGCGTTACAGGAAGGTGCCCGGATTTTGTTCGATCTGCCCGAGCGGCCGAAGGAAAAACCGCTGCGCCAGATGGCCGAGGCATGGAGCCCGTGGAGATCGGTTGCGGCGCGGGCGCTCTGGGCCTACTACCATGTTGCAAAAGACCGAGAGGGGATCGCATGACACGGGTGTTGCAAGCTGAGCGCAAGGAACCGGTATCCGGGGAGACCCGCTCGGCGGTCGTGTTCCTGCACGGCTATGGGGCCAACGGGGCCGACCTTTTGGGGCTGGCTGACCCGCTGGGCGAACACCTGCCGGACACGCTGTTTGTCGCGCCGGATGCGCCCGAAGCCTGTGCCGGTGCGCCGTTTGGGTTTCAGTGGTTTCCGATCCCTTGGATCGACGGCTCATCGGAAGAGGAATCGATGGCGGGCATGGCCCGCGCGGTCGATGACCTGAACGCGTTTCTCGACGCGCTGATGGTGGACGAGGATCTGCTGCCCGAGCAGGTGGTGCTGTTTGGTTTCAGCCAGGGCACGATGATGGGCCTGCATGTGGCCCCGCGGCGCGAAGACCCGATTGCGGGCATGGTGGCCTTTTCTGGCCGGTTGCTGGCACCCGAGCTTCTGGCAGACGAAGTTCAAAGCCGGTTCCCGGTGTTGCTTGTGCACGGTGATCAGGACGATGTCGTGCCACCGCAATCCTTGCCGGAAGCGGCTGAAGCCTTGCAGAAGGCGGGGTGGGAAGATGTCTATGCCCATATCATGAAGGGCACAGCGCATGGGATCGCGCCGGACGGCTTGTCTGTGGCGCTCGCCTTTATGCGGGACAAGTGCAACCTCTAAGGTATCGGCAGGCAACGCGAATTCGCTTTGTCGAAACCGAACCCCGTGCAAAGCTGAGGCCAAACAGGGAGGCCGCACATGTCCTATCAACTCGACACATCCCCAACGCCATGCTTGTGGCGTGATCAGGATGTCGGCAATCTGATGCCGGATGATGTTTCTTCGAAACAGATGGACGACAAGACAGGACGCAAACTGCTGCTCTGCGCCAAGAAGCGGTTTGATTCCGTGAGGGGGATTGGCCGTGGCACTGATTACTCTGGCATTGTGGTGCCTGACGGAGACCTCAAAGGGCTTTGTTTTGTCGCCGCGGATGAAATGGCGCGGTATCTGTCAGCGCAAGGCGAGCGCGCCAAGGCGGTCCGCGTGCGTCCCGCGGGCAGAAACGGCGGAGACCATTATTTCACCGTCGTCAATAATGGAAACCGCGGCAATTCCGCGATTGTAGACAACACGTGGTATCAGTTTGACGAAGGCACCAAAGACAAGCCGTTTTGTCTTGTCGGAACCCTCGGAGCCATCCGGTTTGTTCTCGGGTTCAATTCGAACATGGTGTCCATGTACGATGCCGGGCTGGATGTGCTAGCAAAATGGGACAACTACGAGTGCTTCTCTGGCTAAGCCGGTTGGATTTGGCGTCTCAACCGCGCCAGATCCAACCGCCGCCCAAGATGCGGCTACCTTCGGTTTCATAGAACACACAGGCCTGACCCGGTGACACGCCTTCTTCGGGTGTCAGCAGTTCTACCTCGGCTGTGGTGTCCGTCAGAGGGCGGATGATCGCCTCACGCGGAGGGCGGGTTGAGCGGACTTTAACCGAGACATGCCATTCGGTCTGGCTGGTGAAGGGGGTGTCGCCCAGCCAGTTAATTTCACGCACCGGGACTGTCCGGGTGGACAGCATGTCTTTCGGGCCGACGATCACCTGCTTGGCGTCCACGTCGAGTCGGACCACGTAAAGCGGATCGCTCAGCCCGCCTATGCCAAGACCCCGGCGTTGGCCGATGGTGTAATGGATCACACCGTTATGCGTGCCCAGTACCCGCCCATCTGCATGCACGATCTCACCGGGTTCCGCCGCACCAGGGCGCAGCTTTTCGATCACGCTGGCATAGTTGCCGTTGGGCACAAAGCAGATGTCCTGACTGTCGGGCTTGTCCGCCACCTGAAGCCCATAGCGCGCTGCCAGTTCGCGGGTCGCGTTTTTGGAGGGAAGATGGCCCAGCGGGAAGCGCAGGTAATCAAGCTGTTCTGGTGTGGTCGAGAACAGGAAATAGCTCTGGTCGCGGTTCGCATCGGTCGCGCAGTGCAGTTCGGGCCCGTGGACACCCATCTTGCGCTGGATGTAATGGCCGGTCGCCATGCAATCCGCTTCGAGGTCTTTCGCGGTTTCGAGTAGGTCCTTGAACTTCACCCGCTCGTTGCAGCGGATGCAGGGTACAGGGGTCGCGCCCGCAAGGTAACTGTCAGCAAACTCGTCGATCACCGCATCCTTGAAGATGTTCTCGTAGTCCAGAACGTAATGCGGAAAGCCCATGTCTTCGGCAACGCGGCGCGCATCGTGGATGTCGATACCCGCGCAGCACGCACCTTTCTTGGCCAATGCTGCACCGTGGTCATAAAGCTGCAGCGTCACGCCGACCACGTCATAGCCTTCCTCTGCCAGTTGCGCCGCGACCACCGAACTGTCCACGCCGCCCGACATCGCCACGACGACGCGTGTCTCGGACGGGGACTTGGGGAATCCAAGCGAGTTGAGCTTTGGCGCGTCGAGGGCCATGTCGTATGTCTCCAGGTCGGTCGGGCTGATCGGGCGAAATATAGGTAAATCCGAGACAGTCTCAACCCTTGGCTTCACGTCACATTAAGGCGCATCGCGCAAAGCTGCCCACGGAGCGTTGTCTAGGCTTGGAAAGGGCCGTTTATGTATCTCAAGAAAGCAAACGGCCCACGTACTGTGACGCTGAGGGACGGACGTGTCCTGTCGCGGGCGGATTTGCCGCCGTCCAACACGTATCGCTGGGTGGCGTCGCGCAAAGCGGTGGTTGTTGACGCGGTTGTTCACCAGCTGATTTCCCGAAAAGAGGCGCTCGCACGCTATGCCCTGAGTTAAGAGGAACTGGATGCGTGGATTGCGGCGTCGCTGCAGCATGGACGTGATGCGCTAAAGGCGACGGCCGTTCAGAAATTCCGGTGAGCATGCCTCATTAATACAATCTTAAGTTGTTTTTAGCCCTCTTGACGTGATAACCTGAAATTAACCTTTCAACGTCAAAGCTTCGTTTGCCGGACGTTGACATTGCGGAGAAACCTGATGCGCGTACTTTTGGTCGAAGATGACCCGACCACGTCGAAAAGCATCGAATTGATGTTGAGCAATGCCAATCTGAACGTCTATTCCACCGATCTAGGGGAAGAAGGCATCGATCTGGCCAAGCTTTACGACTACGATTTGATCCTGCTTGATTTGAACCTGCCCGATATGAACGGCTTTGACGTTCTCCGGCAATTGCGGCTTGCCCGTATCGAAACGCCTATCCTGATCCTGTCAGGCAATGATGCCAGCGAAGACAAGATCAAGGGCTTTGGCTTTGGCGCTGATGATTACCTGACGAAACCCTTTCACCGCGAAGAACTAATCGCACGAATCCACGCCATTATCCGTCGGTCAAAAGGCCATTCTCAGTCGATTATCCGGACCGGCAGGGTTGAGGTCAATCTTGATGCCAAAACTGTGCAGGTCGAAGGCAATACCGTGCATCTGACAGGCAAGGAATACCAGATGCTCGAACTGCTTAGCCTGCGCAAAGGCACAACGCTGACCAAGGAAATGTTCCTGAACCACCTCTATGGCGGTATGGATGAACCTGAGCTCAAGATCATCGACGTGTTCATCTGCAAGCTTCGGAAAAAACTGTCCGAGGCGACAGGCGGTGGCAGTCACATCGAAACCGTCTGGGGCAGGGGCTATGTGCTGCGCGACCCCGAGGTCGAAGCGGAAGGGCGGATCGCCATCGGCGCATGACTGCGCTCTGCAGTAAAACCGCACCAATCAGATGCCATCCGAAGCGCCCAAACCGCTGACTTGTCCGACGCGACAGTGTTTAAGTGTCGTTTCAAATCTGGACGCTGTGCCACCCCCGGCCTATCACTCTGTCCAAGGTAAAAGGCCAACGGGGGGTACATGGCAGAGCAGGAGATCGCGGTCAAAGATCTGTCAGAGGCAGACGCGCGGGTCGAACTGGAGCGGCTGGCGACAGTCTTGGCCGAAGCCAACACCGCCTATCACACCGAAGACGCGCCCGAGTTGTCGGACGCAGAGTATGACCGCCTGAAGCGGCGCAATGCCCAGATTGAAGCGCGCTTCCCGGCCTTGAAACGCACCGACAGCCCCAGCGAACAGGTTGGGGCACCAGTTGCTGACGGCTTTGCCAAGGTCCGGCACGAAATTCGCATGATGTCGTTGTCCAATGCGTTTGAAGACGACGACATCACCAGCTTTGATCAGAGCATCCGGCGGTATCTGGGCCTGAGTGACACCGACCATCTGGCTTACACGGCAGAACCCAAGATCGACGGGTTGTCACTGTCGCTGCGCTACGAAAACGGCAAACTGGTGCAGGCCGCCACGCGGGGCGACGGCACCACAGGCGAAAATGTCACCGCCAATGCCCGCACGATCGACGACATTCCTGAAACGCTGAGCGGCGCGCCGGAAGTGCTCGAAGTGCGGGGCGAGGTGTATATGAGCCACGCGGATTTCGCCGATCTCAACGAACGGCAGGCCGCCAAAGGTGCCAAGACCTTTGCCAACCCGCGTAACGCGGCCGCCGGATCGCTGCGCCAGTTGGACGCCAATATCACCAAAGACCGCCCGCTGCGGTTCTTCGCCTATTCCTGGGGCGCGCTCAGCGCGCCGCTGGCCGACTCGCAAATCGGAGCAATCCAACGTCTGCAAGAGCTTGGGTTTCAGACCAACCCGCTCACCCGGCGCTGCGACGGCCCTGCGGATATGATCGCGCATTACCAATCCATCGAAGAACAGCGTGCGACACTTGGCTATGACATCGACGGCGTGGTCTACAAAGTGGATGACCTAAGATACCAGTCGCGTCTTGGTTTCCGCTCAACGACGCCCCGCTGGGCGATTGCGCATAAGTTCCCGGCCGAACTTGCCTGGACACTACTGGAAGCCATCGACATTCAGGTTGGCCGTACTGGCGCTCTCAGCCCGGTGGCACGGCTGACCCCTGTCACCGTGGGCGGCGTTGTGGTGTCAAACGCCACGCTGCACAACGAAGACTACATCGCCGGCCGCGACGCCAATGGCGCGCCGATCCGGGGGGGCAAAGACATTCGCGTCGGTGACTGGGTACAGGTCTACCGTGCCGGGGACGTGATTCCGAAAGTGGCGGATGTCGATCTCGGCAAGCGGCCAGAGGGCGCACAACCCTATGAATTTCCAAAGCTTTGCCCGGAATGTGGTTCCGAGGCGATCCGCGAAGAAGGCGACGCTGTCCGACGCTGCTCTGGTGGTCTGATCTGCCCTGCGCAGGCGGTGGAAAAGCTCAAACATTTTGTGTCCCGCGCTGCCTTCGACATCGAAGGTTTGGGGGCGAAACAGGTCGAACAGTTCTACAATGACGGCTGGATCAAGGAACCCGCCGACATCTTCACGCTGAAAAACCGCTACGGCAGCGGGTTGCAGCAGCTCAAGAACCGCGAAGGCTGGGGCGAGAAATCGGCGCAAAACCTGTTTGAAGCCATCGACGAAAAACGCACCATCCCGTTGGGAAGACTCATCTTTTCCCTCGGCATCCGGCATGTGGGCGAGGTGGTCGCGAACCTGCTTGCCCGCTCTTATGGCACGTGGGATGCGTTTCAGACGGCCATCGACGGCGCACATGATCCCGAAGGTGAAGCCTGGGCGGGTCTGATCGGCATCGACGGCATCGGAACGGTGGTCGCCAACTCCTTGGTCAACAGCTTCGCGCAAGAGGCGGAACGTGCCTCAATCGACCGGCTGGTGGCGCATCTGACGGTGCAGGAGGCCGAACGCCCCCGCACCGAGGGCAGCCCGGTTGCGGGAAAAACCGTTGTCTTCACCGGCACGCTTGAACGCATGACGCGGGCCGAGGCCAAGGCGCGGGCGGAGTCGCTGGGAGCTAAGGTGTCTGGGTCTGTGTCGGCCAAAACCGATCTTCTGGTTGCAGGACCGGGGGCGGGGTCGAAAGAGACCAAAGCGCGCGATCTGGGGGTCGAGATCATCGACGAGGACGGCTGGTTCGACCTGATCGAGGGCGCATGAGCGGCAGGCCGGAAATCCTGTTTCCGCTTTTTGGTGATCTGAGCGGGCTCAAGGGTGTCGGTCCGAAAACCGCAGACACGCTGGGCCAGATCGGCATCGAGGTGCCGCGCGACCTCTTGTATACGCTGCCCCATTCGGTGGTAGATCGTCGCTTGAGAGACAGCGTCCAAGGCGCTGATTTGCCTGCAACTTTGACGGTCGAGGTGCAGATCGGCCAACACCGCCCACCGCGCAACAAGGGCGGTGCATACCGGGTGCAGGTTGAGGATGCGAGGACTGCCTTCCAGATCGTGTTCTTCCACGCGCGCGGCGATTACGTGGCCAAGATTCTGCCCTTTGGCGCACGGCGCATCGTGTCGGGCAAGGTCGAGTTTTTCGATGGTATGGCGCAGATGGTGCATCCCGATCACGTGCTGATGCCAGATGAGGCGGACAGCCTTCTGCTGTTCGAGCCGGTTTATCCGCTGACCGCCGGTGTCACACAGAAAACGATGGTCAAAGCGGCAACCGACGCGCTGTTCCGTGCGCCGCATCTGGCGGAATGGATCGACCCGCGTCTGATGGAGCGCAAAGACTGGCCAAGCTGGCATGATGCGATGCAGATGGCGCATGCGCCACAGGGCGCGGGCGCGCTGTCGCTGGACAGCCCGGCGCGGCGGCGTTTGGCCTATGATGAGTTGATGGCGCATCAGTTGACGCTGGCTTTGGCCCGTGCGCAGCGGCGGGCGAAGCCGGGGATCGAGACCGAAGGCAATGGCACGCTGCGCCACAAGGTTCTGACCGCGCTGCCGTACAGGCCCACCGGTGCGCAGATGCGCGCGATTGACGAGATCACCGATGACATGGCCAGCCCGCACAGGATGAACCGGCTGCTGCAGGGCGATGTGGGGTCTGGCAAGACGCTGGTCGCCTTCATGGCGCTGCTCACGGCGGTCGAGGCGGGCGGACAGGGCGTGATGATGGCCCCGACCGAGATCCTCGCGCGTCAGCATCTGGAAGGTTTGCAACCATTGGCCGAGGATGCGGGCGTTGTGCTCGAACTGCTCACCGGGCGCGACAAGGGATCAGAGCGGAAGGCCAAGCTTGCCGCTTTGGCGCGGGGCGATATCCAGATCCTTGTGGGCACCCATGCGGTGTTCCAGAAGGACGTGGAGTTTGCCGATCTACGGCTGGCGATCATCGACGAACAGCATCGCTTTGGCGTGCGACAACGGCTGGAACTGGGTCGCAAGGGCATGGCAGTGGATGTGCTGGTGATGACCGCCACGCCGATCCCGCGGTCGCTGGCGCTCGCGCAATATGGCGACATGGATGTGTCGATCCTGGATGAAAAGCCGCCCGGTCGGACGCCGGTGAAGACTGCGCTTTTGTCAAATGAACGCATGGACGAGGTGATCGACCACCTGCGTAAGGCTGTGGCCGAGGGACGGCAGGCCTATTGGGTGTGTCCGCTGGTCGATGAAAGCGAAGTGTCGGATCTCACCGCTGCCGGAGAGCGCTTCAAACGTCTGCGTGCGGTGTTGGGCGAAGGGGTGGTCGGTCTGGTGCACGGTCAGATGCCGCCATCCGAGAAGGATGCTGCGATGGCTCGGTTTGTTTCCGGACAGACCGGCGTGCTGGTGGCGACCACGGTGATCGAAGTGGGCGTCAACGTGCCCAATGCGTCGATCATGGTAATCGAACGGGCGGAAATCTTTGGATTGGCCCAGTTGCACCAGTTGCGTGGTCGGGTCGGGCGGGGGGCCGCGGCCTCGACCTGTCTGCTGCTCTATCAGCCGCCACTGTCCGAGACCGGGATGAAACGCTTGACGACCTTGCGTGAAACCGAGGACGGATTCCGCATCTCAGAGGTCGATCTGGAAATGCGCGGGGCAGGTGACGTTCTGGGCACTGCGCAATCGGGGTTACCGAAGTTTCGCATCGCCGATCTTGAGCGGCAGGCGAGCCTGATGACGATGGCGCAGGATGATGCACGCAAGCTTTTGCTGGATGATCCCAGCCTGACATCAGAGCGGGGAAAAGCGGCGCGGGCGTTGCTGTACCTGATGAAACAGGATCAGGCGATTCAGCTGATTGCGGTGGGTTAACCACTTTTGTTCTCAAATGTTCTCATAAAGTTCTTTACAGACCATTGGGAATATGAGAACAAAGAGGCAACAAGGAGGACGACACAATGATGCAACGGATCAAAACCTCGCTTCACACCGTTAAAGCCCAAACCAATGCGCCGCTTCTTCAGGATGCACTTGGGGCAATGTCATTGGTGGTGATGTTGGTGGCTGCGTTGCATCTGCCGGTGCTTGTCTGACCTGTTACCTTTTTCTGCCTGCGTGTTTTGCCTGAGCGCTCATTCGCATCCTGTCCCAACTGATGCACCTGTCCCAGAAGGCCGCCTGCCTTCAGAGTGATCATGGCCCCAACGAACACGTCACTGTACCGCCGCCTTCATTCGAAGAGCGGCGGTTTTTTTATCAGTTGGTAAAATTTCGAACATCAGGCGCTTTGCGTTTCCGCAAGCTGCGCGACAGCCTCAGATGCGGCTTCGAGCGTCAGCAGGATGGACGCATGACGGTTCTTGAAGGCGACGGCGGGGCGCAGCACTTCCAATCCGTCGAACGGAGCGGATGGGGTTGGGCCATCTTCCTTGAGCATTGTCCGCAGTTCATCCCTCGCACGGGTGATTTGGTCGGGCGTTGTGCCGATGATGGCTCCACCGACCACGGACGCGGCCGCCTGACCCAGAGCGCAGGCTTTGACATCCTGACCAAATGCGCTGACCGCGCCGTTTTCGAGCGTCAGATCGACCGTCACAGTCGAACCACAGAGCGGCGACCGTTTCTTCACCGTGGCGCTCGGCGTCTCAAGCCGCGTGTGGTGCGGTATGTCGGCGGCCAGTTCAAGAATTTGGCCGGAATAGAGTTTGATCAGATCGGTGTCGCCGGACATGGCTTTCCCTTTCGCCGTTCCCCCCATAGATAGGGGACCATCCGGCGGATGCAAAAAGGTTTTTCCAAATGAGCTTTGATCCTGCGACCTTGGTCTATAACGAAGCGGGTCTGATCCCGGCGATTGCGCAGGACGCGGTGTCGGGCGAGGTGCTGATGATGGCCTGGATGAATGCCGAGGCTGTTTCAAAGACGCTTGAGACCGGGCGTGTGACCTATTGGTCGCGGTCCCGCCAGGCGTTCTGGGTCAAGGGCGAAAGCTCGGGTCATGTGCAGGAGCTGGTGGCGCTGCGGGTGGATTGCGACCGGGATTGTCTGTTGGTGACGGTGAAGCAGACCGGGCCTGCCTGTCACACGAACCGGCGCTCGTGTTTTTACACCGAAGTCCAGGATGGCGCAGAAGTGGAGATCATGGCGCCGATGTAGGCGTCGGATTGTGCATATTTTTGAAAAGAAGAAGCATGGGGCGGTCTTAAAGCCCAACCATGTTTCTGATGTCCTGCGGGGTATGGCCCTCGGCACGGTAGAGCGCGATGGCGCGGGCGTCGTCGCGCTTGGCGAGGCGTTTGCCCGCATCGTCGCGGATCAGACGGTGGTGATGGTAGATCGGCGTGGGCAGGCCCAACAGTGCCTGCAGCAGTACGTGGATCGGTGTCGCCGTCGCAAGGTCTTCGCCCCTGATCACATGGGTGATGCCCTGGGCGGCGTCGTCGATCACGACGCTGAGGTGATAGGCGGCGGTATTGGTGTCACGCCGTGCGAGGACGATGTCGCCAATCTCGTCAGTGAGGTGCGCGGGCGTTAACCTTAATACGGGGTGAACACCGGTCTCTATGTACTGTGGCAGGATTGAGAGGTGGTCGACAGCGCGCGCCATGTGAAGCCGCACGGCATCAGTGTAGGAGCGGTCGGACCATGCGCGATGACGGCAGGTGCCGGGATAGATCAGCCCGTCGGGCCCGTGCATCGGCGCACCTTCCTGCGGGGCAGAGGCGGCGCGCCGAATGTCGCCGCGCGTGCAAGAACAGGGGTAAAGGAGCCCCATTTCGCCCAATCGCTCTAACGCCGCGTCATAGGCATCGGTGTTTTCGGATTGGCGCAGCACCGGGGTTTCCCAGCTTAGGCCAAGCCAAGCCAGATCATCAAAGACCTGTGTCTCGAACATCGGGGTGCAGCGGGCGGTATCGGTGTCTTCGATCCTGATCAGAAATCGACCATCTGCCTTTCGCGCCATGTCAAAGGCCAGCAATGCCGAATAGGCGTGACCCAGATGCAACTGGCCTGTCGGGCTGGGGGCAAATCTAGTGACAAAGCCCATTGTGCGGGATCACGTGTCGTCGCGGTGCCCGTAGCGACGAGCACGTCTGTCTTCGGCGCTTTGATAGATCAGCACCCAGGCAAGCAGGATGAACATCGGATGTGTCAGTCCGCCGGAAAAGATGATCGCCGGAATCCAGATGATCAGCACGATGAGTGCTGTGAAAAGCCGGCCCGTCAGCAAGATCGAAAGCGGAGGAAGAAAGAGCGCCAGAACATAGTTCATGCGTATTCAACCTGTGCTGCGAGCCATTCGGACCACGCTGCTTTGGCACGGTCGGTATAGGCCTTGTAGCGGTCCTTGCGGCCGCGCCGGCCGCCTTTCAGGCCATCGACTGGTCGGAAAAGGCCGAAATTGACGTTCATCGGCTGGAAGGTCTTTGCTTCAGCCCCGCCAGTGATGTGGTGGATCAAGGCGCCATGCGCGCTGTCCTGCGGCACGGTCGGGATCGGTGCGCCGGTGATCTCGGCGGCGGCCATGCGGCCCGCCAGAAGACCCATCGCGGCGGATTCGACATAGCCTTCGACACCCGTAACCTGTCCGGCAAAGCGGATGTTCGGTTTTGAGCGCAGACGCATCTGGTTGTCGAGCAGGGTTGGGCTGTTGAGGAACGTGTTGCGGTGGATGCCGCCAAGGCGCGCGAAGCTGGCATTCTCAAGCCCGGGAATCATCCGGAAAACATCGGTTTGCGCGCCGTACTTCATCTTTGTCTGGAAGCCTACGATATTGTAGAGCGTTCCCAAAGCATTGTCGCGGCGCAGCTGGACCACGGCCCAGGGTTTGACGTCGGGTGCATGCGGATTGGTCAGGCCAACGGGCTTCATCGGGCCGTGGCGCAGGGTTTCGCGACCGCGTTCGGCCATCACCTCGATCGGCAGACAGCCGTCGAAATATCCTGCTGTTTCGCCTTCGTGGAATTCGGTCTTGTCGGCAGCCAAAAGGGCGTCGATGAAGGCCTCGTATTGGGCCTTGTCCATCGGGCAGTTGATGTAAGCGCGCTGTTCTTCCTCGGTTTCGCCCTTGTCATAGCGCGATTGGAGCCAGGCTTTGTCCATGTCGATGCTGTCGAAATAGACGATGGGGGCGATGGCGTCGAAAAAGGCAAGCCGGTCTGTGCCGGTTTCCGTCTGGATCGCCTGACCCAACGCGGCGCTGGTCAGGGGGCCGGTGGCGAAAATCCACTGGCCCTCGGCGGGAAGCTCCTTGATTTCTTCGTGGCTTACACGAACATTTTCATGTGCGTGCAGGCGTGCCGTAACCTCGGCGCTGAAGGCGTCGCGGTCGACAGCCAAGGCGCCTCCGGCAGGCAGGCGATGCTGATGGGCGGTGGTGATAATCAACCCGCCCGCTTCGCGCATTTCCCAATGCAGCAGGCCCACAGCGTTCTGTTCGTGATCGTCCGACCGGAACGAGTTGGAGCACACCATTTCGCCCAGATCGCCGCTCTTGTGGGCGAAGGTTTCGACTTTCGGGCGCATTTCGTGGATCACGACGCGCACGCCGCGGTTCGCAGCCTGCCAGGCGGCCTCGGATCCGGCCATGCCGCCGCCAACGATGTGGAGTTCCTGTGTCATGGGGGCGATGTAATCCGTCGCTAAGGGTTTGTCACGTCACTGATCGGGGGCGATCAGCCCCAGTCCGCGCAGGTAGACGCCGATGCCGCTTTCCAGAAGCTCTTCCGGGGGGAAAGGCGACTTGGTCCCGGGTGAGTTGCGGGCAAACAACTCGACCACGCCGTGGCTGAGGGCCCAGACATGGGCCGAAAACATCGACGCCGGCGGGCGCTTTTCGGGCGGGATGTGCTGTGACAGGTCCTCGGCAGCGCGTTCCAAGACACCGCGCGCGCGGCTTGACGCAGCAGCAAGGTCGGGTGTGCGGTTAACCGAGATGCCACTTTCAAACATTGCAATATAATGACCGGGGTATTTTCGCGCAAAAGCTAAATATGCGCGCCCCGTCGCCTCGAACGCGGCCAAAGCCGAGGGTTGGCCGCTGTCATAGGCGTATTGCATCACGTCGGCGAAAATCTCGTAGCCCTGAAGGGCGGCTTCGGCAATCAAATCGTCACGGCCTTCGAAGTGACGATAGACGGCGGCGGGGGTCACGCCCGCCTGCTTTGCAGCTTCCGACAGGGTAAAGCCGGTCGGGCCCTTTTCGGTGATCAGCTCAAGCGCTGCATCAACGAGGGCCTGCCGCAGATTGCCGTGATGGTAGCCGCGTTTAACCATCCCAAATTTCCGGTCCGCCGCAAACATTTGGATCGACTTGACCCAGCGTCTTGAGGTCTTTGCGGGTGTAATCAAGCTGGGTCAGCACGCTGCGGATCGCGTTGATCCGGGCGCGACGCTTGTCATCAGACCGCACGATGGTCCATGGCGCGTGATCTGTGTGTGTTTTGGCGAAGGTCTCCTGGATGGCATCGCTGTAGGCGTCCCATTTCTTGAGTCCTTCGACGTCAATCCAGCTGAGTTTCCATTGCTTGAGCGGATCGCTTTCGCGCTCAAGGAAGCGGCGCAATTGTTCGGCGCGGCCAACATTGAGCCAGATTTTGCAGAGCTTGATGCCGTCATCAATCAACATCTTTTCAAAATCAGGTACTTGCCGGAAGAAATGCATGCGCTGTTCCGGTGTGCAGAAGCCAAACACATGCTCGACAACACCCCGGTTGTACCAACTGCGGTCGAAGAACGCGATTTCGCCAGCGGCGGGCAGATGGTCAACATAGCGCTGGAAATACCATTGGGTCGCTTCGGTTTCGGTTGGTTTTGAAAGCGCCACGACCCGCGCATTTCGAGGGTTAAGATTTTCACGAAACCGTTTGATTGTGCCGCCTTTTCCAGCAGCATCCCGGCCTTCAAAGACAATTGCGACCCGGGCGCCGGTATCCTTGGCCCAGGCCGACATCTTGACCAGTTCGATCTGCAGCGCGTCGAGGTCCTTTTCATAGGCCTTGCGCGGCATGCGTTCCGAATAGGGGTATTCCGGGTTCAGAATGTCGCCTTTTTCTGCGCGTTTGATCGCATTGCGGATGGTGTCCGGTGCGGTGTCGTTGAAAAAGGCGCTGATCGCACCCTCAAAGGGAAGGTCCATCGGAGACCCTTTCTGTCATCTGCTCTGATCTGAATATGGGATGTTAATCCGATTAACGCAAACCCGCTCGTGCCGCAGCACGGTCGATTGCCGCGATGACCTCGGGTTCGGCCGCGTGGTGCGGCATGTGACCAATGCCTTCGAGCACGGTGAGGTTTGCGCCTGAAATCTGGTTGGAGAGAGGGATCGAATGGATTGAAAGGCCCACGGTCGTGTCGGCATCGCCGTGTACAATTTCGGTTGGGACATCAATTGCACCATAGCGCGTGTACAGAGCTTTGATTTCGTCCAGAAGGTTCGCACGCTGCATAGAGTTGGCGCGCATCGTATCGCGGCGGAGTGTGAGAGGCGCGCCAATATGTTCGGCATAGCCGGGCGGTTCTTTTTGCGGTTTGAAGACGTCCTCAATGGCCCTGTCGACAACGGGATTTGGCACAAAGGCAGTGAGTGCAGGCACAACCACGGCACTCCCGACATCGCTGGAGGTGACCTTGTAATAGAGGCTCAAATCACTCGACCATGGGTTGGACGCTGCGGCAAGCAGGATCAAGGCCGACAGGCTGTCAGGGCGCTCCACTGCCCAGGCCAGCGCAACGGCGCCCCCGTAGCTCTGGCCCAGCACCATTGGGCGCTGCAATCCGAGTTGCTCTGACGCATCGGCCAGAAGCTGCGCCTGTTCGATCAGGGTTGTGCCGTCTGGATTGACCCGTTCGGTGTAGCCAAGACCCGGTCGGTCGAATGCAGTGACGCGGTAGCGGTCGGCGAGTTTGTCGACGAGGGAAAAGGTGAAATCGCGCAGGTTGCCGCTGGCGCCGTGGATCAGCACGATGTCGGGGCCGTTGCCCTTGGTAACGTAGTGCACCTGTGTGCCATTGACGGTCAGAAAATCGCCTTCGGGTGGAAATCGCTCTTCGGCTTTGGCCTCGCGATAACTTGCCGTGCAGGCTGTCGTCAGCACCAAGGCGGCTGCACATCCCAGCAGCACGCCGAACCCCTTTAACGCCACGTGGGCCTCCTAACGGTTGCGCAGATCCGTGCTGGCTGCGCCAATCTGCTCAATGTCGAATGGAGTCGTGAGGTAGATCTCCGACACCCAGTTGCCATAGAGAAGATGCGCATGGCTGCGCCAGCGGTTCTGTGGCGGTTTGCTTGGATCGTTGTCGGGATAATAGTTGGCAGGCACGTTGATTGGCGTGCCATTGGCGACGTCGCGGTCGTATTCGTCCTTGAGCGTGTTGCTGTCATACTCGAAGTGGTTGAACACATAGAGCGCACGGTGAGCCGGGTCTTCGACAAGGCATGGGCCGGTTTCGGTGCTGTCAATCAGGATGGGCAGGCCAGCCTTTTCGACATCCTCGCGCCGTATCTCGGTCCAGCGACTCACCGGAATCACCATGTCATCCGAGAACCCGCGCAGATAGGGCGATGCGGGCGCCAGATTGCGGTGCCGGATGCAGCCGAACGCTTTTTGCGGTAGCTCGATCTTGGGCACGCCGTGGAAATGGTGGATCATCGCCATGCCGCCCCAGCAAACGCCAAAAGTGGAGTGCACATTGGTCTGGGTCCAATTCATCACCTGGGTCAGCTCATCCCAATACGTCACATCCTGATACGGGAGATGCTCGATCGGCGCGCCGGTGATGATCAGACCGTCGAACTTTTCACCTGTGTCTGCGACTTCGGCAAACGGGCGGTAAAAGCTTTCCATGTGTTCTGCCGCAGTGTTCTTGGTCTGATGCTCGGTCATCCGGATCAGATTGAACTCGATCTGCAGCGGCGTTGCGCCGATCAGCCGGGCAAACTGGTTCTCGGTCTGGATCTTTTTCGGCATCAGGTTAAGCAGCGCGATACGCAGCGGGCGAATGTCCTGTTGGCTGGCAAGCTCGTCAGGGATGACCATAACGCCTTCGCGCTTGAGCACATTATAGGCGGGTAGGTTGTTGGGCAGTTTGATCGGCATGGTCTACGCCTCTTTCTGATCCAGAGCGCGCGCAATCAACGCATCGAATGTTTCGGGGCTGGCATCGGTCATGAGGTCATGTGCATCGATGGTGACACCCCAGCGATCCGCCATCATCTGGTATCTCGGCTGGCGGTGTGCAAGAGCCTGCGCATATGTCCAGCGGATAAAGGTATCTGGATCAACGTCGTCTTCTTGGGAGTTGTTTTCCTTCAAATACTGGTCCCAGACCCGGCTCAGGAACTCAGGCTGGTAGGCCATTGGTTTCGGAGCCTTGTCGAAGCGGCGGATCAATTCCTGGGTATGGGCCTCATCGCCTTTGATCCAGACCAACAGGGCCTGTTTCGACAGTTCGGCCATGATCGGATCGTTCGGGTCTTCGGGATCCACCCATTCGCAGATCGAGCCACCGGTATCGCAGACAAAATGCGGGTAGCCGTAAAGGTCGATGGCGCGATCTATGAAATAGCCTGTGTCGAGCAGCGCAGCCATTTCGGCGCGGCGAAACTGGTCCTGACGCTTGCGGTATTCGTCGATGGCCATGCCGCCGCGTGTCGGGTCGCCGGGTTTGCCGAGGTAGGCCGATACAGGGGCAAGGTTATGGAAGCTGATATTGGAGCCGATGTAGATCGAGTCGGACATCAGCAACTCGCGTAGGAATGGCACCTTCATGGCTTCGCGTTTGGCGTTGTCGGCGATATATTCGCCCATGTAGCGGGTGCCGATCCGGTAATCTATCGAGTAGTGAAACCAGACGCCGGTGTCGCGCAGCAGGTTGGAGATATGGGTCTTGCCCAGACCCGACATGGCAAAGAGGACAACACGTTTGTTGGGCGCGTTCAGCCAATCCTGTCCGGAAGCGTAAATCATCTGCAGTGTTCCATGCCATAAATTCGTCGCTTGGGCTTAACGATGCGGTGGGAAGCCGTCAAACGGTTGTACTCAAACACACGAGAAACCCCGCCGGACACAGGTCCGGCGGGGCCACTCTTGAAACGTCGTACCGATTAATTCTGCAGATCGGATCAGAAATCGACTGTCAGCGAGACACCCACACCCAGAGCGGTATTGTCTTCGAACTTGGTGCCGGATGCGTCTTCCGCATCGCCGATCCAAGCGTATTCGAGACCGCCCCGCAGGGTCATGTTGTCCATTTTGTACTGACCGCCCACGCCGATGCTGACAAAGCCATCGCGCGGTGCCAGACGGGACACGGTGTCGCCATTCTGCGCCTCGTAGGATACCTGAGCGAAGCCAGACAGGTCTTCCGAGAAGGCGCGGCCAATGCCGAGCTTCCACGTGGTGCGGTCATTATCGAAGCCGGTGACATTGCCGCCGGTCACACCTTCGTATTCCGGAGTGCGGACTTCCCACTTGGACCACTCGACCCATTTGACCTGACCAAAGACCAGTGTTCCCGGTGCGATGCCGGTCTGGAAATCAAGCGCGACTGCCTGCGGCATGGTGACCTTGGTGTCGCCGCCGGTGGCGTCGATGCCAAGTCCGGCAATGGTTTCCGAGGTGCTGAATGTGTGGGTGATTTCGCTCTGCCAA
Source organism: Alphaproteobacteria bacterium (assembly GCA_030431485.1). GTDB lineage: Bacteria > Pseudomonadota > Alphaproteobacteria > Rhodobacterales > Rhodobacteraceae > Marivita. Next base: position 34,852 of record JAUIIR010000020.1, read on the forward strand.
GACAGCGCCACGCGCAATGCGATATCCGGGATTTCGTATGCCACACCAAGGATGGCACCCCAGTCGCCGACGCGACGACCGCTGGCGTTGTATTCCATTGACGTGCCGAAATTCTGCGCAGCCGCGCCAAGTGTCTGCGCCTGTGCGCCCAGAGCCTGAGCTTGCGCTCCCAGTGCCTGCGCCTGTGCGCCCAGTTCCTGTGCGGTGGCCAGATCACCTGCAGCGCCTGCCGCTTGTGCCTGTGCGCCCAGTGCCTGCGCTTCCGCGCCGAGCGCTTGCGCCTGCGCGCCGATGCCCTGGGCGTTGCGTCCGACAGAGCTGCGTACCAGAAGGTCCGGGATGGTGATGTCGGCCTCGCTTTCGACATATCGGGCGCCTGCGAACACAGACACGCGGTCGGTCACGCGATACTTGCCGACCAGAGCGATCTGGTTGCTGTCCCAATCTGCGGTCAGACCGGCATAGATGCCTTGGGTGTATTCCGCGCCGGCTCCGTATGGGTTGTTGACATACATGCCAAAGGTCAGTTTTTCGGTGAAGTCGTTTTTGTAGGCGAGGCTGTAGTTGCTGTAGTCTTTCAGCATGTTGCCTGTGCTGCCTTCCCCGCCACCTGCGGCCGTAAGTTCCGGTGAATATTTACCGGACAACTCGGGCATGACATGCGAAAAGCTCAGCTGAAGCTGGTCATTGCGCGTGAACAGAAAGCCGTAATCGTTGTTGGAGCGTTCGATACCGCCCGCATGTGCTGCGCCTGCGGCAACGGCAAGCGCGATGGCGCTTGTCATGACTGTCTTCATTGGACCCTCATCCCTTTTTTTGATGTTGTCTCCTCTGCGTTGTCCGTACCTAAGCGGCTGACGTGCGGTCAATTTTTACCATACGTAAGCCTCAGGCTTGTGCCGCAGCGTCACAACGTTAACGAGAACGGGTCGAAGACCAGATATTGTAGTAATTCGCGCCAAAAATCAGAACTGCGCCGAGGAACACGAACGGGTCCAGAGGTTCGGCGTAAAGCAGCATTCCCACAACGGCGATAACCGGCAGCCGGGTGAAGTCGATGGGCATCACGATGGTGGCCGGGGCCAGTGACAACGCGGTGGTCAGGCAGAAGTGGGCCACCAGACCTGCGATGGCAATCACAACGACCCAAGGCAGATTGGCCGCGGTTGGCAGCGCAATGTCGCCGTCAAATCCGGCAAAGCCGAGGCCCAACACAACCTGCATCGCCGTCAGGTAGAACAGGATACAGGTAATGGATTCGGTGCGTGTCAGTTTCCGGGTGAACACAGCCGATCCGGCAAAGCCGATCGCGGCCAGTGCCGCTGTGATCAGGCCCACGTGGAAGGTCTCGGGGCTGGGGCGCGTGACCACAAGAATCCCGATGAAGCCGATCACCGCCGCGATGGCCTGTGTGCGTGTCAGGCGCTCTCCCAAAACGAAGGGTGCCATAAGCATCACCCACAGCGGGGAGGTGAATTCCAGCGCGAAAACCTGTGCCAATGGGATCACTGTGATTGAATAGAACCACAGATTTTGGCCGGCGAAATGGCTGACATTGCGAATAAAGTGCAGCCCAAGGCGCCGCGTGCGGACTTGATGCAACGTGCCTGCGATAAATGCGATGGTGATCACAATGACGACGCCAATCAGGCTTCGGTACATCATGATCTCGAACGTATCGAGATCGAGACTGACCGCGCGCCCGGCAATCGCCATCGACGTGAACGACACAATCGCCCCAATCATCCAAAGGCAGGCGCGGATTGTGGGTGACAGGCTCATGAGCAGAGACCCCGGATGTCACTCTGGCGGTAAATCATCTAATCACGCGGCAGGTGGCAGCATCCGGTCAGAAAGCGTCTCTGGCCCGGCGATTTCAGGTGCATTGTAATGGTCCAGCCATAGACCCGGTCGCTCATTCCGTCCGAGCAGGTGGCACCGGAAATCGTGGCGTCGATGACCTTTGTTTCTTCGGCGCTCAGGCTCACTAGGGCAGGGCTGCCAAGCCGGCCTTCTGCCGTGACAATGCTGTCCACGGCAAAATGGGTGTCACCATCCTCGGGGTGTGAATAGCGTGCATTGTCGTCATAAAGTCTAAGCGCCCAGAACGGCTCCGTCCCGCCGCACACCAATCCCTGCGGCACTGTCGTGCCGCCCAGCATGGGAATGTCGTCTGAGGCGAGGAAACGTGTTGAGACCCACCCGTCGCTCTCGGCCAGTCCGATCCGCGCCCACTTGCCTGATTGTTCAAACTCAAGAACTTCGATCCCGCGCGCATCGTGCGGCAGATCGCCGATATCGGCAGCGCTTGCCGAAGGCGCGGCCCGCACATTCAGCACATCGTTTGCTGCGACACCTGTCACGCGGCGGTAAGACGGCTCTGCCAAACCCAGTGTGGGAAGGACCAGTAGACCGGCACACAGGCTCGCGCGGATCATTCCCACTCGATGGTTCCCGGTGGTTTCGACGTGATGTCGTAGGTCACGCGGTTGATGCCTTTGACCTCATTGATGATCCGGGTGGCGGTTTCGCCAAGGAAGTCATGGCTGAACGGATAGTAATCCGCCGTCATGCCATCGACCGATGTCACCGCGCGCAGGGCACAAGCGTAATCATATGTACGGCCATCGCCCATCACACCGACGGTGCGGACCGGCAGAATGGCGACGAAGGCCTGCCAAATCTCGTCATAAAGGCCATGTTTGCGAATCTGGTCGATATAGACCGCGTCCGCTTTGCGCAGGATCTCGAGCTTCTCGCGGGTGATCTCGCCGGGGCAGCGGATCGCAAGGCCGGGACCGGGGAAGGGATGGCGACCGATAAAGCTGTCGGGCAAACCCAGTTCACGCCCCAGATCGCGCACTTCGTCTTTGAACAGTTCGCGCAGCGGCTCCACAAGCTTGAGACCCATCTTTTCAGGCAGGCCGCCGACATTGTGGTGACTCTTGATCGTCACCGATGGTCCGCCGCTAAAGCTAACAGACTCGATCACGTCCGGATAAAGCGTGCCTTGGGCAAGGAATTCCGCGCCTTCGATCTGGTTGGCGTATTTCTGGAACACGTCGATAAAGAGGCGACCAATGATTTTTCTCTTTGTCTCCGGATCGCTTACGCCATCAAGCTCACCCAAAAACAATTCTTGTTCCTGAGCGTGGATGACTTGCAAATTCATGTGGTCGCGGAACATCGCGACCACCTCGTCAGCTTCGTTGAGACGCAAAAGTCCGTGGTCGACAAACACGCAGGTCAGCTGGTCACCGATGGCATCGTGCAATAGTGCTGCGGCCACCGAGCTGTCGACGCCGCCGGACAGGGCGCAGATGACTTTCTTGTCACCGACCTGTTCTTTGATCTTGCGGATCGCCTCTTCACGGTACGCTCCCATCGTCCAGTCACCGGCGAAGCCCGCAAGCTGCACGAAGTTTTGATAGAGCGTTTTGCCGTTCGGCGTGTGGTGGACTTCGGGGTGGAACTGCACCGCGTAAAACCGGCGGTTGGTGTCGGCGGTGATGGCAAAAGGCGCGCCGGGAGATGTACCCAGAACATCAAAACCCGGAGCGATTTCAGACACATGGTCGCCGTGGCTCATCCACACCTGTTCGCGACCGGTGCCGTCCATAAACCACCCGCCGAGCAGGTCGCTGCGGGTTTCGGTTGGGGTGACATACGCGCGGCCGAATTCGGCTGTCGCATGTTCGCCCGCCTCGACCTTTCCGCCCAGATCCTGCATCATTACCTGCTGGCCGTAACAGATGCCAAGGATCGGCACGCCCAGCTCATAGGCCTTTTTCGGCGGGCGCGGACTGCCGTCTCGCATCACGCTGTCCGGGCCACCGGAAAAGATGATCGCCTTGGGGTCAAACGCGGTCAGGAAATCATCCGTCACGTTCTGATAGGGATGGATTTCGCAATAGACGTTCAGCTCGCGCAGGCGGCGCGCAATCAGCTGCGTCACTTGGCTGCCAAAGTCGATGATAAGAAGGCGGTCGTGTTCTGTCGTGCTCATGGCTCCTGATAGGCAGAGCCTTGGTAAATGGCAATATTGCCAATCCGCTTTGTGCGATGTCGGGCGGTATCTGTGTTCAGGAACGGCTAAGCGCCATATGGACAATCCGCGCCCCGACGATCCTCACGAAAAAACACATCGCAATCGACACACCAAAAAATAGATACGTGCCAGCGAATCCCGCCCAGGCGATTCCCAGACCAAGCACCAGCACGGCGATCATCGCGGATGTCTTTTTCGCTGCATATTGCATGTGGCTATCCTGATCCGATGTGCTGGAATAACCGATCGTAGGTCGATTGGTTCCAGCGACAGCGGGATCAATCAATCAGCACGTTGATCAGCGTCGCTCCGATAATCCAGATCGCCAAGGCGAGAAACAGTGCCATTCCGAGACCGTAGAGCCCGCCCAGGACACTGCCGAGAATGGCAACCACACCTGCACCACCAACGAGACCCATCAAAGAGCTCTTCTTGCGTTTCCAGTCCATCACATCCTCCTTCTGCGTATCTTAGTGTCTCGCAGGCCGGGGCGTCTTTGATCTCGCGCAGAGCAGGAATGTCGCTTTCGCGACGCACAGGACGCAATCGGTCCCTGACCGCATCTTCTCTCATATTATGGAGTGTGCACGCGGCCGCAGGCCGGCACCGGTTTTTCCCGCAGGAGGGCAGTCATGGCAGAAGCAGCAACACGCAAACGGTCCCGTGGTGGCGGCGGCGCGGCGCGCCGGGCCGAACGCACAGCGGTCTCTGTCGAAACGGCCAAATATATCGAGCGGAATATCCCGAACTTCGAGGTTCTCTCGGAAGAGGCGCTGGAGATTATCGAGACAAACGCCGAAACCGTTCTCGCTGAGATTGGTGTCAACTTCGTCAACAACCCTGCCGCCCTTGATCGCTGGCGTGATGCCGGTGCGGAAGTCACCGGCGAACGGGTGCGTATTCCGCGTGGTCTGGCCCGCAAGCTCTGCAGCACGGCACCTTCGAACTATACCCAGCACGCGCGCAATCCAAACCGTACGGTGGAAATCGGCGGACGCAATTTGGTGCTTGCGCCGGTCTATGGCCCCCCCTTTGTGCACGATGCGCTTGGGGGACGTCGTTACGCGACGATGGCGGATTTCGAAAAGTTCGTGAAGCTGGGCTACATGTCGAAATGGCTTCACATGTCCGGGGGAACGGTCTGTGAACCGACCGACATTCCGGTGAACAAGCGCCACCTTGATATGCTGATGGCGCATATGACGCTGTCCGACAAACCGTTCATGGGCTCTGTTACAGAACCCAGCCGGGCGCAGGACAGTGTCGATATGTGCGAAATTCTGTTCGGTCAGGAATTCGTTCAGAACAACACTGTGATGACCTCGCTGATCAACATCAACTCACCTATGACGTTCGATGATGTGATGATGGGTGCGCTTGAGGTTTATGCCCAAAACAATCAGGCCTGTATCATCAGCCCGTTCATCGTCGGCGGTGCAATGGCGCCCGTCTCGGTCATGGGGACACTGACTCAGGTTCTGGCAGAAGTGATGGCGGGTATTGCGTACAGCCAGATTGTGCGTCCCGGCGCACCCGTGATCTTCGGTGCGTTTGTGACCTCGATTGACATGAACTCCGGTGCTCCGACCTTTGGCACACCTGAGGCCAGCCAGATCACCTATGGGGCGGGGCAGTTGGCGCGTCGTCTGGGGCTTCCGTTCCGCTCGGCCGGCAGCTTCACAGGGTCTAAGCTCCCGGATGCTCAGGCGGCGTATGAAACCGCTAACAGCCTGAACATGGGTCTTCTTTCTGGCGTGAACTTCATGCTGCACGCCTGCGGATGGCTGGAAGGGGGACTTGTTGCATCCTTTGAGAAGTTTGTGATGGATGCCGATCAGTTGGGTGCGTTGCACAAGATGGCCCAAGGCGTTGCCATTGACACCGATGCACAGGCGATGGATGCGATTGCCGAAGTGGGACCGGGTGGTCACTATCTGGGCTGCGCACATACGCAGGCGCATTTCAAATCGGCGTTCTGGCGCTCTGAGGTCTTTGACTTCAAACCCTATGAGACCTGGTCGGAAGAGGGGGCGCGGGACACCATGTCTCTGGCCACAGAACGGGTCCAGCGCCTGATCGACACCTATCAGCAGCCAGCACTAGATCCCGGCATCCACGAGGCTTTGACCGAATTTGTGACCAAGAAGAAAGCGTCGATGCCGGACGCCTTCATGTAGTGGCAGTTGGTCCAGCGACCTGCGTCTGAGCACGCAGGAGGCGGGTCTCTCCCATGACCGCGGTCAGGACATCCACATGCGCGGCGATGCTGTACCCGGCATCGCCGTTCTCGCGTTTCTCGTTCAGATCTGCTTCCAGCGCCATCAGGGCCATCAGGCTTGCACCCAGACGCGGTATCGTCCCGTAACCCAGTAACCGCGGAAGCCGCGCCTCGCGGCGATAGCTCTCTGCACCAATGCGTGCGGCACGGATCAAAAGCCGCGGCCGGCGCAGGGCGGAAATTTGGGTCAGAAGGTCTTGCATGCCATGTCCTTTCAAGGCTGTTGGATGTCAGCGTTTGGCGGGACAATGGCACAACCTATTGGTGTGTTGCGTTTGGGTTGATGGTGGCGAACGGTTAGTGACGAATTTGTTTACGATTTGGAAACAAAAGATTTGGGGTCTCTAAAAAGTTAATAAATCAGAAATAAATACACGCATAAGTGGATTTCTGTTTGTGGATAAATCTGGGGATAATTTCCACAAGGAGCACTCAACAGGGGGAAATTCATGTCACATGTGCACCGTTCTAAAACCGCATCCGGACTGCGCGCTTTGTTGCCCGATGCTGCGCGCCATTATCTGGCACATACGGCAGACGGCCGACCGCTCCGCGACATTGCTCGCGAGGTCGGATGTCACCCGTCCACGATCCTGAGACAGGTCCGAAAGCTTGAATCCCAAAGGGATGATCCGCTTGTCGACCGGGTTCTGAGTGAAAGTTCGGTTGGCAGCACTAGACCTGAAGGGCCTGAGCCCGGCATTGGCGCCGTTGCCGATGCGCTTCGGGGATTATGCCAGACCGGCGCTTTGCTGGTGTATCGAGACGGCGTCGATCAAGCGGCGATTGTGCAAACCGCAGGCGAAGGAGACACCCGCGTTCTGGGTGTTGTTGATCTGGATATCGCGGCGGCGCTCGCGCTACGGGATTGGATCGCCCCGGATGGCGGCACATCAATCAAGCGCTACCGGATCACGGAAGACGGGCGTGGCGCTGTCGTCAAACTGGTGGCAGAACGAGACGCTCAGGCTGCGCAGACGGATGACACGCCGTCATCTGTGCTCTTCATGAACAGCACCGTCCGGAGAACGCGATATCGGTCAGGGACACATGGGCCGGGTAGTGATAATCCGTTGGCTGTGTTGGCACGGCGGCGCGACTCGGATGGGACGCCGTTTCTGCCCGCAAGGTTTGTAAAGGCAGGCGAACGCTTGCATGAAGACTTTGCAATCGCGGGGTTTTCTGACCAAGCCCTTTTGGGCTGGGACAGCCCGGACGCGCTGCAGCCCTTGTATGCACGTGCGGAAACACTGGCGGACCGTGGCCGATCAGAGGCGATGTGCCGGACGCTTGATGCGGTTCGAGACCTGGGGCCGGGGTTGAGTGAGGTTGTTTTGCGTTGCTGTTGTTTGCGGGAAGGGCTTGAGGCGACGGAAAAACGCCTCGGTTGGTCGGCGCGGTCTGGTAAGATTGTCCTGCGCATCGCTTTGCAGCGGCTCAGCCTGTTCTACGCAAAAGCGCGCGCCAAAGAGCCTGTTTTGGTCGGATAACGGATCGCCGCGTCGGGACAGAATGACGCAAGAGGTTAAAGACCCAACGCCGAACTCCGTTATACGAGGGTGCAGGAGGTACTCGTTACATTTGGGAATTTGAAGCTGCAACGCAGCTATGCAACACTGGTACTACCTCCTGCGACTAAATATGTTAGAGCAGTCAAAACCCAAACGTGCGGGGAAAAACTGTTGCGTGACCTCAAGATCCCAGAACAGCGCCATCCTGAAAAGGCGCATCGACCGGACAATGCTCAGCCGAAGAAACCCAGTTGGATTCGGGTGAAGGCCCCCGGGGGCGAAGGCTATAACGAAACCCGCCGCATCATGCGCGAGCACAAGCTGGTGACCGTTTGCGAAGAAGCAGGCTGTCCAAATGCGGGCGAATGCTGGAGCCAGGGTCACGCGACCATGATGATCATGGGCGAGATCTGCACGCGGGGCTGCACCTTCTGCAACATCGCAACGGGTCGCCCCGACACGCTGGATGCGTTCGAGCCAGGACGCGTTGCAGACGCGGTTCAGAAGCTCGGCTTGAACCACGTGGTGATCACCTCGGTGGACCGTGACGATCTGGAAGACGGCGGGGCAGAACATTTTGCTCAGACCATCCGCGCGATCCGCCACCGCTCGCCGGACACAACGATTGAGATCCTGACGCCGGATTTCCTGAAATGCGGACCTGACGCCTTGGAGACGGTCGTGGCTGCGCGACCGGACGTCTTCAATCACAACCTCGAAACCGTGCCCGGTCTATACCCCGAAGTCCGCCCCGGCGCCCGGTACTTCCATTCCCTGCGTTTGCTGCAGCGTGTGAAAGAGATCGACCCGTCGATCTTCACCAAGTCTGGCATTATGGTTGGATTGGGTGAGAACCGTCAGGCCGTGATGCAGGTCATGGATGATATGCGCGCGGCAGATGTCGATTTCCTGACGATTGGCCAATATCTGCAGCCGACGCCAAAGCACCATGCGGTTGACCGGTTTGTGACGCCCGAGGAGTTCTCCGGATATGAGAAGGCAGCCTATGGGAAAGGCTTCCTGATGGTGTCTGCAACGCCGCTGACCCGGTCGTCTTACCATGCGGGCGACGACTTTGCCCGTTTGCGGGCCAATCGCGAAGCAAAACTCGCGCGGGTTTGACCCTAAGGCGGTAAGGCTTTACGCCAAAGCCTTGAAGGCTTTGGCTTACTGCAGTGCTTTAAGATAGGCTGCCACCGCCTCACGGTCACTGGCCGGTAGCTTGGCGAAATTCTCGATCACCGCTACCATGTGCCCACCGGCGCTGTCGAAATCGGGCGTAAACCCGGTCTCAAGGTAGTAGGCGATTTCGGTTGGTCCCCAAGTCAGGTCGTCGGGGGTCAGAGACGGGATTTGACCGCGGCCGGTCGGGTTTGGTGCTCCGGCCAGCCATTGCGACCGGTCAAGCCCGCCCAAAGCGTCTCTTGGCGTATGGCATTCGCCACAATGCGCCAGAGCTTCGACCAGATAGCGTCCGCGCTCCAACTCGGGGGTGGGGGTGTTTGCAATCACCCAATCGTCGCTAAGATACAGCTGTTTCCAGACTCCAACGGATCGCCGGATGTTGAACGGAAAGCCCACCTTGTGGGGTTGGCTGGGCGTCGCATCTTCGGGCAGGGTTTGCCAGAAGGCCCACAGATCGACTACGTCCTGATCGGTCATGTGGACATAGGATGTGTAGGGGAAGGCCGGATAGTAGTGCCGACCGTCGGGCGATACGCCGTTTTTCAAAGCACTTGCAAAGTCACCCAAAGACCATGATCCGATGCCAGCCTCAGGATGCGGGGAAATGTTCGGGGCGATGAACGTTCCAAAGTCCGAACCGAATCTTTGTCCTCCAGCCAGGACCAGCTTTGCATCGCCGGTGGCCTCGGGAGCCGCGTGGCATGACGCGCAGCCTGCTGCGGTGAACACGGTTTCCCCGTTTGCCGCGTCCCCTGTGAGACTGTCGAACGCCGAGGCGTCCACCGGGGCAGCACGCGTCACAAAAAGTCCGGCAGCCACGATGGCTGCCAGACCCAATGCGCTTACCATCAGACCACGCCGCATTGCGCCGGATCAGTTTGCCGGGGCACGATGTGTGTCGTGGCAGGCTTTGCAGGCACCACCGATTTGCCCCATTACCGGACCGAGAGCCTCAACGCCGCCAGAGGCCGCAGCCTGCATCGCTTGCGCAGCAGTTCCGAAATCGGACCATTTTGACAGGAAATCGTCGTTCTGTTCCCAGATCGTTGGTTGTGCGCGAGTGCCGTCGATCGACATATTGTCGGAACCTTCCGGCCACATCGGGCCTTGCTGGATGGTCGAGACCGCGACCAGCGTGTCTGCGGCGGCTTGTGCGGCGTCTGCGTCGTAATCCATTTTGCCTTGGGCCATGCCGCCCAGAATGCCGAGGTTGATCGCCATAATGCGAAATTGCCCCTGACGCGCCTTCAGCTGAGCCGAAAAATCGTCCTGCGCAAAAGCTGCCGTGCCGCATCCAAGCGCCGCGAGAGCAACTGCAAATGTGAGATGTTTTTTCATGACTTTAGACTCCCTGAAAAATTGTATGACCTTCCATCTAGTATGCCTCGCGCATTGCACAAATTAATTGTTAGAAAATGCAAAAGGGGTCCGCATACATGCACAAGTTGAACTGGGATGATCTGCGCTTTGTGCTTGCGGTTGCAGATACCGGATCGGTGAATGCCGCAGCCAAGCTGTTGGCGGTCAATTATGCCACCGTCCTGCGCCGCATCGCGTCGTTCGAAGAGGCGTGTGGCGGGCCGGTATTTGAACGTGATCGCAGCGGATATAGGCTGCGCCCCAACCGGGCCCCCGTGATCGAAGCGGCACGGCTTGCAGCGCAGCATGTGCACTCTGCCGAAGCCCTGATGCAGGAGAGACAGAGCATCGCGGGTCAATCGCTGCGCATCACCTCGACCGATACATTTTGTCAAACGGTGTTGGCGTGGATCCATCCGGCATTGGCGCGGCGGGTTTTGCCTGACAGGCTGACCTATCTGAGCTCGAACGCCCATCTCGACATGGCGCGACTTCATGCCGATATCGCGTTGCGACCGGCATTGAGTTTGCCCGATGACCTGGCCGGGCGTCAGGTCGCCATGATGGAGTTTGCGGTCTACAAGCGCGCGTCTTCCAAAGACGCCGCGACTTGGCTGGGCCTGACCGGCGCGTTGGAGCGTTCCGGACCCGCGAAATGGATGGCGCGTGCGCTGCAACCGGATGCTGTTTCGGCAGGGGCCGACAGTTTTTGCGTGCTTGCCGAGATGCTGCTCAAAACCAACGCGAAGGCTATTCTTCCCTGCATCCTCGGCGACACCAGTCCCGAGCTTGTACGTGTAGATTGCGATGTTCCAAAGATGGATGTGCCTGTTTGGGTCGCCTGTCATCGTGACCTTGCTGGCAGTGACCGTCTGAACCACCTGATGGATGCTATGGAGAAGCTCATGCAGCCGCATCTTGGGGTTTTGAGTGGCGTTACTTCGGCTTAGCGTAGCACGCGGTTTGGAACCCGTTCAGCGTCCAGCGACATCCAGTCAGGCCAGCCAATCCATGTCTCGATTGTGTAGATCACAAGACAAACAGCAATGATCCCCAGGACCAGTTTCACCCGTGCCGGGCTAGGCGGGTTTCGCGCCCATTGTGACATGCGCAGAAGGTTGAACCAGTTCACGCCTCGGGGAACCGCACCTTGCCGATAAAGGGCAGGTTGCGGTTGCGCTGCGCGTAGTCGATGCCGTAGCCGACGACAAATTCATCCGGGATCGAGAATCCGATCCAATCCGCTGTGACGTCGGTTTCCCGCCGTGACGGTTTGTCGAGCAGCGCAATTGTCCGCAAGCGCCCCGGATTGCGCGATTCGAGAAGGCCCACCACGTGCTTGAGCGTATGACCGGTGTCGACGATGTCTTCGACAACCAGAACATCGCGGCCTTCGATCTGGCCGCGCAGGTCTTTGAGAATCCGCACTTCGCGGCTCGACTCCATGCTGTCGCCGTAGGACGAGGCCTCAAGGAAATCGACCTCAACAGGCAGGTCCAGTTCGCGCACCAGATCGGCGATGAAAACGAAGCTGCCCCGCAGCAGACCCACCACCACAAGCTTGTTTGTATCGCGGAATTCTTCCTTGATCGCGTAGGACAGTTCCTCAATCCGGGCAGCAATAGCCTTGGCCGAGATCATTTCGTCGATGACATATGGACGCTCTGACATAGGTTTCCCTTGATTTTTCGCGCGCACAATACGACATCCCCCGCCACTGTCACGGTCAAAACACAAGAGCAGATGCCGACACATTCCGAAACCCGCACCCTGCCATACACGGCACAACAGATGTACGATCTGGTCGCAGACGTAGCGAATTACCCCAAGTTTCTGCCGTGGACCGCTGCGGCGCGCATACGCTCGCGCGAAGATCGGGGCGATCATGAAGAGATGCTGGCAGACTTGGTCATCAGCTTCAAAGTGTTCCGCGAACGGTTTGGCAGCCGGGTTGTGCTTTGGCCCGAGCAGAAGAAGATCGACACCGAATACCTTGATGGCCCGTTCCGGCACATGCACTCGAACTGGGGTTTCAAGGATGTCGAGGACGGGGTCGAAGTGACCTTCTTTGTCGATTTTGAGTTCAAGAACCGCATTCTGCAGGGGGCTGCAGGTATGTTCTTTTATGAAGCCATGCAGCGGATTGTGCGCGCCTTTGAACGTCGCGCGGCCGAGCTTTACGGATAAGCTCACGATCCAATCAAAAAAGGCGGACCTTTCGGCCCGCCCTGGCGTTTTCAACAGTCGGCTCCCTCACGACGCGTGATCGTACGCACGTTCGCCGTGCACGATGATATCGAGCCCGGAATTTTCGGTCTCTGCATCTACCCGCAGCGGTGTGATCGCCTTGACGACGTAGACCAGCACCACGGTCACGACTACGGTGAATACGCCGACAATCGCCAGTGATCCCAGTTGCGCCGCAAAGCTGCCCGCACCAAAGACCGCGATCATGATCGTGCCGAAGATGCCGCCCACGCCGTGCACGGCGAACACATCCAGCGTGTCGTCGATCTTGAGCATGTTGCGGATCACGTTCACCGCTTCCTGGCACATAATGCCTGCAATGGCCCCGATGATCAGCGCCTCGATCGGCCCGACAAAGCCCGAGGCCGGTGTGATCGACGCAAGCCCCGCAATCGTGCCGGTGACCATGCCGACCAGAGATGCCTTGCCGAACTTGATCTTCTCCCACAGCGCCCATGTCAGCGATGCTGTTGCCGCCGAGATGTGGGTGACGGTCAGCGCCATCGCCGCACCGCCATCAGCCGCCAGTTGTGAGCCGCCATTAAAGCCGAACCATCCGACCCAAAGCATCGCAGCCCCGATCATCACGTAGCCGGGATTGTGCGGCGGCGTGGTATCTTTCTTGCGCGGCCCAAGGAACACAGCAATGATCAGCGCCGCCAGACCTGCGGTTTCATGCACCACGATCCCGCCGGCAAAGTCGCGGACACCTGTTTCGCCGAAGATGCCGCCATCGGCAAGGAAGCCGCCACCCCACACCCAATGTACCACCGGCGCATAACACAGCAGCATCCACAGGCCCGAAAAGAGCAGCACAAAGCCGAAGCCGACCCGTTCGACATATGCGCCAACGATCAGGGCAGGGGTGATGATTGCGAATGTCATCTGGAAGGCGAAGAACAGAACCTCGGGCAGGGTGCCCGACAGATCGTCGGTTCCGACCCCCAGAAGGAACATCTTGCCCAGACCACCCCAATAGGCGTCGCCATCGCCAAATGCGATGGTATAGCCGAAGGCGAGCCACAGAACGCTCATCAAACAGGCAATTGCATAGCAGTGCATGAAGACGCTCAGCACATTTCGTGCGCGCACCAGTCCACCGTAAAACAGGGCAAGCCCTGGCAGCGTCATGAACAGCACAAGCGCTGTTGCAACGATTATCCAGGCCGTATCGGCTCCGTTCATCTGTCCCATCCTTTGATTTGGCGTTGTTGCGCGCGGTCAAAGCGGATCGGGATCGCGGAAAAAAGAGGCAAAACGGCAAACTGCCTGCCTGAAATTCATGCAGACATGGTTTTTGTTTAATTATTGTGCGAAAATGCTGGTATGTGCGTAATAATACGTCACATATTGCGCAGCGTCGCCGCCAACAAAGATAACGCCTCGTCCCGCGCTGCGGCCCGCACGTTGGCGCGTCCAAGCGCCCCGAAGTCGATGGTTTTCGTCGCAACGCCCTCTGCAGTTGCCAAGCCGAAACACACCCGCCCTTCGGGTTTGAACTCCGACCCGCCCGGTCCGGCGATGCCGCTGATCGACACCGCGACCGTCGCAACCGCCGCCGTCCGCGCGCCAGATGCCATCTCCCGTGCGACCTCTTCCGACACCGCGCCATGCGCCTCCAGCGTAGCGGGCAAAACCCCCAGCATGTCTGTCTTGGCCTGATTGGAGTAGGTCACGAATCCCCGCTCGAACACCGCAGACGATCCCGCGACATCGGTGATCGCCGCCGCGACCATCCCTCCAGTGCAGCTTTCGGCCGTTGTCACCGTGGCACCGGCGGCCACCGCAAGGCGCAGCAGCTCTTCCGCTACAGGCAAGGTCACATCAGCACCAGATGAAACAGAGCCGCCAAAGCCGCCACGCCGATGGCCGCAAACACACCCGCGATCACGTCGTCCAGCATCACGCCCAACGCATCGCCGCGCGCATCTGCCTTGCCGACCAGCCAGGGCTTCCAGATGTCGAACAGTCGGAACAAGACAAACGCCGCGATCCATCCAGGATATAAAGCCAGCAGGTCCACCGACATGCGCGATGCCCCGTAAGCCACTGGAAAGAGGGCAATCCATTGGCCCACAACTTCGTCCACTACGATATAAGACGGGTCGTGATCGTCCTGGCCCTTGGTCAGGTCACGCGCGGCAATCCAGCCGGACATGAACACAAAGAAAGTCAGGTTCACTAACAGCCAGAACCCGCCAATCGACAGCACCGCATAAGCGACGGGCAGGGCGGCCAATGACCCCCATGTACCCGGCGCGGGCTTCAGATATCCGACACCGAAGAAAGTCGCGATCAGCTTGTTCATGCCGACACCAGCGCAGCGGTTGCAATCGCCGCAATACCTTCGCCTCGCCCGGTGAAGCCCAGCTTTTCAGACGTCGTCGCCTTGACTGAAATGTCCTCGACCGGAAGCCCCATGATGCCAGCCATCTCGGCGCGCATCGCTTCGGCATGCGGCCCGATCTTGGGAAACTCGCAGACAAGGGTACAATCCACATTGCTGATCTCAAACCCGGCATCCCGCACCATCTGCACGGCATGTCTGAGGAAGATATCGCTGGCCGCGCCTTTCCATTGCGGGTCTGAGGGCGGAAAATGACGGCCAATATCCCCGGCAGCCAACGCGCCATAGATGGCGTCGGTCACAGCATGCATCCCGACATCGGCATCAGAATGGCCCATAAGAGCCTGATCATGCGGTACTTTAATGCCGCATATCACGACGTGATCGCCCGGCCCGAACTGGTGAACGTCATAGCCATTGCCAAGCCGCACTTTCATATGCAAATCCCTCAAATCGTTACGGCTTATCTACGTTTTGTCCGTGGGCTGTGCAATCGCTCCCGCCCACCTGCCCAATAATTAGGCATATGCGTTTTGTTGGTCTGTTTTTCAGGCTAATATCATTGAATGGCGTGCAGCCAACGCGTAGCTCAAACTCATCAATCAAGGATTGCATCGGTGACTCCGTCCGCTCCACACAACCTGATTTCGCCTCCCGTGCTGCTGGCCCCGCTGGCCGGGATCACCGATCTGCCCTTTCGAACACTGGTGTCGGGGTTCGGCGCTGGCCGCGTGGTGTCGGAGATGATCGCGAGCGGCGAATTTCTGACCGCGCGGCCGGGCACGCGCGAGAAAGCCGAGCTTGGTGCCGGCATTGCCAACACCTCGGTTCAACTGGCCGGCCGCACACCCGAAGCGATGGCCGAGGCCGCGCGTATGGTCGAAGGCATGGGGGCGCAGGTTATCGACATCAATATGGGATGCCCCGCGAAGAAGGTTGTTGGTGGCTATTCCGGATCAGCGTTGCTGCGCGATCTCGATCACGCGAGCAACCTGATCGAAGCCGTCGTCGGCGCGGTGAGCGTGCCGGTGACGCTCAAGACGAGGCTTGGCTGGGATGATGCTTCGCACAATGCGGCCGAACTTGCGCAGCGTGCAGAGGCGCTTGGTATTGCGATGATCGTAATTCATGGGCGCACCCGTTGCCAGTTTTACAAAGGTCATGCGGATTGGGCGGCGATCCGCCCGATCAAAGAGGCCGTATCGATCCCCGTGATTGCCAATGGCGACATCATCGACACCGCGTCGGCGCGGCAAGCTCTTGCGCAGAGCGGTGCTGACGGTGTGATGGTCGGGCGCGGTGCCCAAGGTCGGCCCTGGACATTGGCACAGATCGCGGCGGATATCTACGGCACGCCGCAGCCAATTGTTCCCAAGGGCCACGCGCTTGTCGACATGGTCGCAGGGCATTACGAAGCCATGCTCGATTTTTACGGCGCCGAATTGGGCAATCGCGTCGCCCGCAAGCATCTGGGCTGGTACATGGATGAGGCGGGCACCGGTCCCGCCCTGCGCAAGACCATCGTGACGGCCAATGACCCGAACGCAGTGCTCTCGGCACTGCCGGACGCTCTCCTTTCAGACGTGAGGCAAGCCGCATGACCGACCCCGCGTCCGGCGAACCCGAAATGGTAGACGAGCGGCTGATCTGGTCGTCGCTGCCAGTGCCGGCCATTATCATCGACGAAGACGAAAACATCTACGACATGAACCCGGCTGCCGAAGGTTTCATGAACAATTCGGCAAAATGGCTGCGGGGCCAGCCGATCTGGGATCGTTTGACGGTCGACGCGCCGATGGAAAAAAGCCTTGCGCGCGCGCGTGCCAATGGCACGCCGCTTTTCGTCAACGATGTGGATGTGGGCACCGGCAACCGTCCTCCTCTGGTTTGCAATCTCCAACTGGCGCCGGTGCAGGGCCAGGATGGGTGCATGATCCTGCTGATCAGTCCGCGCGAACTCGCCGGTCGAGTGAATCAGAGCCAATCGGTTAAGTCAGCTGCGAAATCCGCCATCGGCATGGCAGAAATGCTGGCGCATGAGATCAAAAATCCGCTGGCGGGGATCACGGGCGCGGCCCAGCTTCTGAGCATGAACCTGACCAATGGGGATTTGGAGCTGACCGACCTGATCGTTGCCGAAACCCGTCGTATCGTGAAGCTGCTGGAACAGGTCGAGCAGTTCGGCAATCTGTCCGCACCGGAACGCAAGCCGGTGAACCTTCATGACGTGCTGGATCGCGCGCGCCGCTCTGCACTGCTCGGTTTCGGCGCGCACATGAAAATCATCGAGGATTACGACCCCTCGCTGCCTCTCGCGCTGGGGGATGCGGATCAGTTGCTTCAGGTGGTTTTGAACCTGATCAAGAACGCGTCCGAGGCAGCTGACGCCAAGACTGGCGGAACCATTCGCCTGCATACCTACTACGAACACAGCTACAGCCTGCGGCGCGCCGATGGGTCAGGGCAGTCCTTGCCGCTTCAGGTCGAGGTGATCGACGACGGCCCCGGCCTGCCGCCCGAGATCCGTGGTGATGTGTTCGACCCGTTTGTGTCAGGGCGCGAGAACGGCACCGGCCTTGGCCTCGCTCTGGTGAGCAAAATCATTTCGGATCACGACGGCTGGGTTGCTGTCGACAGCGTGCCCGGAAAAACCCGCTTCCGCATTTCACTGCCGCAAGCGCCGCGCAAACAAAAGGAGTCAAACTGATGGATGGTACGGTACTTGTCGCGGATGATGATCGCACGATCCGCACGGTTCTGACACAGGCGCTGACACGGGCCGGGTGCAAGGTACACGCGACCTCGTCACTGACCACACTGATGCGCTGGGTCGCCGAGGGCAAAGGCGATGTGGTGATCTCGGATGTGGTCATGCCGGATGGCAACGGGCTCGAAATGCTGCCCAAGATCAGTCAGGACCGGCCCGATTTGCCGGTGATCGTCATCTCGGCTCAGAACACCATCATGACCGCAATTCAGGCTGCCGAGGCCGAGGCCTACGACTACCTGCCCAAACCGTTCGATCTGCCGGACTTGATGAAGCGCACCGCGAAAGCGCTCGACTCCCGCAGCCGTGTGGCGCGACCGACGCCCGACAAGGTGGTTGACGATGCGCCGGATGATCTTCCTCTGATCGGCAAGACCCCGGCGATGCAGGCGCTGTACCGTCTTGTCGCCAAGGTGATGAACACCGATCTGCCGGTGCTGATCTGTGGCGAATCCGGCACCGGCAAATCCCTCATCGCCCGTGCGCTGCACGATTTCTCCGACCGGCGGTCTTTGCCGTTCGTCACGGTCACCGGCAGTGACTTGTCTGACATCGAAGGACCCGCACGCATTTTGGCCCGCGTGCGCGGCGGGACGTTGCTGATCGACGAACTGGCGGATGTCCCTGACGAGGTCCAGGCCCGCATCGTCCGGATGATGGACGGACCGGGCGAACACGTGCCGCGCTTTATCGCCACCAGCCAGACCGACCCCGGTCAGGGCATTGCCGACAGCGGCGTGCGAGAAGACCTGTACTACCGCATCAGCGGCGCCACGATTTCCGTGCCGTCACTGCGTGAAAGGGTGGATGACATCGCGCTGCTCAGCGAGCACTTTCTGCTCCGCGCGGAACGGGACGGAGGTTCCAAGCGCTGGCTCTCCGAGGACGCCGCCGATCTCTTCCGCGCCTACAGTTGGCCCGGAAATGTACGTCAGCTTGAAAACGTTGTGCGCCGCCTCAGCCTAACATCGCGCGCCGATGAAATCAGCCGCGCCGAGGTGGAAAACGTGCTTGGCAACCAACCTGAAACCGGTCCGGTTCTGCGCGGCGGGGACAGTGAAAAGCTCAGCACCTCGGTGGCCCGCCATCTGCGCCGTTATTTCGACCTACACGGAACCATGTTGCCTCCGCCGGGCCTTTACCCGCGAATCCTGCGCGAAATCGAAGCCCCTCTGATCGAAATTGCGCTCGAAGCAACGGGCGGAAATCAGGCGAAATGCGCGGATTTGCTGGGAATTAACCGAAATACGCTCAGAAAGAAGATCACCGACCTCGATATTCAGGTGACACGCCGCCGGAAATTGATGTAAAACTGCCACATAATAGTGTTCTGACGGTGACGCAGTTGGTCGGAAACACAATATATGGCGGTAGCCGGACTGCGCGGCACATCAAGGCGGGGGTTGGCTGTGGCCACCTGGGCACGCTCGTGGAATTGGACCCGGCTCAGCCGGATGCGCCGTCAACGGCGCTATCAGAACGCCATGACGCTTGGTCTGGTGCTGCTGGGCCCCGTTCTGGCGATTGCGACCATTCTCGTTCTTGGCCCGTTCGACACGGGCGCGGGTGCGCAGTTCAACCTGCGGCTCGTTCTGCTGGCCGATCTGATCTACGTTCTTTTGCTGGCGGCTCTGGTGCTCAGCCGTGTGGTCAACCTGATCGCCGCGCGACGCGCCAAATCCGCCGGATCAAGGCTACACCTGCGCCTGACCGGCGCATTTGCTCTGATGGCGCTGTTGCCGACCATCACAGTGGCCGTCTTTGCCGTGCTCACAATCAATATCGGGCTGGAGACGTGGTTCTCTGAACGCGTTCGCAATGTGGTGGGCGCGTCGCTTTCGGCGGCAGAAGCCTATGAGCAGGAACACCGCGAGGGGTTGTCTCAGGATGCACGCGCACTGGCGGCGTTCCTTGATGCCAATCGTCGTGCAACCTTCATCATGGACGATGGCGAATTACGGCAGGCGCTCAGTCAAGGGCAGGCCCAGATCCAACGTGGCCTGCGCGAGGCATATGTCATTGATGGTGCAGGGGAAATTCGAGCGCGGGGAGAGGGGTCATACCTCTTCGATTTTGAACGCCCATCGCCGGATGTGTTCTCGGAAGCAAATGAGATCGGCATCGCATTGGTTCAGGATTGGGACAACAATGAATTGCGGGCCATGATCCCGCTGCAGGCGTTCACAGACCGATATCTTTACATCACCCGCGAGGTCGATGGGCAAATCCTCAATCTGCTTGACGACACACAGGAAACAGCCCTGTTTTATCAGCAGCAGGAAAATGATCGCGGACGGGTCCTGTTTGACTTTGCGTTGCTCTATCTAGGCTTTGCGGTGCTGCTCATCCTTGCCGCGATCTGGCTGGGTTTGTGGTTTGCCGAACGGCTCAGCCGCCCTGTCGGTCGCCTGACTGGCGCGGCACAGCGCGTTGGGTCAGGCGATCTGGACGTCAAGGTTCTTGAAGAAGACGGCGACGACGAAATCGCCATGCTGGGCCGCTACTTCAATCAGATGACTCGGCAACTCAAAGGCCAGCGTGATACGCTTCTCGACAACACCCGACAGATCGAGCGGCGTCAGCGTCTGTTCGACTCAGTGCTGACCTCGGTCACCTCTGGCGTCGTGGGTTTGGATGCAGATGGCCGCGTGACCTTTGTAAACCGGTCAGCCGAGCGACTGCTCGCCTGGCACGAAAATCAACGCAGCGTTCAGATCACAGTGGCAGTACCAGAATTCGGCCCGCTGTTTGACCGCCTGCGCGAGCAGGGCATTGAGACTGCGCAGGAGGAAATCAAGGTCAGTCGCGAGGGCCGATTGGAAAACCTGCTTGTGCGTTTGTCCACAAGACGGCGCGAGGATGGTGGGCTGGAGGGCTACGTTATTGCCTTCGACGACGTGACAGATCTGGTAAGCGCACAGCGCATGGCGGCCTGGGGCGACGTTGCGCGCCGCATCGCGCATGAAATCAAGAACCCTCTGACACCTATTCAACTGTCTGCAGAGCGTATCCGCCGCAAGTTCCGCCGTCATCTTGGGGACAGCGATGCCGAAAGTCTGGAGCAGCTGACCGAGGTAATTGTACGCCAAACCAATGACTTGCGGCGTATTGTTGATGAGTTTTCCAAGTTCGCCCGGATGCCGGAGCCTGAACGCAAGCCCGAGGATATCGTGGATATCTTGCGCAGCGTGGTTCTGTTGCAGGAGGCGGGTCAGCCCAATGTGACCTTCGTGGTGGATATGCCGGACACCGGCATCCCCGCAGAAATCGACGCAACCATGATAGGTCAGGCATTTACAAATCTGGTGAAGAACGCCGGAGAAGCTATTGAAACCTATATGGAAACGAATCCAGACGATCCGATCTCGCCCGAGATTCGCGTGGTTTGTACACATGCTGAGGAGATGGCCGAGATTCGGATTGCGGATAACGGCATCGGTCTTCCGGAAGACCCATCACGTCTCTTTGAGCCTTACGTGACGACACGCGAGAAAGGCACAGGGCTGGGATTGCCGATCGTCAAGAAGATCATCGAAGAACATGGTGGCACGCTAACGCTCGAACAGGCTGATCCGTTTGATGCGACCGAGCGGCGCGGTGCGATGGCTGTGATCCGGATTCCGGTTCTTCTGGAAGTGCAGAATGAAATTGAAATCAGCCGTTTAGGGGGCGAAGAGCGCCCTGCGGCTGCGGAATTTAAGACGTGATGTGAACAAAAACGAGGGTGAGGTTATGAGCGATATTCTGATTGTAGACGACGAACGTGATATTCGTGAATTGATCGGGGACATCCTTGAAGACGAAGGATACACGACCCGATTGGCGGGCAATTCTTCCGAAGCGATGGCTGAGATAAACGCTGAGGAGCCGTCGCTGTTGATCCTCGATATCTGGCTGAAGGACAGCAAGATGGACGGAATCGACATTCTCAAGACCGTCAAACGCGACAACCCGGATGTACCTGTGGTGATCATTTCAGGGCACGGCAATATCGAGATTGCCGTCGCTGCGATCAAACAGGGCGCCTATGATTTCATCGAAAAGCCGTTCAATATCGACCAGTTGCTGGTTGTTATTCGCCGCGCGATGGAAACCAGCCGGTTGCGCCGCGAAAACAACAAGCTCAAGCGCCGCGAAAGCGATGTGGCGCAGATGGTGGGTGATTGCGCAGCCTATCGGGGTCTGGTGTCCAACCTCGACAAGGTGACCAAATCGAATGGGCGCGTCTTGCTCTCCGGCCCTGCGGGCAGCGGTAAGGAAGTGGCCGCACGCTATATCCACGCCAACTCCAACCGGGCCAGTGCACCGTTCATTACGGTTAACTGTGCGGGCGTTGCTCCAGAGACAATGGAAGAGGTGCTGTTCGGCCGCGAAACGCCCGAACGCGGGGTAGAGCCGGGTTTGCTCGAACAGGCGCATGGCGGGGTGATCTATTTCGATGAAGTCGCCGACATGCCAATCGGCACCCAATCCAAGATCCTGCGCGTTCTTGTGGATCAGCAGTTCCAGCGCGTTGGCGGTGCTGACAAAGTGCGTGTGGACTTGCGGGTGATATCCTCCACCAACCGCGACCTGCAGGCCGAGATTGCGGCGGGCACGTTTCGCGAAGAACTGTATCACCGTCTGAACGTCGTGCCGATTGCGGTGCCCAGCCTTGAAGACCGGCGTGAGGATATTCCGACTCTGGCAGAGCATTTCATCGATCTTTTCAACCAGACGCAGGGTCTGCCCAAGCGCGGCCTCAGCACCGACGCGGTGGCGTTGTTGCAGACAATGGTCTGGCCCGGAAATGTGCGCCAACTCAAGAACCTGATCGAGCGGGTTCTGATCCTGGGCGATGGCACCGGCGATATCGCGGCGCGGGAATTGCCGCAGGACGCTGGCCCTGCCGAGGACGAAGAGGGCCGCGTTGTGTTGTCTGGAACGCTCGCCACAATGCCGCTGCGCGAGGCGCGCGAGGCGTTCGAACGGGAATACCTGCTGACCCAAATCAACCGCTTTGGCGGCAACATCAGCCGCACGGCGAGCTTTGTCGGAATGGAGCGCAGCGCGCTGCACCGCAAGCTGAAGTCGTTGGGCGTTGTGACCAGCTCCAAGGCCGGGGGGCGGGTGGCTTATCTTGAGGACGAGGTGGAGCAGGCGTCGTAAGGATCTATCTTGGGGGTCGTGGCAACAATCCAGGTCTACACGATGCGATACCTCATACTGGCCTCTGCTGTTGCGCTGATGGCAAGCGCCGGGGGGGCGGTGGCTCAGGGGAGTGGGCAGATCGACCGCTCGGGCGTGGACCGGGCGGCGTGGGAGTTTGCGCAGGAGCTGAACACCGCCGATGCGTTCCGCGCCTATCTGGAGGCGTTTCCCGAAGGGCTGTTTCGCAGCGAGGCGGAGGCGCAGCTCTTTGCCATACGACCCGATCTTGCGCCGCAGCCTGAACCCGGGCCACAACCGGAGCCGCCGCGCACGTCGCTTGTGATCGTGACCCCGGAGGAGGCGTGCACCGTCTGTCCCCGTATGATCCGTATCCCGGGCGGCGAGACGGTTTTGGGGTCCGAGCAAGGCGGGGCCGAGGGGCCGCGCATCAGCCAGACCATCGCGGCGTTCGAGATTGCGGCGACCGAGATCACCGTGGGTGACATGCGCGCGTTCGAGGCGGCGACGGGGACGCGCACGGGGCGGTCCTGTTTTGTCTGGACACAGGAGGGCCGGATGCGCGCGCGGGACGGGGCCTATTGGGGCGCTCCGGGGTTTGACGTGACGGACGATCATCCGGCGGCCTGCCTCAACTGGGACGATGCGATGGCCTATGTGGACTGGCTCAACGACGAAGACCCGCGCGGCGGGTGGCGGCTGCCGTCGGAGGCGGAGTTCGAATACGCGGCGCGTGGCACGCTGGATCAGCAGTACCCGTGGCCCGGCGGGCTGGGGGCGATCTGTCAGCGGGTGAACGGGGCGGGGGCGGAGAGCCGGTTCCGGCACCGCAACACGGCCTGCAACGACGGGACCGAGGCGCCTGTACCGGCGGGGGTGTTCCCGGTCAACCCATTCGGGCTGTCGCACATGATCGGGAACCTGTGGGAATGGACGGCGGATTGCTGGAACGGTTCGCATCGCGGCGCGCCTTCGGACGGGGCGGCGCAGACGGGTGGGACGTGCAGCAGCCGGGTGCTGCGGGGCGGGTCCTGGGACGATCCGCCAGAGAACCTCCGGGTCAGCTACCGGGTGGGCATCCCCAAGACCCGCCGCCAGGCCAATGTCGGCTTCCGCGTGGCGCGGGACCTGGCTCCGGGCGAATAGGTCCGTTCTGGTCCTAGCATTACAGTTGCGCTTTGTCGTGATCTCTGAATCAATGCCTTACCATGATAATGAGAGGGTCATGGATGGCAGGTTTGGCGATAGAAGAGATGCTGGAACTATGGGCGTCTTCGCTTCGAGA
>JAUIIR010000114.1 GCA_030431485.1 Alphaproteobacteria bacterium
GCATGACCTCTTCGCAGGATCATAAACAGGTGGGTGATACGCCAATTGTGCTATCTATCGACGCAATGGGCGGCGATTTGGGGCCGGAGGCAGTTGTCTCCGGCATGTCTCTTTCTGCGAAAGCGAACCCCCATCTCCGCTTCCTTGTACACGGCCCGGAACAGAAGCTGTCAAGGCTGATCGAGCGTAAGAAAGCTCTGATCGGTCGATGCGAGATCCGGGATGCCTCGGGCGTGGTGTCGATGGAAGACAAGCCAAGCCACATCATGCGGCATGGGCAGGACACATCCATGTGGGCTGCCATTGAAGCCGTGCGCAACAAGGAAGCGACCGTCGCGGTATCCTGTGGCAACACGGGCGCGCTGATGGCGTTGTCGATGATCCGTCTGCGCAAACTGCCGGGGGTCAATCGCCCGGCGATTGCGATTCTGTGGCCTTCGCGCAATCCGCAAGGATTCAACGTGATGCTGGACGTCGGAGCCGACGTGAAGGCGGACGCGCAGGACCTCCTGCAATATGCGCTGATGGGCGTCTCCTATGCCCGCAATGGGCTGGATCTGGAAAGACCCCGTGTTGGTTTGCTGAACGTCGGCACCGAAGAGCATAAGGGTCGTGCGGAACTGAAAGAGGCGCACGAACTGATTGGCCAAATGGCGGATCGCGTGCAATTCGATTTCGTTGGCTTTGTCGAAGGTGGCGATATTCCCGGTGAAGCCTGCGACGTGATCGTGACCGATGGCTTTACCGGCAATATCGCGCTGAAAACCGGCGAAGGCACAGCCTCTCTGATCGGGGATCGCCTGAAAGAGGCCTTTGCCTACTCGCCCCTGTCGCGGCTGGCGTCCCTGCTTGCGCTGACCTCCCTGCGCCGTCTCAAGAAAAAGATCGACCCGCGCCGCGTGAATGGTGGCGTGTTTCTCGGGTTGAACGGCACTGTGGTGAAATCACACGGGTCAGCGGACGAAACAGGTGTCTCTGCCGCGATCAAACTGTCGGTGCAGCTTGCGCAATCGGGCTTTTCCGAACGTTTGGCCGCGCGGCTGGCGTCCATTGCCGACAGTGTTTCAGAATCAGAAAAGACCGCAACAGACGAGGAGCCCTCAAAATGACCACACGTTCGGTTGTCATAGGGCTCGGTCATTACCTCCCCGAGCGCGTTGTTCCGAATTCCGAATTCGAGGCAACGCTCGACACATCGGACGAATGGATCAAATCCCGGTCTGGTATTGAGCGCCGCCATTTTGCCGCTGAGGGTGAAACAACATCCAATCTCGCAACCAACGCCGCGCGCAAGGCGCTTGCGGATGCGGGTCTGGGTCCCAACGATCTGGATGCGATTGTTCTTGCGACCTCAACGGCCGATCTGACTTTTCCGTCTGCCGCGACTATGGTGCAATCCGCGCTAGGCATGACGCGCGGCTTTGCCTTTGATGTGCAAGCGGTCTGCGCAGGGTTTATCTACGCACTGTCGACCGCAAACGCCCTTTTGCTTGCGGGCCAGGCCAAGCGTATCATGGTCATCGGCGCAGAGACCTTCAGCCGGATCATGGACTGGAACGACCGCAGCACCTGCGTGCTGTTTGGCGATGGTGCAGGTGCTGTGATCCTCGAAGCGCAGGATGGCACCGGGGACAAATCCGATCGAGGTATTCTCTCGGTTGACCTAAACTCTGATGGCCAGCACCGCGATATCCTTTATGTCGACGGCGGCATCAGCACCCAAACAACCGGGTTCTTGCGGATGCAAGGCAAGGAAGTGTTCCGCCATGCTGTAGAAAAGCTTGCCAAGACAGCCACAACTGCAATGGACAAAGCCGACATCGCCAGTGACGAAGTCGATTGGATCGTGCCGCATCAGGCCAATATCCGGATCATTCAGGGGACAGCCAAGAAACTTGGCCTGTCGATGGATCATGTCGTTGTCACTGTTCAGGATCACGGCAACACATCGGCTGCGTCGATCCCCCTGGCCTTGTCGGTCGGCGTGGAACGCGGACAAATCAAACGCGGCGACGTGGTTGTGACAGAGGCGATTGGCGGCGGGCTGGCCTGGGGCGCGGTCGTGCTTCGCTGGTAGGCAAAAATCTATCCAAACACACCGGCGCAAGCCATTGATATTGACTCGGAAAATTGCAGAGCGCATGCTCCCGCAAACCGGGGAGGTTTGTTGTATGGGACAAAAAACACTGACACGTATGGACCTGAGCGAAGCGGTATTTCGCGAGGTCGGCCTGTCGCGTAACGAAAGTGCTGATCTTGTTGAGACGGTTTTGAACCACATGTCCGATGCTCTGGTGGCCGGCGAACAGGTCAAAATCTCGTCTTTTGGTACGTTTTCCATCCGGGACAAAGCTGCCCGTGTCGGGCGCAATCCCAAGACAGGTGAGGAAGTGCCGATCAACCCGCGCCGCGTCCTCACGTTCCGTCCCTCCCATCTCATGAAAGACCGCGTGGCCGCTGGCAACAAGGGCTGAGCGCATGAGCAAATCCGCAGACGCCTTCCGCACCATCAGCGAAGTGGCCGAATGGTTAGACACGCCAGCGCATGTTCTGCGGTTTTGGGAAAGCAAATTCACTCAGGTCAAACCCGTCAAGCGGGCGGGTGGACGTCGGTACTACAGACCAGCGGATATGCGCCTTCTGGGCGGAATCAAGAAATTGCTGCACGACGACGGTATGACCATCAAAGGTGTGCAGAAAATACTGCGCGAACAAGGCATTAAACACGTTTCTTCACTCTGCGCGCTATCGCTGGGCGACGAGGATGAAAGTGAACAGGTTGTCGTGGCCGAAGTGCCCGAAGCAGAGCCCGTGGACACGGTCGTTCCCTTCGCCAAACCGGAAGACCCCGCTGCTGCCGCCACCGCGCCAGAGGCCGAAACAGACGCAATCCATGCCACCGAACCGGACCCAGCGCCGCAGATCGAAACGGCGCCGGAGGAACCGGCGGCCGCCACCGAGCCAGAGCCTGATGTCGAACGTGCAGCGGAGCCTGTCGCAGATGCTCTGGAAAGCGACACCGTCGTTGCTGACACTGGCACCAAAGACGCGACAGAGGCAGAAACCGCAGGGACAGAGACGCCGTCAGATCCCGCACCGGTGGCCGAAGTCGAGGCGGAACCGGCCTTGCCCTCGTTCTTGCAGCGCTCTCTCAGCGAGAGGCAGGCCGAGGCTGAGGCCCCTGAAGACTCGCCACCCGATGTCGCCACCCAAACGGAGCCGCCGAAAGAGCCTGCACCAAGCGCGCTAACATTTCTGTCACGGATCCGCAGCCTGACACCGAAACAGGCGCAAGAGATTGCTCCGATTCTGGATCAGCTCAAAGCGAAGGTGCGCTAAGCGCTGTTGCAGCAGCAGAGCAAAAATTCGCACTTGCGGCCCGACCCAAAACCGTTATGACAGGCCGCAGTCGGGCTATAGCGCAGCCTGGTAGCGCGTCCGTCTGGGGGACGGAAGGTCGCAGGTTCGAGTCCTGCTAGCCCGACCAATCATCACACAGCTATCAATAACGCATTGCAGAAAAAACGCCCTCGCATGGGGCGCAGTGGCTTGCTATGCAAGAAAAACTGCGACCGAGGGGGTTTCGATGACAGGTGTATTGGCCAATCAGCAGATCACGGACCTGATGGACCGGGGGATCATCTCTGCCGATACACCCTTTGTTGACG
Source organism: Alphaproteobacteria bacterium (assembly GCA_030431485.1). Classification (GTDB taxonomy): domain Bacteria; phylum Pseudomonadota; class Alphaproteobacteria; order Rhodobacterales; family Rhodobacteraceae; genus Marivita. Next base: position 3,669 of record JAUIIR010000114.1, read on the forward strand.
GACAGGTGCAACCGGCAAGCCTTGACTTGCGCCTTGGCACCATCGCCTACCGCGTTCGGGCATCGTTTCTGGCGGGCAACGGACGGCGCGTCGAGGACCGTTTGGCGGATTTCGAAATGCATCGGATATCGCTTGAAGGCGGAGCGGTTCTGGAAAAAGGCTGCGTGTACCTTGTCCCGCTGATGGAGCGGCTCGCCCTGCCTGCGGACATCAGCGCTGTGGCCAATGCCAAAAGCTCAACCGGACGTTTGGACCTGCTGACACGCACGATCACAGATGAAGGCACCGAATTCGATCGGATCGCGGCTGGCTATTCCGGGGCCCTTTATGCCGAGATATGTCCACGCTCATTTTCGGTTCTCGTGCGTCCGGGCATGCGGCTCAACCAGATCCGCTTCCGGAATGGGCAATCTGTTCTGTCAGACGAGACCTTGCGCGCGTTGCATGCCGAACAAACCCTTGTCACAGGTGGCCCCGCTGTGATCAGCGATGGTTTGGGATTTTCGGTCGATCTGAAGCCCGAAAGCGGTGATCTTGTGGGCTATCGTGCGAAACCGCATACCGGCGTGATCGACCTCGACAGGCTGGGTCACTATGCGCCTGAAGAGTTCTGGGAAGAGTTGCGCACCACCAACGGCCAGATTATCCTCGATCCGGATGCGTTTTATATCCTTGTCAGCCGCGAAGCGGTGCACATCCCGCCGGACTATGCCGCTGAGATGGCACCGTTTTTGGCGATGGTCGGAGAATTCAGGGTGCACTATGCCGGATTCTTTGATCCGGGTTTCGGCCATGATGCCGCAGGTGGCACCGGGTCACGCGGCGTGCTTGAGGTGCGATGTCACGAAGCGCCTTTTGTGCTTGAGCACGGGCAGATCGTGGGCCGATTGGTCTATGAAAAAATGGATCAATCCCCGAGCCAGCTTTATGGCGCGGGGATTGCGTCAAACTATCAGGGACAGGGGCTGAAGCTGTCCAAACATTTCGCAGCGGATTAAACGCGCGGATCATGTTCCTGACGCGGCGCAGCTTTCTTGCGCTTTGCCAACGCGTTTTGTCCGGCGTTCATGCCAGCGTTGATGCCCGAATTGATCACGCGACGCATCACGGTGCGCATGACCATATTGATGATCTGGTTGAGGTTCATTTCGTCCTCCTGTCTCGTTTGGCTGCCTCGGATCGTTACATAGGCGGCAAATACGACGATTTTCAGGCATTGAAACAGAGAGACTGCGGCGTTTCAGACTGTGCTGGAAAGACCCGCTCAATCCTCGAAAAGTTCGGACTGGCCTTCTTCGGTTCCTTCCTCAGAATCCACGTCGCCTTCACCCATTTGAGGCGTTGTGCCGGGCGGTGGTCGGTTCTCCAGCAAACCGGCTGCGCGCAATTCCTTGAGCCCCGGCAGGTCGCGGGCGGATTCGAGGCCGAAATGATCGAGGAAATCCTGCGTGACGACAAAGGTCACCGGGCGGCCCGGCGTCATCCGCCTGCGGCCAAAGCGAATCCATTCCATTTCCAGAAGTTGATCCACCGTGCCCCGGCTGACAGACACGCCCCGGATCTCTTCGATCTCGGCGCGGGTGACGGGCTGGTGATAGGCGATGATTGCCAGCGTCTCGATCGCCGCGCGGCTGAGCTTGCGGGTCTCGACTGTTTCCTTCTGCATCAGGAAGCCGAGGTCCGGCGCGGTGCGGATCGCCCAGGCATCCCCGACCTTGAACACGTTCACGCCCCGGCCCTCGTAGCGTTTGCGCAGATGGACCAGCGCTTCGGCGGCATCCGATCCATGCGGCATGCGGTCGTTCAACTCTTTGACGGTCACGGGTTCAGCCGTCGCAAAGAGGATCGCTTCGATCATCCGCTCCTGTTCACCCATAGGAGGCGCTTCGAACAGGCTTTGCTCCTGCTCGGTCTCTATCTCGGTGTCCTCGCTCATCGCCCCTCTCTTCGGCGCAACTCAATCGGTGCAAAGGTCTCGGATTGGCGTAGCTCGACCTTGCCTTCCTTGGCAAGTTCCAGAGACGCGGCAAAGGTCGCCGCCGTGGCAGAGCGCCAGCGAACCGGATCGGCGCCCCAACCATCTGGCATGTAACTGGAGATGTCGGTCCATGTGCCGGCAAAGCCAATCAAACCGCGCATGCGTTCCAGCGCTTGCTCCATTGTAAAGACCGCATCACGGTCCATCACGAAGGGGCGGAATTCGTCTTTGGTTCGGATCCGCGCATAGCCCTGCATAAGATCGAGCAGTGTCGCGGTGTACTCCACCTTGCGCACCCGCTGCACCTCTTGGGTCACACCCCGTGCAAAGAAATCCCGTCCCAACTGGTCGCGCGCCATAAGTTGTGCCGCAGCATCGCGCATCGCTTGCAGGCGCTCCAATTGAAACGCCAGATGCGCCGCCAGCTCTTCGCCTGACGGGCCTTCTTCGGTTGGATCAGGTGGAAGCAAAAGACGCGACTTCAAAAAGGCCAGCCACGCCGCCATGACAAGATAATCCGCCGCCAGTTCCAGACGCAGGGCTTTGGCTTTCTCGACAAAAGCGAGGTACTGTCGCGCGAGCTGCAGAACCGAGATTTTGCGCAGATCGACCTTTTGCGTACGGCTGAGCGTCAGCAGAAGGTCCAGCGGCCCCTCAAACCCGTCCACATCGACGATCAATGCCTCTGCGGCCAACCGTTCCGCAACGGCGCTGTCAGACCTGTCCGATGTCGCGTCGTTCATGCACCGCGCCCTTGCTCCAATTCCGCAAGCTTGGCGGTGAGGGCGGCAATGTCAACATCCTGAGGCTGGGTTCTACGTGCGAGGGCGGCCTCGGCGCGATGTTGGCTGGCGGTCGGCATGGTGCCAATCCGCTCCATCAGCGCGATGCGTTCCGCCAGGTCGCCGTTGCAATGCAGGATCACGTCACACCCCGCAGCGATGGACACAGCCCCCCGTTCGGCAACTGTGCCAGACAGCGCCTGCATGCCGATATCGTCGGTCATCAACAGCCCTGCAAAGCCAAGATTGTCACGGATACGGCGGATCATGCTGGGCGAGGTGGTTGCGGGACCGGTTTCCCCAAAGGCGCTGTAGACCAGATGCGCTGTCATGCCCATCGCCACATCGGCGAACGGTTGGAATGCAGCGAAGTCGATGTCGTTGAGCGTCTCGGCCGGCGCGTCGATGCGCGGCAGGTCAAGATGACTGTCCATTTGCGCAAGACCGTGTCCGGGAATGTGTTTGATCACCGGAAACACACCGCCCTGTTCGTGGCCGTCCACCACGGCGCGGCCAATTTTTACCACTTGGTCAAGATTTGATCCGTAACAGCGGTTACGCAGGAATGGGTGTGTCTCGGAACGCGCAACATCCAGCATCGGCGCACAATTCGCGTCGATGCCAAGGGCCATCAATTCATGTGCGATGATCCGGTAGCGCAGGCGCATGCCCTCTTCCGCGTTCGAACCCAGAATCTCAACATGATCCAGCGGCGGCAGCCAGTCCGTGGCCAGAGGTGCGCGCAGGCGCTGCACGCGGCCACCTTCCTGGTCGATGAAAATGGGCGCGGTCCAACCCACCGCATCGCGCAGATCGGTCGTCAACGTGCGGATCTGCTCGGGATTTTCGAGATTGCGATCGAACAGGATAAAACCAAATGGGTTCGCATCGGCAAAAAACGCACGCTCATCCGGGGACAGGCGCGCGCCGTCGCAGCCAAAGATAGCGGCTCCGAAAGGTTTGGATGTCACCGGCTGACCACCGGAATGCAATCCGCACCTTCAGCCACGAGGGCTGCGCAGAAGCGGCGCGACTCGCTCAGGTCGTCAAACCCATGCGCGCGCAGGCGGTAAAAGACCCGACCGCCCGAGGTGGCTTCTTCGATCACGCGCTCTTTTGCATCCAGATATTCGCTGAATCGGGCTGAAAGCTTGGTCCATTGGTCGCGGGCAATCTCGGGGCTGTCATAGGCACCGAATTGAACCAAACGCGTGCCTGCCGGAATCTCACTCGGGTCGCGCTCTGCAACACCGGCAGAGGCAACCGGGTCAGGCGCGGCCAGCGACGCAAGCTGAAGTCCCGCAGGGCGCTGCGCCGGGCGCAGAGAGCGCGCCACACCGGGCACCGAGGCCGGAATGATCTCGGCGGCGGCGACCACTTCTTCCGTCGCGTCAGCGTCAAAGACCCCCGTTTGCGGCGCCGGGGCCACTTCGGTGAACGGGGTCGCATTTGCCGCGATCTGATCCGCCAAAGCCTTGATTGGGTCATCCGCGTTTGCAATGTCCGTCAGAGCCAAGGCCGGGGCTTCGGTTTCGGCATCTTCGCGGAGGGCGGCGAGAGCCACTTCTTCCTGCTGTGACAACGCGCGGGTGTTCGTGATGTCGGACACAACGACGTCTTCGTCGGTGATATCCAGCGGGCGTGGTGCCAGAACGATCTGATCGGGTGGCGGGGCCGAGGTGCCTGTGCCAGCAATATTGTTGACAGCAAGCCCTTCGTGTCGGGCAATCTGGCCGCCCGGATTTTCCGGAGCGACCCGCATCGGTCCTTCGATGGCCCGCACCACCGGCACGCCCGAGACATCGCGCATGATCAGCCGATATCCCCAAACTGCCACACCTACAATCAACGCCAGCGACATGGCCGCGCCCAGCCAATTGGCTGCCGTGGCCAGGTTGCGAGACGCTCTTTCCCCGCGTGCGGGGCCCGTCATATGCATGTCTGCCATTTCCGCCTCTTTGCCCGACGGTCGTTGCCGCCGGTGTCTCTTGCCTTTGCCTCAGCCGGTCGTGGCGCTTTTGTCAGCGCATTTCTTCAACCGGAGTGACGCCCAAGATACCAAGGCCTGCAGAAATAACAACCGAGACAGCCCGCGCGAGCGCGATTTTCGCTTGCGTTGCCTGAGTGTTGCCTTCCTGCAAAAAGCGCAGGCTCGGCACGTCATTGCCTTTGTTGTAAAGCGCGTGCAGATCTGACGCGAGTTCGTAGAGGTAGAATGCCACCCGGTGCGGTTCGTTTGTCCGGGCCGCAATCTCCACGAGGCGCGGCCACTCGGCAAGCTTGCGCGCAACCGCCAGCTCGCTGTCATGCGTCATGTCCGACAGATCGACGCTGGCCAACGTGGCATCATCAATGGCGACACCAGCCTCGGTCGCCTTGCGCAGCACCGAATGCACGCGGGCATTGGCGTATTGCACGTAAAAGACCGGATTGTCCTTGGACTGCTCCAAAACCTTGTCGAAATCGAAATCAAGCGGCGCGTCGTTCTTGCGTGTGAGCATGACAAACCGGGTCACGTCCGGGCCAACCTCGGAGACGACGTCGCTCAGAGTGACAAAGGTCCCTGCCCGCTTCGACATCTTATAAGGCTCGCCATTCTTGAACAGCTTGACCAGCTGCGTGAGCTTGATGTCGAGCGGCGTTTTGCCATCAGACAGCGCGCTGACGGCCGCTTTCATCCGTTTGACATAGCCGCCGTGGTCGGCACCGAACACGTCGATCAAAAGATCATAGCCGCGCTGAACCTTGTCGAAATGGTAGGCGATATCCGGCGCGAAATAGGTCCAGGAGCCATCCGACTTCATGATCGGCCGGTCCACATCGTCGCCATGCTCGGTCGATTTGAAAAGCGTCTGTTCGCGTGGCTCCCAATCCTCGGGCTTCTTGCCTTTGGGCGGTTCCAGCACGCCACGATAGATCAGGCCTTTGTCCTTGAGACTGTCGATTGCCGCTTCGATGCGGCCGGTCCCGTACAGGGACTTTTCGCTGAAGAAATTGTCCATCTCGACACCGAGCGACCCGAGATCCGCGCGGATCAGCATCATCATGG
>JAUIIR010000021.1 GCA_030431485.1 Alphaproteobacteria bacterium
GTCAGGCAATGATCGACGAAACCACGAAAATCCTTCAGGACGAGGTGGCTTATGTCCCGATGTACGTGCAGCCACTTGTCTGGGGCACTCGCAGCAACATCGAACTGACACAGCGGCCAGACAACTTTTTCATCCTGCGTTGGGTGACGGTCAACTAACGAAAGCTCGGGAGCCTTTATGGCTCCCGAAATCAACACAGCGGGGGCGACATGCTCGCATATACTATTCGACGAGTTGGGCAATCTGCACTGGTGCTGCTGATTGTCGGGCTTGTTGCCTTTGCGATGTTTCGATTTGTCGGTGACCCAATTGACAACATGTTGGGCCAGGAACGCACGGCCGAAGATATCGAGCGTCTTCGCGCACAGCTGGGACTCGATCAGCCTTTTGTCGTCCAGTACTACAAGTTTCTTGAAGGAGCGGTTCAGGGAAATTTCGGAGTGAGCTATCGCCAAGGTCGCCCTGTCGCCGAAATCCTCCTGGAGCGGGCGCCCGCGACACTCGAGTTGGCGGCTGTATCGGGCATTCTTGCCATTCTATTCGGGATCGCGCTGGGCGTATTCACCGCGATCCGGCGTGACGGTGTTCTCGCGAATGCAATTATGTCAGTGTCGCTGATTGGAGTTTCATTGCCGACCTTCCTGATCGGGATCCTGCTAATCTATCTGTTTTCTGTCGAGCTAGGGTGGCTGCCCAGCTTCGGACGTGGCGAGACTGTGGACCTTGGGGGGTGGTCCACTGGCTTCCTTACGGAAAGTGGGCTGAAAGCTCTGATCCTGCCTTCGATCACGCTGGGCCTCTACCAGATGACCCTCATCATGCGTCTTGTCCGATCCGAGATGCTCGAAGTGCTGCGCCAAGATTACATCCGCTTCGCCCGCGCACGGGGCCTTCGGGATCGGGCGGTCAATTTCCGCCATGCGCTCAAGAACACGATGGTGCCTGTCATAACCGTGATCGGCCTTCAGCTAGGCGCGATTATCGCCTTTGCCATCATCACCGAGACGGTGTTCCAGTGGCCGGGCGTCGGCTTGCTTTTCATCAACGCGATCCAGTTCGTCGATATCCCTGTGATGGCAGCATATCTCATGCTGATCTCTGTGATGTTCGTTGGGATCAACTTGCTGGTCGATATCCTCTACTTCTTCATTGACCCGCGGTTGCGGGCAGAGCGATCAGGAGGCCACTGATGTCGGATTTCCCTATTCCGGTGAAGCCGAAGTCGCGTCTGCGGATCGCCTTGGACAGCGACCTCTTCTACACATTCCGCCGGTCGCCCGTAGCGATGGTATCGGCCGCGGTCGTGCTGGTGCTCGTCCTATCGGCAATTTTTGCGCCGCTGATTGCACCGACCAATCCGTTCAACCCCGCTTCGCTCAACCTGATGAACGGCTTTACGCCGCCGATGACACCAAATGCGTTTACCGGCGAAAGCTTCTTCATGGGCACCGACGACCAAGGGCGCGATGTTTTCTCAACCATCCTATATGGCATGCGAATTTCGTTATTCGTGGGTGTGGCTGCAGTGTTCTTTGCTATGGTGCTGGGGATCACGCTCGGCCTGATCTCAGGGTATGTTGGCGGCTGGACCGAAACCATCATTATGCGGACGGCCGATGTGCAACTGACATTTCCGTCGATCCTTGTGGCCATGCTGATTTTTGGGATCGCCAAGGGTGTGACACCTGTTGAATACCGCGATCAGATGGCGATTTGGGTGCTTATCCTGGCCATTGGACTTTCTGATTGGGTGCAATTCGCCCGAGTGGTCCGTGGAGCAACTCTGGTTGAAAAGAACAAGGAATACGTACAGGCCGCGCGCCTGATCGGTCGGACACCGGGGGCCATCATGCTGCGGCACATCCTGCCCAATGTGCTGTCGCCGGTGCTGGTCATCGCGACCATTTCGCTGGCACTTGCGATTATCGCCGAGGCAACGCTTAGCTTTCTTGGCGTCGGTGCGCCGCCGACCCAGCCGTCGCTTGGTACGCTGATCCGTATTGGTCAGGGGTTCCTCTTCTCGGGCGAGTGGTGGATTTTGCTTTTCCCAGCAATCACGCTTCTTGCTTTGGCGCTGTCGGTCAACCTACTGGGCGACTGGCTTCGCGATGCTCTGAACCCGAGGCTCCGTTGATGGCTGATCCAGTTCTGTCGATCCGCGACCTGTCGGTCGAAATTCCCACACGGCATGGCATCGTGCGCCCTGTGGATGGTGTCAGCTATGACATCCAAGCGGGTGAGATCCTGGGTATCGTCGGCGAAAGCGGCGCGGGCAAGTCGATGGCGGGCAACGCCGTGATCGGGCTTCTCAATCCACCTGCGCATATTTCCAAAGGCGAGATCTGGCTGAACGGTCAACGGATCGACCATCTCAAAGGCGACGCGATGCGGCGACTGCGGGGCAAAGAAATCGGTATGGTCTTTCAAGACCCGCTGACTTCGCTCAATCCGCTGCTCCGGATTGGGGACCAGCTCATTGAAACCATGCTGACCCACCTGCCGATCAGCCGGACTGAGGCGGAAAAGCGGGCTGTGGCCGCTTTGGAAGAGGTGGGCATCCCTGGTGCGGCAGCGCGCGTCAACAGTTATCCGCACGAATTCAGCGGCGGTATGCGGCAACGTGTGGTCATAGCCTTGGCGCTTTGTGCTGAGCCTTCGCTTGTGATTGCCGACGAACCGACGACCGCACTCGACGTGTCAGTGCAGGCACAGATCATCGCACTGTTGCGCCGCTTGTGCCGCGATCGCGGAACGGCCGTGATGCTGATCACACACGACATGGGGGTGATTGCAGAAGCAACCGACCGTGTCGCGGTGATGTATGCCGGACGCCTCGCCGAATTGGGACCCGTACGCGATGTCCTGACTCACCCGCAGCATCCTTATACGCACGGACTTATGGCCTCGACCCCGCTGGCATCGCAGGGCAAAAGCCGCCTGCACCAAATCCCCGGTGCGATGCCGCGTTTGGACGCCGTTCCAGATGGGTGTGCGTTCAATCCTCGCTGTCCCCATGCAACGGACAAATGCCGGCAGGCCCCGGTACCTAGGGTGAGCAATGGTCAGGCCGCTTGCTGGTATCCTCTGGTTGATGAAAAGGTCATCTGATGGCGCTTGTTAAGGTCGAAAACCTGAGTCGAGTGTTCGACGTTTCGAAACCCTGGTTGAACCGGGTGATTGAACGCCGGTCGAAAGCCTTTTTGACGGCAGTCTCAGAGGTGGATTTCGAGGTCGAGGCACGCAGCACCTATGCGCTGGTCGGAGAAAGCGGTTCGGGCAAATCCACCATCGGCAAAATGCTGGTTGGTCTCCTGAAGCCCACTTCCGGCACGGTTGAAATCGAAGGCATTGATCTGGCCAGCGAGACAGACGCTACCAAGATCGACGCGATCCGATCTGACATCCAGATGATTTTCCAAGACCCTTATGCCTCGCTCAATCCGCGCTGGCGAGTGCGCGACATCATTGTGGAACCAGTGGCGTCGCGTGGCGGCAAGACTGATGGTCTTGCGGAGAAGCTGCTCGAACAGGTCGGGTTGTCAGTGCAGGATGCTGGCAAGTTCCCACATGAATTCTCTGGTGGTCAGCGTCAGCGCATCTGCATTGCCCGAGCTTTGGCATCCGAGCCGAACCTGATCGTTTGTGACGAGCCGACATCGGCGCTTGACGTGTCGGTGCAGGCGCAGGTTCTGAACTTGATGAGTGATTTGAAAGACGATTTCGGTCTGACCTACGTGCTGATCAGCCACGACCTGACCGTGGTGCGTCATATGGCCGAAAAGATAGGAGTTCTGTATCTGGGCCGTTTGGTTGAAGAGGCTGCTCCTGAGGATCTATTTCAGAGGCCGAAACACCCCTACACGCAGATGTTACTGGAAGCGGCACCTCAGATGGATGGGTTTGGTCGAGAAGTACAACCGCCGGAAGGGGAAATTCCCGATCCAATCAATCCGCCGCCGGGATGCGCATTCCATCCGCGCTGTCCCATTTCGCAAGACGTCTGCAAGAGACAGCGCCCCGAGATGCGGGTTTTGAACGGCTCACGGGTGGCCTGCCATCTGGCGGAATAGAAACGGAGCCAGACTTGGCTCCGTTTGGTTGAATTTAGGCTGCATTTCGGTGTTTGGACGGGATCAGATCCTCAACGGATTGACCCCAACTCGACAGATCGTAGCGTCGAACAGCTTGTTGCATGGACTTCATTCTGTCACGCCGTTCGGTTTCTGACATATCAAGTGCCTGCCCAATCGCGACGTCCATCGACCTGTTGGAAAATGGGTTGGTCGCAACGGCGGCACCCAGTTCTACAGCAGCCCCCGCAAATTCAGACAAAACCAACGCACCGTCGCCATCTATGCGAGAGGCGATAAACTCTTTCGCGACGAGGTTCATCCCGTCTGCAAGAGGTGTGATCCAAGCAACCGAGGCGGCGCGATAATACGATACCAAGTCCTTGAATGGGATGGCGCGTGAGACCAATGTGATGGGTTGCCAATCAAGAGAACCGAACCGGCCGTTGATACGGCCAGCTGCTTCTTCGATGGCGGATTGGATTTCTCCATAGGCTGCCATGCCGCGATTTGCGCTGACAGAAACATGCATCAACTGCACCTTACCGCGCAATTCGGGGCGGTCCTCAAGTAACCGCTCGAAAGAGCCAAGCTGCTCAATCCCACCCTTGGTGTAATCGGTCCGCCCCACCGATAGAATGAGTTGACGGTCACCAAGATCGTTCAGGATATCCTCGGCTTTTGTCTTTGTGCTCTCTTCGGCGGCACGCGCCTGAATGTAGTCGACATCCACGCCGACCGGAGCGACGCTCAAATGAACATCTCGGCTGGGGCCGCTAAGAACCGTCGGAACCCGGCGCTCTGTAAGAGCAGTGCCTTCTGCAATGAGATCATTTGGAACGCGTTCGCGTTTGGCGATGTCCACGTCCATAAGGCTCTGAACAACAGCAGCGAAGTTGGTCGCGTAGCGCGGAATGTGAAAGCCGACGCTGTCACATTCCATCAGGCTCTCAATGATTTCCTTGCGCCAGGGCAAGACATTGAACATGTCCGGAGCCGGAAACGGTGTGTGATGGAAGAATGCGATCTTCACGTCAGGCCGCATCTGACGCAGATAGCCAGGTACCAGCCACAGGTTGTAATCGTGAACCCAGACCAAAGCGCCTTCTGCTGCTTCGGCTGCGGCGGCTTCGGCAAAGCGCCAATTTACTTCACGAAAGTTCGGCCAATCGACCGGGTCATAGTTATAGCGATCCTTAAAGCTGTGCAGGATCGGCCAAAAAGCTTCCTTGGATGAGACGTGATAGAACTCGTGCACTTGTTTTTGTGTCAAAGGCAGTCGGGACACCGAATAAGAGCCAAAGCTGTCTTCGACCTCAATCCGCGGCTCCCAACCGGGATCATTCGCATCCTTAGCAAGCTTCCACGCAACCCATGAGCCGTGGTCGACCTTGCCAAAAAAGCTCTTCAAAGTCGGGACAATGCCATTGGGGCTTTTGTGTTCGCGAAGAACGGTTTCGCCGTTTTCTTCGACTTCTTCATATGGCTGGCGGTGGTAGACGATCACAAGATCGGAGGACATCAATAACTCCCTGGAGTTGGATGAAGGTCAAAGGCTGCTATAGCCTCTAGGATGCCCGCAGCACCTTCGCTGCGCGCGCGATAAATTCTGGGGGATTGGGGGAGAGCGTCGTACAGAGCTTCTTCAGAGCCTCCGACGGCTACTGCGTAAAGGTCATCTGCAGTCAGCATCGACATATCGTTCAAAGTGTCGCCTGCCGCCAGAACGCGCTTTGGCGAAATGCCAAGAGCGTCAATCAATCGGCGCAAGGTTGGCCCTTTTGACACGCCCTCGGGCAAAACGTCGACAAAACGGTTGTCAGATACGAGTACATCCACACCTAGCGCACGCACCGGATCGAGGTCGCGCACATCAAATCCGTCGGGCGAAATGTGGTAGCTGAGACGATGGCGGAACGGTGTGTCCTGAAGCGCCAAACCGTCGATTTCCTGCATCACCTTTCGCACCGGGTCTGCCTTGCCATGCCAGGCTTTTGCAATGGGCGATTCAAGTTCGGCATTGGGTAAAATCACACCTGGGGAGAACACCTGAGCGATTGTTGTGCCGACGTCCGCAACGACGTATTCTGGAATTGGAATCCCGTACGTGTCACAATGTTCGTGGATGAACTCGGGATGTCGGCCTGTCACGAAGATCAGTCCGATGGTTTCACGATTGTCCTCAATCCAGTTGTATAGCTTTTCGCGATCTTCAGCGGTGCCGCCAAGGAAGGTACCATCAAGGTCAGTCGCAAGAACAAAGTCTTTCTCTTGGATATTCGGTCTGATCGGGACATGAATACTCATGTAGCAATCTCCTTAAAAATTGAGGATGTTGCGAATTGGGCAGGGTGCTCGACCGTTAGCGACATCGCGCGGGGCTCTGACTCGATTGGTTCAGACCAAAAGCGCGCAAATGTTGTCGCGATAGGCTGCCCGTCGTGGAGGATGGCGCGCACGGCTTCGCAGATCGGCATGGGAACTGCGAGCTTGCGCGCCAGATCCGTGACTGATTTGGCGTTTGCCTCGCCCTCGACAACAATCGGTTTGCCGTCAAAACAGGCCTCTCGATCCAAGCCGCTCCCCAGTTGCATACCCAGTGACATGTTACGAGACGTGGTACTTGAGCACGTCAGCGTCAAATCCCCGATCCCAGACAATCCGGTTACTGTTTCTCGACGACCACCCAATGCTTCGGCGAGGGCTTTCATCTCGTCAAGGCCGCGCGTGATCAAAGCGGCGCGGGTGTTCTCTGCAAATCCGGCGCCCCGCATCATGCCACAAGCGATGGCAATGACGTTCTTGACAGCGCCACCAATCTCAACACCGATCAGATCATCAGAAAGGTACGTACGGAACGCAGGCGTGGTGAGCGTGACCGCCATCCGCGCTGCAGCACTGTTTTCAGGGTCAAGCCGATCCGATTGGTCAAAGGAAAAGGCGAGCGTCGCGGCGGACGGGTGCCCAGCTGCCAATTCAGACGCGAAAGTGGGGCCAGAGAGCGCCCCGACAGGATGGCCCGGCAATTCTTCCTCGACAATTTGAGACATCAGCATGCCTGTCTCGGCTTCGATCCCTTTGGCGCAAACTACGATTGGTACGCCTGCAGGGATAGTTGTGCGAAGTGCCTCCGCCGCCTGCCGGATTACCTTCGATGGTACGACCAAGAGCGTGGCTTCTGCATCCTGCAAAACGGTTTTTAGATTGTCGGAAGCCGTGACTGAAGGCGAAATCTCAACGTGGGGCAAGTATGAAGAATTGCGTGACGTTGCATTGATCTCGTCTGCGAGTTCGGCGCGGCGACTCCAAAGAGACACCTGTGTGTCGGCTTGAGCCGCGATGTGCGCTAGGGCGGTTCCGTAAGCACCGCTGCCAATCACCGTCAAACGTTGGAATGGGCGTGCTGGCCGTGGGAGTGACCCACTTGGCAGTCGATCAATCTTCATCAGAAATCTCTCATCGAAACAGTCTCACAACTAAGAAATGACTGAAGGTTCAAAAAAGTTCCGAGCATGCGCAGAAAAAATGCTGCAGGTGCGAAACTTTTTGCTGGGTGATGCGTTGTCGGACATAAGTTCACAACCGAGGATGATGTCGATGACCCGCCAAGTTCGAACTGCGATTTTTCCTGTAGCAGGCCTTGGAACACGCTTTTTGCCTGCCACCAAAGCCACCCCAAAAGAATTGCTTCCGGTAATTGATACGCCGCTGATTCAATACGCTGTCGACGAAGCGCGGGATGCCGGCATCGAGAGAATGGTCTTTGTCAGTCACCCTTCCAAAACCGCAATCGAACGGCATGTCATGGAGGATGCGCGTCTGACGCGCGAGCTTCGCGCGCGAGGGAAGGAAGCAATTGCTGACGCGCTGAGTGAGGCGGCGTTTCGAGAAGAAGAAGACGATGTGCGTTTCGTCATGCAGGACCAGCCGAAAGGGTTGGGCCACGCCGTGCTGTGCGCGAAGGACCATATATTGCAGGGTCCCGTGGCTGTGATCTTGCCTGATGACTTGATCCTCGGAGATATCGGTTGCTTGTCTGAAATGGTTGACGCTTACCGCAGCGGAACAGTTGGGCATCTTGTTGCTACGATGGAAGTGCCCGAGGACCGAATTCACAAATATGGGGTCTTATCAGTTACGGGCAAAAGCGGTTCCATTGTGACAGCGGGCGGTATGGTGGAAAAACCGGATGTCAAAGACGCGCCGTCGAGGCAGGCCGTGGTCGGACGCTACATCCTTGATCAGTCGATTTTTAATGCGCTTGCCACTCAAAATCCGGGTGCGGGCGGTGAGATTCAACTCACCGATGCCATTGCACGTGGCGCGACATCGCTCGGACTTGGCGGTTTTCAGTTCTCGGGAACTCGGTTTGATTGTGGCTCGAAAGCAGGAATGCTTGAAGCGACGTTGGAATTGGCAGCTGCCGATCCCGAATGCAAAGCTGTGCTTGAGCAACGTGGTCTTATATCTCCGGCAGGTCCCATAGCCGCCTGAGATACTTGGTTACAGCGTTGCCTTCTCTTTGGTGGGCTTCCCCTTTGCCATGAACCATGCTGATATCGCGTCGTAGAGGTATCTGGTGTTCAACATTGGGAGTGGCCGGTGAAGAAAAGACGGTTGCTGAAATCCGGAAAAATGGTGTCCGAGATCAGCTTCGGCTGTATGAGCTTTGGTGGCTTCTATGGAGCTACGACCGAGACCGAAGCGCATCGCACACTGAGTGCTGCACTGGACCTTGGCATTGATCACTTGGACACGTCGAACGTTTACGGCTTGGGCGTTTCTGAAACGTTCATCGGGTCTTTTCTAAAGGGTGATCCGTCAAAATTCTCGATTGCGACAAAAGCCGGAATTCAGCGCGACGCCAGCAGCGGAAACCGTGGCTTTAACAATCAGCCAGATTACTTGCGCGCGGAGCTTGAGGGCTCGTTGCAACGTCTGGGACTGGATAACGTCGATCTTTTTTACGTCCACCGGCGCGATCCGGAGATAGAGATCGAAGACGTGATGGATACTCTACTGGCGTTGAAGGCCGACGGAAAAATCGGAGGCATCGGCTTTTCCGAAATATCGCCCGCATCGCTCAGACGTGCGGTGGCGGTTGGACCTGTGGATGCGGTCCAAAGTGAATATTCTCTTTGGTCACGTCTGCCCGACCTCGGTCTCCGTCAAACCTGTAAAGAGTTAGGTGTCGCCTTGATCGCATTTTCTCCTTTGGCGCGGGGTATGCTGTCCAGTACCATCCCGGATCCAAGCACCTTTCTCGACAAGGATTTTCGCAAGAACAATCCGCGCTTTGTTGAACCCAATTTTGGTTTTAACCTTCCCTATGCCAAAGCTTTTAAAGCTTTTGCGCGTGATCATGGGACGTCTCCAACTGCAATGGCCCTTGCTTGGTGTTTGGCTCAGGGTGAACATATCATTCCCATCCCAGGCACACGTTCGGCTGCGCATCTTGCAGAATGCGCAGCGGCGTCAGAACTTGATCTCACGCAAACGATGTTGGACGAAATCGAGAAGATCCTGCCATCCGGATGGGCGCACGGCGATCGCTATTCAAAAGCCCAGTGGGCTGGCCCCGAGGGCTACTGCTGATGAATGGTCTGTGCACGCGACCTAAAGCATCCTTTGATAAACTGTGATCCGAGGCGTGCCATTAAGGTAGATTTCCTGTTGCTGTTCGATTGAGCCAGCTGTGAGAAAGGTCATATGAGGACGTACAAGATTGCAGCGATCCCGGCTGATGGCATCGGTCGCGAGGTCATTGAGGCTGGCAACGAAGTGCTGGGCGTACTTGCGCAGCGTGATGGCGATTTGCGCTTTGACATAACCAGCTTTGATTGGGGCTCCGACCACTACAAGACCCATGGCGAAATGATGCCCGAGAACGGGCTTGAGCAGCTTAAACCCTTTGATGCGATCTATTTTGGCGCGGTTGGTGCACCGGATGTTCCTGACCATATCACATTGTGGGGATTGCGTTTGCCGATCTGTCAAGGGTTCGATCAATACGCAAATGTGCGGCCAACCAAGATCATCCCGGGCGTGACCTCGCCCCTGCGAGGCGTCGAGGTTGGCGATCTGGATTGGGTCATCGTCCGTGAAAATTCTGAAGGTGAATATTCCGGCCACGGTGGCCGTGCTCACAAAGGGATGCCCGAAGAAGTCGGGACTGAAGTGTCGATATTCACACGTGTCGGAGTGACACGGATAATGCGTTATGCGTTTCAACTTGCCCAATCCCGGCCTCGCAAGCTCCTAACGGTCGTAACCAAATCAAATGCGCAACGGTTTGGAATGGTTATGTGGGATGAAATTGCTGCCGAGGTTGCTCAGGACTTTCCTGATGTCACGTGGGACAAGATGCTAGTGGATGCGATGACCGTGCGGATGGTCAAGAACCCAAGATCGTTGGACACAATCGTGGCAACCAATCTGCATGCTGACATCCTTTCCGATTTGGCGGGGGCGTTGGCCGGTTCTCTTGGTGTCGCGCCGACAGCAAATATCGACCCAGAGCGCCGCTTTCCCTCAATGTTCGAGCCGATACACGGCTCTGCATTTGATATCACCGGACAGGGCATCGCAAATCCCGTGGCGGCATTTTGGACAGCAAGTCAGATGCTCGAACATCTCGTTGAGCAAGATGCATCGACCCGGCTGATGCGGGCAGTGGAAAAGGTATGTGCAGATGGTATCCTCACGCCGGATGTGGGCGGTACAGCGACGACCCGCGAGGTTACCGACGCGGTATGCAAGGCTATCCGTGGCGACAATTCATAGTCATCGCGCTCAGCGGTAGAAAAGAGAAAAACGCCACGCTCGTTTCTGGTCCGTGGTGTCGAAAGGGTCCGGAAACATGACGCAGAACAGCTATAAGATTGCCGTAATACCAGGTGACGGGATCGGAAAAGAAACAACACCTGAAGGCGTACGCGTCCTGCAGGCGGTTGAGCGCCGCTTCGATCTTGGATTCGATTTTGAAGAGCATGATTTCTCCAGCGCTGATTACTACATGAAACATGGCGAGATGCTCCCACCCAATTGGAAAGAGCAGCTGTCAAACACCGATGCGATCTTCTTCGGGGCTGTGGGCTGGCCAGAGATCGTTCCCGACCATGTGTCGCTCTGGGGGTCCTTGATCCAGTTCCGCCGTGAGTTTGACCAATATGTGAGCCTGCGACCCGCCCGAGCAATGCCGGGAGTGCCCTTGCCCTTGGTTGGCCGTAAACCGGGTGACATTGACATGATGATCGTCCGCGAAAACACCGAGGGCGAATACTCTTCGATCGGAGGCCGTATGTTCCCTGGCACCGACCGTGAAATTGTTATGCAGGAAACGGTCATGAGCCGTGTGGGCGTTGACCGTATTCTCATGTACGCTTTTGAACTGGCCAAGAAACGAGGCGGTCACCTCACGTCCGCGACGAAGTCGAACGGTATCTCGATCACCATGCCGTACTGGGATGAACGGGTGGAAGCGATGTCTGAGCGCTATCCGGACGTCAAAGTCGACAAATACCATATCGACATCCTGACCGCGCAATTCGTTTTGCATCCGGATTGGTTCGATGTGATCGTTGCGTCCAATTTGTTCGGCGACATTCTGTCCGATCTGGGACCTGCATGTACAGGAACCATCGGGATCGCACCTTCTGGCAACATAAACCCAGAAGGGCGTTTCCCATCGCTATTTGAGCCGGTCCATGGGTCCGCGCCTGACATCGCAGGACAGGGTATCGCCAATCCGGTAGGCCAGATTTGGGCGGCGTCCATGATGCTTGACCATCTTGGACAGCCAGAGGCGGCAGCCGCAATTGTGCGTGCAATTGAAAGGGTTCTGTCTGAAAGCGAGATGCGGACAGCCGATTTGGGCGGTTCGGCTGATACGGTGTCCTGCGGTTCGGCCATCTCAGATGCCGTTCAGGACGGTGTGTGACATTGGTCAAATCGCCCTTTCTGGATGGCTTTGTATTGCGGCAAGAGGTCGTGAACGGGGTAAGCATCAATTTCGCAATCGCCGGGGACGGCCCCGCGATCCTTTTGCTTCATGGCCACCCGCAAACACATATAGTTTGGCGGAAGATAGCACCCGACTTGGTCGCCGCTGGATACACGGTGGTTGCCGCTGACCTTCGGGGCTATGGGGACAGCGAAAAATTGCCCAGCCATGCGCCTCACGAATCCTACTCCAAGCGCGAAATGGCGAAAGACCAAGTGGCGCTGATGAGTGCGCTCGGACATGATACCTTTGCCGTTCTGGGGCATGATCGCGGTGGTCGGGTAGCGCACCGCATGGCACTGGATCGCCCTGACGCCGTTGAGCGCTTGATCCTACTCGACATCGCGCCGACGTTGACGATGTATACCCGCACAGATCAGGAATTCGCGACACGATATTTTTGGTGGTTTTTCCTTATTCAGCCAGAGGACCTGCCTGAACGGATGATTGGGTCTGACCCTGAATACTTCCTGCGTCGGCACATTGGTGGGCAGGTGAAAACACCGGGCGCGGTCGATGAGGTGGCGGTGATGGAATATCTCCGCTGCTACCAGGACCCAGATACGATCCATGCGATCTGCGAGGATTACCGCGCCTCGGCAACAATTGATTTGGGCCATGATCGCGTTGACGCAGATCGACTAATTGATGCTCCGATTCTGGCCATTTGGGGAAAGTACGGCGTTGTTGGCGACCTCTATGACGTCCGGCAAACCTGGCAGGACAAGGCGAAATCTGTGACAGGCTTGGCGCTGCCCTGTGGTCATGCCATCCCAGAGGAGGCACCAGAAGCTTTGCTGTCTGCCGTGTTGGCTTTTCTCAGTGCATGAGAAACCCGCAGAATTGTGCAGAGTGCATCAGGAATAGATGGAAATCCTAGAATGGACTCGTCAAAGCATGTTTTTCCTGAAAGATGCGCTAACTTCTGCGATGCGGCATTGGTCCGAACCATAAGGAGTATTGCGATGCGCATGTTTTTTCGATGTGCCACGCTCATCATAATTTCTGTGCTTCCGGTGCTTGTCGCGGCGCAAGGACGTCCTGCAGGCGTATCGACGGCTCTAGTGACCACAAGCACCATGGCGGAGACAGTTTCAGTTTTTGGAGAAGTCGTCGCCGGACGCGAAAGCGCGGTTGCGGCACGCGTGAGTGGTGTTGCGCAGGAGGTGCCGATCCGCGTCGGGGACCTTGTCTCGAAAGGAGACATTCTCGCACGGCTGGACACGGAACTCTTGCAGATCGAATTGGCCCAGGCAGAAGCCCAGATCGCAATCGCCCAAGCCGGGGTGTCGGTTGCCGAAGCGCGGCTGGATCGCTCGGAAAAGTCATTTCGGCGCGCTGAAACCTTGCGCGAGAATTCAACAATTGCTGAAGCTCAGTTGGAGGAACGTGCCAGCGATTATGCAGAAGCGACCGGCGCTCAACAGGAAGCGCTCGCCCGCATAAAATCTGCAGAAAATGCGCTGGAGCAAGCCCGGTATCGTCTGAAGAACGCGGTGGTCCGCGCGCCGTTCGATGCGGTTGTGCTGAACGTCGCCACCGAGGTGGGTCAGTTCATTACAGTTGGAAGTGAAGTTGCGACTCTGATCGACACCAGCGCCCTGGAAATCGAGGCCAACGTTCCGGCGCGTTTTGTCACGGCTTTACGAGGCGACCAGTCCGTCGAGGCGACGACCGACATTGGCGATACGCTTTCGCTGATGCTGAGAGCTGTTTTGCCGACAGAATTTGCCGCGACCCGGACACGGCCTGTACGGTTTCGTGTCGAAGATGGAGATGCCGCTATTGCCGTTGGACAAACGGTCACGCTTGATGTGCCGGTAAGTGAGACGCGCGAGGTCTTGGTGGTGCCGAAAGATGCGCTGGTGCAGTCACAGGGCGGATGGAGCGTGTTCGTCAATCAAGATGGCAAGGCGATGCCGCGACCGGTAGAAATTGGGGCCGCTCTGAACAACGCATTTGAAGTTCTGACCGGGCTTTCGCAAGGTGACGAGGTTGTTGTACGCGGCAACGAACGCCTGAGGCCGGGGCAAGACATAGCTCCGTCTGGGCCGCCGCAGGGCGCAGAAGGCAGCGGAGCGCCTCAAACTGCCACTGACAGCCCCGAAGCAGGCGAGAGTAAGGGCTAAATTATGGACCTGATCCGCGCGTCCATTGAACGTCCAATTGCCGTGATTGCAGTGGTGATCATGGCTATTCTTTTTGGCGCGTTGGCACTGAGTCGCATTCCGGTTCAATTGGCCCCGGACGTTCGCAAGCCGGTCGTGGTTGTTGAAACCACTTGGCCCGGCGCTGCTCCGGCAGAAATTGAGCGGGAGATCATAAACCCCCAGGAAGACGCGTTCCGCGGGCTGGAAGGCTTGGAAATTATGACCAGCCGCGCGCGTACTGGACAGGCGTCTGTCACGCTGGAATTCGCCATTGGCTCGGACATGGGAGATATTCTCCTCTTGGTCTCCAACAGACTTGACCGGGTTGGCGGATATCCAAGCGAAGCGGGCGAGCCGACGCTCAATACATCAGGGTCCGACGACAGTCCGATTGCCTGGGTTATGGTGCGCGCCGCCGAGGGCAACATCCGACCTTTGCCGGAATTTGGGGATTTCGTCGAGGATGTCGTCAAAGAACGTCTTGAGCGGGTGAATGGGGTCTCCACAGTAAACGTGTTCGGCGGTGTGTCGCGGGAGTTGCAGATCACAATTCGTCCGGAAGAACTTGCGCGCCTTGGGTTGACGATACCGGCAGTCGTGCAGCGACTTCGGGCAGAGAATATCAGTATCTCGGCAGGTGATGTCGAAGAGGGAAAGCGCCGCTACACAGTCAGAGCGGATGGCAATCTGAACACAATCGACGCAATCAAGGACGTCGTCCTGCGAAGCCAAAGTCTTGGTACAAACGGCGCACTGGGCCGGGTTCGCGTGGGTGACGTGGCTGATGTAGGTTTTGCATACAAAGAGAACACTGCGCGCCTCCGGTTCCGTGGAGAACCTGCATTGGCGTTCAATATTGTCCGTGAACAGGGCGCAAACGTCATCTCGACGATGGAAGAGGTGAAAGCCGTCATCGCAGAGCTTGAAGCTGGCCCAGTCTCAGCAAACGGTCTGACGCTTGAACAGGTTTATGATGAGACCGTCTATATCGAAGGGGCGATCGATCTGGTGACGCAGAACATCTGGATCGGTGGTCTGTTGGCGGCCACGGTTCTTCTGGTTTTTCTGCGTAGTCCGCGCGCAACGCTGGTCATTAGCATGGCGATCCCTGTTTCGATCGTGGCGACCTTTGTTGCGATGGCGGTGACCGGGCGGACTCTGAACGTGATCTCTCTTGCAGGGATCGCTTTTGCGGTAGGTATGATTGTAGATGCTGCAATCGTCGTTCTGGAGAATATCTTCCGATTGCGAGAAGACGGCAAGTCGCGGCGAGAAGCGGCTTATATCGGGGCTAAGCAGGTCTGGGGGGCTATCCTCGTTTCAGCCCTGACCACGGTGATGGTCTTTATTCCTATCCTTGTGATGCAACTGGAGGCGGGGCAGCTCTTCCGTGATATCGCAGTGGCAATTTCCGTATCGGTGCTTTTGTCACTTGTCGTCGCCGTGACTGTGATCCCAGCTCTGTCCAGCCGCCTGCTCAAGGGGGGCGAGACCAAAAAACTGTCATTGCCGGGCATTGATCACTTTGCGCGCGCCTTCACTTGGCTGATCATGCGATACGTACGGTTCACTGTCCGCTTTCGTACGGTTGGCCTGATCATGGTCGCGACCATAGGCACGGGTGCCGCCGTTGCCGCGTGGACCTTTCTGCCAAAATTGGAATACCTGCCGGAAGGCAACCGCAACCTCGTATTCGGGCTGATCATTCCTCCTCCCGGTTACAACCTTGAAACAACCGAAACCATCGCTCAGCGGATTGAGGCGGTGGCTGAGCCGATGTGGGATGCTGCGCCTGACACCGAGACGGAAGACGGACAGCCTGCATTGGAGTCTTTCTTCTTTGTCGCAACGCCGGGGAACAGTTTTGTTGGGGCGGCGGCTGTCGATGGCAAGCGAGTGTCTGATGTCATCCCAATTCTATCGCGCCCGATCTTTGCTGAGCCGGGCACCTTTGGGTTTATGACGCAGCCGTCGCTGTTCGGCCGCGGCGTTGGTGGTGGCCGGACAATTGAAGTCAATATTTCCGGCGACGAATTGGAGGGCATCCTCCGCGTTGCGGGTCAGGCTGCGGGTACGATTGGACAACTTCTTCCACGGTCCGAGGGGCACCAGTTTCGACCCATTCCCGGATTGGAGCTAGGAGCGCCGGAGGTTCGGCTGATACCAGACCGCGTGCGATTGGCGGATGCCGGGCTTACGATGCAGGATCTCGCCGCCACGGTTGATGCTTTTAACGACGGACTGCGTGTAGCTGAAATCAATGTCGGCAACCGAAGACTCGATCTGACATTGAAGGGAGATGCTGCTGTCCTAAGTGGATTGCGTACGCAGGACGTTGGTAGTTTTCCGGTGGTTACGCCAACAGGTCGCATTGTCCCGGTATCTGAACTTGCGGAAGTTCGTGTGACAGCAGGACCAACCGAAATCCGACATCTCGAACGTCTGCGGACCATTACGCTAGAGGTCCGACCGTCAGACGCTCTGCCGCTTGAAGCTGCCGTTGACTTGCTCGAGACCGAGGTCATTGCAACTCTGGAAGAGCAAGGTCTGCCGCCGGGAGTACGCATTTCGGTGTCAGGCACTGCGGACCAGCTATCACAGACTTGGAACGCGATTCAGATCAATCTCGCCGTTGCGATGGTGATTGTGTTTCTTGTTATGGCTGTCCTCTTTGAATCCTTTGTCCTGCCGCTTGTCGTTATGATTTCGGTCCCAGTTGCTGCAGCAGGCGGGGTCGGTGGTCTGGCTGTCCTCAACATGGTTGGTACTCAGCCTCTCGACATGCTGACTTTGCTGGGTTTCGTGATTTTGGTGGGGATTGTGGTGAACAATGCGATCCTGATCGTTCACCAATCTCTTTATCACTTGCGTGAAGAAAGCATGTCGCCAGTTGGAGCGATCGAAGAAGCGACCCGAAACCGGATCCGTCCAATCTTTATGTCCACGCTGACATCGGTTTGCGGAATGTTGCCGCTTGTGTTGTTTCCCGGTGCAGGATCGGAGCTGTATCGCGGTCTCGGTGCTGTGGTGGTCGGTGGCCTGGCGATGTCGGCTTTCCTGACACTCCTGACCGTGCCGCCGCTGCTGCGGCTTGTTCTTTCTGCACGTCCTGCAGAGGCAGATGCCGGACCTGAACCGGTTGCAGCCGAGTAGACGAGCATTTCTCGCTGACTTTGTCGGGCATCCTTGGATATAGATCGAAGAATGTCCGACACTCTGGCAAAGCAATCTACCTATTCTGACGATGCGCCTGTGCGACGCGGCCTTTATCTTTTGGCTGCAGTGTCAGGGCTTTCTGTGATCGCCATCGGCAGCTACCTGGCGTTGGCCTCTTATTTTCTTCGGACAGAGGCGGCGCAAACGCCAGAGCGGGCCCAGTTTTTCGCCTCTTCCATTGATGACGCGCTTACCCGGCTTGAGCATCTTCCTTACGTTCTCTCGATTGATGAAAGCACGCTAGATGCGCTTATCACCGGAGACACAGCCGAGCTGAACCCGATATTGGCCGATATTGCACGACGCGCGGGTGCAGAGTTTGTGTATGTGCTCGACCTGAATGGAAAGACTGTTGCATCCTCGAATTACAGGGATTCTGATAGCCTTGTCGGCAACTATTATACGTTCCGCCCTTATTTCAGGGACGCTGTTGCTGGAGGTGCTGGCCGCTTCTACGCCGTGGGTGTTACCACCGGACGGCCCGGCTATTTCATTGCAGAACCGGTTCGCGATGCAGCCGGCACGATTCACGGAGTTGTAACCGTCAAGATCGGCTTTAACGATCTGAGCCGGGCTTTGTCGGGCAATGGCGAACTGGTGATGGTGGCTGATGAGCAGGGAGTGATCCTTGCCAGTTCTGATCCGAATTTGATTTACGGGTATTTGTTGCCGCTTTCAGATACCGACAGGCGTACGCTCGAAGAACAGCAACAGTTTGGTGATAAAATTCTGTTCCCTTTGGATTGGACACCTGAAAGCGAGCGCCGTGCCCGGCTGGATGGAACCGCGTATGTCTGGACCAAAGCTTATTTGGAGGAAGAAGACTGGTCGCTGCATCTGCTTTCAGAGGTGCGAAATTCGCGGCGGCAGGCCCTACTTTACGTAGCTGGCGGATTGATGACTCTCTTAATTCTGACAGTGGCCGCCTCGGTCTACCGCGCGGCGCAATTTCGCAACGCTCTCGTCATTTCGAACGCAGATCGCCAGTGGCTTACGCGAGAGATCGAGGAGCGTCGGATTGCGGAAAAGAAGCTGGAAAGTGCCCGCAGCGAACTGGCGCAGAAAGAGCAACTGGCGGCGCTGGGCCAGCTATCTGCCTCGATTACGCATGAATTGGGGCAGCCGATCTCTGCCATGCGCAATTACCTCGTGGCGGAAGAGATCGCTGCCAACGCGCAACCCAATGCGCTGTGGCCTCAGCTGTCGGGTCTGGTTGATCGGATGCAAAGGATTGTGGATCAACTCCGACTATTCGGGCGTACGTCGGCGTCGGGAGAAACGACGTTCCCGGTCGAAGAAACAGTTCACGCAGCAGTGCAGTTGGTTCAGCACACAGCCCGAGACGCCGGCACGGCGCTAAATGTGGAGCTGTCCAAGATGCCATGCGTCGTCCGGGGGCGACCGGAACGGTTTGAACAAGTGATCGTCAACCTGCTTCGCAATGCCATAGATGCCACAAACGACGTCGAGGACCCAAGCGTCACTCTGTCCATGCAGCAACAGGACGAGACAGTCACATTAACTGTGTCTGACAATGGCCACGGCCTTGGCGACTTGGATATTGAAGACCTGAGCAAACCTTTCTTCAGCACTAAGCCGTCAGGGAAAGGCATGGGTCTTGGGCTTGCCATCTCAGGTCAAATCATCGACGAAATGGGCGGAACTCTTCACGCCCGAGATAACGACGATGCAGGAGCCGAGTTTGTGATTTGTCTTCCAAAAGCAGACGTCGCTGATGCCTGATCAATTTCGAGCGCTCATCGTCGACGACGACACCGAGATGCGTCAGTCTCTCGCCGTGCTTCTTGAGCGTTCGGGCTGGGAGGTTGATGCTGTCGGAACCGGGCAGATTGCATTGTCTCGGCTTGAGGTGGCAGCTCCGGACGTTGTCCTGTCGGATGTCCGTATGCCAGGCATGTCCGGACTTGAGCTTTTGGATGAGATGTCCAAACGGCCGTCGCCGCCATTGGTTCTGATCTCTGCACACGGGGATATTCCAATGGCCGTGGACGCAATTCAGAATGGAGCATATTCCTTTCTTGAAAAGCCCTTTGAGCCACGCAGGCTGCTGACGGTCCTCCGACATGCCGCAGAACAGCATCGCCTGTCTGACATGACAAAGCGCATGCGTGAGCAACTCGTTTCGTTGTCAGGTTTGGATCGTGTGTTGCTGGGCAGCGACTTGCGTGTCACGGAGCTCAAGGCGGAAGCCGTCGATTTGGCGCTTTCAGATGCGCCGGTTCTCATCACCGGGGAAACCGGTACGGGAAAAGAGCTTGTTGCGCGCGCTTTGCATCGGTTGGGTCCGCGACGGGACAAAGAGTTTGTGGCCTTGAATTGCGCATCCTTAGCGCCGGATCGCGTTGAAGAGCAGATGTTCGGAACCGCCAACTCTCTGCTTGGCAGTTTTCGTAAAGCAGATGGCGGCACGTTATTTCTCGATGAAGTCGCCTCCTGTCCCGCTGAGGTTCAGACAAAACTGCTGCGTGCGATTGAAACCGGGGTGATTCATCCCGTTGGCACCGATGACGAGGTGCAAACCGATGTTCGCGTTGTCGCGGCAACCAATGAGGATCTTGCCCCATTGGTCGAAGCTGGCACTTTTCGCGCGGATTTTCTGTTCAGGCTTAACACGTTCGAGCTTCGACTTCCGCGTCTGATTGATCGGGGTGATGACATTGTCATGCTCTATAAGCATTTTGTGGATCAGTTCTGCGAGACGTACGAAATAAGCCCGATTGATATGACACCTGAGGATGCTGCTGCACTATTGGCGCATCAATGGCCGGGCAACGTTCGAGAATTGCGTCATGTGGCGGAACGCCGTGTGCTGGCGGCACGTCGTGGTGGTGGGTCAGTTGCAGAAGCGTTGCGGACCGATGAACTCGTTGATGATGTTCCGGCCACGTTGCGTGAAGCGGTTGCGCGGTTTGAGAGAACTCTGATCTCGCAAGCCATTTCCAATCATGGTGGCCGCATGGATGCTGTGGCGGAAGCACTTGGGATTGGACGACGGACGTTGAATGACAAGATCGTCAAACTTGGATTGGAGAAATCCAAGTTGCTGGACTGAGGTCTGCGGAATTCCGCAAGCTGTGTTTTCGCTAACCTGCGGATTGTTTCCTATGCCATAGCCGAAGCTTCACGTAAGCTTACCACAGCGCTGTTAAGGTGCATTTACGGGAGGTTTACATGAAATACCTAAAAAGCGTCGCTCTCGCGGCGACAATCGCTCTGTCTAGTGGTGCTGTTCAGGCACAGGACGGAGGCGGAAACTATGTTCTGACAACGGCGTCGACGGGTGGTACGTACTACCCTGTGGGTGTGGCTCTGGCGACGCTTGTGAAGGTCAAGCTTGAACCTAAGCAAAAGATCGGAATGTCAGCCATCAGTTCTGCTGGCTCTGGTGAAAACGTTCGACTGTTGCGTGAGAACGAAGCTCAGTTCGGTATTCTGCAAGGTCTGTTTGGTTACTATGCCGCGACTGGCACTGGCCCAATCGCCGACGTCGGTCCGCAGGAGAACCTCCGGTCCGTCACGATGCTGTGGCAGAACGTTGAACATTTCATCGTGTCGTCTGACGTCGCCAACACTGGTACGATCGAGGACATGGTCGCGCTGAAGGGTGAGGCTATGGCAATGGGGGCACAAAACTCCGGCACCATCGGCTCGAACCGGACGATTTTGTCGGGATTTGGTGTGGATATCGACACGGATTACGAACTTGTCTATGGCGGCTACGGCCCATCGGCAGAAGCTTTGCAAAACGGTCAGGTAAAAGGCATTGGTGCTCCGGGTGGCGTTCCGGTCGGTGCAATCAGCCAGCTTATGGCATCCGCCGGTGACAGCGTGACCCTTTTGCGCATGACCGATGAGCAAATGGCGCAGGCAGATTCTGACCGTGGTCTGTGGACACCGTACACAATTCCGGCGGGGTCATATCCGGGTCAGGATGCAGATGTTCAAACTGTCGCGCAGCCGAATTTCCTTGCGACAAATGCGGATCTGCCGGAAGAGCATGTCTATCAGCTCACAAAGGCGATCTATGAAAATCTGCCGTTCCTCCAGGCCATCCATCCGGCAACAAAGGTTATGAGCATCGAAAGCGCGATTGCCGGACTGCCTTTACCGCTGCACCCTGGCGCCCTGCGGTACTATCAGGAAGTCGGCTTGGACATCCCTGATCGCTTAATCGCCAAGTAAATCCTCGTGTAATCTGCCAGCCCGTGTTTGCGTGCGGGCTGGTAACCCGGTGTTTGGGTGGGACCATGTCACAGAACGATGAAGACGAAGACGGAGGTCGCCTCCGTTCATTCGATGGGCTTGCGGATAAGGCGATTTCGATCATCTGTTTCCTGATCGCCGTTGGCCACATCTATGTTGCGTTTGATCCGGTACTTTCAGAGTTGCAACGCAACGCTTTCCACTTTGCCGGCTTCGCATTGCTAGCGGCGCTGCTCTACCCGATGTGGCACGGTTCATCAGGTAAATCGGCTCCAGTCGCTCTGGACTTTGCTTTGGGTTTGGCGGCGGCGCTATCGGCTGTCTGGCTGGCTCAGGCAGAGAATGCTATCTACGACCGGGGTGTCAAATTTTCGGCCACAGACTGGGTCGCTGCCAGTATCTGTATCGCTGGCGGGATCGAGCTTACCCGTCGCGTCGCCGGCATCATTATTCCCATCCTGATCATGCTGTCCCTGAGTTACGTTGCCTATTGGGGCCAGTTTGTCGGAGGCGTCTTTTCCTTTCCCGGACTGAGCCCCGAGACCGTCGCGTTCCGATCCATCTATGGCGACGACGCGATGTTTGGGACGATCGCGCGTATTTCGTCCACCTATGTGTTCCTCTTCATCATTTTTGGCGCATTCCTGTTGCGCTCGGGTGCTGGGGAGTTTGTTATCAACATGGCGCGTGCCGTTGCTGGCAAGCTTGTTGGTGGTCCCGGTATCGTTGCGGTGATCGCTTCTGGTTTGACGGGCACGATCTCGGGCTCAGCGGTTGCGAACACGGCGTCGACGGGAGTGATCACCATTCCCCTGATGAAACGCGCGGGTTTTGCACCGAAATTTGCTGGTGGGGTTGAGGCAGCGGCTTCGACAGGTGGTCAGTTGATGCCACCCATCATGGGTGCAGGCGCCTTCGTAATGGCTAGCTTTACGCAAATTCCATACGAGACAATCGTGGCGGTCGCTGCATTACCTGCGCTGCTCTACTTTTTGTCTGTTGCGTTTTTCGTGCGTATTGAAGCTCGGCGAAACAATCTGGCTCCCATTCCGGATGAAGGGCAAACCCTCGGCTCTGCTTTCCGAGAAGGTGGTGCAAGTTTTATCATTCCGATCTGTACGCTGATTGGCCTGCTGGTCGCTGGCTTTACTCCGACCTATGCCGCCGTGTTCGGAATTCTTGCCGTGATTGCCTCCAGCTGGCTGACAAAGAAGCGGATGGGTCCGACGGCCGTGTTTGAGGCTTTTGTCATGGGCTCGAAGGGGATGGTTCTGACTGCGGTGCTGCTTTGTTCCGTAGGTCTGGTCGTGAACGTAATCGCTACGGCTGGAATCGGAAACACATTCAGCCTCATGATCACGAGCTGGGCCAGCGGTAACATTCTGATTGCGTTGATCCTGATCGCTCTGGCAAGTCTCATTCTTGGGATGGGACTGCCGGTGACAGCCGCTTACATCG
The DNA here is from genome assembly GCA_030431485.1 of Alphaproteobacteria bacterium. Taxonomy (GTDB): domain Bacteria; phylum Pseudomonadota; class Alphaproteobacteria; order Rhodobacterales; family Rhodobacteraceae; genus Marivita. The sequence continues at coordinate 23,121 of JAUIIR010000021.1, forward strand.
TGCTTGCAACACTGTCAGCCCCCGCATTGTCAGGCATGATCAGTGATCAGTTTGTGATTGCGGAACTCGCGGCCGGTACTTTGCCAGAGGCGGCCAAGGCAGTGTTAATGTTCGGTGTACCCGATCAAATCGAAATGCTTAGTCGTGAGCTCACGCGGGCTGAAGCGTCCGAGCTCATTCGGGATCTTCCTCTTGAGATTGCAGCTCCTCTACGTGACCTCGTTGTTCCACCTGCCGTCGCAACCAGTGCGCTGCTGTCCGCGCACATGATCATTTTCTGGCTGTCGCAGGACAGCAACGTGACGCCTCCGGTTGCTCTTGCCGCGTTTACCGCCGCCGCTATTGCGAAAGCACCTGCTATGGCGACTGGCGTTGCCAGTTGGAAGTTGGCCAAGGGTCTTTACATCGTACCAGTCCTGTTTGCGTATACGCCATTCCTATCGGGTGACTGGCCCGCAATGATCCAGGTTTTCGTCTTTGCGGTATTCGGAGTGTATGCACTGTCGGCTGGCCTTCAGGGGTGCATGGAGCGTCCCTTTGGCATTGTGATGCGCGCTTTGAGTTTGACCGCTGGGCTCGCGTGCCTGTGGCCTGCTGCTTTGGCGATCAATATTGCCGGAGTGATTTCCGTCATCGCTTTGCTGGTCTTGAATATCAGATTCGGTGAACCGGCACCCGTGCCTGCGAATTCTTAGTTCAGGAGTACGCGCAATTCGGGCCGCGTTCTAGCGGTGTATCAATTGTGATTTCGCTAGGTATCCAGTCGAAAATTGCGAGAGCCGCTCCACTGTCAAACCCAACATAGAGCGTTCCTGTTTCAGGCTGGAGCGCTACACCTTCTGCGTCGCGGCCAAACGCAGACAATGGAGAAACCGAAAGAACGCGACCATCAGGTGCAAGCTCAAAAAGGCTGTTGAGCCCTTCGTTGTCGTCGACGACCAGTATATTCCCGGAGTATGGATCACGGGTCACGCCTTGCGGTTCAATCATGGGAGGCGCGAAATTGTCTCCGAACAGTTCCATGAGAACGGAACCATCCGGTGCGATGCGTAGAAGCCGCGAGGGATCATCCTGGACAACAAGAAAACTTTCATCTGCATCGCGATGCAAACCTTCCGTGTCGAAGAGTGTTTCACTCAGCTGAAAAGGTTCTTCAATGGCACGCCCGTCTCGGGTCACTCGACGAAACTCCCCCCAACCGTTTGCGATAAGAAGGCCGTCGCTCTCGACTGTCAGACTACGCACTGAGCGCATGCCAGTGTCGAACCGCCGGAGTTCCTTTCCGAATGTGGAGAGCAGAACAACCTCGTTGCTTTCGTTGGCTACCCATATGCCACAGACCAAGGCATCGTATGCGATGCTTACAGCGCGAAAGTTGGAAATCGTTTCACGATGAAAAATCTCGGCGCGACTTTGGGTCGGCCATAGAGGCGCACTTGCAAGTAACAGGGCAGCCAAACGAAGTTTCATGATGAATCCCTCCGATAAGCACCAAGCTGACCCAAGAGACAGGAATTTCAAGCCAAAGCTCGTCGCCTGTGTGATTGCACTGATCTGGCATGTGCTTTCAGTCCATGCCATCTTGGCGGAACGCTATGAAGCGTAGATCGGCTCCAATGGGGTTCCTGCATGACCAAGCACGTAATTGTAATCGGAGCCGGAATAGTCGGCGTATCGTCTGCGATCTGGCTCAAGCGTTTTGGTCATGATGTAACGATTATTGACCGAGACGGGCCGGGGCAGGGAACGTCCTACGGGAATGCTGGCTTGTTGGCAGCGTGCGCTATGGTTCCTGTCACCACGCCGGGCCTTATTGCTAAGGCCCCAAAGATGCTTCTTGATCCGGATTCGCCGCTATTCCTGCGTTGGACTTATTTGCCAAAGCTTGCACCTTGGCTCGTTCGATATCTCAAACACGCGAATGACCCGGACACTCGCCGGATTTCGTCGGATCTGGCTGAAATCACTTCGGATACTGTTGATCAGCACTTCGAGCTGACCGAGGGGCTGAGAGCCCGCGAGTATTTGTATAAGAGCGACTACGTATTCGCGTATTCGACCCAAAAGGAATTCAATAAAGATCGCTACACATGGGAATTGCGCCGTGATCATGGGTTCGTGCCAACTGTGATCGAAGGTCCAGCGGTGCAAGAGTTTGATCCCTGTTTTGGTCCGAAGATCACATGCCTTGCTGTGGTCAAGGATCATGGCTTCGTAACAGATCCCGGAGGGTATGTTGCTGCCTTGGCAAAAGAGTTTGAAGCGATGGGCGGCCGAGTGATTGCGGCCACCGTGGAAGACATTGAGACAACCACCCCTGCACGACCAAAGGTTGTCACATCGACTGGCCCAATGGATGCGGACGCCGTCGTGCTTGCCTCTGGCGCTTGGTCAAAACAGCTTATGTCCAAGCTTGGTGTGAACGTCCCTCTGGAAAGTGAACGTGGGTACCACATTGTCATGAAGAACGCTCTTGGCGGACCTCGTGTGCCTTCGATGATTTCATCTGGAAAGTTTGTCGCAACGCCAATGGCACGAGGTCTGCGCTGTGCAGGCATTGTGGAACTCGGTGGGTTGAAGGCCGGTCCATCCAATGCACCTTTCGCTCTGTTGCGCAGAAAGATTTCCGAAGCTTTTCCCAATCTTGAATTCGACAGCGAGGAAACGTGGATGGGTCATCGGCCCGCGACGACGGACAGCCTTCCTTTAGTCGGACAGGTCCGTGAGACCGGAGTATACACCGCATTTGGACATCAGCACGTCGGGTTGACCGCAGGTCCAAAGACAGGTCGGATCGTTGCAAGTCTGATAGCGGATCAGCCCACAAATCAGGATTTGACGTCATATTCTCCGCATCGGTTCGGTGTTTGAAGTGCGCAAAACACCGCTCTAATTTTACATGTTAACAGCGCCTTAAACCTTCCGACGCTATCAATAGAGCGGGGTGTAAGGAGTGTGGGTATGGCGACCGACAGAAATGTCGCGCCAGTCATTGTCAAACGCAAGAAAATCATCGTGGCGGGTGGGCATCACGGGGGCGCCTGGAAGGTCGCTTATGCCGACTTCGTGACCGCAATGATGGCTTTCTTCATGTTGATGTGGCTGTTGAATGCTACGACGGAAAAACAGCGCAAAGGCATTGCAGACTATTTCAGTCCCACTGCACCGATCAGCCGTTTATCAAGTGGTTCTGATGGCATGTTCACGGGCGAAAGTGTGTTTGCCGCGGATGTGCTCCCACGCATGGGTGTTGGCGCAAGTTCTTTGCAGAATACAAATGGCGAAGCGTCAAACGCATCAACGAGGGCGCAAGAACAACAGGCAGCACAAGACAGCGTTTTTCGCGAAGTGGAAGATGTTTTGCTGGGTTTGAGTGGGGAAAGTATGCTTGAAGACCGATGGCTCAGGCACGTTGTGACGCGTGTCACTGACGAAGGCCTTGTTCTGGAATTTCACGACACCGAGGATGACCCTCTTTTTGTCAGCAGCGCGCAGCCCTCCGCGACGCTGCATGAGATTGCTTACGCAGTTCAAGAAGCCAGTAAGCTGCTTGGCAACGAGGTTGCAATTGAGGGCCATGTTGCGACAGTTCCGGTTGTCCGTGTCGAGGACCCTGCCTGGGATTGGTCGGCTCAACGTGCGAAAGCGTTTACTGACCTTCTGTCCGCATATGGTTTCCCGCCCAAACGCGTCCGTCGTCTGACGGCACATGGCGATCGCGAACCTGTGGTCGAAAACTCCATGTCAGCGCGCAACAATCGTATCGAAGTAATTTTCCTGCGCCACTGACACCAGAGAAGCAAACAGGATCAAATTTTAGCCGTTAGGTCTGCGTTAAACCGTACGTTGTACTGGTGTGTTGAGTAAAAGCCACCACACCAGAAAGGCGTTTCCATGTCGATTTCTTCATCCCTAAGCGCAGGGGTCGTCGGGCTCGCGTCCCATGCAACGCGTTTAGCAACGATCTCTGACAATATCGCGAATTCACAAACGCCCGGATACAAACGGGTTGAGGCGAATTTTCATTCGATGGTTGTGACATCCGGAGGTGGCACCTACACCGCAGGCGGGGTGAGGACGACCACGCAGCGATACATCGATCAAGAAAGCGCAATTACCACGACATCAAATTCAACTGATCTTGCGGTTAGCGGGCGCGGGTTCCTGCCCGTTGCGCAGGCGACAGAGGTACTTGCTGGTTCTGAAACACCCCAGATGTTTCTGACCACCACAGGCTCCTTCCGAACTGATGCAAACGGCTATCTCCGCACCGCATCGGGTCAAATGTTGCTTGGTTGGCCGGCAAACCTTGATGGCAGCATTCCCAATTATCCGCGCGCAACGAGCGAAGCGCTTGAACCGGTTCGTATCAATGTCAACCAATTCAGTGGCGAACCCACCACGCGTATCGAGCTGGGGATCAACTTGCCGGCGACAGAAACCGAGGCGGGCGCGCTGGGCAATCCCCTGACCCAATCTGTGGAATACTACGATAATCTTGGTCGTGCCGAGACACTCGAGTTTACCTTCACACCAACCGTTCCGGGTACAGGCACCTCCAATCAGTGGAATCTCCAAATCGTGGACAGTGCTGATCCAGCAAATGTCATTGGGGAGTATGATCTGGAGTTTGACGATGCGCGAACTTTGGGCGGCACTTTGTTGGGCGTCGGGGATGTCACCGGTGGTCCACACGACCCAGCAACCGGCATTCTGACAGTCACCGCCCCAAGCGGCCCGATTGATATCGCGATAGGGCGGCCAGGTCTGAATGAAGGTCTGTCCCAACTCTCAGATATTTTTGCGCCTTTCAACATCAGCCGAGATGGCGCGCCAGTTGGGAAAGTGACGTCCGTAGAGGTCGATGAAACCGGTTTGGTAAACGCCTTTTACGACACGGGCACGACGCGGACTCTCTATCAGGTGCCTTTGGTCGATATCCCAAATCCCAACGGAATGGCTGCTGCTGGCAGTCAACTCTACATGCCGACACCTGAAAGCGGCAGCTTTTTTCTCTGGGACGCAGGAAATGGATCGACTGGCGATATTCTGTCCTTCGCACTGGAGGAGTCAGCCACGGATATTGCAAATGAACTTACGGAATTGATCCGGACCCAAAGGGCGTACTCTTCGAACGCCAAGGTGATCCAGACCGTCGATGAGATGTTGCAAGAAGCAACAAACATCAAACGCTGATCCTCTGATCCCAAAAGGATACTGCCATGAGTCTCTCCGGAGCACTATCGAACGCGATGAGCGGACTGACCGCAAACGCACGCGGAACGACTATTGTATCGTCGAATATCGCAAATGCGCTCAACGAACATTATGGACGTCGCGATTTGATACTTGGGGCAAACGCCACTCAATCTTCTGGCGGAGTTAATATCGCTGGTGTTGAACGCAGCTATGACCCCATCCTTGCTCATCGCAAAAGGCACGCTTTGGCCAACTATGCCTCTGCTAAGGTCGCGGCCAAGTTCACGGGTGACCTTGAGCAGCTTGTCGGAAGCATTGACACAGCCGGATCACTTTCCAACAGACTGACCCGTCTGGAGACGGCACTGATATCTGCTGCATCGGATCCATTGTCCGAGACAAGGTTGCGCAATATTTCCCATGCCGCCGAAGGTTTTGCAGCAGATTTGCGAGCGGCGAGCCATGGAATCGACGCACTCCGCGCAAACGCAGACGCGCAGATCTCTACGATGCTAGAAGTGCTGAACTCCGGTTTGTCTCAAATCGAAGAACTGAATTCTCAGATTATGACCGCGGCCCATATGGACCAAGACCCTCATGGCTTGATGGACCAGCGCGATGCAACACTCAATGCCGTGTCTCAAATTGTTCCGGTTCGCGTTGTCCAACGCGAAAGCGGTGCAATCGCAATTTTCACCGCGCAAGGCAGAACGCTCCTGGATGAGAAAGCGGTGATGTTCAGCTTCGCGCCGTCGTCAGCCGTCATGCCTCATATGACGGTTGCAAACGGTCTTTTGTCTAAGCTCCGAATAGATGGGAATGAAATTGACGTGCCCGGTTCTGGCAGAATGAATGGCGGTGCGCTGGAGGCTCAGTTCCTGCTGCGGGACGATCACGCGCCAGCAGCTCAGGGTCGATTGGACGCGATCGCGCGTGAGACCGTCGACCTATTTGGTTCTGGTGGCCCAGATATCACTCTTGGGCCGGGAGATGCCGGCGTTTTCACGGATGCCGGTTCGGCATTTGTGCCAACGGATCAAACCGGTCTCGCAGGTCGCATCACCTTGAATCCCGCGCTTGCCGTCTCCTCAAATGAAATCTGGCGATGGCGGGACGGCATTGGTGCCGCCGCGCGGGGCGACGCCGGAGAATCTCGTTTGCTTCTGGCGCTTCGTGATCAAGTGATCGTTCCAAGGCCACCCGCATCGACAATTCTCGGGAACGCGCCACTTGGGCTTGTCGATCATGTGCAAGAAATGAGCAATGGAGCGGCCGCGAGCCGGGTGCGTTCAAGTGAGATGCTGGATACCGCAAGTGCTCAGCTCGACCATGCTCGACAGACCGTCGCGGCAGATGGTGTGAATACCGACCAAGAGCTGCAGAAACTTATCGAACTTGAGAAATCCTACGCAGCCAACGCCCGTGTCGTCCAAGTGGTCGACGACATGCTGTCCGAATTGCTCAGAATTTGAAGGAGTCCCGCATGCGTCCCATTGGTGATCTTGCTCAATTCATGTTGTCCAAACAAATGCAGACCAAGTTGCGGACCAGCGCCGAGAGCGCCGGGCAGGAAGCGACAACTGGTTTGGCAACGAACGTCGCCGAACAGCTTGGTGGTGCCTCCATATCTGTTTCTCTGCTTGATCGAAAAATGGAACTGCTTGCTCAGCATAAACATGGGATTGCCGAGGCGCGCGTTTTTGCAAGCGCAAGTCAATCTGTCCTGGCCAGGATACAGGACCAATCAAGTCAGGTCGTCAACAACCTGGCGCTCGTTCCCCAGTTGCAAAGCGTGTCTGAATTACAAGTGCTTTCGGAAACAGCTGCACAAACCATGATTGATGCCGTGAACTCTTTGAATTCCAGAATTGGTGGAAAATACCTGTTCGCAGGGTCGAGCACACAAACCAAACCACTTCCGGATGGAGAAACATTCGTTGCGATGCTGCGGACGGCAGTCTCTGGCGCAACAACAGCGGATGAGGTCAGCAATGCGATCAACGCTTGGTTCGAAACGTCTGGAGGTCCTTTCGAAACGTTTGCCTATGCGGGCTCGGCTACCGGATTTCTTGAAATGCCTATTGGAAAGGGCGAAAATGCAAAATTTGGTCTTCGGGCAGACGGAGATACCATTCGCGACCTGTTTCAGGCGCTTGGAGTTGCTGCATTGGCAACAGATGCATTTATTGGGCTAGGCATCGCCGATCAAAAGAAGCTTTTGAAGCACGGGTATGACGCCCTGCTTCAAGTTGATCTAAATCTGACCGAAGAACGTGCCGGGCTGGGCCTGATTGAGGCGACAATCGACAGCGCTAAAGTCGCGACCGAAATAGAACTTGGCCGAATGGAGCGCGACCGGCTGTCCATGATCGGGGTCGACCAGTTTGAGGCTGCTTCCAAATTCGAGGCAGCACAACAGCAACTTGACGTGTTCTATCGCATCGCCGCACGGCAGGGTCGAACTTCATTGGCGGAGTATCTGCGACGAGGGGGCTGATTTACGCGGTCATTCTGTTGATGATGCCGCAGCTCGTATGGGCGCAGGGGGTCAGGTTAAAAGACTTGGCCACGTTCGAGGGCGTTCGGGGCAATGACCTTGTTGGCTATGGACTGGTCGTCGGCCTTGATGGGACGGGCGACGGTTTGCGCAATTCTCCGTTCACCGAGGACATGATGTCCAACATCCTTGAACGGCTGGGCGTCAACGTCACGGGAGAACAGTTCCGCGCCAAGAACGTCGCTGCCGTGATCGTAACTGGGCAGCTACAGCCTTTTGCACGCGCAGGGAGTACGATCGACGTGACCGTCTCGGCAATTGGCGATGCTTCCAGCCTCAGGGGTGGAACCTTGGTCATGACGCCGCTGAACGCGGCAGACGGTCAAATCTATGCAGTCGCCCAAGGCTCAATCATAGCGGGAGGGGTGGTCGCAGAAGGCGATGCGGCAAAGACCGTGCAAGGCGTCCCGACGGCAGGGAGCATCCCATCGGGCGGAATCGTTGAGCGAGAAGTGGCATTTGACTCAAGCGCCTCATCCCACGTGCCTTCCAGCGACCGGGCGAGGTTGTAAACCACGTCGATGTCCTGCATCGCCTCCACCAGCGCGGCCTTATCGTAAAGCGAAACACCCACTGTTTCGACCTCGTCGGGAAGGTCGGGAAAGGGGCCAAACCGGCCACGGCTCAGCACCCGCACGTCCTGACCATTGGCGACAAGGGCACGGGTCAGCGCGCGACCGATAAAGCCCGTGCCTCCGATCACCATCGCCGTTGGTTTTGGATCACGGGTCTTGGTCTTGGGATCCGCCGCTTTCAGCTGTTCTGCCGGTATGAGAGCCAAGGCCTGCTCCAGCGCAGTCATCACTTTGACGGCGCTTTCCCCCGAGAACCGCGCATCTGGCGCCTTGCCGGTCCGCAGCGCATCATAAATCGCCGCATCCATCCCCTGAAAGCTCAGCGCATAGGGCGACTTGCGATTTAAGGATGTCACCTGTGTGACCGTATTGCCAAGACCTTCGCGCAGGTGCTGCCACGACAGGTCCAACTGCCGCCGCAAAGGGTTGAGAACCAAATCGGAGGCGTTCTCGCGTTCGACCACCAGCGTATCGGCAGCAAAGTCCAACCGGGCTCGCCCGGAAGACCCGCGCAGCGTCAGGGAGCGGTCGTCAATCGTTTCGACCATCGAAATCGTCAGCATGACATCCACATCGCCAGCCTGGGCCATGATGCGCCACGTCTGATGGCGGGTGTCATCTCCGGGTAGTTCAACGGGTTTTGACAGTTGCACAGACTGAATGTCCGGCATGCCGAACAGATCGACAATGAACCCCATCAAATGCGGCCCGAGCTCAAGCAGCAGGTTCATCGGCTCCCGCAGCAACCAGATGCCAAACGGCCCCGACCGCAACGGTGCAAGCGGCAGACACCAATGTACCTCGGCCACGGACACGCGGCCCAGCTCTCCCCTCGCCAACATGTCTTTGAGCCGGTCATAGGATGGTAGCCCCATGAAGTTGTGACCCGCATGGAACCGCACACCGTGTTCCTGTGCGACTGCTTCGATCTCGGCGGTCTCTTCCGCCGAGGTCGCCACCGGTTTTTCCACCAGCACATGCAACCCAGCCTTCAGACACTGGATCGCCAGAGCGTGGTGCAAATGCGGCGGCGTCAATATGTGAACCGTATCGCAGACCTTGGCCTCGATCAGGTCGGCCACGTCCCCAAAGGCGCGCACGCCCAACCCCTCGGCCAGACCTTTGGCTGCAGCTTCGGACGGATCACATACGGCTGTGATTTCGACCCCATCGGTCGCCCGCAACGCATCCGCGTGCCAGCTTGCGATATACCCGGCCCCGATCAGACCAACGCGAATTTTGGAAGACGACATCCGCCTCAACCCCTTACTTGTATTCGATGATGCGCATCTGCGCATTGTTCAGGCGCCGCCAATGGTAGCGGATCATGCCGATGACATTCGGGAACTTGGACAGCGTGAGGAACACTGCGTGCGACCGGGCTTCTTGTGTCGGCAATCCCTGAGCCCTCAGCCCCTTCGCCGTTTTCCAATAGGACAGCGCGTAGAGGCCCAGAACCAGAACGGGCACTGCGGGTGACGACATCGCGCCAACCACTGCCAGAAATGGCAACATCAGCCCATAGATCCACGCGCGCTGCCGTTCACGGACAAAATAATCCGGATGCAGGTGACCGACCTGTGCAAAGCCATGCCCGGTCCGCTCGGCGCGTTTCCACCATTGTGAAAACTTCATCATGTTGGCGTCGTGCCCGGCCATTGGCTCGGCAATGCGCAGTAAACGCCAGCCCGCCTTGCGCAGCCGCGTGCAAAATTCGTCATCTTCGGCGGCGATCACGGTGGGGTTGAACCCTCCGACCTCTTCAAAGGCTGTGACGCGCACCATCATGTTGCCGGGGCAGGTGACAATCTCCCCCGCCGGGCGCGACCACTCCACGTCGAACATCTGGTTGAATACGCTCGCATCCCGCCGCATTTCGCGCTGCCGGCCGGTGACCAGCGCAAGATCGTCCTCCGACCGCAGCCGGGCTTCGGCCTTGGCAAGCCAATCCCGGTCCATAAGGCAGTCACCATCAAGGAACTGCACAATACCTGGGGGATCTTCCTGCGCCATCAGCGCGGCGAACCCTTCGTTGCGGGCGCGGGCGGCGGTGAAGGGCACCGACATATCGAGCTTCACCACTATTGCCCCTGCCTGTTCCGCATTCGCCACGCTCTGGTCAGTAGAGCCGCTGTCCACATAGACCATCCGCCGCGCCTGAGGCGCAACCGAAGCAAGGGACCGGACCAGCTTTTGCCCTTCATTTCGGCCAATGAGAACGACATCAACGCTCACGTCTCAATCTCCCCGGACGGTCGCAAGCGCTGTACCGTGCGGCCTTCACCGTAAGCCACGACCAAGTCTGACAACCACCGCGCTTCCTGTGCGGCGTCATATTCCGCCAACACCTTTGCCCGTCCTGCTGCACCATAGGCCTGACGTAGATCCGCATCCAACAAAAGCGCATCCAACGCATCAGTGAAGGCTGAGACATCACCCGGCGGAACAAGCCGCCCGCTCACACCATCCTCGACCAACTCAGGTACACCCGTGATGCGGGTGGTCAGCACGGGCACCTGCGACGCCATCGCTTCCATCAGCACAACGGGCACACCTTCGGCAAAGCTGGGCAGGACGAAGACATCTGCCTGCGCCAATTCCTCGGCCACGTCGGCCTGCGATTTGTAGCCCAGAAAGATGACGCGATCCTGCAAACCGCACTTGGCGACCTCGGCTTCAAGCGCTTTGCGATCCGGCCCGTCGCCGACAAGGCGCAGCGTCAGGTCAGGGTAGGTCGTGGCCAAGCGAGATACGGCGTCGATCAGGATCGGAACACCTTTGACGCCGGCCAACCTCCCGACAAAGAGCGCCCGCAAGCCAGTTCGAACCGGCTTGGGCGCGTACCGGGACGGGTCCACACCGCAGTGCACGATATGTAGCTTGTGCCAATGCTTTGCGTCAGCAAAGCACATAAGTTGCGACCGGCAGAAATGGGTGATGCAGGACACAAAGGCCGCGCGTGCAGCCTTTTCGTCGATCCGCCAATGGTGCGGTTCGAAAAAGATATCCGGTCCGTGGATCGTAAAGCTCCAGCGCAGATCCGACAGTGCGCCTGCCAGCATCGCCACCGTGCACGACGCCTTGGCGATGTGGTTGTGCAGATGGGTCACACCCTCATCCGCCAGCTTGGCGGCAAGCACGCCGGCCTCGACGAAATAGATCAGGTTATAAAGCCGGCCCTTGATGCCTTTCGGTGCGGTCCGCCAGGCCAATCCGAGCGCTGACAGATAGCGCCCCGGCGTTTTCATCCACCGCGCATGCGCTTTGAGGGTTGTTACTGGATTGCGCACCGCATCCAGCACTTTGAAGGTGCGGGCGTGGTCTTCGCGTTGCTCCGGTCCGACAAGGTGTTCGGGGCCTGTCGTACGGATCGAACAGGTTATAACCTCATGCCCCAGTGCACGCAGATTGGCGACCTCGCGCTGGATGAACGTGTCGCTCGCACGAGGATATTCCCCGGTCAGATAGGCGATCTTGGGCAGGCTCATGAGGCGGCCTCCCACGCGGGCGAAGGATTTGGCAGATCAAGCTCTTCTGGTGCATGAAAGCGATAGGTCATCGGCAGCAGTCGCTGTCGCAAAACCGGTGCGCGTAGCAACCCGGGCAGTTTACCGGACACAGGGTCAATTATGCGCGCAACAGCTGAGACGGCCCGCCAGGGCAATGGTAGAACGAATTTGGGCCATCCTGCCTTTTGCAGTGTTGCTATGACCGACCGTCGTGTTGGGAGGGACGGATCAAGCAATGTGATTGTATCGCGAAGCTGCTGTACGGTTGCCTGCACGCAGGCTGCGGCACATCTCTGGACGTGGCACATCGGCAACAGATCCCCGGATGCCGCGCGGAACAGAAGTGGCCCAACGGCAACACCCAGATGCGCGTTCCAGAGGTGGCTTTCATCGTAAACGATGCCCGGGCGCAACACGGCCACCGAGGATAGATCGGCACCCAATGCAAGGCTCTCTTGCTTGGCTTTTGCGTCGGAATACGCGTCACGTGGTGTGTTCTGGGTCACAAGGGGCGTCGTGTCGGTCAGTTCCCCACCAACCGGCACTCTGGACGTGTCGTAGACCGCCAGCGAGCTGACCAGCGTCAGGTGGTCGACCCCTGCATGGTTCATGGCCGAGATAACATGCTTGGTGCCAGTGATCGTCAAACGCGCATGATCTTCTGCAGTACCCGACATGGCCGCGGCAAGGTGGATGACCGCGTCACATCCGGACATGGCCGATACAAGCTTTTCGACGCTGTCCTGTACGGTCAGGTCTGTTGAAACGTACGTTACACCCGTACGATCTTCTCCAACGCGCCTTTGGGCGGCCACCACCTCCAGCCCCGCGTCCAGCGCGGCGGCGACTGTGGCGCGACCGATGAAGCCCGACGCGCCAGTGATGAGGACACGCTTCACTGCGCCCATGACATCGGCTCCATCGGATCACAGCTTGTGGTCATCGTCTGCGCCCCGGAGAGTTCCCCGGCATTCTGCATCGCCAGCGTTACCTCGGTCATGTGCAGGGCAAAGTCGTTAGACAGGCGGGATGGGCGACCAGTTCGGATCGCGTCCAGCATTTCGGCGGGGCCAAGCATGAAGTTCATCGCAGCCGCCCCCCATCGCTTGACCTTGGGGTGTGTCGGCTGACCGAGTTTGATGGTTTTCGGGAAGGGCGATTCCATCAACCGGCGGCGGATCGTCATGCGCTTGGCAAAGGTGACTTTGGCGGAATTGTCCCACGCCGCTTTGCAGCCCAGCACACCGTCATCGCCGATGATGCGGATCTGTTGGTCATGTGGAGCGACGATGGAGCAAGTGAGCCGTGTCATCGGTCCGTTCTCAAAAAACAGCGTAGCAACCGAGATATCTGGCGCGAACGGTCCGATACCTTCCTTGCCGGGAATGGTTTCAGCCGACGCCGCCACCACCGTGCGCACCGATCCGAACCATGAGATCAGCCAACCGAGATAGTAGCCCGCGTGCTCCAACGTGCAACCGACGCGGAACTCATCCTCGAACGGCCAAGGTGCGCCGGACTCGGAAATCCATTTTTTGTAGGCCGCCTGCGGCACAAACCCGTCGTCCAATTCCGCATAAATCGCGCGAGGCGTCCCGGCGACCCCGGCGCGCAGCGCGTGACCCAAGGTTTGCGCGGCCTCGCCCAACACGCTGCACGGGGCCGATGCCAGCATCAACCCGGTGGCCTCTGCCTGAGCGTGCAGCGTCTTGGCGTCGTCGACGCTCATTGCAAGTGGTTTTTCCGAGTAGGTGTGACAGCCTGCGGCGAGACATGCGGAATTCACCGCAAAATGGGCCGAGGGGTTCGTCAGGTTGAGCACAACACCATCGCGCGGATGGCGGTCGAGCAGCGCGTCCAGCGACTCGACGGCGGGCAACTTCCAGAAGGTGCAGAATTGAGCAAGACGCGTTGAGTTCTTATCATAGACCCCGGCCACGGTGATCCCGTCCATCGCCTGAAGCGATCGCATGTAAAGATCAGCGACGAAGCCGCAGCCTATGATTGAGACAACACCGCTCACGCCGCGCTCCATACCGGGTGGCGACCGCTGACCGAAAAACGGACAATACGGAATCGGGTGTTGATCACTGGCTGCTCACGTGGTTCTGCGCGTCTTTACCGCTGGGTTTAGACCACCCAATCATGGTCATATTTCGACAAACGCCGCTTTTCCTGTGTGTCTTAGGATATTTTTTGCGGGAATGTCTTGATTTTGCGGCGCTGTGGCCGCGATTTGGCCTCATGATGCACGTAGATCCCTCGGAAATGACCAGACAGGAGGCGCTGATGCGCTTTTGGGGAGACGCTTTTGATGTGGCCGTCAATGTCCCGGATTGGGTTGTTCTTGAACGGCAGATTTCGTCGCGCCTGAGGGCGGGCGAGGGGTTTTCGCTTGCCACGATAAATTTAGACCATTTGGTAAAATTACGTAAAGATCTGCGTTTCCGCGACGCGTATGCGGCGCAGGATCTTGTTGTTGCAGACGGAAATCCGATTGTCTGGATGTCGAAACTGGCCGGGCGTCCGGTGTCTTTGATCCCCGGTTCGGATGCGATTCTACCACTGGTTCGGATCGCCGCGGCGCATGGCAAGACACTGGCGCTGGTGGGCAGTACCGACGACACGTTGGCCGCCGCCAAGACCTATCTTGAGTGCGAGGTGCCAGGCACGCGGATTGTGGCAACACTTGCGCCGCCTATGGGGTTTGATCCAACCGGTCCTTCTGCGGATGCGGTGCTTGATGCGTTGCATGAGGCTGGAGCAGACTTGGCGTTTCTTGCGCTGGGCGCACCTAAGCAAGAACTGTTTGCGGCTTATGGTCGGGACAAGCTGTCCCATGTCGGGTTCGTGTCCATCGGCGCAGGGCTCGATTTCTTCTCGGGCGCACAGGTGCGTGCTCCGGCGTGGGTGCGGGCCATCGCGATGGAATGGCTCTGGCGTGCGCTGTCGCAACCGGCCCGTCTGATTCCGCGCTATGCAAAATGTTTTGGTATCCTGCCGGTTGAACTGGTCCACGCCCTGAAGCTGCGGTTCGGCGCGATGCAAAGCACGCCATCCGCACATGGCAAGTAACCCACTCCGCGCGTTAGCTCAGCCGGTGCACCCGGCCTCCCGCCGCATCGGCATCGGCGTGGTCATGGGTGACCAGCAGAACGGGCAATCCTTTGGCGCGGGCCTGATCAAAGACAAGCGTACGGATCTGGTCGCGGCGTTCAGTGTCGAGGCGTGAGAACGGCTCGTCCAGCAGCAATGCCTTGGGGTCTGAAAGAAGCATCCGCATCAGCGCCACCCGCGCCTTTTGGCCGCCCGACAGGGTTTCCGGGTCGCGGTCTGCAAATCCGCCGAGGCCGATATCTTCCAGCGCGGTGTTGATCTGCTCGCGTCGCGCAGTACGGGTTTTGACCGAAGCACGCAGTCCAAACGCCAGGTTCTCACCGACGGAGAGATGCGGGAACAAGAGTTCGTCCTGAAATAGGATGCCGACGTGCCGCTTTTCGGGGGCCAGATCGGTGATGTCAGTGCCGTTCAGGATCACTCGCCCTGCCGCATCAAACCCGGTTTCCAGCGTTCCGATGATGTAGGACAGCAGCGTCGATTTGCCTGATCCGCTTGGCCCCATAACGGTCAAGACCTCACCCGGAGCGACACGATCCGAGATGTCGACCAGTGTGCGCCCGTCGCGCCGGATCACCACATCATCAAGGGTCATTCCGGGATCACGCATGCCGCAGCCCCTTGCGATTGCGCCAGACGATGGCGGGGATGAACAGAGCAAAGGCAAAGGGCAAGAGCGCCAGTGCCGTCTGGCTGAGCGCATAGACCGAAATTACCCGCCGGTCACCCCCGGACGCCAAAGCGACGGCTTCGGTCGTCAGGGTCTGCACCCGGCCCGCCCCGGCCAGCAGCGTGGGCAGGTACTGCCCGATGGAGACAGCGAACCCGACGGCGGCGGCTGTCAGGATCGGGCGGAGCAGCATCGGCAGACGCACCCGCCAGAGTACCCCGTTGCAGCCTGCCCCCAAGGCGCGGGCCACGTGGCCATAGCGGGCATCCCAGGCGCGGAACGGATCGGCCAGCGATAGGAACACGTAGGGCAGGACGAAGATGATGTGCACCGCGATGACTGCGGTTCTGTTGCCGTCGATGCCGGTGAAGATGGCAAGCGTCTGAAGACCGGTGAGAAAGGCGATCTGCGGCACGATCAAGGGTACGTAGAGCAGCCAGAGCGCCCGGCTGCCCGGCCTCAGCCCGTACCGTTCTTCGGCCTCTAGGCACGCCAGGGTGAGAAGCATCGCTGCCATTGTGGCGACCGAGGCAATGATCAGCGTTTCAGAGACGATCGGCCAGAGGTTCATGGTGTGGCGCATCCAGGTCTTGGTTGTGAATGCGCCCGGGAGTAGATCGGGAAAGCTCCAGAACCCAACGAAGGACCAGACAAGCAGGCCGAGGATGCCGAAGACGATAGCGCTGGCACTGAGCAGGGCGGCGGTCAGCGATATGGCGCGGATGGTGCGTGTCGCCCCGCCACGCGCGCCGGACGCGACCCAGCGACGGCCGAGCGCGGCGAGTGCGATCTCTCCCACGCGCCACAGCAGAAGCGCGCCGACAACCAGAACGAGCTGCCAGACAGCCGCCGCAGAGGCGAGAAAGCGCATGCCCAGATCCGGGTCATTCATCCATTTTAGGATCTGCACAGACAGTGTTGTCGGCGTTGTCGGCCCGAGAATCAGGGCCACATCTACAACGGTCATGGAGAACGCCAGGACGGCAAACACTGGCAGTCTGATCTGCGTGTAGACGCGCGGGAAGACGGTTTTGAACCATGCGGTGACAGGGGAATATCCCAACGCAAGGGCTGTATCCCGCGCCTGCCGCGCGCGGATTTGGCTGAGGGCTGCCAGTGTCATCAGCAAGAGGAACGGCACTTCTTTGACCACCAGCCCGGCGATGAGCGACACACCATAAGGGTCTTGCAGGATCAGCAGGTCCGGCGGTCTGTCCCAACCGGTGAGCCAAGGTGAGGTGGCGCGTGCAATCCAGCCGGAAGGGGCAATGAGAAACGCCAGCCCGAAGGCGGCGGCGGCGTGCGGCACCGACAAGAGCGGCGACAACATCCGTTCAATGACACGGAACGCCCGTGACCCGTTCCAAGCGGCGCAGATCATGGCGACGAGGAGCAGCGACATGGCCGTGGCCGCCAATCCCGTGATCACGCTGAGGAGACTGGCGCGAGTGATGCCGGGCCAGTCGAAGAGCATTGCAAAGGCGTTGAGGGTGATCCCGTCACCTCCCAAGGCTGGCATATATCCGAAGGCAGGGGCGATTGTGCCCAGAACCCCGGCCACGACCGGGCCCACCATGACGACAAGGGTCAAAAGCGGGGCCCAGGGCAGAAACCGGGCCCGCGCCGATGTCGTTTCGCAGCGTGGGCTCACGCTTGACCTATTGCGCGACGCCGTATCGTTCGGTCCAGTCTTCTTCGAGCTTGACCATCCAGCTGGGATGCGGTTCCGGCAGTGTTGCGCCCAGTTCCGAGGGCGGAAGGGTGGCGATGCCGAGTTCCAGGGCATCAAAACGCGCACGCTCATCATCCGATAGTTTGCCCAGATCAAGCACCGTCCCCAGACCCCAGACCTCGGGGTCCTGCATCATCGCTTGCGCTTCAGGCGACATCATGAAGTTCGCCACCACCATGGCGCCCGCCTTGGCGTTGGCGTTATAGGGGATCGCGACAAAGCTGGCATTGCCGATGCTGCCCGCGTCCATCACGAAGCTGCGCACGGTGTTCTGCAACTGACCATTGGCAATCGCGTTGCTGGCCTCGTTCGGGTTGAAGCTGATCGCGAGGTCGATCTCGCCATCGGCCATCAACTGGATCTGGCGGCTCTCGTTCTGCGGATAGGCGCGGCCCGAGCGCCAGAGCGTCGGGGTGAGACCGTCGAGGAATGTCCAGAATGCGGCGGTTGCAGCGTCGTAGTCAGCCTGTTCGACCGGCGATTGCAGCACCGAGGCGTCCGGCACAAACTCGATCAAAGCCTGTTTGAGGAAGGTCGAGCCCAGAAAGTTGGGCGGTTGAGGATAGGTGAAGCGCCCCGGATTGGCAGCGGCGTAGGCGGCCAGCGCTTCCATCGTGGTGGGCGGTGTTTCGAGCCGTGCGGTGTCGTAGTAGAACACCACCTGCGCCATGCCCCACGGTGCTTCGAGCCCGTCGGTCGGCACGGTGAAGTCGGACACCACCGCCGGTTTGCCAGCCACGTCCACATTCGCCCAGCTTGGCATCGCTTCGACCCACGGGCCAAACAACAAGTCCTGTTCTTTCATCGCGGCAAAGTTTTCGCCGTTGATCCAGATCATGTCGATTGCGCCGCCTTCGTCCTTGCCGGCGGTCTTTTCCGCCAGAACGCGGCTGACCGCGTCGGCGGTGTCCGACAACTTCACGTGTTCGAGCGTGATGCCGTAGTCCTCGTTCACCCGGTCGCCGATCCACGCGATGAAGCTGTTGATCGTGTCGGACCCGCCCCATGCGTTCCAGTAAACCGTCTGGCCGCGCGCCTCTTCGGTGACCGCGTCCCAGTTCGACGGATCAGGTTCGGCGTGGGCCGTGAAGGCAGTGAATGTGGCAAGCGTGGCGGCAAGCAGTGTGCGCATGGATATGGTCCTGATCTTGGAGGCAAACGCCTCGGTTTGCCCGTTAAGACCAGCACTACCCCGATCCGGTCAAATGACAAACAGGTGTGAAAGATTTCATTGGCCGCGCGGGACACGGGCCGCTAAGGCAAGGGTCACGCAGTTTTCATCAGGTCTTGTCCATGATCGACGCCACCCTCCTGCCGCTTGTCAAACGCGCCATCGACCGCCCGGCGCGGGCCTTGGTCGCGCGGGGGATCAGCGCCGATCAGATCACACTTGTGGGTTTCGGGATCGGCCTTCTGGGCGTGGTCGCTGCTGGGGCGGGCCTGTTTGGTCTGACACTTCTGTGCCTGTTGCTGAATCGGTTGGCCGACGGTCTTGATGGCGCAGCGGCGCGTCTGACCCACCCCACGGATCGCGGAGCGTTTCTCGATATTGCGCTCGATTTCATGTTCTACGGCCTCTTCCCCATGGGGTTTGCGCTGCACGATCCAACTTCAAACGCCCTGCCTGCCGCCGTACTGATCTGCAGTTTCATTGGCACCGGATCAAGCTTTCTCGCTTTCTCCATCATAGCCGAGAAGCGTGGGATCACGTCTGACGAGTACCCGACCAAGGGCATCTACTACCTTGGTGGCCTGACCGAAGGCACCGAGACCATCGCGCTCTTCGTTGCCATGTGTGTGGTCCCGCTTGCATTTCCCTCGCTCGCGTACGGCTTTGCGGCACTCTGCACCCTCACCACTCTGACCCGGTGGATGGCAGGGTGGCGGATGTTTGGCTAAGGAGTCCTGTAATTCTTCTTTTTGAAAATATGCCTGGGGTTTGGGGGGCTGGCCCCCCAACGGATCGGACCGCGCCCGGGGTTCGATCAAACGGACCAAGCGGCCTCTCCACATCCCGCGCCACCTCTGCTACACCGCGCGCAAGATCGGGCCGAGTGGAGGACACCGCATATGACCACCCCGAAACCTGTCGTTCTGACCATCCTTGACGGCTGGGGCCTGCGCGACGATCCGACGGCGAACGCGCCGAAATTGGCCAATACGCCCACGATGGATCATCTGATGGCAACATGTCCGCATGCGACGCTTGTCACACACGGGCCGGATGTCGGCCTGCCCAGCGGGCAGATGGGCAATTCCGAGGTGGGACACACCAATATCGGCGCAGGCCGGGTGGTGGCGATGGACTTGGGGCAGATCGACCTTGCCATCGAGGACGGCAGCTTTTTCGAAAACCCCGCGATCGTTGGGTTTGCCAAGGCGGTCAAGGACGCGGGCGGCCGAGCGCATGTCATGGGTGTGGTCTCGGATGGCGGGGTGCATGGGCATATCAGCCATATCAAGGCGGCGGTGAAGGCGCTGACGGATCAGGGGGTCGAGGTGGTGCTGCACGCGATCACCGACGGGCGCGACGTGGCGCCGACTTCGGCGAAGGGTTTTGTCTATGATCTGGCGGGCAGCTTGCCCGATGCCGCGAGCATCGGCACTGTGATCGGGCGGTACTTCGCGATGGACCGGGACACGCGGTGGGACCGCGTGGAGCGGGCCTATAACGCGATAATCCTTGGGCGGGGGCATGCTGCCGATACCGCGCTCCAAGCGGTGGAAAGTGCCTATGACAATGGTCAGAACGACGAGTTTGTAGAGCCGTGCGTGATCGGCGATTACAACGGGTTGTCCAAAGGTGACGGGTTCTTCTGCCTCAACTTTCGCGCCGACCGGGCGCGCGAGATCCTTGCGGCCATAGGCGATCCGGACTTCGATGGGTTCGAGCGCAACAAGCCTGACCTGTCCGGTCTTCTTGGCATGGTGGATTATTCCAAGGCGCACAGTGCCTACATGACGACCGCCTATCCCAAGCAGGAGATCAAAAACACGCTGGGGGAATGGGTCGCCAAACATGGGCGCAAACAGTTCCGGTTGGCAGAGACAGAGAAATACCCGCATGTGACCTTCTTCCTGAATGGTGGGCAGGAAACGCCGGAAGTGGGTGAAGACCGATTCATGCCCAAAAGCCCGAACGTGGCGACCTATGATCTGCAGCCCGAGATGTCGGCCGACGAGGTGACCGAGAAATTCGTCGCGGCGGTCAAGGCGGGGTATGATCTGATCGTCACCAATTATGCGAACCCCGATATGGTGGGCCACACCGGCGATCTGGAGGCCGCGATCAAGGCCTGCGAGGCGGTGGATGTTGGTCTGGGCAAAGTGCTGGCCGCTGTCGAAAAGGCCGGTGGCGCGATGGTCGTGACGGCGGATCACGGCAATTGCGAAACGATGGTCGATCCGGACACTGGCGGGCCGCATACGGCCCATACGACGAACCTTGTTCCCGTAGTGCTGTATGGCGGGCCAGAGGGTGCCATGCTCGCTGATGGACGGTTGGCCGATCTTGCACCGACGTTGCTGGCGTTGATGGGACTGCCGCAGCCGGGCGAGATGACTGGGAAAAGCCTGATCCGCACATGAGGCATCTCGCGCTTCTTCTCTGCCTGATTGGCATGCCCGTTTCAGCCCAGACCCCGGCCGAGGCGGCGCGCACCGCGATGGCACAATTGGAGGACGCGACAACCAAACTGGATGCCGCAGAGAATGCCCGCGATCGTGTTCGCGCATTGACGGAAACGGTGCGGGCCTTCGAGATCGGGTTGGCTGCAATGCGCGATGGCTTGCGTGCGGCGTCGATCCGCGAAACCGAACTGCGCCGCGCGCTGAATGCAAGAGATGCCGAAGTCACGCGCCTTCTCGCGGCCTTATCGACTTTGGGTCCTGATGCCAGGCCTCAGAATTTCGTGCATCCTGACGGACCGATTGGCGCGGCCCGAGCTGGACTATTGATTGCGTCTGTCACACCGGCTTTGTCTGAAGCGGCGGCGGATCTTCGGGCAGATGTCGAAGAAGCGACAGTGCTTCGGCAGCTTCAGCAGGAGGCCGCAAATACATTGCAAACCGGCTTGGCGAACATTCAGACGGCGCGCACAGCGCTCAGTCAGGCGATGGCCGACCGGACAGACCTGCCGCAGAAGTTTACCGAAGACCCGGTCAAGACGGCACTCCTGATTGCAGCCACGGAAACGCTGGACGGTTTTGCTGCGGGGTTAAGCCAAATTTCAGAGAATGAGGCCGATCTGGACCTGCCCTCTGCCCGAAATCGCAAAGGCCAGTTGCCCTTGCCGGTTGCCGGTGAGGTTCTGCGCCGCGCTGGCGAAACTGACGCGGCAGGGGTTGCCAGACCTGGTGTTTTGATCGCCACACGACCGCGCGCGCTGGTTACGACACCGACCGCTGCGACCATCCGATACCGGGGGCCACTGCTGGACTATGGGTTGGTCAGCATCCTGGAGCCGGAGCCTGACGTGCTGTTTGTCTTTGCCGGTCTCGACACGGTGTTTGGAGAGACGGGACAGGTGTTGCCGGAGGGCAGTCCTGTGGGCTTGATGGGCGGCCCGGCTGGCGAAACCAACGATATTCAATCACCATCCAGTGAAAGGGCTGGCGAAGCGCTGTCTGAAACGCTCTATATAGAGGTTAGATTGGGCGATACGCCAGAGGACCCCCTTGGGTGGTTCACGGAGAGTAAGGGAAGGACCGAATGAAAAAAGTAGTCATGGCGGCCATGGGCGGCACACTTGCAGGCATCGTGGCCACGACGCAATTCGTGGGTCCGCTGGTTGCGCAGGAAAGTGCCCGCACCACTAACGTTTACGAACAGCTCGATTTGTTCGGGGACATCTTTGAACGCATCCGCGCACAATACGTCGAAGAGGTCGATGCCGGCGATCTGATTGAAGCCGCTATCGACGGCATGCTGACCTCTCTTGACCCGCATTCGAGCTACCTCTCACCCGACGATGCCGCAGATATGCGTGTGCAGACCCGTGGCGAGTTTGGCGGGCTCGGGATTGAAGTCACGCAGGAAGAGGGCTTTGTGAAGGTCGTCTCTCCGATTGACGGTACCCCTGCAGACGACGCGGGGATTGAAGCCGGTGATTTCATCACACATGTGGACGGCGACTCGGTTCTGGGGCTTACCCTCGACGAGGCGGTGGACATGATGCGCGGACCGGTCGGTTCTGAGATCATCATCACCGTGGTCCGCGAGGGAGAAGCCGAGCCATTCGACGTATCGATTGTCCGTGACACGATCAAACTGACTGCTGTGCGCACCCGACTGCAAGGTGATGCGGTGGTCCTGCGTGTGACGACATTCAACGACCAGACCTATACCAACCTTGAAGAAGGTCTGGCCGAACAGGTCGAAGCTGCCGGCGGCATGGAGAATGTCGAAGGTATCGTGCTTGATCTGCGCAACAATCCGGGCGGTCTGCTCAATCAGGCGATCCGCGTCAGCGATGCGTTCCTTGAAAAAGGCGAAATCGTCAGCACACGGGGCCGCAACCCGGAAGACGGTGACCGCTACAATGCAACGCCGGGTGATCTGGCAGAAGGAAAACCGATTGTTGTGCTGATCAATGGCGGCTCGGCATCGGCGTCCGAGATTGTGGCCGGTGCGCTTCAGGATCATCGCCGGGCGATTGTCGTGGGCACGAAATCTTTCGGCAAGGGGTCGGTTCAGACGGTTATGCCACTGCGGGGGGATGGCGCCATGCGCTTGACCACAGCGCGTTATTACACACCGTCAGGTCGTTCGATCCAGGCTCTGGGCGTGTCGCCGGACATCGTTGTGGCTCAGCCTCGTCGCCCCGCTGCCGGTGCCGAGGAGGAGGAAGAAACGAATGTCTTCAACCGGTCCGAGGCCGACCTGCGTGGCAGTCTCGACAATGACAGCTTGAGCGAGGACGAAATCCAGCAGATCGAGGCCGATCGCGCCAAGGCCGAAGCCGCAGCAGCGCTGCGCGAAGAGGATTACCAGCTGGCTTACGCCATCGACATCCTCAAGGGCCTGACTGCGCTTCAGCCGTCGAACGATTGATCTTATTTGCGGCGCGGGGGTCCTCGCGCCGCGGTATCATGAAAGTCCGAAGATGACTCCCGAAGACATTGCCCGCTTGCCGTATCGCCCCTGTGTCGGCGTCATGTTGATAAACAGAGAAGGCAAAGTCTTTGTCGGGCAACGCATAGATAACCCCGGCCCTGCCTGGCAGATGCCGCAGGGCGGGGTGGACAAGGGTGAAAACCCCCGGGATGCGGCGCTGCGCGAGTTGTGGGAAGAGACCGGCGTTCTGAAGTCCCTTGTCAAAGTCGAGGCCGAGACAAAGGATTGGATTCCTTATGATCTGCCGCATGATCTTGTCGGACAATTGTGGAAGGGTCGGTATCGGGGCCAGGAACAAAAATGGTTTCTGATGCGCTTCAAAGGCACCGATGATCAGATCGACATCGCAACGGAGCATCAGGAATTTAGCCGCTGGCAATGGATGGCGCCCGATCAGTTGATCAACAATATCGTACCCTTCAAGCGTCACGTATATGAACGGGTACTGGCCGCGTTCCGAGATCATTTGTGATGCGTTTGAGTGGTGCTCTTTTGGCTTTCGCAGTGTTTGTGATGAGTCAGCCCGCTTTTGCATTGAGCTGCATGGCCCCTGATCTTGCCCGCGACTATGCACATGCGGCTCAGTCTGACGATACCTACATCCTGGTCAGAGGGCAGCTTTACTTTGATGAAGCGGCCCTTCCGGATCGAACGGACGAGAGGACGTCCCGTGGCCGTGTGTCATTTGATATCGAGGGTTGGCTGGCAGGGCACTCTTTGACCGATGAAGGTTTCTCGAAGCCCTTTGAACGGGATGTGATCCTGCGCGTATCCTGTCTGGGTCCGTGGTGCGGTGGTACAGCAAAGGGCGAACATCTTGCGTTCCTGAGACAAGAAGATCGCCAATGGGTGATGGCGCTCAATCCCTGCCCCGGCATGACATATGCGCGCCCATCCGCAGAGCAAGAGGCAACGGCGCTGGCGTGTTTTCGGGGCGAAGACTGTCAGGTTGAATAAAGCTAGACCGCGCTGACCGACACGTTCTGAGCGACAAAGTCCGCCCGCCTGAAGATGTTGAGGAAGGCCACATTGGCGGCGTCGGCTCCGACACCGATGACGGCGATTGAGTCTGGCCCCGCCATGTCTGTTGGGTCAACAAGGTGCCAACTGCCGTCAAGGTACACCTCTGCGACGGCATGAAAATCGGGTGGCGTCACGCCCGGCGCATAGACGCTTGCAAAGCGGGCCGGGATCATTGCCGCGCGGGCCAGCGTCACCATGACATGCGCGTAATCGCGGCAGATGCCTTGCCGCTGAACAAAGCTGTCCAATGCTGTTGTTTGCGGATTGCTGACACCGGGTACATAGCTGAATGCTGCGTTGATCCAGTCGCGTATCGCGGCGATTTGCGCGCCTCCTGACAGATGGCCGAACTCTGCCGCGACAAAGGTTTGGAATTCGTCGGATGGACAATATCGGGACGGCATCAGGTAGCGAACAGCGTCACCCGGAAAAAGATGCGGAGGGGTTGACGGGATTTTGACAAGGTCACGGGAGGGCCGTGCGATCTCGATTGTTGTGCTGTAGTCGCATCGGAAATTGCCGTCGGCCCGAAGCCAAAGGCGTTCGCCCACGCCGTCGTCCGCCGGAACGCGGACGATGTTACTGGCATCTGAAAAATCAGTTTGGCTCCGCTGGATCTTTTGCTCAGGCAACTGCGCGGCCTCGATCTGTAACAGCAGATCGGTCGGTTCCGACACGCGATAGTGCAGATGCACGTCGATCTTCAGGATCATGGCGATTTCCTTCCTGAGGCTGGCAGAGACGCCTGTGCCGCGTTTAGGTCGCGCGCTGACAGGACGCAAACACTCTACGCGTCGTCTTGTGACCCATGTCGAATAAAGGGCCAATAGCTCGGGGCATTGGCGCAAAGTGTCCCGTCTTTGTCGAAATCTGCATCTGCATTGAAAGGCAATCGCGAGTGGTGATCCCATCCTGCAATGACATCTGCTTGGTGCTCCAGTGTCGTCTGGAGCCGGTCCGTCAAAAGCGTTTCGCGATTTCCGCGATGGTACCCGTGGACGCTATGCACGATGACGGGCTCCAAAACATCGAAGCCAAGATATCGCAACGTGTATGCAGTGGGCCAGAGGAGCAATCGAACATCGCCTTCTTTTCCGCCGATACTGCTTTCGAGGGCACTGGAGCCGGTCGTGACGCACATAAGAACGCCTCTTCCGCTGAATTGTCCCGTGTCGAAACGCGTGTCGACATCATGGAGAGCGCCGTGCTGAAAGGCGCGGTCAAACCAGCCTTTCAGGATCGCGGGGGGAGCAAACCACCAGAGTGGAAAATGCAGTACGATGCGATCTGCGCGGCGAATTTTCTCGACCTCATCGGCAACCAACTCTGGTGGGTTGCCACGCTGTGCGGCTGTTTCCTGCGCTCTAAGAGGGTCGAAGGAGACGTCACTTGGCCAGTCCGGATAATGTTCAGAGCGTTCGACCGGATCAAAGCCCATCTGGCAGAGATCGCTGCGCAAAACGGTGTCCCCCGCAGCGCGTGCTGCAGCTTCGGTTGCGTCCGCCCATTGCCCATTGAACGAGCGTGAGTCTGGATGCGCCAGAACGATCAGGGTTGTCGGCACGTTTTGCCCCCAATGCAGATCATGGGTCGCGGGCTCCCTGTCTGGTCCGCTTACTAACGCAGTTTCTTCAGGATGTTCAAAGAGGCATAGCCATCCGGGATGTCTCCGATAGACGCTTGAAAGGCTCGGACGGCGTTAATCGTCAGCGGCCCGATTTTCCCATCAATCTTTTTCGTATCAAACCCCTTGGCTGTCAGAAGACGCTGCATTTCTTTCCGCTCTGCAAAACTAAGTGCGCGGTCCTCGCGTGGCCAATCAGACCTTATTGGGCCTGCTCCAGTGATCCGATCACTCAGATGACCGACCCCGATCACGTAGGCGTCGGCGGTGTTGTAGGTTTCGATCACGTCGAAATTCTTGAAGACCAAAAACGCCGCGCCCTTGGCACCTGCAGGTAGCAGGACAGACGCTGACCCATGATCCGGGACGACTTTGCCATCAAGATCGACAATGCCGATCTTTGCCCAATCGGAAGGCATGCGCAGGATGTCGCGGTTCGCCAGCGTGTAGTCAAATCCCTGAGGAATCCGCACCTCGACGCCCCAGGGCATGCCTTTGACCCAGCCGTTCTTGGCAAGATAGTTGGCGGTCGACGCCAGCGCGTCAGCGGGATCGTCTGACCAGATGTCGCGCTTGCCGTTGCCGTCGAAATCTACGGCGAGCGATTGGTAGGAGGATGGGATGAACTGAGTGTGTCCCATAGCGCCAGCCCAGCTGCCTTTGAAATTCGCAAGCTCTACATCGCCGCTTTGCAATATTTTTAGTGCTTCGACCAGTTGCTCTTCGAAGAATTCGCTGCGCCGCGCGTCATAGGCCAGGATGGCCAGAGACCCGATCACTGGGTTCGACCCTCGGAAGGTGCCGTAGGCTGACTCTAGCCCCCAGATCGCGACGACCACATCCTTGTCGACGCCGTACTGCGCCTCGATCCGGTCCAGCAACGCGCCGTGTTTGCGCAGCGCCGCCTTGCCATTGTTCACCCGCGCCTCGGACGCGGCACTGTCGAGGTAATCCCAGATCGTCTTGGTGAATTCCGACTGCTTCCGATCGCGGCGGATCACGTCGGCGTCGTATTGCACACCGGCGAAAGCGCGGTCGAACACATCGGCCGAAATGCCCTGACGAAGGGCGCGGGCGCGGAAGCCTTTGATCCAGTCCCCGAACCCGGATTGAGTCGCGATGGGCAAAAGCACGTCCGGCGTCGATGTCACCGCAGGTCGCAAGGCCGGGCGCAGCGAATTGCGCGGAGCTGTGACCGACACAAGCGACACGGCGCTGCGACTGACCTCGCTGTCGGTGGAGGATCGACTGACCGGACGGGTGGTGTCGTCCATCGTCTGCGCCGGGGCCATGGACCCCGTCAGTGCCAAAACTGAGGCGATCACCAGATACCGCATGTCTTCAACCCTTGCTGCTCGTGCCCGTTTGCCGGACTTTTCTCAATTCTAGCGCGACTCGCGCTTCTTGCGAAGGGATCAAAAGCGAACCAAGCGGTCTCCTGCCGCTTCGTTCAGGGCGTCGAGATATGTTTTCAGCAATGGCACACGTGCGGGACGGAAGGATCGGTCTGTCACGCGCAGGTCGGACATCCGATCCAATCGGAACGCCCGGTAATCATTGCGCTTGAGGCACCATGCAAGAAGGCAGGGCGATTGATCGAAGAGCATGATGCTCAGCGGCTTGACCTCACGCTGGGTCGAGGCCCCCTGTTTGTCAGTATAATGAAAGCCAACGATCCGCTCCTCCCAACACGCTTCACGCAGGATGCCTGAGTCAATTTTTGGCAAAGCAGGCGGATGAAACCGATGCGCCACCAGAACCGAGTGGCGCAGGCGGTGTGCCTGCCGCTCTGGCAGACGGGCCCGCAGCTTGGTCAGGGCGCTCCGTGCCGCGTTTGCCAGCGGCGGGTCGCCGACAGCGGCAACCTCGCGTAGGCCAAGAACCAGCGCTTCGAGTTCGTCATCCTTGAACCCGAGGGGAGGCAGATGCGCGTCCTCGATCAGAGTGTAGCCAAACCCGGCTTCCCCGTCGATCATTGCGCCAAGCTCGCGCATCGTGTCGATGTCGCGGTAGAGCGTGCGCGGAGAGACACCTGTCGCCTCGGCCAGTTGCTGGGCTGTCACTGGCGCGGGCAGGCTGCGCAGCGCTTGCATCAATTGGAACAGGCGATGGGTGTGGCTCATGATCTGAACATTCTACGTCATGCTGACAAAAACTGACAGTATCTCGATCTACTCCGATCCCAGGAAAATTCTGGAGAGACTCGATGCTTACACTGATCACCTACCCCGGCGGATTCGATGAACCCAGCCTGAGCCCGTTCTGCGTCAAGACGATGATCCAACTCGAGATGTCTGGCGAAGAGTGGCGTCCCGAATATGTCAGCATGCCCTCTGACGCACCGCTTGGACGCCTGCCCGCGCTGCGCACGCCGGATGGCATCATCCCGGAAAGCGGGTTCATCCAGACCTATCTGGAAAAGCGCGGCGCGGATTTCTATCCTGGACTGTCGTCCAAGGACCGTGTGCTGGGTCATGCCCTGATCCGCATGGTCGAGGAACATCTGCGCGTTGCGGTGGCACATGACCGGTGGCTTGATGATCGGTGCTGGTCAGAACTCGTGCCCCGAGCCTTCGGGAGCGTGCCATTGCCGATGCGCGGCGTCGTGGCGACGATGGTACGGCGACAGGTGCGAAGCGGGTTAAAAGGGCAGGGCTTTGCCCGTATGACCGAAGACCAGCGTGTGCAATGCTTGACCCCGGACCTCGACTGCCTGACCGACCTGCTTTGGGACAAGCCGTTCCTGCTGGCCGATCACCCCACTGCACCGGATACGACCGCTGTCCCGGTGCTCAGCATGTTGGCAGGCCTGCCTGCCGATACCGCGATCCGTCGCGCGGTGCGGGGTAACAAGACACTGATGGCCTACATCGAGCGTGGTCGGAGCGCGCTCTACCCTGCATTCACCTGTTCCGCTGCCGCCGCGTGACCTTGCGCTTGGTCTTGGCTTCTTTCTTCTTTGCTTTGGCCGCTTTGCGTTTCGGTCCACCCTTCCCCTTGGGGCGTGCTCCGCGCCCCATGCGGCCTTTGCCTGATCCGCTGGGCAGTTCTGCGTCTTGCAGCGTAAGCAGTTCAAGACCGATCCCACCGGTTACGGGCGCGGCCTCGACCAGTTTCACGGTCACGCGCTGGCCCAGCCCGATCATCACACCCGTGTCGGCGCCCATCAGTGTTCCGGCATCGGCGTCGAAATGGAAGTACTCGTTGCCCAAAGACCGGATCGGGATAAGACCGTCGGCCCCCGTTTCGTCAAGCTTCACGAAGACGCCAAAGCGCGCGATACCGCTGATCCGTCCGCTGAACTCGGCGCCGATGCGGTCAGACAGGAAAGCCGCGAGATAGCGGTCGGTCGTGTCGCGCTCTGCCATCATTGACCGGCGCTCCGTATCGCTGATGTGCTGAGCGGTGGCCTCAAGCCGGTCAATGTCTTCCGGCGACAGGCCGTCATCGCCCCAGCCATGCGCCTTGATCAGCGCTCGGTGCACGATCAGGTCGGAATAGCGCCGGATGGGCGAGGTGAAGTGTGCGTAGTTCTGCAACGCGAGGCCAAAATGTCCAAAGTTCTCGGGATTGTAATAGGCCTGCGTCATGGACCGCAGCGTGGCGAGGTTGATCAGTTCCGCCTCGTCCGACCCCGCCGCGTCGTGCAGCAGACGGTTGAGCTGCGCGGTCTTGAGCACCTGGCCCTTGGCCAGCGTCAGCCCCGCCGCTTCGGCGGTTTCGCGCAAGCTTTCCATCTTCTCGGGCGGCGGTTCTTCGTGGACGCGGAACAGAAGCGGTGTGCGTTTGGCGATCAGGGTTTCGGCGGCGCAGACATTGGCGAGCACCATGAATTCCTCGATCAGCCGGTGTGCATCCAGACGGTCAGCAAAGTTGACAGACTGCACAGTACCATCCTCGGCCAGAACGATCTTGCGTTCGGGCAGGTCGAGGTCGAGCGGCTGACGCCGGTTCCGCGCCTCGCGCAGGGCGGCATAGGCGGCGTAAAGCGGGCGGATCACGTCGTCCATCAGGGGTGCTGTCTTGTCGTTCGGGGTGCCGTCCATCGCGTCTTGCACAGTGCGATAATCGAGCGATGCGACCGAGCGCATCAACCCGCGCTGAAAGCTGTGACTGATCTTGTTGCCATGAGCGTCGATCACCATGCGCACCGCGACACAGGCGCGCGGCACGCCTTCGTGCAAGGAACACAGATCACCCGACAGACGGTCAGGCAGCATCGGCACCACGCGGTCGGGAAAATAGCTGGAATTGCCGCGCTTGCGCGCCTCGCGGTCCAGCGCCGACCCGGAAGTCACGTAATGCGACACGTCCGCGATGGCGACCCAGATCACGTGGCCGCCTTCGTTTTTTGGATCGTCATCCGGATAGGCGAGACAGGCATCGTCCCGGTCTCGGGCATCCACCGGGTCGATGGTAATCAGCGGCATGTCCTGCATGTCGGTCCGACCCTTGAGCCCCGCCGGCTTCATCGCGTCCGCCTCGGCGATCACGTCGTCAGGAAAACTGTCGGGGATGCCGTGCTGGTGAATGGCGATCAGCGACACGGCACGCGGCGCAGAGGGGTCGCCCAACCGGTCAGTGATGCGCGCACGCGGCAGACCCATGCGGCCCGCTGGCCCCGCCTGTTCCGCCTCGACCAATTCGCCATCTTTGGCCCCGCCAGTGGCGTCGGCTGCCACCAGCCACTCCTTATCCGAGCCTTTGTCGATTGGCTTGATCCGCCCGCCTTCCGAGGTCTTGGCAAAGATACCCACCACTTTTCGCGGGTTCGAGCCGATTCGACGGATGAGCCGAGCCTCGTAATTGTGGTCTTCTTCATGCACAACCTGCAGCCGGGCCAGAATACGGTCGCCTTCGCCCAAGGCAGAGTCAGAGGCGCGGGGGATCACAAGAATGATCGGCTCCACACCTTCGCCATGCCATTCCAAGGCGCGGGCATAGAGGTCACCGTCTGGTGACGCTGCCTTCACCTGCAATACGCTCACAGGGGGCAGACGGTCGGGGTCGCGATAGGTTTTTTTGCGCTTTTCTAGATGACCTTCGGCCTCCAGCTCTTTCAGCAGGCGCTTGAGGTCAATCCGCGCGGCACCTTTGATGCCAAAGGCTTTGGCAATGTCGCGTTTCGCGGTTAGGGTCGGGTTGGCGGCAATCCAATCGAGGATATCCGCCTTGCTTGGCAATTTGCTCATGCGCATCAGGTAGCACGCGCTTGTGGGCGCGTCATGGCGAAAGTCGCGTCAGGTGTCGAGGCGCAGTTCCATCATGCGATGATCAATTCCGGCGTCGTCGAAAACCTCGCCATAGGCTGAGAAACCCAGCTTTCCGTAGAAGCCCAAAGCGTCGATCTGAGCGCCCAAGGCGGCTCGGGTGATACCAGGTGTATCGTCCAAGATGGCAAGCGCTTCACGGATCAAGGCCGACCCAAAGCCATTGTTGCGCAGGTCCTTCAACACACAGACACGCCCAATCTTGCCGGTGTCGCCGTCGATCACGATCCGCGCCGCGCCAACCGGCTGGTTGCCGTCATGTGCCAGCAGATGCACCGCCGTATCGTCCAGTTCATCGCGCTCCAGATCAACATGCACGTTTTGTTCGCCGACAAAGACCTCGTGTCGGATTGCATAGCACACTGTCGGGTCCGTTACCCGCGACACGGTCAGGGTCATTCTGCGAAATAGTCCTGCAAGATGCGGCTGTAGATCGCCTTCAGTTGCACGATCTGCTCTACCTCGACACGTTCATCGACCTCGTGCATGGTTTTCCCGACAAGACCGAATTCGACCACCGGGCAGTGGTTTCTCACAAAGCGTGCATCCGAGGTGCCACCAGACGTGGACAGCTCGGGCGCAACGCCTGTTTCCGCTTCGACTGACTTAGCCACCAGATCGGACAGCGGCCCCGGCGGTGTGAGGAATGCCTCTCCCGAGATCTTGATCTTGACCTCGGTTTTTGTTCCGAACTCCGCATCTACCTTGGCGGCTTCATCGCGCAGCCAATAGGACAGTCCTTCGCCAGTGTGAATGTCGTTGAAGCGGATGTTGATGCAGGCGCGCGTTTCCGCCGGGATCACGTTGGTTGCCGCATTGCCGGTGTCGATGGTCACAACCGCGAGCGTCGAGGCATCGAAATGATCCGTCCCTTGATCCAACTCGTGAGAGGCTAGCCGGTCCATCAGCCGCGCCATTGCGGGCATCGGATTCACGGCGCGGTGCGGGTAGGCAGAATGGCCCTGCTTGCCTGTCACCGCGAACCACGCGTTCATCGAACCACGCCGACCGATCTTCATCATCTCGCCCATGTGGTTGGGGCAGGTGGGCTCGCCGACCAAGCAAACATTCATGCGCTCTTCATGAGTTTCCATCCAATCCAAAAGCGCCATCGTTCCGTCGGCGGCGTCGCCTTCTTCGTCTCCGGTGATCGTCAGGATCAGCGCACCATCAGGAGGTGTGTTCTGCACAAAATCCACCGCGGCTGCGGCAAAAGCCGCAACCCCCGATTTCATGTCGGTGGACCCGCGCCCGTATAGCATACCATTTTTGATTTCGGCCTCGAACGGCGGCATCGTCCAAGCGTCGAGATTGCCCAGCGGCACCACATCCGTGTGTCCGTTGAACCCGAAAGTCCGGGCATGGCCCTTGTCTCCCCAACGTGCGAACAGGTTCGACACGTCTCCGCGATCCACGCGCGTACAGGTGAACCCGGCACCCTCCAGCAGGTCTTGCAGCAGAACCAGCGCGCCACCTTCGTCGGGCGTCACCGAGGGGCAGCGTACAAGCGCTGCGGTCAGGTCTACGGGATCGGTGTCACGCATCGGTCTTACTTTCGAATTTGTTGCGCTCCTTGGCTATCGCCTCTGGTCGGCAGAGGCAAATGTGACGAAAAAGACTCAATCAGAGGTTATCCTTTCGATATTAGTTCTATCGACAGAATGACATGGCCTCGCCAACCATGCTTAATATCCCACAACAAAAAAGAAATTGGCTCGAGGCGGAGCAGTAACCAGTCAGTGGCTTGGCACGGTGAAAACACCGGCCTTGAATTACCCGTGTCTGGAAAGGTGTCTTGGGCCTCCGTGAGGCAGAAATGGCAACAGGCGCCGAGCTTACCTACACCACAAATGCCAGTGCGCTCGCGATGGCGAACGCAATCTTTGGTACTGGGGTCACAGTTGTG